>DAOPKN010000004.1:10730-122420 GCA_035391225.1 Thermotogota bacterium
TTCTTGGAGCAAGTCGTTGATGCGCTTGGTTTCGGGAATGAAAAAGGGGAGCCGGGAGATCTCTTTCACGCGAAGCTTGTCGAAAACATCCCTCCCTCTTTCGTGCATGACCTTGAGGATATCTTTGGCATACAAGATACCCGAAACGTTATCGATGCTTTCCCGGTACACCGGGAAACGCGAATACCCTTCCTCCTTGATCAGCTGTAATGCCACGGAAAGGGGGTGGGACTCTTCCAAGGCAACCATGTCAACACGCGGGATCATGATTTCCCGTACCGTGGTGTCCTTGAGCTCCAGCGCACGGGTCAGCATTTGCTTTTCCTCCGGTTCGATGGCACCTTCTTGGGCTCCCACATGCATGGCGAAAACGATTTCATCTTCCGTGATAAACGGGGGCTCTTTGACCTTGTGCCCTCCCAGCAAGCGTAAAAAAAGGTTGGAGATCCAAACCAGGAAGGTAATCACCGGAGAAAGAAGGTAGCTCGCGAAGGTGATCACGGGAATGTTTCTCCGGAATACGCGTTCGGCTTGCTGGGTAGAATACACCTTGGGAGTGATTTCACCGAAGATCAGGATGAAGAACGTCATGAAACCGGTTGCGATTCCCGCCGCAATCCCCGTTTCTCCCTCGGGGAAAAGCGACATGACGAACAACGTGGCCATGGAGGAAGCCAAGATATTCACGAAGTTGTTCAGCACCAAGATCGTTGTTAACAGGCGATTCGGCCTGTGAAGAGCTTCCGAAAGGATCTTTTTGCGTTGATCGGTGCCGCTTTTTTCGATCATTTGTTTGATTTTCAACTTACTGACGGAGGTGAGGGCCGTTTCGGACCCCGAAAAGAAACCGGAGAGGTAGAGCAAGAAAACCAGCAGAATGAGTTGCCAGGTCGTACTACCAGGTTCAGGTTCCACGAACGATAACACCATCCTTTCAAATGTACGCTCTACTGCATCAGTAATGGTACGGTTCTTTCCGGATGATCTTCATCGCCCGGAACAACTGTTCCATGAGGAGCAGATACGCCATTTCGTGGGTCCAAGTCATGCGAGAAAGGGAAAGGGTCGTGTTGGCCCATTGCTTCAGTTGTTCGCCCGGGCCAGCGTACCCGGCAATGACGAAAAGGGGGTATGCGGCCAGGGAAATCTGGTTCTCCAGCCAGGTTGCAAAGGCCTGTGAGTCGGGGTTTTCCCCTTCTTCGCACAGCAAAACTCCCTTTTGCTCCCGAGAGAAGCGCTTGAAAAAAAGTTCTTCTTCCCGCGCTTGAATGCCTCGGGCTCCCACTCGGTGAATGTCTCCTCCCGAAGGCAGGGCAATGGCTTCCATAGAAAGATAGGGCCGAATCCACCGATGAAAGCGCTCGATTCCGGCCTTAATGAATGGCGTTTTGCACGAACCGAAATAGACAATGCGTACCTTTGCATTCCTTTTCATTTCTCACCCGATTGGCTCACGCTGGATTATATCATACTTGGCGGGCAAATGAAGTAAAGGATGGGGGTTCCGAATGGAGGGGATGCAGAATACCCGCACAATCCACGGAGCCAAATGATGATATAATCCAGCGGTGTCAGAAAAAAGGGAGGGGAAGAATGGACAAGAAAAAGAGCGAAAAGGTGCTACGAGCCGCCCAAAAGTGGGAGCTCCGTTTTTCCGATCCGGAATTGCTGTACCGGGCATTGTGCCATACTTCTTTCATCCATGAGCGAAACCAAGGGAGCTCGGAACCATTGGAGAAATCCAACGAACGCTTGGAGTTCCTGGGGGATTCCGTGGTTGGTCTGATTATCGTGGACCAGCTATTCCGTGACTACCCGGATACTGCGGAAGGTGATCTTGCCAAGGCAAAAGCCTTGCTGGCCAGCGAAACGATCTTGTCAAGGGTTGCGCGGGACATCGACCTGGGGGAATTCCTCTTCCTCGGGAAGGGGGAGCAGCTTTCCGGTGGACGGGAACGGGATTCCATTCTTGCCGATGCATTTGAAGCCCTTTGTGGAGCTATCTACCTGGACTTGGGTTTTTCCGCCGCACGGGATTTTTTCCTTCCCCTCGTCTCCCCCCTGATGGAGGAAGTCATGGAAGGCAAGCTTTGGTTGGATTTCAAAACCCAACTCCAAGAGGTTACCCAATCCCTTTTCCGGGAACTCCCGGAGTACTACCTGGTGGAAGTGAATGGACCCCCGCATCGCCCCGAGTTCGTTTTCCAGGTGTTCGTACAAGGAGAGATGCTTGGGTTGGGAAACGGGCGTACCAAGAAAAGCGCGGAGCAAAAGGCAGCTTTCAGTGCGTTGCAGAAAATCCAATCGCGATTGGAGAAACGGAATTACAGTTCACCGGAAAGCGGTGGATAATGGAGAAGGCTGGCGGGCTCTTGGAAAACGAGGTGACGCATGAGAAAGGGTAATGCAATGTTCTGCATGTTTTTGGGGTTTTCGGTAGTGCTCCTGGTCCAGGGATTTGCCGGGAGTTTCCCGGAACTCCTGGAATCATTCTCCCAGAATAACCCCGAAGCGGTTGCGCTGGAATTGACGTGGTCTTCCGCCCAAGACAGTTACCAGGCCAACCTGTTAGCCGCGTCCTCAAAGCTCCAGGTTTTGGAGGCGGACTTGAAAAGGTTCCAAGACCTGAACCTGTACCAGTCCAAAAAATGGGAACTGATCGCGGAATTCTTGGAGTTGCTGTGGGAAATCAAGGAACTGGACTTGGAACACACCATTGCCGACGTTTCCTGCAAGATGTACATGGAAGATTTCCTCAACAAGCAAAAAGCCTTCCAAATTGGGGGGGTATCCCAAAGTGAAGTGGATCTTGCCCAAGTGGACCTTTCTTTGAGCGAAACCTCCCTGGAATACTACGACCAGCGGAGAGAAACCACCCGGGAATACGTGCAAGCCATGCTCTTCCTCTCGGACATTCCGGAAGTACAGGTGGCTTCGTTCACCCTGGATCCCCCGGAACCAGCATTGGATGCTGCCCTGCTTCAAAAGATGGTTCCCTTGCAAATCGAGAGCTTGTCGCAAGAACTGGAAAACACCAAGTACCAGCTTTCCAGTGCGGGTATCCAAACGCCGTACACGGCCGACTCTTCGCGCAAAATGGCCAAGATCCACGAACTGCGCAAACGTGCGCTGGAAGACGAGCTTCTTTTTCAACGCAACAAAGCCTACCAGGATCTGGTGTTTTCCCGGGCTCGCTTTGAAAACGCTTCGGAAAAAAAGAGTATCAGCCTGCAAAGCCTCTCACGCCTGCAAGAAGCCAGGACCAAGGGTTATATCACTTCGAAGGATTACTACAAGAGCCTTTTGGACATGTACCAGTTTGATCGCTTGGCGCTGGAAGCAGAAAAGGAACTGCTGCATGCCATCGTGGAGTATTGCCAAACGCTCCAGCTGGACCCGTTGGAAACACTTCCACGATTCTTGCAGGTCGCGAAGTAGGAAAAGCGGGGCGCGTGATTCGCCCCGCGAAAGGGAAATGGCTTATTCTTTTGCTTTTGCCTGGTTTGCAACGGCTTGTGTTGCCTTGGCGATGGCTTCCTGGTCTCCCAGGTAGTAGTGGCGGATGGGGTGCAAATCCTCGTCCAGTTCGTACACCAAGGGAACACCGGTGGGAATGTTCAACCCCACGATTTCTTCGTCCGGGATGTTGTCCAAGTACTTGACCAGTGCACGAAGGCTGTTACCATGGGCGGAAACCACCACGCGTTTTCCCGAGCGAATCGTGGGCGCGATGGTTTCGTGCCAGTACGGTAGGCAACGCTCCAGTGTGTCTTTGAGGCATTCGGTTCGCGGAAGTTCCTCCGGCGTGAGATCCTGGTAACGCGGGTCTTTCCCGGGGAAGCGATCGTCCGTTTCCTCCAGGGCGGGGGGTGGGACATCGTAACTTCTTCTCCAAATGTGCACCTTTTCCTGGCCGAATTTTTTGGCGGTTTCCGCCTTGTTGTAGCCCTGCAATGCCCCGTAGTGCCGCTCGTTGAGCCTCCAGGTTTTCACAACCGGGATCCAGAGCTGGTCGGTCTGTTCCAGGACAATATGCAAGGTTTTGATGGCCCGTTTGAGTACGGAAGTGAAGGCGATGTCGAAGGTATACCCTTGCTCTTTCAACGTTTTGCCGCCCTGCTGTGCCTCCTCGATACCCTTTTCCGAAAGGTCTACATCGGTCCATCCCGTGAACAGGTTTGCCTTGTTCCAAACGCTTTCCCCGTGACGGATTAGCACGAGCTTGTACATTCTGGTACCTCCCTTTCTTGGTGTAGGTGTTTACCGGGATTATATCATAGGCCTTGCAAAAGGGAGGGGCCACGCTGAAAGAACACACGAATCCCAGCAGCTGCACACGCTTCGCCTTGTTCTTTGTTCGGGAAGAAAGTAACGGATGGGTAAATACTTTGCCCCCCACTTGCAAAAAGAAGGGGGGGTTGCTATAATCGGGGCTGAAAGAAACTCAAGAGACTTGGAAAGGAGGAAACGAGAATGGCCTGGGCTTGCGATGTTTGCGGCAAAAAGCCTTCTACCGGCTTTTCCGTCAGTCACTCCCATCGGAAAATCAAGCGGAGATGGAAACCCAACTTGCAATCGGTTCGCGTACAGAACCCCGATGGTTCGGTACAACGCATGAAAGTTTGTACAAAGTGTTTAAAATCCGGAAAGGTAACCAAGGTAGCATAGTCTTCAGCGCGGTTTGCCCGCGCTGATTTTTTTATGTTGTTCCTTTCTGCTTCTCCGCTTCTTCGTTCTCTCTCCCGTTTCTTCCTGGGTTTTGGGTTTTTCTTTGCGCTTTTCGTTCTTTTCCTCCCTGCGGCAGACGGGTTGCGTTTGCTCTTTTTGTTCTTGGTTTGCCTCCATCTCTTTTGCTGGTCACGCTTGCTTTTTTTCCATGCGGTTTTGGACCCGCTTGAAGGGATCATGGTGGTGAACGGCCGCTTTTTTTTCCTGGGGGAAATGGAGTTGGTACGTGGGAAGTTTGGAAGAAATCGCAGGGTTATGATAAGATTTACTCGAGGCGGAAGGGGTATTTCGCGTATCCCATGTTCCTTGTTTCCCCTTCCTTTTTCGCACGCGATCGCAGAGTACCAAAAGAGATTCCCACATGGAGGTGCGGTTTTTGACGACCACGAAGAAGTATTCGATCCGGATTAACCAGGAATTGTGCAAATCCTGTGGGATTTGCTACTGGATTTGCCCCGCGCACGCTATCGTCCAAGGCAAGATGAACGCTCCCCGGATCTCCGACCAAGACGCATGCATCGGGTGCAGGCAGTGCGAGCGGGCTTGCCCCGATTTTGCCATCGATATCAACGAGCGAAAGGATGAGGGAGGAAATGGTTAGGGACAAAGAGTACGTGTTGATGCAGGGAGACCAGGCTTGTGCGCTGGGCGCGATCAAATCTGGATGCCGGTTCTTTGGCGGATACCCCATCACTCCGGCCACCGAAATCGCCGAAACCATGGCAAGAGAGCTTCCCAAGGTGGGGGGGCGTTTTATTCAAATGGAAGACGAGATTGCAAGTGCGTGTTCCATTATCGGTGCTTCCCTTGCGGGTGTGAAATCGATGACCGCCACCAGCGGTCCCGGATTCTCGTTGATGCAGGAAGCCATCGGCTACGCTTCCATGACCGAAACCCCCTGTGTTTTCGTAAACGTGATGCGTGGGGGCCCCAGTACCGGTCTCCCCACGAAGGTATCCCAGGGTGACATCATGCAAGCCCGCTGGGGAACCCATGGTGACCATCCCGTTATCGCGCTCTATCCCAATAGCGTGCGGGAGACGTACACGTTGATCGTGAAAGCCTTCTTCCTTGCGGAACGTTTCCGCGTTCCCGTGATTTTTCTCATGGATGAGGTCTTGGGGCACATGCGGGAAAGTTTTGAAATCCCCGAGATTCCCGACGATTGGGTTCTCCCACGGCTTTCGGACGAGTTGGAGGAAGAGGAGATATACCATCCTTTTGAGAACATCAACGACATGTCTGCTCCCCTACGCGTGATGGGAAAGAGTCGTTTCCACGTTTCCGGTTTGGTGCACGATGAAAGCGGATTTCCCATGGGCACATCCCACGTGGCTGACAAGCTGCTCAAGCAATTGGACAAGAAAATCCAGCTGCACATGGACGAAATCAGCTCCTACGAAGAATACATGACCGAAGATGCGGAGTTCCTTCTGATCGCGTATGGCTCCACCTCCCGTAGCGCAAAGCGCGCTGTCAAACTCGCCCGGGCAGACGGGATCAAGGCAGGCCTTTTCCGGCCGATTACCATTTGGCCCTTTCCCAATGCCCAGGTGGCCAAGTTGATGGCCAGCGTGGATGCGGTTTTGGTGGTGGAAATGAACATGGGGCAAATTTTCAAGGAAGTATCTCGGCTGAACAAGAGGGGCCGATTGTTGAAGCTGGTGAACCGGGTGGACGGAGAATTGATTTCTCCCGACGAAATCCTGCAATCCATCACCGATATTCGGTTAGAATTGGATGAGTATTGACCTGGATTTTTGGCGGGGAAATTCCGGGAGGAGGTACTGTTGTCACAAAAGCGGATTGAAGTCCAGATTGATAGCAACAAGTTGAATGCTTTCCTGGTTTTTCATCCGGTTGCGGGTTTTGACAAACCCCTGTCCTCCGAGGAGGTCCTTGATGCGCTTCGCGTGAAAGGGATCAAGTTCGGGGCGGATCAAGAGAAGTTGAAACAGTTCTTGGAAAACCCCGTTCCTGATGTGCCTTTTCCGTTTGCAAAGGGGATTCCCCCCGAAGAGAGCAAGGATGCCCAAGTTCTCTTCAACTTCGACTTGGAAAAACTGAAACTCTTCTCCGCTGGGAAGATGCGAGGTACCCAGAAGAAGAATTTCCAGCGTTTCCTGGTGAAAAAGGGCACGTTGTTGGTGCGACGCATCGCCCCTAAGCAAGGACTTCCGGGAAAAGATGTGTTTGGAATGACCGTGCCGCCTCGTCCCCCGAAAGACAAGACGTTGAATTCCCTATGTGGGGAAAACACGCGATTGGAAGACGGCGGAGACCAGTTGCTTTCCACCAGCGAAGGGATTTTGAAGTGGGAAAACGACCACGTGAGCGTGCAGAAAGTGTTCGTGGTTTCCGGTGACGTGGATGCGGGTTTGGGGAACGTGGAATTCGAGGGCACCATAATTGTGGAAGGTATGGTCAAACCAGGCTTCGTATTGAAAGCCAAGGAAACGATCGAAGTATCCGAAATCGTGGAAGCCGCGACACTCATTGCCGGGAAAGACATCCTCGTGCACGCGGGAGTAAAGGGGCGTGGAAAGGCTTACCTCTCCGCTGGTCGTGACATCCAGCTCAAGTTCGTGGAAAACGCGGAATTGGAGGCCGGACGAGATGTGTTGGTGGAATCTGCTGCCGTGAATTCCTCCCTCAAAGCCAAGCGGGATGTGAAAGTGGTCGGGAAACCCGGTGAAATCATCGGGGGAATGGTATCTGCCGCCCATCAGATTCACGTGAACGTTTTTGGCTCGGAAATGAACGTGAAAACTACCGTGGAAGTGGGAGTGGACCCGGAGCTACGCGAGAAGATCGCGCTACTCAAGTCCCAGATCGCCGTCGACCAGGAAAACCTGCAAAAGTTGAATACCATCGTGAAGAAACTGCGGGAATTCAAGAACGCCATGGGGGAGAAGTTTCCCAAAGACAAGGTGGAATTTTTGCTCAAATCCATCAACTCCATCAATACGATCAACGTGCAGCTTCCCCAGCTGGAAAACGAGTTGGCTGCTTGCCAGCGTCGCCTGGATCTCAGCGTGAAAGGCGCGCGTATCGTGGTTCGTGAAGTCATGAATGCTGGAACCGAAATCACCATCCGTGATCGCAAGTTCTACTCCACGAGGGTTTTGAAGAAGGTGATCCTCGTTTTGGAGGATGATGAGATCCGTGTGGGAGGGTATTCGGAGTAAAAAAGCCTTGTAGGTGGTAGGCAAAGCTTTTTTGTGCTATAATACGCGGGAAAATACGGAGGCGTGTCCGAATTGGCTAAGGAGCCGGTCTCGAAAATCGGTGAGCATTATGTGCTCATGTGGGTTCGAGTCCCACCGCCTCCGCCATTTTTTTGTTAAAGTCTAAAAGAAGAGGTGAGGTTTTTTATGGAATTCCTGTACAGGGCTTTTGCCGCTCCGGATTCCTCGGGAGCGACCGCTGAAGGTGCAGCACCAGCCGCTGGAGGCACAGGAGCGTTTGGCCTGATTATCTGGGTGGTGATCCTTTTTGCCATGTTTTACTTCTTGATCATCATGCCCCAACGCCGAAGAGACAAGCAGTACAAGAGTATGATGAGTCAACTCAAAATGGGCGACAAGATCGTGACCATAGGGGGTATCGTGGGAAAAGTGACCGCCCTGAAAAACGACCAAACGGTTGAAATCCAAACGGTGGACACCAAGATGGAAATTACCCGCAAGGCCATCTCCGCTATTTTGGGCAAGTCTACGAAAGATCCGAACGAAGCCGTTCAACGCTAAGCAGAGCAAAGCAACTCATTTGATTTTTCAGGGAAAGAGAGGGGAATACCATTGAGAGCAGATCGAGTTCGACTCATTTTCGTCGTTCTGGTGATTACCGGTGCTCTTCTTGCTCTTTTCTGGCCGCAAGCGGGGCGAAGCGCAGATACTTTTTTTGGTTCCATCTTCAAGAATATCCGATTGGGATTGGATATCAAGGGAGGTTCCAGGATTGATTATGCCATTGTGCCCGCCGCGGACTCAGAGAAAAGCATTGATGAACTGGCAAACGAAGTTGTAACAGTGGTACGCCAGCGCTTGGACAGCGCGAATTTTACCGAGGCTGTTGTTGCCCGGGTGGGTTCGGGAACGGGAACACGTATCCGTGTGGAAATTCCCGGGATCGATGACCCCACCGTGGCCGAACGGCTCGTGGGAAAAAGGGGGAAATTGTACTTCGCCGAAGTGCTCGAATCGCAAAAATCCCCGACAAAACCCGCCAAAAAAATCGGGATTTCCTATAAGGATGCGTACTGGTTAGAAGGAAAGGAAAAGGTCGACGGGGAGAGCATGTGGTACCTCGTGAATCCCTACGTGACCGTCAACAATGCAAAAACCTACCTGGATGGTTCTTCCGTAAGCGATGCGCGGGCCAGTGCCGATACCCAACGAGGGGGATTCCGCATCCTGTTGTCCTTTGACCGTCAGGGGGCAGACATTTTTGGGCGAGTCACCACGGCAAAGGTCGGCGAGCAACTTCCGATCGTTCTCGATGAACTGGTTCTCGTGGCGCCCGTGGTGCAAAATGCCATTCGCGATGGCAGCGCTGAAATCTCCGGGCAGTTCACCGCGCAAGAGGCAATGGAACTGGCTGCCCTCATCAAAAGTGGGAATCTTCCAGCGGAATTGGAAAAGCTCGAAGAAAGAACCCTCGGGCCTTCGCTGGGCAAAGACATCGTGACTGCGAGCTTGATCGCCGGTCTTTTCGGACTGGCCATCGTGCTGGTGTACATGGTCGTTGTGTACGGCACATTTGGAATCGTTGCGGACATCGCGTTGCTGTACAACACCCTTCTGCTGCTGGGCATCATGTCCGCCGGTCGATTCATTCTGACCCTTCCCGGTATTGGGGGGATTATCCTGACGATCGGAACCACGGTGGATGGGAACATCATCGTCTTCGAGCGCATCAAGGAAGAGATGCGCCTCGGCAAAACGGTGCTGAACTCCATTACTGGGGGGTACGCAAAATCTTTCTCCACGATTTTCGATGCCAATATCACCACCATTCTTGCTGGCGTTGTCTTGTATTACCTTGGCACGGGAACCATCAAGGGATTTGCCACGACGTTGATCATCGGTATACTGGGGAGTATGTTCACCACGCTGGTGGTCTCCAGGGTGTTGCTGGATGGTTTTTCGGGCACCCTGAAGAATAAGTGGAAGCCTTCTACCGCAGGAACGGGTGGTGAGCAGAAATGAAGTTGAAAATGATCGATTTTACCGGCAAGCGCAAGATTTTCTTGATCATTTCCGCGGTTCTCCTCGCCGTGTCGATCCTTTCCATACTGATCCGTGGATTCAACATGGGGGTAGACTTTGCGGGAGGAACGGAAATCATTTTCCAATCGGAAACCGATTTTTCCGTGGCAGAAATCCGGGAACGGTTAACCGCGATCGATCCGTTGTACGAAACGGCACGTATCATCAAGATGCGACCCATGACGGGCCAGGAAATCCAAACCAATCGGTATTCGGTTACCGTGGCAGAGTTTCTGGCGGATACAGAAAAGACCAGTTTGAGCGAGGCCCTCGAGCAACTCAAGTTGGAATCTTTCAGCACCGTGAGTGGGTTTGCGGCCAACGAACTTCGGGCTAAGTCCTGGTGGATCGCCATCCTGGCGGTTGCCATCATCTTGGTGTACATCACGATCCGTTTCCAATTCGTGTTTGGCGTGGGGGCCGTGCTGGCCTTGGTGCACGATGCGGTGATCACCCTGGGGTTGTATTCCCTGTTTGGGATTTCGTTCGACGTCTCGGTGATTGCAGCAGTGCTGACGCTTCTCGGGTACTCTTTGAACGACACCATCGTGGTGTACGACCGCATCCGGGAGAACCGAAAGGTGTTCCGCAACAAGAGCATCGAATGGACCGTGAACCAAAGCATCAACCAGACATTGACCCGCACCATCAACACCTCCTTGACCACTTTCATCGTGGTTTGCACGTTGCTTCTGTTCGGTGGGGTTGGACTGATGCCCTTTGCATTCGGGCTGACGGTGGGTGTGATCGTGGGGACGTATTCTTCGATTTACATTGCCAGTCCCATTCTAATCGGGATGATCAAGGGAAAGAAGTAACACCACATCGCTGCATTTCCGGAAAGGGGAGTTGCTTGGACTCCCCTTTCTTATTGCGGATTGGGCAAGCCCAAGAAATGGTATAATGGAAAAGAAGGGATGGAGCCTTGAAAAAGTGTTTTCCGAGCCTGTGGATTTTCTTCTCTGGATTCCTGGCGGGAATGGCAAACGTGATCCCAGGTGTGAGTGGAGGTACCTTGTTACTGCTGACCGATGTATACGAGAGCACCCTCGGGCACCTGGCCCAGTTTCGTGTTCGCCCGTTTTTCTTTCCCCGTACGGCATGGGTGTTTTTTGCCTGGATTGGGGCGGGAGCCATCCTGGGAGTGGTTTCGTTTTCCGGCATCGTGGAGTTCTTGATGCAACGGTACCCGGAAGCGACGCTTTTCGCATTCATGGGGTTGGTAGCAGGGTCCGTACCTGCGGTGTTTCGCCGCGTTCCACGGGGGCGGGAACACAGGGCTGGAGTGGTTCTTGGGTTCGTACTGGGGTTCTTCGGCTTGCTTTTGCTGGTGTTCCTTTCCGGGGGTGGCCCGTTTTCCCCACAAGCCGGGGTTGTTTCGGGCGAGTTTGCGGGGGTTCTTCCTTTTCCCGCATTCTTCCTGGCAGGCTTCGTGGGGGCCATGGCCATGATTTTGCCGGGAGTGAGTGGCTCGATGTTGCTGCTTGTGTTTGGGTTGTATGCACCCGTGATCCACGCCATTTCCACCTTCCAACTTTTTCCCCTGGTTTTCCTCGCCCTGGGAATTGCCGCGGGGATTTTGTTGATGGCACGGTTCCTTCGATGGCTGATCCAAGCATGGCCCGCCGTGGTGTATCCCTTCTTGTGCGGGTTAGTGGTTGCCTCCATCGTGGCTTTGTTTCCCGCAGTTTCCCCGCAAGGTTTACGTTGGCAAACTGTTTTTACCTGGGTCCTCGTTTTTTCAGCGGGCTTTTTGGCGGGAACCCTTTTGGCACGAAAGAGAAAAACGACAATCCAATAGCTTCCACTGGGAAGAAAGAAGGAGTGGTTACGTTGCCTGTGAAAAACCCCTTCCTGAGCAAGGCGAAACTCCTTGCTACGGGCGTAAACGATCCATTTGAAGAAGAACTACGGGCCCTAAGTGGCCCCAAGCGCGTCTTCCAGTTCCGTATCGAAACGGTGACCCTGGAAGACGTTTTTATCGTGCAAACTTTGGCGCAGCCTTCTTTTTCGTTGGATCCCAACCAAAGTACATTTCGCTACCACGGTTTTTTGAAGAACCCGATTCGCTACGGCCTATTCTTGGACCAAGATAGGCTTCTGCGGGATGCGCGGGTGCTGTTTGAATGGTGCAAAAACGAATTCCAGGATCTCCGGGCCCCGGAGGAAATCCTCACGGATTCGCTGATGACGGTGTTCTGGTCCTCGCTTTTCCAGGGCTACTTCTTCCACCTGGTGGAGAGCCACATTTTCCGTTTGCGCGAACTGGGGTTGTTCACCCCGCCCGGTAGCGAAGAAATTGCCGGGGTGTTTGAAAAACCGCTCATGCAAGACCTTTCCTTGGCCTACGCCTTCCGCAATCTCCCGCAAATCGTTTCCTTCGCCGGGGTTCCTTCCGGTAACCCCTTTGACTACCAGTGGGTGGCGCGTTATTACTTGCGGCAACTGATGGAAGTACGCAAAAGTAGGGCCATGGAATTTATCGGGGATACGCGCTGGCTGGACGGGGCGGAACGTTTCTTCTCGGAGAGCTTTCCCCAGGTGCCACGGCGTGTGTTTAGCCTGTTGCCAGAGAGTGGGATCGATACTGCGGTGAACATTCCGGTGTACCTGGAGTACTCCACCCAAATGCCTGCCTTTTCCACCACCATCAAGTCCGGACCGCGCACACTGGACAACGTGCTACGCGAGGCGGGGGAGCTTCATCGAAAGTTCTTCCGGGAAATCCTGAACCTGGTGGAGTTCTCGTTGAACCTCTCGATAAACCTGGACGATGACGTGGGTTTTTCGGTGGAAAACGAGCAAGGCCAAAAGGTCTTGGAGCTTTTCCCCCAAACGTTCACCCACTCTTCCCTGTTTCCCTTCCGGGATGTGTTGGAAATTCCCGAGGAAATGATGGAGCACCTGCGTAGCGAAAAAAAGGAAGAATGGATCGATGAATTGCTACAAGAAGGATTTGAAACCGAACCGGATGGTCGGTTGGTGCTGGCATTTAGTTCCAAGATGGGATGGTCCCGCTGGACAAAGATTCGGGGTACTTTGCGCAAAATCATGGATTTGATGCAAAAAAAGGGAGAATAGGCAGATCAGGAGTTCGGATCGGAGACTTTCTTGTCTTGCTTGACTTTTTGGGTAAGCCAATGCGCCAAACGGGTTGGTTCGGGAAGGCGGTAGCGGGTTAAGCAGGAAAGAACGAGCTGGATGGAATCCTCCAGCGTGATGAGATTTCCCGGTGAAATGTATAGGGGTTTCGAATCGGTGCGCGTGGAAACGATCGCACCGATTTTTTTGGGGTGAGTGGGATGGTGGATGGGGTGCCATTCCCCTTTTTTGCTGGGGGTGGCTTCCTCGTTTCCATACAAGCGTGATTTGGCAATACCGATGGTGGGACGGTCGATCCAAAGCCCCATGTGCGAAGCAAACCCGATGCCCCTGGGATGGGCAATTCCCTGGCCATCGAACATCACCACTTCTGGTTCGTGGTTGAGCCGCTTCCAGGTCTTGATAAAGGCAGGTCCTTCTCGGAAGGAAAGAAGACCGGAAATGTAGGGAAAATGCACCTTGTTGGTGAGGAACTTCTTCTCCACCAGCTCCAGGTCGGGGAAGGAAATGACCACGATGACCGTAATGATGAACTCCTGCTCCCCTTGCTTGAAGAAGGAAGAATCCACCCCTGCAATAAGCCGCGGCATTCGCCCCAGAACCGTGAACTTCAAGTTATTGGCCAACTCGCGTTGGATTTGCAATGCTTCTTCGGGTTCGACTTTCCATTCGTGCAGGTTCTTGAAGTAAGCCAGAGTTACTCCCTCATTTCTGCCTTGGCCTTTTTCACTTCTTCGTTGATGTACTCAAACGCCTTGAGCTTGCGCAGCACTTCCCGGGGAATGGTGGAATCTTCGATATCCCGGTTTATCACGAAGGGGTTCAAGATCTTCCGAACGTGGATGTACTCGTATACGAGGTCTTTGAATTGTTGCACGTACATCTTTTCTTTGCGTTTCTTGGAATACGAGGACCAAAAAAGGAAAACCACGATTCCTACGACAACAACGATGGTAAAATATCCGCTGGAAACCAAACCTTTCCCTCCAGTAAATGATTTTCGGACCATGTACTGCGCTTGATGGCCGATGCCATGTCCACCTGGGAAAAATCCACATGGTGTAGGTATAGCCCCTGTGGAGGTGCACATGTCGAAGAGGCCGCGCGATTTCGTTCCAGTATCACTTTGCGTATGTTCTCCGGCGGCCACTGGCCCGTACCCACACGCACAAGAGCTCCCACCATGTTGCGGACCATGCGGCGCAGGAAGGAATGGCCTTCTACCCGTACCAACAGTATTTTTCTACGCTGCAGGCGAAAAACCCGTACCCGGTATACCATGCGCACCGGATCTTTCTCTTCCCCCCGCGAGGTTTTTTGGAAGGTCGTGAAATCGTGAACCCCCTCGAAAAACCGAGCGGCTTGGCGCATGCTGGGAACGTCCAAGGAATACGGGAACCACCAAAAACGGGACTGGAGGAAAATATTGGGTTCCCGCGTATTCAGGATGTAGTAGTGGTACACCCGGCGTGTCGCCAAGAAACGCGGATTATGCGCGTCCGGAACCGTCCATACCTTTCGGACGTAGATATCTTGCGGTAAGTTGGCGTTCAACGCGTTGACCACATCGCTGTCGCTCATGGTACGGTAGGCAACGCGGAATGTGACAACCTGGCCGTACGCATGAACCCCGGTGTCGGTACGCCCCGCGACGTAGGTTTCCACGGCTTTTTTAAAGATGCGCTGTAGCGCAGTCTCCAATTCCCCCTGCACGGTGCGCAACCCCTGCTGGAACTGGTACCCGTAGAAGGAAGTACCATCGTAGGCGATGGTGGCAAAAACACGCCTCATTCTTCCTCCCCCACCCGCAAAATGGCCAAAAAAGCCTCCTGGGGGATGCGAACGCTTCCGATGTCCCGCATTTTCTTCTTGCCTTCTTTCTGTTTTTCCAGCAGTTTCATCTTGCGCGTGACGTCCCCCCCGTAACACTTCGCCAACACGTCCTTGCGGTAGGCCTTGATGGTTTCGCGCGCGATGAATCGACCTTCGGCGCGTACCTGAACGGGGACGTCGAACTGGTGCCGGGGAATCAAATCCTTGAGCTTGGCGGCCAATTCCCGGGCCATGAAGTCTTTCTTACTGCGGTGCACGATCGTGGTGAGGGCATCCACCCGGTCATGGTTGAGGAAAATGGAGAGCTTCACCATGTCCGACTTGCGGTACTCCTTGAAATCGTAATCCATGGAGGCGTATCCACGGGACTTGGCCTTGAGTTTGTCGAAGAAATCGAAGATAATTTCGGAAAGGGGAATCTCGTAGTGGAACAGGATGCGGTCTTTCCCCGCGTTTTCCATGTGGCGAAAGATCCCCCTTTTCTCTTGCTGGATAAACCCCATCAGGTTGCCCATGAACTCGCTGGGAGTGATCACCGATAGGTTGACGAAGGGTTCGTGCACTTCCAGGAATTCTTCTGGAAAGCGCGCGGGATCCGTGATCTCTTCCAGCTCGCCTTCTGCCTGGCGTACTTTCAGCACAACGTTCGGCGCGGTGAGAATCACCGTCATTTCAAATTCGCGCTCGAGCCGTTCCTTCACCACGTCCATGTGCAGAAGGCCGAGGAAGCCACAACGGAAACCGAAACCCAGTGCTGGGGAATGATCGGGTTCGAAAACCAGGGCTGCATCGTTGAGTGTGAGCTTTTCCAAGGCTTTTCGAAGTTCCTCGAAGTATTCCGGCATCCCAGGGTACAACCCCGCGTACACCATGGGTTTTGCCTCGCGGTAGCCGGGTAGAGGCTTTTGGGAGGGGCGATCCACGCGCGTGATGGTGTCTCCGACACGGGCTTCCGATACTTCCTTGATTCCCGCGATAATATACCCCACTTCGCCAACGCCCAAAGAATCGCGGGGGGACATTTGTGGAGTGAAAATGCCCAGTTCGGAAACCTCGGACCGCATCTTCGAATGCATCATTTCCACGCGATCACCTGTATGAAGGTTTCCGGAGAAAACGCGTACATGTACCACCACACCACGGTACTTGTCGAAATGCGCGTCGAAGATCAATGCTTGGAAAACCTTCTCGTCCCGTTGTGCAGGAGGGGGAACCTTCTGCACAATGGTTTCCAGGAGTTCTTCCACACCTTCACCGGTTTTGGCACTGGTGAGGATGCAGCTTTCCCCATCGATTCCCACAAGGTCAGAGATTTCGGAACGGGTTTCGGGAATGTTCGCGGAGGGCATGTCGATCTTGTTGATGACGGGGATGATCTCCAGGTCGCTTTCAATCGCAAGGTACGCGTTGGCAACGGTTTGGGCTTCCACTCCCTGCGAGGCATCTACGATGAGCACGGCTCCTTCGCAGGCGGCGAGGGAACGCGAAACCTCGTAGGAAAAGTCCACGTGTCCCGGGGTATCGATGATATTGATTTCGTAGGTTTGGCCATCTTTCGCAGGGTACAAAACACTTACCGGATGGGCTTTGATCGTGATACCCCGTTCCCTTTCCAGGTCCATGCTGTCCAAGAACTGTTGTTGCATGTCCCGGGCATCCACCGAATGGGTCATTTCCAGGATACGGTCGGTGAGCGTTGTTTTACCGTGGTCGATATGGGCAATGATGCTGATATTTCGAATACGTTCCGGCTGGTTCAAAAAACTTCCTCCTACTCGTTCATCCAGACTTTCAGAACCATGGCCACTTCCTCGGGTCTGGCATCCACGGCCTTGAAGAGCGATTCGAGCATCTCGACCAGTTCTTGCTCTTCCGGCGACAACTTATCTTGCGAGGCGGATTCCACGAGTTCCTCCTCCAGTTTCCTGCGGCGGTCCATGATATCCCTGCGCTTGCGCCGGGTACGCATACGCCCCACGAGAAGGTAAATCAGGGTAACGATGGAAGCCACCAACAGGGCCATACCCAGGAAAAGTTGGAAGAAACGCCGCTGGCGTTCCAAGAACTCCATTTGGCTTTCCATCTCCTCCTGGATCGAACGATCGAAAGCGAGGAATTCCACTTCCACGTTGGATTCTGTGGCGTTCACGGCGTTGGCCACGATAGTTTTGATGCTGGAGGTTTGGATTTCACTGGCCACCGCTACGGAATCGATCAGCACGGTGATATTCTTCTCCAGGATTTCACCTTGCTTGTTTTGCAAGACCTTTTCGTAGGCCTCGTTGACGTTGTAGTTCACCGTTTCCTTCTCACGCGTATACTGCGGTCCCAGGGAAGCAATGGTGGATTCGTACGTCGGGGGCACATTGGAATCCACACCCACGGGGTATCCTTCTGCGCCATAGGTGGAGGATTCTTTCTCCGTTTGCTCACTCACCATCACCCCGGTTTTACGGAGCACGGGGGTGAAAATCGTGGCTTCCTTTTCGATGGTTTCCCAATTCAGCAGCACATCCGAGATCACAACCACCCGGCCGAGCCCAAACACCTGCTCCAGGCTGCTGCGGATTTTTTGGGAGTAGTAGCTTTCCATGTTCTTTTGGAATTCCATGCGATTGGCTGCCCATCCCATGCTTTCGTCGAGGGCAACGGCATCACTCAAGATACGGGAATAGTTGTCCACAACACGCACGTTGGAGTATGCCAAGCCTTCCACGGCGCCCGCAACCAACTCCATGATGGCTTTCACATTTTCCGGAGAGAGGGTTTTTCCGGGGTCAAGCGTAAGCATTACCGAGGCTTTGGGCTCGGTTTCTTCCCCGCGCGCGTAGTAGGTGAACTTGGGGACGGTCAAATGCACGGTGGCGAAACGGATACCATCGATGGACATGATGGAACGCTCCAGGGAGCCTTGCAGGGCAATTTGGTAGCGTACTTGCTTGTCGAAACTCGTGGCCCCAAGGGGTTGGTCGTCCAGGATCTCAAACCCACGGGAAGCAGCTCCCAAGACCCCCTGGGTGAAAAACTTCATACGCAACGCCTCCGGATCGTAGGAAGCCGGAACGTAAATGGATCCACCGGAGGCTGTCTTGTAGGGAATACCTTGTTCCTCCAGTGCTTCGATGACCTTTCCCGCTTCGGCCTCCGCCAGACCGCGAATCAAAAGAGACCAGTTGGGATTTGCCGCGAAAGAGATCATCAAAACGATAGCCACCACGATGGCGCCTATGGTCCCCCCGAAGAGCATCTTTTGAGCCGAAGTGTACTTTTTCCAGTAGTTTTCCGGGAAAGATTTCAACCATTCAAGGATCTTTTTCAATTGATCCATGGGGTTTCCCGCCAATCATCACGATGAAATACGAATTTTCCTTACACCGTTCCAAAGGTCCTCAAGTCGGTAATAGTCCCTTCCTTTCTTGGAAAAGAGGTGGAAGACCACATCTCCAGCGTCGACCACCATCCAGTCGTACTCGTTTCCTTTATCAAAGAAAAGGATCTTGAATTGCTTTCGTTTCAATTCCTCCAACAAGGCATCACGCACGGCGGCCATTTGCTTTGGGGAATTCATGGTGCAGATCACGAAAAAATCGGTAGAAATCGTGGTTTTCGACATTTCCAAAGCCAAGATATCCCGAGCGTCCTTTTCGACCAATATGGACGCAAGGGGTTCGTACTCTTTCCAGGTATCTACTGACAGAGCAAACCCTCCTTGAGCCACTTTTTCTCGCGATGGAGATTATACCACAAAAAGAAGTGGATTACTCGGAAATTCCCACGGGAGGCTAAAAAGAGATTTGGAAGTCGGAGAAGGCAGGGGGAGAAGGAACCGTTTGGCGTTCCACTTTCGCCACGCTGGCAAATACGGGCCCCCGGGCAAGAAGTTGCTCGAAGGAATCGAGGGTATCGGGTGCGGCAAGGGCCACCACTTCGACTTCCCCCCCGGGGCGGTTGCGCACGAATCCCTTTATTCCCAAGGCACGTGCGTGGCGTGCCACGAAGTTTCGGAAACCCACGCCTTGCACGCGCCCGGAAACCACGAAACGGATGCACTGCACGAACTCACCTCCCTTAGAGGTACCGCAGCTTGTTGCAAAGAGCCTTGTAGGAGATGCGAAGCATGGAGGCGGCCTTTTTGCGGTTCTGGCCGCTCAAATCCATGGCTCTTTGGATCAATGTTTTTTCCAGCGATCCTTTCATCGCCGCAAGGAACGCGTTGAGATCCGGAACTTGCTGCGAAAACTGCACCAGTTCCAACTCTTTCCCCATCATTTCCGCCACTGCTCCGGATCCCGAAATCACGTAGTGTTCTGCCAGGCGCTGCATCTGCTCTTCGTTTTGGGGCCAGGGATACACTTTCAGCAATTCCATCAATTTTTCGTCGGGCAAGGGGACTTCCTTGCCCATTTTGGCAGACAGGGTGGAAACCAACTGGGGAAAGACGAAGAGAATATCCTCCGAACGTTCCCGCAACGGCGGAATCACAAAGGTTTGGAAGAAATCCCGCGTGCGCGAGAGCCCGGACTGCTCCGCACCAAAAACCACGGGGTATCCCCCCATCGAGGGGGGGGTACCGGGCTTTTTGGGGTCCATGGCAAACTCGAACAAGAGGAGCTGCGCGGGTTCGGAAAAGTCTTGCCAATCATCGAAAAACACGCATTGGTGCGGTACTTCCAGGAAACCCGGGGCAATCGCATCCCCCTTGAGCCAGAGCGATTGCAGCGAAGGGTCCAGGTCGCGGGGGGAGAAACGATCCACCTTGCGCTCGGGGAAAAGGAATTGCGCGAATTTCTGGCGATCGATCCCGGGTTCGGAAACCAGGAGCAAGGGCAAGGGGGAATGCCTGGCCCGTGCGAGTTTTTCCAGGAAAAGGCGCATCTGGGGACCTTGGAAGAAAGGTTGGCTGGAAAAAAGCAAGCTCTTCAACTGGGATTCCAAGGCTTTCTTGTGCAGCAAATTTTCAATCAGTACGTGCGCGTTGTTCACCAGGTCCCGTGCGTCGGAGTACGTGAAAAGGTTGGATCGTTGCAACCCCGGGGAAATGAAGCGCGAGGGAAGCACGAACAACTCGCAAAACGGGAATGTCTCCTTGAGCAGCTCCAGGGAGAATTCGCCCGCGTTGTACATTTCCGAAAGAAAAACGATGTCCCACGCCTCCAATAGCACCCCGTCCTTCTGTGGGGGGGACAAGTAGATCTTCTTCTTGAGGTTTTGCAACCCTTTCTCAAACTCTTCCAGGAAAAAGGGATCGACGAATACGTTTAGCAAACTCTCCTCCTTTTGATCAGGGAACTACAACGGTGCCGGTCTTTCCGTGCAATGCGCTCTCCAACTGTTCCATGGAGGTGATCAAGCAGGGGTTCCCGGATTGGCGCACGAAATCAATGGCGGCTTCGATCTTTGGACCCATGGAACCCTTTGGGAAATGCCCCTCCGCCGCCAGGCGCTTGGCCTCTTCCACGGTTATCTTGTCCAAGGCACGTTGCGTGGGTTTCCCAAAATCCAGGCACACCTGGTCCACACCGGTGAGGATAATCAACTCGTCTGCTTGGATTTCCGCCGCAAGCAAAGCCGAAGCGCGGTCCTTATCAATAACGGCCTCCACTCCCCGCAGGGTACCGTCTTCCAGGCGTTCCACGGGGATTCCCCCCCCGCCAGCGGCAATGGTAAGGATGCCAGCTTCGAGGAGCGCCTTGATCGCTTTGACTTCCACGATATCCAGGGGTTTGGGAGAGGGCACCACCCGTCGCCATCCCCGGCCTGCGTCTTCCACGAATACCCATCCCTTTTGCGTGTGCAGCGATTGCGCTTCTTCCTGTGCGTAAAAGGGGCCCACGGGTTTCGTGGGATGGTCAAAAGCGGGGTCGTTGGGGTCCACGACGATTTGGGTGATCACGGGGCAGACGGGGTGAAAGTGTTGCGCTTTCAACAGTTCGTTCCCGAGCATCTGCGCGATGGCATACCCCAAAGAACCCTGGGTTTGGGCGTCGTTGACATCGATGGGAAAGGGGGGGATCGTCTCCTTGGCAAGATCTTGCTGCACCAGCAAGTTCCCCACCTGCGGGCCGTTTCCGTGGGTGATCACCAGATCGTAGTCTTCCTTGAGCATTCCGGCAAGGAAGCGGGCGGTGACCTGGATATTGCGGAACATGTTTTCCGCGGTTGGTTTCTCACCCGGTTTGTTGACGGCGTTTCCCCCGATTGCAAGCACGGCGAGTTTTTTCTTCATGAGATTCCTCCTGCGATTTCGAATTGGTGTAAGGGATTATACCGTTTTTTTGGGAAAACCCCAACACCCCGGTTTCGCGGGGCAAACGGTTTGCGGTATAATCCGTGTGGGTACCTCCGAGTTTGCGGCCCTAACGGCATACCCATGGGAGCAAACCGATAGGGTTGCAGGGGAAACCCTACAGCCTTCCACTCTTGAAAAGGGGGTTTTCGCATGATGTACAAGCGCATGTACAGGAGTGTTTTTTTGCTCTGTACCGTTTCGCTGGCCATGCTGGGTGCGACGGCATGGGCATCGGCGGAACTCTGGTGTAACGGCCAACCACTTGCTTTGCCCAACCAAAACGAGTTGTCATGGCTTTTTGGGCAGCCGGACCCGGAGGAAGCTATCGCCCCGTTCCCTTTCGCGTGCCTTTTTCCCCTCATGGAAGAGATCCACGAAATCGTCCTTCAGTTGGAGGGTAGCCAACTGCTGCTGCAAGAAGAGAACCTTGCGGAAAAAGTTTGGAACTGGTCGGCTTGCCTTTCTTCGGGCAAACTGGTGGTTTCGATCCCCACACTGGGAGAAAACCCGGTGCAATGGGTGCGCCTCGAAGGCATCGCGTGCACCGAGAAGGAACTGGAAATCTGGCTTTCCCGCGAAGGCGTGTTGGAGCTCCGGGAGCAACTGCAGCGTTTCGCGGATTGGTTCGGGGTATCGTTGCACATCTTGGAAATCCCCGACATTCCCGCACGCTTGCAGGCGTACCTTCGCGCCCAGGAACCGCTCCCGGACGTGTTCCACGTGGAATCATCCCAATTGGAAGAGCTGGTGGACTTCCAAGCCGTGCAAGGGTTAGCGTATCTCTTTTCGCAGGACTCCCAGCGCCTGCAATCCCTCCAACCGAACATGCGCGATGCCTTTTTGGTGAATGGGGTGCCCTATGCCTACCCCTTCTACGCGGATACGCAGATGGCTTTCGTAAACCGGGAACTGGCAGGTCGCGACTTCGTGTTGCAGGATGAAACCGATTTGTGGGAATTGGCTGCACGGTTGGGAAGCAGTGATGCGTGGGCATGCAGTTGGAACGCGTATTCGTTGTACTGGCTGGTTCCTTTCTTGCGGGGGTTTGGGATGGATCCCTTGCTGGGGTGCACGAACACCGTGGATGTGCAGCATCCAGCCGTTTCCCAAGCAATCGACTTCCTCCTTGCGCTGCGGGACCAGGGCCTGCTCTTGCCCGAAGAACGAGACGCCATGACCAGCCTGTTTTGCGCGGGGGAAGTGGCACTCATCCTCTCCGGTTCGTACATGGTTCCGCAGTTCGAGCGCTTGGAGATGGAGGTGGGAATGTTTGCCCTTCCCTGGAATTCTCGGGGGGGCAGGTGGTTTTCGCCGGTGCTGGATTGCAAAGGGTTGGCGATTTCGGCGCGCACGAAGGTGCCCGTGCTCAGTCGCCGCGTGATTGACTTCTTGAGCTGCCTTCCCGTGCAACAGCGGTTTTGTGAGCAGCTCCGTAAAATCCCCGCGAGGCGTGAAGCGTTGGATCGCATGAGCCTTCCGGGGGAGTTGCAACAAGTATTCCGCAAAAGTTTGCGCACCGGTTTCCCGTTGCCCACGGCTTCGTCGTACGGCATTTGGAAGTCGGTGTTTTGGAAGATCCTGCGGTTTGTGTTCGCGGGGCAAATGTCGGTTACCCAGGCGTTGCAAAGTGCCCAGCAACTGGTGGATGCAAACCTTTCGTACTAATATTCTTCGGAGGTGATCCCATGCGAAAATGGTTGTGGTTCGGTTTTCTACTGCTTTTGGGTTGTTGTCTTTTCGGGGAAGTTTTCCTGGTGCACGGGGACCGCTGGTTCGTGTTGGAGGATTCCCAACTTGCCGTGTTGCCAACCCTCTCCTTTTCGGTGGCTTTCCACGGGGTCACGAACACCAGCGATGAGAACCTGGAAACGGAAAACTGGCGGGGGATCCCGCTTTCGGTTCTGCTGGGGTTTTTGGGTACGATCCCGCCAGATGCCACCATCACGCTGATCGCGCAGGACGGCTTTTCCCGGGAGTTCCCATTGGGTGTTCTCCGTGGAGCGGGTTCTTTTGGAACCCCTGTTTTGGCGTTGGAAAGGGAAGGGGAACCCGGCCAATGGCTCACTTTTTTTGCCCAAGACGGTCAGGTCACCAACGAAGATATGCTGCAAGAGCTCGGAGAGGCTTTCTCCAGTTTCCACGGTGGACAACCCTCCGCCAGGGGATTGCTGGTCAAAGATGTCCGTTACCTGGTCGTCAACTGGGACGGGGATCTGGAGGCGTTGCACGAGCAATCCACGCACTCCGCGCAAATGATCGAGCAGCAAGGGGAGGAAAAGGAAGAATGGTCGCTTTCGCTCTCGGGTGCAGTGGATGCACGCATTGACCCTTCGGTCCTGCAGGAATGGAAAGAAAGGGGTGTGCATTTGGAGGAACGGGTTTTCGCGCGAAAGTCCACGGAAAGACGGTACGACGTGCTTCCCTTGTGGATGCTCGTGGCCATGGTGGATGATCTACACGATGAGCATCCTTTCTCCTTTGCGCAACAACTGTGGGAGGATGGCTACCTGCTGACCCTCACCGCGCAGGATGGGTACGCGGTCAGTTTTTCCACGACGGAGATGTCGACCCAGGCGCTTTTCGTCGCTTTTTCCGAGGAAGGGGAGCCCACGTGGCCGAAGGTCGTGGGAGAGGTGTCCGGGAAGTTCTGGGTTTCGCACTTGCAAGAGATTGATGCGCAGGTTCCACGTGCGCAAGAGGATGCTCCTTCTTTCACGCTTGCGTTTTCCGGTCCTTCCGGTTCGTTTTCCCGCACGCTGGAGCAGCTCCGGGAATCGGAGTTCTTCGTCGAGGGCCCCGGGAGCTATACCACTTCTGCTGGCACGCGGTATACCAACCACTACGCGGGTGTGGACATGGGGGCACTACTGGTGCAGCAGATGGGAATGACCGCCTCGGATACCGTGGAGATCATCGCGCTGGATGGATACGAAATGAGCTACTCGGCAGAGGAGATCTTGGATCAAAGCTCGGGGACGTGGATCTTGGCTTTCGAAAGAGATGGTATGCCCCTTCCGCAAGACCCCGGGCCGGTGCGGACGGTGCGTATCGGGGAAGCCACACCCAACGTGGACGGCCACAATTCCCTGAAAATGGTGAAACGAGTGCAGGTGATCCCGGTTGCCTATCGTCCCTTCCAGTTACAACTTTCGGGGCTGATGCAAACCACGCTGGATCGAGACCAACTGCAAAGCGGCATCAGTTGCCATCGCCAAAGGGTCGTGTACCAATCCAAGGAGAACAGCGATACCTACACCGGAATAGCGGTATGGCGCTTGCTGGCGTTCGTGGACGACCCCGCGTATGCGCCCCACCGCCAGGATGAGGCGATCCTTTCGTACAACCAAGAGCTGGCCGCAAAAGGGTACTCGGTGATCTTTCACGCGGTGGACGGGTACCAGATCACCCTTTCCTCGCTGGAACTGGATCGAAACGATGCGGTGCTGGTGGCGAATGCCAAAAACGGCAGCGATCTCGAATCCGGGGAATGGCCCCTGGTGCTCGTGTTCGATTCTTCCGCGGAAAGGCTTCCGGAAGGGATCAAAAAGGTGAAGCAGTTGGCACACATCGAAATCGTTTTGCCCTGAGGCCATGGGCCGAGGGGGGAATCGCAAGGGCCACATGGGTGTTTTTGGGCTGGCACCCGTCTTTCTCATCGTGGCATGGATCGGCGTTTTCCCCATTGCGGGGGCGGCAATCGGTTCCTTTTTTTCCGACGTCCACGGGGTTCGGGAATTCGTGGGGTGGAAACATTTTCGGTTCATTCTTTCGGACCGAGGGTTCTTGCTCAGCTTGAATATCACTTTGCTCTTTTCCACCTTGGCAACGGGGTGCTGCGTTCTGCTTTCTTTTTGCCTGGCGCTTTGCCTTTGCTTCTCCAGGTGGCTGTCCCGGCTCGTGTACCTTTCGTTGCTCATTCCCTGGGCCATCCCCGCGTACATTCTCGTACCCAGCTGGCGGGCCATTCTCCACGGTCCGGAGGGGATTTCGTTACTCAGCCAACTCACGGGGGTATCGTTGGACCTGATGGCAGATCCGATTGCCGCCTTCCTTAGCTGCCTGCTCCTGGCAACCTGGATTTCGTTGCCCTTGACATCGTTCGTGTTTTGGACGGGCATACAGAAAATCCCCCGGAATCTGCGCGAGTCGTTCCGCGTGGAGGGGGCCTCGCGTTCGGTGATTGCCCGGCACTTGTTTTGGCCCATGCTCCTTCCTTCGATCAAGTGGATGGCGATATTGGCATTCATTCGTTCCTTCAAGGAGTTCAGCGTCGTGTTTTTGCTGACCGCGGGCGGGCCTCCGCTGGTGCAGGGCATCACATCGCGCAGCATCATCGGAGCCACCACCACGTTGGAAATGTTCGTTTTCGAGCAGTTCTCCACGCATGCGGACCTTGGTCTTGGTGCGGCGTATTCCCTGCTCATGGCAGGGGTGGTACTTGTCGTGATCTTCCTTGCCATTGGCCGCAAAAAAGGTGGGGGTGGGGCCTTTTTCCTCGTTTCGCTACTGGTGCACCTCGTTGTTCGCGGGTTGCTGTGGCCCTTGCGTGTTTTTGGGTACGCTTTTGCACTGCTTTGGGGAAGGAAAACCCAGGGGAACCGAGTTGCCACAAGCGTGTGGCTCCTGGTTTTTCTCCTGGATGTGGGGCTTCTCGGGGTGTCTCTGTGGAAAGAGGGGCTCTTGCGGGGGATGCATCCCGCAACATTCGTGGCTGCGGGGGGAGTGTTGTGCCTACTTGTTTCGCGCCCAACCCGCAAGCGTTTGGCAGGGGGTCGCTGGGCGGGTAACGGTGTTTGGCTGTTTTCCGTGCTGGTGGCCTTTTCGTGCTTGCTGGCGGCGCTTTTGAGTGTCTTTTTCTTGGTGCGCATGTCGGTATCGCACGTGAGCAGCCCGGTTTTCCTTTCCCTATCGCCGGCTTCCACCACCTTTCGATGGTTCCAAGCCGCGTTTTCGGAGGAAAACCTCTTGCGCCACGTGGCAAATTCGTTGCGCTTGGCGCTTCCCGTGATGTTCCTCGCACCGTTGTTGTGTTTTCCCGCGGCCTATGCCCTATCCCGCCTTCCGGGAAAAATTTCGGCGCGGTTGCTCATGTTGTTGACCCTAACGGGTTTCTTCGGCGGAGTGCATACGCTTGTCCCCCTTTTCGTGATGTTCCGGGCATTTCCGCTGGGCAAAGAAATGCTTCCGCTCATCTTGATCTACCTGTTCCAGTCCATCCCGTTCTGCCTGTTTTCGTTGAAGGCTTTTTTTGAGCGCTTTCCACGAAGCTTGGAGGAAATGGCGCGCCTGGAAGGGGTTGGTCGCATCCCTTTCTTCGTGCGCGTGGTGTTCCCCCTCTCGCTTCCCGCTATGGTTCCCCCTGCCATGTTTTCGTTCCTGCTGGCCTGGAACGGATTCTTAGCCCCACTTGTTTTCCTTCGCCACGAAAGCCAGTTCCCCGTGAGTATCAAGATCCATTCGCTGGTGGGGAGTATTGCATCGGGAAACCCCGAATGGAATCTTTTTGCAGCCATTTCCGTGATGAATGTCGTGGTGGTGCTGGGGCTGTTCGTTTTTTTCCGCGGGGGCTTGGAAAATTCCCCTCTGTCGGATTTCGAATCGGAGTGAGTATGGTATAATCGTGGGCACAAGCATTGTTACGAGGGAGGTTAGCATGTCTGTTGACACGTACATGAAGTACCTGCGGTTGGACCGCATGCCGCATGTTTGGTGCCCGGGATGTGGAAACGGCACCGTGTTAAAAGCCGCAGTGGGTGCCATTGATGAACTGGGGTTGGATCCCAACAAAATTGCGGTGATTTCGGGAATCGGTTGTTCTTCCAGGGCTACCGGGTACTTGAATTTCAACACCATGCACACCCTGCATGGCCGGGCGATTGCCTTTGCAACCGGGGTCAAGTTGGCCCGCCCAGAGATGACGGTAATCGTGCTAACCGGTGACGGGGACCTTGCGGCCATCGGGGGAAACCATTTCATTCACGCCGCCCGGCGCAACATGGACATCACCGTGGTTTGCTTCAACAACAACATATACGGCATGACGGGGGGGCAATACTCTCCCACCACTCCGGATGGAAGTTACGCTACCACAGCGCCCTATGGAAACCTGGAACCTTCCTTTGACCTTTCGCAGTTGGCGATCGCTTCGGGTGCAACCTACGTTGCCCGCTCCACGACCTACCATTTCATCCCGTTGCAGACGTACATCCGCAAGGGGATCGTGAACCAGGGTTTCTCGTTCGTGGAAGCCATCACCCAGTGTCCCACCTACTTCGGGCGATACAACCAGATTGGCACAGCACCCAAAATGATGGAGCACTTCAAGGAAAAAGCCCTGACCTTCTCGCGCTTGCAAAACGAGCTGCAAACCGGCGAAGAGAAACGACCAGCGGGGGTAAGCCAGTTGTTGGAAGTTGCACGAGAAATGTACCCTGACCGGATCCTCATCGGGGAATTCTTGAACAAGGCCAAGCCGGGTTACGTGGAACAGTTCTTGAATCTCGTGAAACAGCTGGAAGAACCCAAAGCCATTCCCGCTGAAAAAGGAGAGGGTTGACATGATACCGGTAGAACGTACCCCCAGCTCCGTGCGCATCGGGGGGATTGGGGGACAGGGCAATATCAAAATGGGATTGATCCTGGCCAAAACCTTGACGCTCGACAAGAAATGGGTGGTGCAGACCCAGCATTACGGTGCGCAGGTCCGCGGTGGGGTGGCGTACAGTGACGTGCTGTTTAGCAACGATCCCATCGATTTTCCCAAGGCCTACCAGTTTGACATGCTGTACATGATGGACCAAAAACCATTGGATTCGTTTGCGAACCTGTTGAAACCCAACGGGGTTTTGATCTGTGATAGTACCTTCGTGAAAAAAGTGCCGCTGAGCATTCGAAGGATCACGCGGAAGATGGTTCTTTTACCGATTACCGAACAATGCACGGAGAAATTTGGCACCCCGGTTGTTTCCAACGTGGTGGGTTTGGGGTTGCTACAGAAAACCACGGGGATCGTAAACCCGGAATCGTTGAAGGCGGTGGTGAGCGAGGAAGTCCCCGCGAAGTTCCTGGACCTAAACATGGAAGCGTTGGCCTTCGGCATTTCGCTGTGCTCCAAGTCCTACGCGTTGCGGGACGAAAAAACGTACCAAAAGATCCTTTTCGAGTGATGCAACGGGTTTTCGAAGAGCTGCGATGAGGCAAGAATGGAAAGGTTTCCTGGGGAGCTTTCGCCACGCGTTTCGGGGCGTGGCATCCGCCTTGAAAACCCAGCGAAACCTGCGTATCGACTTCTGCGTAGGGGTTGCCGTGCTCGTTTTGGCCTGGATATTGCCGTTGAGCACGTTCGAATTGCTGTGGGTCGTATTTTCGGTGTTCCTGGTGATCATCTTTGAGATGCTCAATTCGCTGATCGAGGAATTGCTGGACCTTTTTTACCCCTACTTCCATGAAAAGGTGAAACGGGCAAAGGATATTGCAGCGGGTATGGTGCTTGTCGCTGCTTTTTTTGCGTTTTCGGTGGGTATCATCATTTTCGGAAAACGTTTGTTCCATTTTGCGGATGCGGTGGGCGTGTTCGCGTTTCTCCTTTTCCTTTCGGGGTTTTTAACGTTCCTTTTGCGGGTTTTGCACCGCAAGGAGAGCAACGGGAAGGAAGAACCCAAGGGGAAAACGGCGAACAACGGCGAGGGGGAATGGAGAGAACCATGAAAAAAATCCGAGTGCTGGTTTGCGACGATTCCGGATTCATGCGGATGGTGATCAAAGATATCTTGGATTCCCAGGGAGACATCGAAGTCGTGGGTCAGGCCAGGGATGGGTTCGAAGCGGTGGAAAAAGCCGTATCGCTCGCGCCGGATGTGATCACCCTTGACGTGGAGATGCCCAAGCTGAATGGTCTTGAGGCCTTGAAGCTGATAACGCGAAAGATGCACGCGCGCGTGATCATGGTGAGCAGTTTGACCCAGGAGGGCGAAGATATCACCGTGGAAGCGTTGCAAAACGGTGCGGCAGACTTCGTTCCCAAACCTTCTGGATCCATCTCCACCAACTTCCGTTCCATGGGGGGTGTTTTGGTCGAGAAGGTGCACGACGTGATGCAAATCGATCCCGTTCGTTTGCGTCCCCAGCCCTTTACCCGGCGGCCAAAGGGCGTTTCGCGAACCTTTTCCTCCACGGGAAAACTGGTGATGATCGCTTCCTCCACGGGGGGGCCAAAGTCGCTCGACCAGGTGATTCCCTTGTTGCCCAAGAATTTGCCCGCCCCGGTTCTGCTTATCCAGCACATGCCAGGTGGCTTCACGCGTTCGCTGGCACAGCGCCTGGACCGCATTTCGGAGGTGCGCGTGAAGGAAGGCGCGGACGGCGATTTGCTGGAGAACGCCACGGTATACGTTGCCCCGGGGGATTTTCACATGGGGGTGAAGTCGAATGTCGGCAAGCCTACCCTTTACCTGGAGAAGAGCGCGAAAATTAACGGGGTGCGCCCTGCTGCCGATTTCACGTTCGGAACGGGGGCAGAGTTGTACCGCGAGAAATCCATTGGCGTGGTGATGACCGGAATGGGCCGTGACGGCACAAAAGGGGCGTTTAAAATCAAGCACTTCAAGGGATCGGTACTTGCGGAAGCGGAAGAGACGTGCGTGGTTTTTGGGATGCCCAAATCCGTGATCCAGGAAGGGTACGCGGATTTCGTTCTCCCTTCCACGGGTCTCGCGGGGAAGATCGCGGAACTCGTGTAGCGGGGGTACGAAAAGAACGCCGCGATGTACCCTACGGGTTTTTCCGCGGAATACCGAATGGTATCGTATCATGGAAGCTCGCGCAAAAAACGCGGGCGAGGTTTTTTGCAACGGGAAACCTTCTTCGGCGTGGTAACGCGATACCCGTTGCTTTTTTGGGGGGGACTATTCATGTGGAAAAATGTGCTGTTGTTCTTCGCGATTTCTTTGGTGTTTCTCTTCTTGGTTTCTTGTTACCCGGTGACCTACGGTTCCATCGAGGGATATGCACGTATCCAAGCGGAAGGGATTGCCGATGTGATGCTGTTGGTGACTTCGCTGGGCATTCCCGAACAAAAAATGCAAGTGCAAAGCGATGCCAATGGTTTTTTCCAGGTGACGGGTTTGCGCTCGGGGAATTGGAGTGTTCAGGCATCCTATACCTCACCGGGGAACCTTTTGTTCACCGCGAATGCCACGATTTCCGTGGCTGCGGAGGGCCCCTTTTTCCTCGAGTTGGAGCTGCATCCCCAACCGTTTTCCGACACCACCTGGGCATTGGCCATACTGAGTCAGGATGACCTTTCCGCATTGGAGGGATGGGCTTCCATTTTCGCGCCGTACCCTACCTTTCCCGTGACAGTGATGCGAAAGACTGCCGAGGAAGGGGTGGAAGGCTACTACTGGAACGAGGGCCAATGGAAGCAGATGTGCGTACTGCAGCAGGGCGATTGGGAGGAACGCACCGCGAAGTTCCTTGCGCTTTCGCGGGAGGTGTTTCCCTCTGACCGGCACGCGCTTTTGCTCCAGGAAAGGGGATTTGGTTGGCGGTCCGCGTACCCGGAATCGGTGTTCTACGAGAAAACCACTTCCGCCCTGGAGTACGATCGCATCTTCGAAGGATTGCAATTCGACGTCCTGTACGCCTTGGGTTCGTACTCCACGTTACTGGAAACGCTGTACCAGTGGAAGGATCATTTTACCACGGTGGTGGGTTTCCAAAGCGAGGCCATTGACCTGCACACCACCTTTGCGGAGGGATTGGCTCCGCTAACCAGCCAGTCGCCGCTTGCGGCCTCTTCCGTGGCGAATCACTTTTTCCAGGCGAGCTTGCCCGTGTTGCAGGCACGGCAAGGCCAACTGGAGCAAGAGCAGAAGGGGTTGGGCATGTCGGTGGTACAGATGGCATCCCTGCAAAGCCTGGCAGATGCATTCCTCCTGATGGTCGGCGACTTGGAGTTCTTGCTCAGCGAGGCGGATGTGAGCCGCTTTTTGCGTATGGACCTTGGATACACGTTCGAATGGCAGACGTTGCAGTACGACTTCTCGGATTACAAGGACATGGGGGCCTGGGCCCACGTGCTCGAAGAGCTACTGGATGGGAAATTGGTGCGCAACGGCTTTTGCGTGTACTCCAACGACGAAGGGTTTTCGTACGATTCTGCCAACCCCAATATCCAACAGGCACTCCAACACGCTTCCCAGTTCGGGGACGCGTTGGAGCAAACAGTTATCAACCATTTCCAAGTTGGCTTTTCTGCGGACATCCAAAAGACCGAAGGCAAGTGGGGGTTCCGGAACTACGCGAACGCTACGGGAATCGGTTTCTGGTACCCCGTGGGAGTGCGTGGGGGATTATGGAACGTATTCGGCAAGGAGAACTACGACCGCCTTGCCTTCTCCGCGTTTTCGGGTTGGCCCGTTTTCCTCAACCGGCTTCTCAGCGTGCAAGATTTGCCTTCCGAGGTTCGCGTGCGCATTGGAAGCCAAGGGCAATTGGTTTCACAAGCCGCTTTTGATCCCACCCAACCCTTGGAAGGTAGCGGGGCTGCTTTTTTTGCCGGTTTCATCGATCGCCAAGCTATCGATCGCATTTGGATGAAACTGGGGGAATCCTACTTCTCCGAAATGACTCTTGCCGAAGAGGGAGGAGCGTACTTCGAAGACGAGAGTTCCATACGCATGTTCCTTCCGGTCAGTGCGAATGATTTCGGGAAAGCCGTGGGAGGACGTGTGTTGCTCGTGGGAAAAGAGGAACCGGTGGAGTTCACCACGGGCATGGTGTTACCCCCCGCAAGAGGGCATTTGCTGATGATCCTGGACGAGGAACACAACGGGCTATTGGATGTGCAACCGGGCCATTCCTGCAGTGTTTCGCTGGAACACCTGTTGGAATTCGAAGCACGGATGCAGGAGGGAGCTGACCCCTTGCTGCTGGACGTGCAAGCCGTGGTCTATGACCAAACCGGTTGCCCGATCCTGCACGTGCCTTTAGCGTTCCAGCAAGTGTTCCAAGGGCAACAAATCTGGAAATCCACGAGTCTTTCCGCGCGGGATGTAGCGGCCTCGGGTGTCTTTCGTACCGAGCTATGGGTTTCGCAAAAAGGCACGCAAAGCGAGTCGTGGAACCAAGCCACCGCCCAAAACTGGGTGATCGAAATCATCCCCTGAAGGGAGAATGCCATGTCGGTCGCAATCTATCCGGGAACCTTCGATCCCATCACGTTTGGGCACATCGATGTGGCCGTTCGCGCATCGCGGCCTTTCGAGAAGCTCGTTCTGCTGATCATGAACAACCCGCTCAAGCCTTCCACGCTGTTTAACAAGGAGGAACGCATGCAGATGGCGCAGGAAGTGTTTTCCGACTATCCCAACATCCAGATCGATACGCACTCCGGGCTGATGGTGGAGTACGCGCGGCAAAACGAGGTACACGTTGTGGTGCGCGGGTTACGTGCGGTTTCTGACTTCGAATACGAAATGCAAATGGCTGCGGCCAACAAAATCCTTTTCCCGGAACTGGACACCTTTTTCCTGATGACCGACACGCGTTACTCGTTTATTTCTTCCTCGTTGGTCAAGGAGATAGCCTTGCATGGCGGTTCGGTGGATATGTGGGTTCCCCCAAGCATTCGCGAACGATTGCAGCGAAAGGTTTCGAGGGGTGCAAAACAGCCCGGGTAGGGGAAAAAAACCCAAATCGTGGAGGTAGCTTCTTTTGAGAGACTATCGGAGCATTGAACTTTGGAAAAACGTTTCACCTGAAGAATGGAACGACTGGAAGTGGCAACTGAAAAACCGCATCATGGACGTGGAATCGCTGGAAAAGGTATTGCCGCTGGAGGAAAACGAGAAGAAAACCATTGGACACAGCCTCGAATTCCTGCGGATGGCCATTACTCCTTACTACCTCACGCTCATCGACCCGGAAAACAAGGACGATCCGGTGCGCAAGCAAGCCATTCCCACCACCCAGGAACTGGAGATAGCCCCGGAGGACATGTTGGACCCGCTGCACGAAGACGTGGATTCTCCCACACCGGGCCTCACCCACCGTTATCCCGATCGTGTTTTGCTGCTGGTGACCGACATGTGCTCGATGTACTGCAGGCACTGCACGCGCCGGAGAAAGGCCGGAGAAACCGACCGCGCATTACCGGCCGAATACGTGGACCTCGCGGTGGAATACCTTCGTGAGCACAGCGAAGTTCGCGACGTGTTGATTTCGGGTGGAGACCCGTTAACCCTTTCCACCGCACGCCTGGAAGACATCATCCGCAAGATCACTTCGGTGCCGAGCGTGGAGATCGTGCGCATCGGTTCGCGTACCCCGGTGGTTCTTCCGCAACGTGTCGATGATGAGCTGGTGGCGATGCTGAAAAAGTACCAACCTGTCTGGTTGAACACGCATTTCAACCACCCCAAGGAAATGACACCCGATTCGATGCGCGCACTGGCCAAGTTGGCAGACAACGGAATCGTGCTGGGAAACCAAACCGTACTGCTGCGCGGGGTGAACGATCACCCGGAAATCATGAAGAAACTGGTGCACGTTCTCGTGAAAAACCGGGTGCGCCCGTACTACATCTACCAATGCGATCTTTCCCGTGGATTGATGCATTTCCGCACCACCGTGGCCAAGGGACTGGAAATCATGGAGTACCTTCGTGGCCACACCAGCGGGTTTGCCGTTCCCACCTACGTGGTGGATGCTCCGCATGGAGGGGGAAAGATCCCGGTGATGCCCCAGTACCTGGTTTCGATCGGGGAGAACAAGGTAATCCTCCGAAACTACGAGGGGGGATTGTTCGTGTACGACGAACCCAAGAATTACGAGGCCCAGGCAATGCCCGACGAAATCCTGGAAGAAAACCGAAAGAGCAAGGAAGGTTTGGCCAGCATGTTGACCGGGAACCGAAAAAGCCTTGTACCAAAGGGCACGCGCCGACTGGACCGGGCGGGGGAATGGAAAAAGAACCATTCGCACTGAACTTTCCCGAGCGAACGCTGGTGTCCATCGTGGGGCTGGCGAAGAACGTGGGAAAGACCACCTTCCTGAATTTCCTGTCCCAACGGCTTTCGGAAGAGGGACGCAATGCACTCCTTCTTTCCGTGGGAAGAGACGGGGAGGGCGTGGACCGCTTGGAATTCGTGGACAAACCTCCCGTTTGTGTTCCCGAGGGTTTCTTGGTGTTCACCCCCGAAAACTTCTTGGGAAACAGGGCGGCGTTCGAAGTTTTGGATTCCTTCCCGGAGAAGCTGGGGTCGTACCACTTCGTGATGGCGCGGGCCCTGGTTTCCACGGAGGTGGAGCTGGTGACACCCGGCAGCTTCGCCTCCATGGAGAAGGCCATTGCGAAGTGCTTTTGCCACAACTGGGCCAGTAACGTGCTGGTGGATGGTGCACTGGGGCGCCAGAGCCATGCAGGTTCCCTTCGCTCTTACGGGGTTTTCCTCGTTTCGGGTGGAAGCGTGCCCGGTGCCCAAAGCGAAGTGGTCCGCCAGACGTTGTTCGCCGTGGAAAAGTTGGAATTGCCCCCGTTTCCCCAGCACATCGCGCACCTTTTTGCCCTGCAACCCGAAAAAGCCCCGAAGGGTTTCCTGTGGGATCCCGGGGAGTGTGAACCCCTTTTGTTTGATTCGCTGATCCAGCAGCCGGAGATTTGTGGTAAAATAAAGGAAGGAAGCGTACTGTTCAATCCGGGAGTTGTCACTTCCTCCCTGTTGCAGCGACTTTTCCAAAGGCGTTTGCCCTTTTCCCTGGTGGTCGAAGACGGTTCTGCGTTCCTCGTGGAGAAAGAAGAGTTCGACCGGATGCGCCAGCGGGGAATTGCAGTGTACGCACGGTTTCCCCTTCGCGTTCTTGGAATCGTGGTCAATCCCTGGGGGGTGCGTCGGTCGGTGGAAGGGGACAAGTTGGTGGGGGAATTGAAGCAAGCGCTTCCCGGCAAGATGGTTTGGGATGTTCTGTCTTTGACAAGTTAACGTTCTTGTTTGTTTTGCGATTTCGAAAAACTGTTTGAAAAAACCTTCGAAAGAGGTGATTGTATGGACTACCGGGTTGCAACGAAAGGTTTTTCCGCGAGCGAGTCGATTACGGACTACGTGGACAAGAAGGTTTCCAAGTTGGAGAAAGTCCTTCCGGATGGAGACCATGTCCGCTTGGATGTGATGATCGAACGGGAAAAAAGCCGGTTCACCGGGGAATTGACCCTGCACCTTCGTGGTGGTGTGATTCGCACGGAAGAGACCACCAACGACCTGTACACCTCCTTTGACATTGCCCTGGAAGCAATGGAGAAAAAGCTTCGCCGCTACAAGCAAAGGAGGATGGTCCGCCACAAAATGGGAACCAAGGGCATGGGAGAAGAAATGGCCCAAGAAGTCCCTCCTCTGCCGGTCGAGGAAGAGAACGGGGAAGAACTGCCGGAAGTGGTTCGGACAAAACGTTTTTTCCTTCGTCCCATGAAGATGGAAGAGGCATTGCTCCAGCTCGACATGTTGGGACACGAGTTTTTCGTCTTCAAGAACGATGAAAGCGACGAGATCAACCTGGTGTACAAGAGGAAAAACGGCACCATCGGTTTGATAGAATTTGAGGTGTAACCAGCAACGGAAGCCCCTTCGGGGGCTTTTTTTCTCCCGAGGGAAAAGCCGTTACGCCCGGAGCGGAAAATGGGGTCGTTTGGGTTATAATAGGGCGAGATCCCCCCTTTTTTCCTTTGGAAAAAGCCTCCCGTGGGAACGGGGAGTTTTTTTTAGAGGCAAAAAATTTTTCCAGGCAGATGCTTGGAGGGAAATGGATCAGAGGTGAGACCTATCGTAATTTCAAACCCGTTGATAAAAAGAATGTTAGTGGGCTCCGTGGATGATGAGATCATGTTGGCCGTTCTGGAAGGAAACCAGCTCATGGAGCTTCACCTGGAGGAAATCGACAACGAAAGTATCATGGGAAGTATTTTCCTGTGTCGCGTGGAGAACTACGTGTCCAGCTTGGACGCCGTATTCGTGAATATCGGCAAATCCAAGAACGCTTTTTTGCGCAGCAAGGACATCGTGCGCAAGGCAGTGAACCACCAGACGGGGGGGAAGGGAACCCCGGAAAGCCTTCCGAAGCACCAGAAACTCATGGTACAGGTCAAGAAGGATGCCATCGGCTCCAAGGGCCCCCAAGTCACAACCAATATTGGGATCGCGGGGCGATTCCTGGTGTACATGCCCTATTCCAAGTCCATTGGCGTATCCAAGAAAATCGAAAACCCCGAGGAGAGGCGGCGCTTGCACGATTTCATGAGCAGGCTCACGAGCGATGATGGGGTGATCGTCCGAACCGTTGCCCGCGAAATTCCGCTGTCCGTTTTGGAGGAAGAGTTCCAAGGACTCAAGAAGCAATGGGGTGACGTGTTCAAGAACTTCCAACGGTTCAAGAAATCCCGGGAACTGTACGAGGAACCCGATATCTTGGAGCAGATCATGCGGGAAAAGTACGATTCCAGCGTGGATGAGGTGGTCACGAATTCCCCGGAAATCCATGCCCGGCTCGAAGAGATCCTCAAGAAATTCGAGAAGAAACCCGTGAAGGGAAAACTGCGGTTGTGCAAGGAAGACATCTTCGAATTGTACCGCGTGAACACCCAACTGGAGGATCTGTACCGTCGGAAAATCCCGTTGGATTGCGGGGGAAGCCTTTTCATCGATCGCACCGAAGCTCTTTCGGTGATCGACGTGAACTCGGGTAGCAACGTGTCCAATGGCATCACGCGCGACATGGTTTTGGAGACGAATGTGCAAGCTGCCAAGGAAATGGTGCGCCAGGTGCGGCTGCGCAACCTGAGCGGAATCATCATCGGCGACTTCATCGACATGGAAGAGGAAAACGATCGCGTTACCGTGTTGAAGGTCTTGGAGGAGGAGCTCAAGAAAGATAAAGCGAAGACCTCCGTGCTGGGCTTTACCCGCCTCGGATTGATCGAGATGACCCGGAAACGCAGTTCTCCACCGCTGGAAGAGTTGCTCTTCGAAAAGTGCCCCATCTGCCATGGCGAAGGGTTGGTTTTGGCTCCCCGGCGCATCCTGCGCATGCTGGAAAAAGAAATGGCGCAGTCCAAGTCCATGAAAGACGTCGTGGAAGTGGATGTGAACCTGCACTGGAGCCTTTCCGGGTACCTCTCCAAGGAATGGCGAGAAGCCCAGGAAAAGGAAAGTGGAAAGAAGATCAATATCGAGTTTTCCCGGAAAGACCCTGGGGGATACGACGTGAAATTCAAAAAATAGGGGGGATTGGATGCGAAAAATCCACTTTTTACTGGGAGTGCACAACCATCAGCCCGTTGGGAACTTCGACTTCGTGATTCAAGAAGCCTTTGAGCGAGCCTACCGACCCTTTATTCAAACCCTCCAGAAATACCCGGAAATCAAGTGTACGTTCCATTTTAGTGGTTTCCTGCTGGAATGGATGTCCCAAAATGCCCCGGATTGCATTCAAATGCTCAAGTCCATGGCCCAAAACCAGCAAGTGGAGCTCTTTTCCGGTGGATACTACGAGCCCATCCTGTCCATCATCCCGGAAAAGGATCGGGTGCTGCAAATCAAGGGAATGTCCACGCTGATCGAGCGGCTTTTCGACGTGCAACCCAAGGGATTGTGGTTGGCGGAACGCGTGTGGGAACCCCACCTGGCCTCGGTGCTTGCCAAATCCGGGATCGAGTACGTTGCATTGGACGATGGCCATTTCAAGAACGCCGGCCATTACGATGATGAGCTCAACGGCTATTTCATCACCGAAGATTGCGGGTACCCTTTGAAAGTATTCCCCATGAACAAACGGTTGCGCTACCTCGTGCCCTTCGAAGCCCCGGAGCAAACCATCCAATTCTTGCGGGAACGTGCCACCGAGAACGGGGAAAACATGTTTGTTTCCTTTGACGACGGCGAAAAATTCGGAACCTGGCCGGGCACCCACGATTTGCTGTACAAGGAACGCTGGCTGGAGCGCTTTTTCGCGTTGCTCGTGGAAAACAGTTCCTGGTTGGAAACCAACACGTTTTCGGGCTATTCCCAGAAGTACAAACCGCGCGCCCGCACGTACATCCCCAGTTCCGGTTACCCGGAGATGATGGTTTGGGCCCTTCCCAGCCGTGCCCGTTCCCACTTCGAGCGGCTGAAGGAAGATATGAAGCGGCAGGGTTTCTGGGAAAAGTACTCCATGTTCCTGAAGGCGGGGTTCTGGCGGACGTTCCTTTCGAAGTACACCGAAGCCAACCTCATGCACAAGAAAATGTTGTTCATTCGCTCCCAGTACACCGACGAGATGCCGGAATCCATCCTGGAAAACATCCACAAAAGCCAGGCAAACGACGCGTACTGGCACGGTTTCTTCGGGGGGCTGTACCTGCCCAACCTGCGGGCCAGCGTGTACGAACACCTGATCAAAGCGCAAAAAGAGATCGACCAATTCCTGCATCCACAACAAGATTTCATCGAAGTACTGGAAAAAGACATCGACATGGATGGCAGCAAGGAAGTGCTGATCAACACACGCAAGTTCTGCCTGGGGATTTCGCCGGAAAAGGGAGGGCGTATCTTCGAAATCTCGGTGAAGGACCGGAACCTCAACCTTTCCAACACCCTTTCGCGCCGCTTCGAACCCTACCACGAAAAGATCACCAATGGTTCCCCGCACGGGGACAATGGAGGGCTGGTACTCAAGGAAAAGGGGTTGGAGAAATACTTGCACTACGATTGGTACGAGCGTTTTTCCATGATGGACCACTTCTTCGGGGAATGGAACGACTTGAGCAAGTTTTCCCGCTCGCGGTACCCCGAACAGGGGGACTTTGTCAACCAGCGCTACGATTACAAGGTGACAGGGCGAGACACCGGCGAGGTGAAACTGTGGCGGCGCGGGCACGTTTGGGTGGGATCGCGCTGGTTGCCGGTGAAAGTGGAGAAAAGCCTGCAAATCGAGGACGACGGTTTCTTCGTCACCCATTGCATAACCAACGAATCCGATGAGACCATTCCGCTCTCCTTCGGGTGCGAGTACAACATCAACCTCATGGCACCCAATTCCTCGGAGCGGTACTTCTACTGCCCGGAGTTCGAGAAAAAGACACTGGGCGAGTCCGGCCGGGTGAAAGCCACTTTCTTCGGTGCGCGCAGCGAGTACGAGGGGGTGGATGTATTTTTCCAACCCAACCGTGAGGTGGAATTCTGGTTTTTCCCTGTGTACACGGTTTCCTACTCCGAGTCCGGGCTGGAACGCATTTACCAGAGTTCCAGCATTACCCCGGTATACCGATTCCAGTTGGAGCCCATGGGCATGTTCCAATCCGAACTCAAGGTGAAGATCCAGTTGATCTGAAAGGAAGGGTGCAACTTGTTTCCTGAATTACACGTGAACACCAACGCCATCGCCTCCAATGCCCAAGTGTTGCGCGAGCGCTGCAAACGGGTGGGCGTTGATGTGGCTGCCGTGACAAAGGTTGTTTGTGCCGATCTGACCATTTCTCAAGCACTGGTACAGTCGGGGGTTACCATGCTGGCGGATTCCCGCTTGCAGAACCTTCGAAAATTGCAGGCGGCGGGGTGGGACGTTCCGCTTCTTTTGCTGCGTGTTCCGATGCTTGGCGAAATCCCGCAGCTGGTGGATACCGCGGACCTGGTACTCGTTTCGGAGTTACGTTCCGTGCAAGAAATCTTGGGGGCAAAAGGACGAAAGAAACCCGGGATGCTCTACATGGTGGACGTGGGAGATTTGCGAGAGGGCGTGTGGATTGAACAGGCCTACGACGAAATCGCACGGGCCCAGCAAATGGCGCAAGAACGATTGGTGGGCGTTGGCACCAACCTGGGGTGTTTCGGAGGGGTTCTGCCGGATGTGCAAAACATGGGCAAGATCGTGGAGCTGGCGCGGGCCTTTTCTTTGCCCATCGTTTCTGGAGGCAACACCGCCGCGTTGTACCTGGTGGAGAACCAAAGCCTTCCGCAGGGAGTGAATCATTTCCGACTCGGCGAAAGCATCATGCTGGGAACGGACGTGACCGGAAACCGACAGGTGCCCGGAACACGCCAAGACACCTTTCGATTGGTGGCGCAAGTGGTGGAGGCAAAACAAAAACCCTCTGTTCCCCGAGGAACGATTGGCCAAGACGCTTTTGGACGCGTGCCGCATTTCGTCGACAAGGGGTGGCGGAAAAAAGCGATTTTGGCGGTGGGGGAGCAAGACATTCAGCCGGATGGCCTGATCCCTCTCCAGGAAGGGATAGAAGTGTTGCACGCCAGCTCCGACCACACCATCATTGACGTGACCCGCTGCCCCGAAGAAATTTGCGTGGGCGACACCGTGGCTTTTGGGCTTACGTATGGGGCTTTACTGCGTGCCATGACCTCGGAGTATGTTCAGAAAAAATTTGTGGTATAATCGTGTAGTGAAAGACATTATCGAAAGGGGGAAACGTTCGAATGAAAAGGTTTGTTATTTCTGTTGTGATTATGCTGTTTGTGGGGGTTTTCGGTTTTTCTCAAATTCCATTTAGTGATGTACCCCTTGATCACTGGGCGTACGAGGCCGTGCGCACCCTCCTTGAAGCCGGTGTTGTGAGCGGCATGCCGGATGGAACCTACGATGGGAATTCCAATGCAACCCGCTACCAGATTGCCGTGTACCTGTATCGTGCCATTGAGTACCTCAAATCGGACTTGCCGTACCTCAAGGCCGAATCCATGGCGGAGTTCATCAATCAACTCGATAATATGCGATCCCTGGTGGATTCCGTTGCCAAGAATGCCGAGAACCTGGGGTCGGAATACTCCAAGCTCAACAACCAGGTACAGGCCCTCAAGAACGACGTGGATGAAATGGGTGTGATGAAAACCACCTTCAACACGCTGAGTTCCCGCATTACCACGATTGAAAACAGCTACTCCAGCCTGAAGAGTGATGTGACTTCCCTGCAGGGAACCGTGGCGGGAATGAACAGCAAGGTCATTAACCTCGAAAACAACATCCGGGGTTTCGAATCGTCCATTTCTGCGCTGCAAAGGGACGTGAGCCAAGACAAGCAGAACATTGCCAACATGCAGGCAGATTTCAAAAGCTTGCAGTCGTTGCTGGGCGGCGTCAACGTGCTGGAGGTGCGTTCCCAGGTGAATCGGAACACCGGGGAAATTACCCAGCTCCGATCGGACCTGACGGCTGTCAATGACCTCATTTCTCCGCTGGATGCACGTGTCACGAAGAACGAGAACGATACCAAAACCTTGAATTCCAAGTTCTCTGCGCTGGACCTGTACACCAAGAACCTGGGGGCAAGGGCAGACGGATTGGAAACGAGCCTTACCAGCCTTTCCGCGGATTACGAGGGTTTCAAGAGTGATATCCTCACCCGCGTTTCCAAGAACAGCTCCGATATCCTTAACCATTCTCGGCAAATCCAGGACCTGGAACTTCGCATGGACGCCCAATACCAGGAACTGTCCAAGAAGGTCAAGTTGCCCACGTACCTTGCCATTGGAGGCATCGTGCTGGGTGCCGGTGGGGTTGCGCTCGGGGTCATCAACTACTTGAACGCCAAGACACTGTACGATATGGTGAATACCACCGAAGGAGAATAGAGTTTCCATAACACAGCATGGGGCGCCCGTTTTGGGCGCTTTTTTTCGTTGTGGCGCACCGATGGACATGGTATAATCAAGGCCATGCGGTGACCATGAGGAGCATCCGGAAGGGAGAAGCAGAATGAAAAAGCTCAACGAAAAGTGCCTGGAGTCCAAGCAAGCGATTCAGAAGGAGTTGGGGCAGGTTCCACCGGTGGACCTTGCGTTGGTTTTGGGGTCTGGCCTTGGTTTCTTGGCCGAACAGCTGGAGGAGAGGAAGGTCGTACCCTATACCAGCATCCCGCATTTCTTGCAGTCCACTGCCATTGGGCATGCGGGAAACCTGGTTTTCGGCAAACTGGCGGGAAAGGATGTCGCCATCATGCAGGGACGCTTTCATGCGTACGAGGGCTATCCCTTGGCGCAAACCGTTTACCCGGTGTATTTCCTGCAATCGTTGGGCGCCCGTGGATTGCTGGCGACCAACGCGGCGGGCGGGATCAACCTGGAATTCCAGTCCGGGGAATTGGTGGCGATCGAAGACGTGATCAATTTCTCGGGCCAAAACCCCTTGATCGGTCCCAACGACGACGCAGTGGGCCCCCGCTTCCCGGACATGTCCTGCGTGTTGGATCCCGGATGGTTTGCACGTGCACAAGCCAAATGGAAGGAAAAGAACAGGGTGCTCAAGAAAGGGGTATACATCTTCTGCTTGGGACCCAGTTACGAAACACCCGCGGAAATCCGTGCGTTTCGCCAGCTTGGAGCCGACATGGTGGGGATGTCCACGGTTCCGGAGATGATTGCCGCCCGGCATTGCGGGCTGCAAATCTTTGGCATCTCCTGTGTCACGAACATGGCAGCGGGGGTTGTGGACCAGGAACTGTCCCACCAGGAAGTCATGGATACCGCAAACCGGGTGAAAAATACCTTTGCCTCGCTGGTGAAAACGGTCGTGGAAGCATTTGAATGATCGTATTGCATACCCGGAAGGGACGGGAAAAAAAGCTGCAGAACAACTACCTCTGGCTCTTTTCCGAAGACCTGGGTGATACCCTGGCGGATGAAAGCAGCGGCATTGCCAACCTTTTTTCCGCGGAGGGTGTTTTCCTGGGAAAAGGATTGTACCAAAGCCAGTCGCACAAACCCTTTCGCTTGCTATCGACCCTGGATCGCCCGATAGACCGGGCCTTTTTCCAAGAGCGTTTCGCGCAGGCCGCGCAACGCAGGATTCCCTTCTTTCCCCAACCCGTGTACCGTTTGGTGCATGGTGAGGCTGATTTTTTGCCCGGGTTGATCGTGGACCGTTACGGGGATGTTTTCGTGCTGCAGTTGCGTCACGTGGCACTCGAACCCTTCAAGGAGGCGATTGTGAGCGCTTTGCGCGCACTTTTTCCCGAAACCAAGGGGGTGCTCGAACGCAGCGATTTCGCGTCCACGCCGGAGCATGCGCTGCACCGGAAACGGGGGGTCTTGTGGGGAGAAGTACCCGAAGAAGTGGTGATTTGCGAGAACGGGGTGCAACAGGCGGTACCGTTGCTACAGGGGCAGAAGACGGGCTTTTTCCTTGACCAGCGGTGGAATTGGCAGCGCGCGGTGCAACTCGTGCAGCAACTGGGTCTTTCGGGGCAACGAGTCCTGGACCTGTTTTGCTACACCGGGGGTTTTTCGCTGCACCTGGCAAAAGGGGTGCAGATGCGTTGCCAAGGGGTGGACAAATCCGCGGATGCGGTGGAATGGGCCAACCGGAACGCATCGGCCAACGGTTTGTCGTCGCTGTGCGCGTTTGCCCAGGCGGACGCTTTTTCCTGGGAACCCTCCCGGAAGGATTTTCGCTTCGTGGTGATCGATCCACCCGCGCTCGTGAAATCCCCCAGGGAGTTGAAAACGGCCAAGGCTCTCCTGGCAAACCTTTGCGCAAGGGTCTTTCGCTGGATGGATGACCCGGGAGTTTTGGCGCTTTTCAGTTGCGCCTACTTCCTGGGATGGCCCGAGTTGGAGGAGATCGCTCGCCGCGCAGCCGCCGATACGGGGAAGGTACTGCACGTGCTCGATCAGACGCGCCAACCTCCCGATCACCCTTGGCTGCTCCAGATGCCCGAAACACTGTACTTGCGCGGTCTTTGGCTACAGGTGAGCGAAAATCGCGGGCGTCAATGACGTGGAGGTGTTACCCTTGTTTTCCCTAAAAAAGAAGATGGAGGAGATCCGCGAGCGCTTTTCGCAGGTCAACCAACAGCTTTCGGATCCCAAAATGCTACAGGATATCGAAAAGTATACCGCCCTTTCCAAGGAGCATGCCACGTTGCGGGAAATAACCGTGCAAATCGACCGGTGGCAGGAACTCTCCGAGGAATGCCAGAGCCTCAAAGAGGTCATCGCTTCCGGTGACCCGGAACTGGAGGAAATGGCCCGTTCGGAGCTGGAAGAGGCCCATTTGAACCAGCAGAAGCTGGAACGCAAGATCACCCGCTTGCTTGTTCCCGCGGATCCCGCGGACAAGAACAATGCCATCCTCGAAATCCGTGCGGGTACCGGTGGGGAGGAAGCCGCCCTTTTCGCGGGTGAAATCTTCCGCATGTATTCTCGCTACGCTGATGCGAAGGGATGGAAGATCGAAATCCTGGACGAAAGTCCCACCGACTTGGGAGGGATCAAGGAGATCGTGGCACGTGTCCAGGGGGAAGGCGTGTACGGTGTTCTGAAGTTCGAGGCGGGTGTACATCGCGTGCAAAGGGTTCCCGCTACGGAAGCGGGGGGGCGCGTGCATACCTCCTCGGCAACGGTGGTGGTTCTTCCGGAAATTAGCCACGATATCCAGGTGGACATTGATCCCGATGACTTGAAAATCGACGTGTACCGGGCCTCTGGCGCAGGAGGGCAGCACGTGAACCGTACCGAATCCGCGGTTCGCATTACGCACTTGCCCAGTGGGATCGTTGTGACGTGCCAAAACGAGCGATCGCAGCATCAAAACCGCGCCCAGGCGATGGGAGTTCTCAAGTCAAAGCTATACGAGCGCCAGCGCTTGGAAAAAGAATCCAAGCTTTCCTCGCAACGAAAGAGCTTGATCGGTTCCGGGGATCGCAGCGAGAAAATCCGGACCTACAACTATCCCCAGAACCGGCTCACCGATCACCGGATCCATTTCACGTCCTATCGCTTGGGTGATTTTCTCGAAGGCGACCTGGACGAGCTCCTCGAAGCGCTGATGGAGGAAGAAACGGCCCAAAAAGTAGCCGAGGCATGAGGGATTCCGGGGATGATGGCAGAATTCCTATCGGGGTTGGCGTTGGCGGCCCTGGTCATGGTACTGTTTGCCACCATACTGGTGACATCCACGCAGCTGTTTACCGCCCAGGTTTCTGCGCTCGAGTCTTCCACGCAGGCTTCCCAGCTGCAGATGTTGCTGCAAGGTGACTTGTTCGTGAGGCGGCGCTCTCCGATTTACCACACGCTGCATCCCAGCCAGAAGGTACACCTGCTGGGATTTTGGGAGGAAACCGCCGATGGCGAATGGAAATTCGTGTGCTACCAGCTGCGCACCAACGACACGGGGGAGCTGCTCCAGTTCCGCCGCTACGTCATTGACCCGGAAAATGCGACCGTTCCCGGGCGGAAGGTACAGATGGAGTTGTTTATCCAAAACATGCAGCAAGGCACGTACCAAAACCCTTCGCCCTTTTTCACGCGGAACGATTACACTCCACTTGCACAGGCCGCCACCTTTTTTCACGAAGAGCAGTTGTCGGTTCTGGCGATGGCGCAGGTGCGTTTCTATTTCCCGGGAATCTCGGAATAAGCGAGGCGATGTTACGTGAACCCAAAAACTCTCGTTGTCCTGCTCCTGGCGATCACTGGTGGGTTTCTTGCTTCTTTGCTTTTTGGCATCCCCGTGGTGCTTCCCTCTCCGGAACAAACGGTGATTCCCAACATTGCCTGGGTGGACGAGGGGCATAACCGCTTGTACGTGGGGTATTCCAATGGCCGGGTCGGAGTGTGGAACATTGCCACCGGGGTTTTGGAACGCCTGATCTTTGAGCCGGGGCAGCAAGCACCGGTGTATTCGCTCGAGATATCGGGTGATGGGCTGTACCTTGCCACCGGAGACCAAGACGGGGTGCTGCGCATTTGGACGCTCAAACCCAACATCGATCCGTACGGTGATTTCATCCGCGAAAACACCGCGATTTGGGGGTTGACCTTCTCGGAGGATGACCGCTACGTGTTCACGGGGAATGCCGATGGTAGGTTACGCAGGTGGGACGTGGCCTCCAAGATCCTGGAAAACGTGTATACCCGCCACCGGCGCACCATAAACAGCGCCGTTTTTTCCCCGGACGGAGCGTACCTGGCCACGGGCGCGTCGGATAACGCGGTGATCCTGTGGAACGTCCAGAAGGGGGAAATTGAGAAAGACCTCAAGTTCCACACCGATTGGGTCACTTCGCTGGCTTTCACCCCGAACTCGGAATTCCTGGTGAGTGGTGGCACGGACAAAACCGTGAAACTTTGGGCCGTTCCCCAAGGGTACCTGTTGCGCGATATCGATGTTTTCGACAGCGAAGTGTGGAGCGTGTGTTTCAAGAACAATGCCGAGATGATCGTGGGGGAGGCGTCCGGGGATTTGAGCTTGTGGAACGTGGAAACCGCGAAGCAGATTCGACGGGTTCCCGCTGCACATATCGGGGGGATTCGTTCCATTTCGTACGCTCCCAAGACCAACCTCTTTTTCAGTAGCGCGAACGATGGTTTGGTGCGCATCTGGGATGGAGAGACGCTGAACCTTATCGCTACGCTGGTGTTATCGGCGCATTCCGAGTGGCTCGGGTACATGCCCATGGGCAAGTACGTGTCCAGTGACAACGCCCTCTCCCGGGGAGATTTCTACGTGCAGGACGGTAAAAGCCAGTTTCCCATTGAGAACTACCTGGATTTCTTGGTGAAGGTTCCCTACCTTCCCATTGGGGACATCTTTGGGCCGCAGATCGCGCTGGAAGATCCGATCATTACCCCCCGTGACCACGAGTTGACCTTCCACTTGTTGGACGATTCGCTTTTGGATTCGGCTTCGGAAGGGGAACAGCAAGAAACGTTCAACCAGTTCCGTGCGGATTTCGTCGTGGAATTCGATATCTGGGAACGGAAGCGGGATACCGTTTCGGTACGTGCCCAAGATACCTTCGGAAACGAATCCGAAGAGACGTTCCAGGTTCAGTTTGAAGGCTTCCGTTTTTACTTGAAGGAAGCTTTCCAGGATCTGCAGAAGAACGCATTGCTGTCGCTGGAAGGAATCGATGGCGACGACTTCTTGGTGGCCTTCAACCACACGAAGTACCGCATTCCGAAAAGCCTTTTGCAGCTGACCCCCTATTCCCCGGAAATCGTGGTGGAGCGGCTCAAACCATTGCCAGCGGAAGGTTCGCGAACCGAAATGGATCGGGCTACGTTTTCCCTTCGCATCAGCGATATCCTTGGGGTCGAAGCCCTGTCATTGGGTCCTGAGCACTTCGTGCACTACGCCGATCCGGTGAAAAACCTGCAGTTGAACCGGGAATTCCCGCTTTCCTTCGGCGAAAACCTGTTCACGGTAGTGGCCACCAACGCCGAAGGAATGGCCAGTTCCCAGCAATTTTCCATCGTGCGCGTGGAATACTCACCCCCGCAGATCCAGCTGTCGGCGGTATTGGCCCAAATGCCCACGGGAGAATTCCCGCTTTCTTTCCAGGTTTCCGACGACTTTTTGGTGGACAAGGTCCGCCTCAACGGGCAGGAACGCCTGGTTGGGCAGAAGCAAGCAACGATCGATTGGCCGGTGCCCATCACGCTGGGGGCAAACACCTTTTCCATTACTGCGCTGGATCATTTCCACAACAAGGCGCAAGCAACGGTGGAAATCCAGGGGTATGCGCCGCTGTTCTCCGCTGCAGATGGTGTGGCTGTGCGGGCGGACAACGGTACAATCGTCCATGTGCTGATGAAGGGGGACGAGCTCACCGCGCATGGCCAGGACAACCTTCGGTACTGGGTACGAATACCCGGGGGGGGCGAGGGCTGGGTGAGCAAGCGGGAAGTGGTGGCGAGTCCTCCGGATATGTTCGCTCCCGGGCTAATGGATGTGCGTGCCCAGTTGCGAGAGGCATCGATCCTGGTGATGGGAATTGCATACGATGACGTGCAGGTAGCGAAGATCTCCGTGGGAGGGCAGCGGGTGGATTCGCTGCGCCCGGTACAGGTTTCGCCATGGAACTACCTGGCGCGGGATGCTGTGTTTTTCCAATTGGAACTGTTGTACCAGGGGGAAGAACTGTTTCCGTTGGAAGTGCGAGTGGCAGATGGCGTGGGAAACGAAGTCACGCAACACGTGATTCCCAGGCCGTAGAAAGGAGTGGGGGAAGATGCTGGTTCTGTTTGCATTGCTCGTTGGATTGGTTGTGGGGAGTTTCTTGAACGTGGTGGTTTACCGGTACGACCAGGGAGGAATGAGCGTGTTCAAGCCGGCGCGCTCGATATGCCCCTCTTGCAAGCACACCCTTGCCTGGTACGACAATATCCCCGTGTTGAGTTACCTCTTCCTTCGGGGGAAATGCCGGTACTGTGGGCAAAAGATCGCAGCACTCTACCCCTTTGTGGAAAGCCTCACCGCGGGCATCTTTGTACTCAACGCCCTGGTTTTTGGGTACAGCTGGGAACTGTTGGGGATCTGCATCCTTTCTGCCTCTTTCATTGGCGTGTTCTTCGTGGACTTCCGTACCCACACGATTTCCGACGATTTCTCCATCGCAGTGGCAGTAGGGGGCGTGATCATTGCACTGGCTTGGGGGGAATTCTGGTGGCATGCCCTCACCGCAGGCATCGTGTTTGCGTTCCTGTGGACCTTGGGATTCTTGGTATCGCGTCTGCGCAAGCGGGAAAGCCTCGGTATGGGTGATGTCTGGATCTTTTCCGCCGCTGCCTTGGCGCTGGGCCCGTTCCTGGTGAGCATCGCGATCCTTCTTTCCAGCGTGCTGGGGCTGGTGTATGCGCTATTGCACGGCGTGTCTTCCGGGGAAACCATCCCTTTTGGTCCTTTCATCGCGCTGGGAACCTACATCACCCTTCTTTGTAGCCCCTTGCTGTTGCCCTTCTTCCAAGGCTTGCTGTTGGTTGTGTAAAAGGAAACCCCCTTTTGGGGGGTTTCCTCAGGCAGATACCCGGAGCTTCTTTTCGATCAATTCCAGGATATCGCCCACGGTTTCCACGTCGGAAAGTTCCGCATTGTCGATGCGTACCCCCAGTTGCTCCTCCACGTCCATCGTGAGGTCTACGAGTTCGAGCGAGTCGGCACCGATGTCATCGATCAAAGAAGCGGTGGGAGTCACCACCTCTGGTTCTACGCCCAGGTTTTCCACGATTACCGTTCGTACCTTTTCAAAGAGTTCGTTGTGTCCCATGTTCTTCTCCTCCTGTTCTTCCGTTGTTCGGGATGTGTTTGTCGAGTAGCGCGTCGATACGGGAAACGTTCCAGTGGGGCGCACATTTTCGGGCCAACTGCGCAAGAACACTTCCATGGCCACATTCCACCACATGGGATTCTCCCGTAGAAGCGATGGTTTGCATGCAGTCCGTCCACAGCACCGGTGCAACCAGTTGTTGGAGCAGGTTCCGCTTGAGCGAATCCGGATCGCTTTCCTTCTGGCCGTTGACGTTCTGCACGACCGGGAAGCGGGGTACCTGGAAACGGATGGGTTGCAACCCCTGCTCCAGGGTTTTTTGGGCGGGTTCCATCAGCGGCGAATGGAAAGCGCCACTCACGCGTAACGGCACCACCTTGCGTGCCCCTTGTTTCTCCAGTTGCGTGCACGCCCGGAGCACGTCTTGGCGTGGACCACTGATGACCTGCTGTTGCGGAGCGTTGAAGTTGGCAATCACAGCCTCGCCCGTGAGGCGGCAAGCCTGGAAAACCTCTTGCGGCGAAAGCCCGATCACCGCGGCCATCGTTCCGTCGCTTGCTTGGCATGCTTGTTCCATTGCCTGGGCGCGCAGGCTCACGAGCTGCATTCCCTCTTCGAAGGAAAAAACCCCTGCCACTGCCATGGCGGTCCACTCGCCAAGCGAATGCCCCGACACCATGTGTGGGGTGCTCCCTTCCCGATCCGTAAGCCACTGGTAGGCCACCCATTGCGTCAAAAACAGTGCAGGTTGGGTATAGCGGGTCTGGTCGAGAAGCGAAGGATTCCCGTTGATCACCGAGATCCAGTCGATGCCCGTGCAGGCTTGCGCGCGCTCGTACCACGAACGCATCGCGGGGTAGCCCTGGAGCAATTCCATGCCCATGCCGGGTTTTTGCGAGCCTTGGCCCGGAAACAGAAAAGTTGCCATTACTCTCCTCCTTGCTTGGTGTTTCCCCGGAAGGGAAGCGATTCCACCAACCGTGGAAGGCTGTGCATCCATTCCGCGATCAGTTCCGAAACGGGTTGTACCGCGTGGATGAGCCCCGCGCACTGCCCCGCCATGAACAGCCCCTGTTGCACATCTCCTTGCTGGAAAGCCTTGCGCAGGCTCCCCATGAGCAGTCGTTCCGCCTGTTCCGGGTCCGATTGCTCCAACGCCAGGATCTTGCGCGTGTACGCATTCTTCAACACCCTGGCGGGATGGCCCAGCTTCTCACCGGTAAGCACAGCGTCCCGGATGCCTGCCTGCACGATGCGCTGCTTGTAGTGGGGATGTGCCTCGCACTCCGCGGTGGCAATCCAGCGCGTTCCCATCTGTACCCCGGAGGCTCCCAGGCAAAATGCCGCCAGGATACCCCGGGCATCGGCAATTCCTCCCGCTGCGATTACCGGAACGCGCACCTTGTCCACCAAGGCAGGAATCAGGGTCATGGTGGTCACCTTTCCCACGTGTCCCCCGCATTCCATCCCTTCCCCGATTAGGGCATGGATACCTTGCTGCTCCAGCCGAAGTCCCAGGTTTTCCGAGGCCACCACCGCGAGCGTGATGATCCCCCTTTGGTGACACCGCTCCAGCAATTTCCCCGGGTTTCCCGCGCCGAAAATGATCACCGGAACCTGTTCCTGCAGGCAGACTTCCAATTGCTCTTCCACCTGGGGATTCAGTAACATGAGGTTCACCGCGAAGGGGCGTGTGGTACGTGCACGAAGCTGCTGCACGTGCTGTTCAAGCTCTTTGGGTGCAAGCCCTCCGGCTCCCAGTGTGCCCAGTCCCCCTGCATTGCTGATGGCCGCTGCAAGAAAGGGAGTTCCCACCCAAGCCATCCCCCCCTCGAGGAAGGGCGTGGCAATGCCCAGCAACGTGCACACCGGGTTATTCGCAAACGGGTTCATGGAGTAACCTCCCCTGTGCATCGCCCAACCCGACAAGGAACCGGGCCTGGCTGGTTATTTCCCCCTCCACGGTTGCTTCCCCCTCCAGCCGGAACACCCCCGACTTATGCTCCAGCAATCGAACATCGTAGACCAAGCGATCGCCGGGAAATGCCGGTTTCTTGAAGCGAGCCCGGTCGATTCCCAGGAGAAGCGGGACACCCTGCATCGTTGCCCGCTCTGCCAGCAACAAGATGCCACCCGCCTGGGCCATTCCTTCGAGTTGCAGCACACCCGGGAAAACCGGGTTCCCGGGGAAATGGCCTTGGAAAACCCATTCGCTGTTGCTCAGGTTCTTGAAGGCACGGATCGTGTCTTGTGTTCGCGCCAGCACCCCATCTACCAGTAAGAAAGGGTAGCGATGGGGAAGGGCTTGCAAAACCAGCTCCAACTGTTGCGGAATCGGCATCATCGTGCCCCCTCCCACCCGTTGGGGTTGGCCCGAAACAACACGCAAGCGTTGTGGCCTCCGAAGCCAAACGCGTTCTTGAGCAAGCGCGTTCCCTGGAGCTTTTCGGTGGTGCGGGGAAGGTACAGGCCCTCGCATTCCGGATCGGGGGTATCGAGGTTGGGCATTCCGTGCACGAAACCATTCCGAAGTTGGAGAATCCCCGCGATCAATTCCACGGCCCCCGCGGCTCCCAAAGTGTGTCCCAATAGGGACTTGGTGGATTGGAGGGGAATTTGGGGCAAAGCGTCTCCAAAAACCTTCCGAAGAGCCCGGATTTCCGATACATCCCCAACCGGGGTACTGGTAGCGTGGCAATTCACCAAATCGATATCCGAGGGTGCGCAGTTGGCGCTGCCAAGAGCCTGCAGCATGGCCTTCGCCGCTCCACGACCTTCCGGATCGGTTTGAGAAATATGGAAAGCATCTTCACTCATTCCCCACCCCTCGATCCAGCCATAAATGCGGGCTCCTCGCGCCAAGGCGGAACGTTCGCTTTCGAGAACCAGCACACCTGCGCCTTCTCCCATCACGAAACCATCCCGGTGCGTGTCAAAAGGGCGACAAGCTTCCTTCGGTGCATCCCGGCGGGGGGAAAGGGCAGTCATGTTGCCAAAGGCCGCCACCGGCATGGGATCGATCACCGCTTCGCTCCCTCCGGCCAGCGCGAAGTCCACCGTGCCGGCTTGCACCATCATGGCGGAAACGATCAACGAATGCAGCGAAGAAGCACAGGCGCTGATCACTGAGAAGTTGGGCCCCTTGAGTTGCAGGTCGAGCGCCACAGCGCCGGATGCCATGTCCGCGATCATCATGGGAATCAAGAAAGGGCGCACCGCTTTCGGACCGCGGGAAAACAGGTTTTGGTACTCGCGGTGGAGGGTTTTGAATCCCCCGATTCCGGAAGAGACGGTCACAGCGGCATCCTCTCGCCATTGCTGGGACTCCGAAAGCCCTGCATCTGCCACGGCCTGGCGGGCAGCCACGACAGCCAGCTGCAAGAAACGGTCGTAGCGCCGCGCCATCTTGGGGTCCAGGTGGGCTGACGGATCAAAGTCCTTGATCTCTGCGGCGATCGCCGCGGGATACTCTGCTGCGTCGAATTGCTCGATCCAATCGATGCCGACGCGCATGTTCTTGAGGTTTTCGAGGTATTGCTCCAGGGAACTGGCGATGGCATTGAGCGTTCCCATGCCCGTTACGGCTACTTTCTCCATGTATCCTCCTTTTTTCGTGCAGCATTAAGTTTTCTGACCATTGGTCACAATGCCCAAAAAAAAATCAGCTCTTTTTCGCGTGGGACTCGCCGGAAAGGACATTGCGCGTGAAATCGAAGTACGCCTCAAGTACCTGGTCGGAGGAATAGGGGGAGAATTCCTGGAAAAAGGCCTCGCGCAGCTCCGAAAGCTGGACCACACCGCAGGTTTGGCACCAGAGAAGGTTGGCCAAAAGGGCGGGGTCCATGTCGGAACGGATGGAGCCGTCTTTCTGCCCCTCTCGCACCGAGTCCAGCAGGATCTGGAACAATTGGCGGCTTTCACGGTACGTGCGGTGGATTTCCCCGTCGGAATGCACCTGGTCGTAGCGCTCCCCCTGGTAATCCACGATGAAAGTGTAGTAGTCTGGGTGCTCCTTTCGGAAGGCGGCGAAAGCCTTTCCAAGGGCCACCACGCGCGAAAGGCCGTTTGGAAGTTCGTGGGAAGCGTTGCGGAAATCTTCCACCAAGGTACCCAGCGCCCGTACCCCGATGGCGAAGTATAGCTCGTGCTTGCTTTTGAAGTACAAGTAGAGTGTTCCCTTTGCCACGTTCGCTTCGCGCGCAACCTGGTCCATGGAAGCATTCTCGTACCCGTTCTGGAAAAAAACCCGTTCCGCAGCATCCACGATTGCCTGGTACTTGTTGTCGTTTTTCACATGTCCTCCAGTATGACTAATGGTCACCTGCGGAGTATACCATATCCGGGAATTGGCGTCAAGATGTTTCGGAGGGTGGAAGAGCGTGGGGCACATCCTTCGAAACGAAGAAAAGCACCACCATGGCACCGAAGAACAGGATCACGAACATCATGGAGAACATCATGGTGAAGGAGAGCATCGCGATGGCGCCGGCAGCCAGTGGGCCGAGAAGGCTTCCCAACGAGCGTGCCGCATGCAAAAGCCCCATGAATTCCGCACGGCGCGTAGGGGGGGTGTGGGTGGTGATGTGGGTGGAAGCCCCGTTGAAGAAGGAGCCGAAGGCGAGCCCCAGGAAAGCGTACCCCAGGGCGACGGATACCGCGCCCTTGGCGAAAAGGAACCACAACGGAACGGTGGAGCTGAGCAAGATCCCCAGGAAAGTGCTCCAAACGGCTCCCAGGCGGGCAATAACCCGGCGCGAAAAAAGGTGGGAGAGGATTTGCAGCAGGGGGTTGAGCGCGGAAAGCACCACGGCAAGGGAAGCGGAAAGCAGCACTTGCTGCGTCATGAAGACGAAGATCGCGGACATGGCCCCGGAAACGCCGAATTGCCGGAGGAAAGAGGAAAGGTAGATCGCCCAAAGGCCGTTTCGCTTCAAGGGTTCCGGGTTCTTGAGCAGGGGGAAGAGTTGGTTCAACCAGCCTCGTTCCTTCGTGCGCCGCTTCGTGCGCGTTCCCTCCGGGATACGGAGACACAGCAACGCGGGGATCCAAGCGAAAAGGGCAAAGAACACGATCACCGACTTGGCGGAAAACCAGAGGAGAAGGGCGGAAAGCACCACGCGCCCCGCGAACATCCCCACCGATCCAGAAGCGTTGAGGAAGGAAAAGGAACGGGAAGTGTCCCGTACGGAGATCTTTCCGTGTTCCGCGCTCAGTGCCATGGCGATGGGATGGTATGCCCCGGAAAAGAAGGTGGCCAGCGCGGAAACCAGCAGGAAACCGACCACACCCTGCGCGAGGTTGAACAGGGGATACACGCAGGCAAGCGCGATGGAACTGAAGAAGAGCAAGGGCACCCGTTTCTTCGCCATGTCCGAAATGGCACCCCAAGCCGGGCTTGACAGCGTGGCGGTGCCTCCCCGGATGGTGGAAAGCATGCTGATCCAGAAGACACCGATACCCATTTCGCTCAAGCGTGCTTGCAGCAACATGTTGAAACCAAAGGTCACGAACATGCGCAAAGCGGCTACCAAGAAAAGGCGGGCGGATCGGGCGGGTTTCAAATCACTAACCTCCATGATATAATGGGAACATGATCGATGAAAAGCAGCCCTGGGTTGTCGTGGACACCGAAACCACGGGTTTCAGCCCGAGGGCAGGAGCCAAGTTACTCGAAATTGCCGCGGTTCGGGTGGAGGGAAACCGGGTGTGCCCGGAGGTGTTCCAAACCTTCGTGGACCCGGGTGTTTCCATTCCCCGGCAGATTACCCGACTTACCGGGCTAACCGATGCCATGGTGGCAGGTAGTCCCCCGGTTCAAGAGGCCATCGGCCAGTTTTCGCTCTTCATCCAGGACGCGTTGCTGGTGTTTCAAAACGCTCCCTTCGACCTGGCGTTCCTGGACGATGCCTGCCGTTGCTCGGGAATGGAGGTTTTCGTCAACCCTTACGTGGACACCATACACCTTTCGCGCGCGCTTTTTCACGGCAAGCACAACTTGGACGCCATCTTGCAACGATTGCGCATTTCCATCCCCCCCGACCAAAGGCATCGCGCCCTGGGGGATGCACGTGCCACGGCACAGGCATTCGTGCGCATGGTGGAAAAGGTGGGGCAGCAAAACCTCCACCGTTTCCTGCGGTTTCGCACGCTTTCCCGCGAATCCGGGTGAAAAAGTTCGCTTTCACAATAATACCACAAGCGGTGCAACGATCTGTTTGCGCCCAGAAAAAAAATGACGCAAAAAGGGGATGCAAAACGGAGTATGACGCGCAAAATCCTTTTGGTATGTGGGCTGTTGTTCCTGGTACTGGGAGCAATGGGCTGGGGGGTTCAATGGTGGAAACCCGAGGGTATTCCCCCTCTCCCGTTTGGTCTGGAACGTTGGGAGGGTTGGCTTTTCTTGGCCGTTCCGCTTGTGACCGGGTTGGTGTTGGTGGGATTCGGCGCCCGGAGGTCCACCCAGGAACGGCAAAAGCTGGCAAAAGAGATCGAGCCCATCCTGGAACGAAAGCTGGAGGAACACATGGTGGTTTTCGTGGATTTCCTCAAGCAAGCCACCAACAGGGAACTCCAGGGATTGACGGTGGTCTCCCAGGAACTTTCGGAGCAGCTGGGGAAAGATGGGCTGCGCTTGCGTAACGGGTTGGAGCGCGAGAAAAGCGCGTTGCTCGAAGCGTTGCTTTCCCTATACGATTACCAGAGACGCTTGGGAAGCCTTATGGGGGATGACGAACAAGGTCGGTTGTTTTCCACGCGCCAGTCGCAGGCTTTCCAGGAAATTTGCAAGGAACACGGGCTGGTGCCCTTTGAACCGGAAGCAGGCGCTGCTTTTTCCGCGCACGATTCCGTGGTGGAAAGCGTTCGAAAGCAGGGACCGGGCTCCTTTCTACGCGTGTGGACCGTCGTGGAGCCGGGATGGAAGTTCCACGGGCAGTTGGTGCGAAAGGCCCGCGTTGTGGCCACGGAGGGGGAAGAGAAGTGAAAAGCGTGTTCGGAATTGATTTTGGAACGTCGACTTCGGAAATAGCCGTGTGCACCGAAAGTGGGGTACGGGTGCTTTCTGCCCCGGAAGGGAGCGTGGGGCCATCGGTGCTTGCGGGCAAACGGGAGATCATGCCTTCGATGCTCGCACTCGACGAGAAGGGGCAACTGGTCGTGGGGTGGGGTGCGGAAGCCTTCGCCGGCGACGAAGAGCGCGTGGCCATGGAATTCAAGAGATTGATGGGAACGGATCAAATCGTTAAGCTGGGTGGGCAACAGCTCACACCACCCCAGGCCGCGGCTTTCGTGCTGCGCGAGCTGGCGGGATGGGCGAAGCAGCAAACGGGCCAAACGGTGGAGCGCGCGGTGCTTTCCGTTCCCGCGAACTTTTCGCAGAAAGCCCGAAACGATACGCTGGAAGCTGCCCGTATCGCGGGCATAGAGGTCATCCGCCTGGTGCAGGAACCCACCGCCGCCGCGTTGAGCTACGGGGTCGACAAGATGCAATCCCAGGAAACCATCCTCGTTTTCGACTGGGGCGGCGGCACGCTGGACGTAACCGTGCTCAAGCTGGACCGGGGCTTGTTCGAAGTGCAAGCCTCCTATGGTGACCCTGCGCTTGGCGGGAAAGATTTCGACGAAATGCTGGCGCAAAAGGTGCTCGACGCGTTTTGGGAGCAAAACCCCGAAGCTTTCCGGGAGCTGGGCATTCCCGTGCAAAGGGCCCTGTTGCAACGTGCGCGCATCGCCAAGGAAAAGCTCTCGGAAGAAATGCAGGCGCGCATTTTCCTTCCCGCCTTTGCCCGGTCGCTCCAGGATGTTCTGGATTTGGACATTGCCATCACCCGCGAGCAACTCGAGGAATGGATGGCCCCGTTGCTCCACCGAGCGCGTGCTATCGTGCGCGGCGCGCTGGAAGCCGCTTCCATCCAAGCCCACCACATCGACCGTGTGCTCTTGGTGGGGGGGACCACCTACGTGCCCGCGGTGCGGCGTATGCTGGTGGATGTGCTGGGGCGCGAACCCGTTGTGGGGACTTCTCCGGACCTTGCGGTGTGCACCGGTAGCGCCATTTTGAGTGGGATGCTGCAGGGGTTACTCCAGGGAGACGAACTCCCGGTTTTGATCGACGTGAGCCCGTTCGGCCTGGGTGTGAAGACACTCGAACCCGTGGGAAGGCAGATGATGGCAAGTTACGATGCGCTGATCGAACCCAATACGCCCATTCCCTACCAGGTGACACGCGAATACGAGCTGGTGACGCGCAGCCAGCATGCGGTGCAGATCGAACTCTTCCAGAGCCAGCAGGCCAACACGCGCTCGCTTGCGGATGCCATCGACACCGGTCTTTCCGTGCGCATCCCCAACATCCCACCCGCATCGAACCGGGAGGTCCACACGCTGGTGATCACGTTCTCCTACGATGCCAACGGGGTGATCAACCTCAAGGGGCATATCCGTCAAACGGGGCAGCAGGTGCACATCGTCACCGATGTCCGACAGATCCAAAAAGGAAGCGAGCAGACGCTTTCGCTCGAAGAGCTTTCCAACCGCTGGAAAACGGACACCACTGGGGAGTAAGCGATGAAAAAAAATCGCCCCGTCTTCCCCAACCTCATGGAGCGTTTCTTTCCCACGCTCGAAGTACGTGGGCCTGGGGGAGAAAGTCCCATGCCGCCGCTGCAACTTTTCCTGGATTCCCGGGCCATATCCCTGGGACCACACCGCGTGAAGAAAGGGGTTCATCATCTTTGCCTGCGCGTGGCCCCGCATCCCACCCACGTTTTTGCAGTTCGCTGGGAGGATGGCTCCACCAGCTGGGAAAGGAAACTGGACGTGCAGCGCACCACGGTTGTGGACTTCGCGTTGGAGGCCCGTCCCAAACCCCTGCTCCGGCTCCGTTTCCAGGGGGACAATCTTCCCCCCACCCCCCCTTTCCAGTTGTTTTTGGATAACCACCCGGTGGAACCGGGGGAGATCCCGGTGGATACGGGGGAACATCGTTTGACGATTGTTTCCCGTTCTCCCGGGGAGCAAAAGGCCGTTGGGAAAGCCCCGCCCACGTTCTGGAGGACCTTTTTCGAGGGCAAACCCACCCATTCCATTGCTTTCGCGGTGCAAGGAAACCGGGATCTGGATATCGAACTGCGTGCGTGTGCTAATCCCGTGCTCTGGGTGCACTTTGCAAGCGGACTCGACTTTTCGCCACGCTTGCTGCTGGATGGGGAAGAAGTGCAGGAGCACCGTATTCCCGTGCTTCCGGGGCATCACACCATCGAGATCCCCGTTCACCTGGAACAGGAAACCGCCGACCTCCCGCTGTTGGAATGGCAGGGGGTTGTCCGGGAAAACCCCTTGCAGCTCCACGTGCACGGGGACACCTCCTTGCAGGTCGGGTTTCGTCGCGTTCCCCGGGTTGCCGTACGCCTGGAAACCACGGGAGATGCACCTTTCGGTGTTCTTTTCCAAGTCGATGGTCAAACCCTCCACCCCGGGGTACACCGCTTTCTACCCGGGAGCTACCCGGTACGCGTGGGTTTTTCGGGCGAGGGAGAATCCGATTCTATGCTGGACAGCAGGCGCTGGCACGAGCGCCAGCTTTTCGAGGTGCGCCTGGAGGATGCCGGGGGAATTATGGAAGTGCAACCGCTCCAAGCGGGTTCCCATCCGCCCCTTGTTGCCACCGTTCGGGTGGTGCAGAGCCGCGTGGGTGTCACGGTGTGGGTGAAAAGTGATCCGTTGCCCCCACCGCCCTTGTTCCTGGACGGCCAGCGAATCCAACCCGGCACGCATTTCCGTCCGCGGGGAGCGATGGAACTTTCTGCCAGCATTCCTCCCAGCAACCCCCTTTTCACCTACGCGCTGAGTTGGAACGACGGCCTCCCCAACCCCTTGGCCGTGGATGTGCAGAAAGATTCCACGTTCGTGGGAGTTCTTTCGCGCGTGCAGAACATCCATCCGAAGCGCGTTTCCCACGCGCAGGCGGGGCTTCGCGAACCGGATCTTTCCCTTCTGGGGCTGGAAGGCCAACCCACTGCCGACCAGTTGCACGCCGCTTTCCTCAAGAGCATGCGCGAGCAATCGGTTGACGGGGATGCACAGGGCGTTCTGCGCCTGCGACAGGCCTACGAGCGTTTGAAGGCGGGTTCCGGGCTTTTGGACGATTCCCCACCATCGACGCAACTGCAAGAACTCCGCGAGCAGGCGCATGACATGGTTTCGGAGCAGGAATGGCAAGAGGTTGCCGCGCTTCTGGATGTTCCGGAGGTGCATCGGGGGCAGGATCCCGAGTTGCTCGGGCTTTTGATGGAGGCAAGCCTGGAATCGGGCAAGTGTACCGTTGCGCAGCAAGCGGCACGGGAGCTTTTGGAGCTGCTCCCCTTCGATTTCCACGCTTGGATGACGCTGGGCATGTGCTCCGAACCCGCGGAGGCGGTGGGATATTTCCGCGCAGCCCGTGACCTTTTCCCGGGGAACATCGAACCCTACCTGAAGCAAGCCGATGCACTGTGCGAATGCCAGGACTGGAAAGGCGCGCAGCAAACGCTGGACCAGGCTGTGGAAAACGTTCCTTCCAACCGGGAGTTTTCGCTGCGCTTGGAGGTTGCGCGGGCGGAAATCGGCCTGCGCCGCGACCAACGGTTCGCCGAAGCGCAGCAAAAGATCGGCACGCTGTTGGAACGGCTGCCCGAAGAAGACCCGGGATTGCTGGACGATTTCTTTTCGCATTTCTTTTCCCGAGCAGTGGAATGGCAAACCCGGAACCCCGACATGGCCTTGGCCTTCCTGCAGGTAGCGGGGCGATTGCGCCCGGAAAACCGGGAAGTACAGCTTTTCGCGCGGCAACTACGCGAACGCGGGGGAACTTCGTGACGCCGGTCACGCAAGCGAGGCACTGGTGAAGCGCCGCGCCAAATGGTACAATGGCAGCAAGTGAGGCGAGAAATGAACAGCAAGAACTGGTTTGCCCTGGTTGACTGCAACAATTTTTACGTTTCCTGCGAGCGCGTGTTCGACCCCCGCCTGGAGAACCGTCCGGTGGTGGTGCTGTCCAACAACGATGGTTGCATTGTCGCCCGCTCGCAGGAAGCGAAGCGCATTGGGATCCCCATGGGTGTCCCCCTTTTCCAGGTACGCGACGTGCTCAACGTCCACAAGGCACAAGTGTTTTCCTCCAACTACCCGCTGTACGCCAACATGTCGCATCGCGTGACCAAAACGTTGCAGACGTTGTGCCCCCACGTGGAAGTGTACTCGATCGACGAATCCTTCCTGGATTTTTCCGGGGATGAAACCTTCTTACAGTACAGCTTGCAGCAATGGCAGGACCTCGGGCGCGAGATCGTGCAACGGGTGCGGCGCTGGACGGGAATCCCGGTTTCGGTGGGTTTCGCCTGTACCCGGACCTTGGCAAAGCTGGCGAACCATGCTGCCAAGAAGCAACCACACCGAAAAGGCGTGTGCGTGTTGGACCCTTCCGCGGAATGGGAACCTTCGTTGCAGGATCTCCCCATCGGGGAAATCTGGGGCATCGGGCGACGTTCCCAGAAGAAGTGGGTGCAACGGGGGGTGCACACCGTGGGAGATTTCCGGAAAGTTCCCAAGGAACAGGTGCAGAAGAGCATGGGAATCACCGGGTTGCGCACCTGGATGGAACTCCACGGCACCAGCTGCGTGGACACCGCCGAGTTACTGACTCCCAAGAGCGTGGTGCGCTCCCGCTCCTTTTCCGAAGCGCTTTTCGATTTCGAGGCGGTGTTCCAGGCCATTTGTTTCCACGTTTCGGTTGCGCTTGCCCGCCTGCGCAAGGATCGCCTCGCACCCACCGTGCTCACCGTTTTCGCCATGGGTTCCCGCTTTTCCGAACCCCACGGTTATGCCTCCGTGACCATTGCGCGAAAGGTTCCCAGCGCCGACACCACGAGCTGGCTCAAGTTGGTGCGCACGGCGTTCGAAAAGGAATTCATTCCCGGGGTGGCCTACAAGAAGGCAGGGGCGATGTTCACGGGAATCGAAAAGAACGTGCAGCTGGGACTGTTCACCGAGGAAGACCCCAAGCGGCAGAAATTGCTGGAATTGGTGGACCAGGTGAACCAGGAAATGAAACGCCGGGGCAACCGTTCCCCTTCCCCCGCGCTTTTCTTCGCCTCCCAGGGGGTCAAGCCCCGGGGAAAGCAAACCAGTACCTACCAGGACAAGAAGCAGCACGTTTCCGATCGCTTTACCACGTGCTGGGAAGAGCTGGTACGCGTACACTCCAAAACCCCACCACCCAGAAACGAGGAGGAAAAATGAAGAAAACCCTGATCACCTACGCCGTAAGCCTTTTCCTTCTTGCCACCATCCTGGTGGGTCTTTCGTTGTTCTGGTCCGACTTGTTGCCACGCTGGAACCTCAACCGGGAGTTGAAAAAGGTTGCCCTTGACCTGCATACCAAGCACCTGGAGCGATTGCCTCCCGGGGTAGCTCCGGAAGTATCGCGCGACGCCCTCTTCCAAAAAGCCCGGGAACTCGTGGCGGAGCTCCCGCTTTTCTCCAGCAAGTTTCGTTACGCCCTGAGCCTGGGCGAGCTGGTCAACGAGGTGGGTGATCCGTTCACCTTTTTCACCATACCCCGCGAGTTCCTGCTCAAAAACCGCGTGCTTCCGATGAAAACCCGCTGGACAGCTGGAGGGCTGCAACTGCTGGAGACGCCTTTTGGAAAAATCCCTCCCGGTGCTTTCATCCTGGAAATCAACGACCAACCGGTTACGCTGTGGTTGGAAAAGCTCTCCGCGCTGGCGTATGCGCCAAACCCCCAAGTCCGGAACTTCTGGATCGTGGAGCGGGGATGGTTTGCGTGGTTGCCCTCGTTCTTCGACTTTTCCCGGGCCAAGGTGCTGTACCGTTTCGCGGGCACGCAAAAGGTCACCGACGTGGATTGCATCGCCTTGGAAGACTGGAACACGCAAAGTGAACCCTTCTTCAGCTTGGAGCAAAGGGAGGACACGGCGGTACTCACGCTCCGAGCCTTTTCCATGGAACCTGGGTTCTTGTTCGCGTTGCGCGACAAGATGGACACGTTGAACCAAAACGGTGTCAAACACCTGCTGATTGACCTGCGAAACGCACGTGGCCAGAACCCCGTACCCTACCCCATCCAGCTACTGGCTTCGTACTGCGTGCATTCTCCCGCTTACCTTCTGCCAACGCTTTCCCAGAGGGACGAGAAGGGAAACGTGGTGGATTGGAAAAACCAGTACCGGGTGATTCCACAGGAAAATGCCTTCCAGGGAAAGATCTGGGTTGTGGTTTCCCGCTTTTCGCTATTCCCCGACACGCAGATCTTCCTGGCTTTCTTGCAGCGCAACGATGCGGCAACCTTCGTGGGGGAAACCCCGGAAGAATGGCTTCGCACCTGGTCACGAATCGGTCCTTCCCCCGCCATCATCACGCGGTTCTGGATGGACTACTCCGATAGTGCCGTGGCCCTTTTTCCCGGCAACGGGATCCCCCCGGAGTGGATGGACCTGCCCCTGGATTTGCAACCCCCCCCGGTTGGGGTTTCTGCCTTCGAGGACCCCACTTTGCAACCCGTACTGCAATTACTGGAAGATGCCTCGTAAGCCAGAAGGGCAAAGCAGCCTTCCCGATTCCACGGGATTGTACCTGCACGTCCCCTTTTGCCCGCACATCTGCAGCTTTTGTCCCTACCACAAGCTTCCCTACGACGCCGAACAGGTCCACGAATACATGCTCCTGCTGCAAAGGGAGTGGGAGCTGGTGGGGTCACATTCGTTCACCTCGCTGTACATCGGTGGAGGAACCCCCTCTTTTGCGCTCGGTGCACTGGAAGACATGCTCCAGCTTTTGCGGCCTGCGATTGCCGGTGAAATCGCCCTGGAAACACACCCGCTGGATGCCACTGTTCCAAAGCTTCACGCCATGCGCGACATGGGAGTCAACTACCTTTCCTTGGGGGTGCAGTCGTTCCAGGACCGAATGCTTGGGATTTTCGGAAGGAACCACGACGCACGGCAGAATCGAAAGGCGCTGCAAAAAGTTCTGGGGGCGGGGTTCGCCTACGTGGACGTGGATCTGGTTTTCGCGCCGGACGTGGAGACGTTCGAAGAGGCGTACCGGGACGTGGAAGAAGCACTGGACTGGGGACCTTCTCAACTTTCGGTTTACCCGATGATGCGTTTCCAGAAAAGTGGTATGGGACGGTCACCCAACCCGGTGAAGGAGGAGATTCGCTGGTTCGAGCACTTCGAGGAGCTTGCGGCATCGAAGGGGTACACGCGCAACAGCCTGTGGACCTTTTCCAACCAGCCAACGCGTGCTCCCTATTCCTCGGTCTCCCGTTCCTTTTTCCTGGGGTTGGGCTTGAGTTCCGCGAGTTTCCTTCCGGGAGAATTCCGGGTCAACACCTTCTCCCTGGACAACTACGCGCGGCAGCTGCGTGCGGGAACACTACCCGTGGGCAAGCGCGTGGCGTTGGGTGCGTGGAAAAGTGCCCTGTACCAGGCGTTTTGGATGTTGTATGCCAACCGCTGGCAACCGGGAGAATTGCGGGCGAATTTCCCCGGGGCAAAAGGTCTCGTGTGGGGGTTGCACCGCTGGCTTTGCCTGATGGCGTACCTGCGAAAGCAACCGGATGGCACGTGGGTTTTGAGCCCGAGGGGAAAAGCAAGGCTGCACCGCGTGGAAGAATGGTTGACCTACCGTTTCATCGACCCGCTTTGGAAGGAGATGGAAGGGTTTTGAGGATATCTCAGCCGGGAGGTAACTTCAGGTCGCCTTCGCGGATCTTTCCGTACTTTCGCAACAAGTAGGCGATGCTTAGCGAAAGGATCGCGGGAAGCAGGAAATGCAGCAACCCGATTTTCAGCAAAATGGACCACCCCGGTTCCAGACCTTCCATGGCCGCGAACGTGCCGATCTGGCCCACCAACCCGCTGGTTCCCATCCCGGCACCCACGGGATTGTTCTGCATGCCAAACAGCGTGGTGGCAAAGGGGCCGAGGATGGCGGAGGCAAGCGTGGGAGGAACCCAGATCCAGGGATTCTTGATGATGTTGGGGATTTGCAGCATGGAGGTTCCCAACCCTTGTGCCAGCAATCCCCCCACCCCGTTTTCCCGGAACCCCATGACCGCGAACCCGATCATTTGGCAGCTGCATCCCACCACGGAAGCACCGGCTGCCAGCCCGGAAAGCTGCAACGAAATGGCCAGTGCCGCGCTGCTGATGGGAAGGGTCAGGATCATGCCCATGGCACTGGACACGATGATACCCATGGGAATGGGTTGGAGGACGGTGGCCTGGTTGATCAAGCCACCCAGCCAGTTCATGAAGGCTGCGGCGAGCGGGCCGAAAAAGACCCCCACCAGCCCCCCGCCCAGAATGGTGAGCGCGGGGACAAGAACGATATCCACCCGGGTTTTGCCCGCGATCGTTTTGGCGATGATGACCCCAGCCAGTGCGGCCACCAGCGCGCCGACCGGTTCCCCGATGGAAGCCTGCCAGGCACCGGATTGGGCCACGAAGCGCAGCGTCCCCGCGCCAATGGCTCCCGTGACCAACACAGAAAAAATCCCCAGCGGGGGGGTTTTGAGCGAGTAGGCCACACCCGCGCCGATCGCGGGCCCCATCATGCGCTGCGCGAAGAGCCCGAGCGTGGAAAGCAACTCCCAGCGTAAAAAATCCCCCAGCTGCTTGAGGATGAGCCCGATGATCAGCGAAGCAAAAAGGCCCAACGCCATTCCATTGAGCGCATCGATGGCAAGCTGCCGGAAACTCCGGCGTTTTCGCGTTTCTTCTGGCATCGGCAAACCCTCCCTCGCCCCTTCCTCACTCCCACTCGATGGTAGCGGGAGGCTTGGAGGTGATATCGTACACGACGCGGCCTACCTCTGGGATGCAGTTGGTGATGCGTCGAGCGGCTTCGTCCAAAACATCGTGCGGAATGCGTGACCAATCGGCGGTCATGGCTTCCACGCTGTCCACCGCGCGCAACGCCACGGTGTACCCGTAGGAGCGTCGGTCGCCCGCAACACCCACCGAGCGCACGGGTAGGAGCACCGCGAATGCTTGCCACACCCGTGCCTCCCACTCCGATTCCCGCAACACTTCCCGGAAGAGGAAATCGGCTTCCTTGAGGATGCGGATCTTTTCCGGGTCGATCTTTCCGGGGCAGCGCACCGCAAGGCCGGGTCCCGGGAAGGGATGACGGCGCGTCACGTGCTCCGGGATACCTAACAACTCTCCCAGTCGGCGTACTTCGTCCTTGAAAAGGAAACGCAACGGTTCCACGAGTTGCATGTCCATGTGTTCCGGAAGCCCTCCCACGTTGTGGTGCGACTTGATCCGCGCGGTGTTTTCCCCCCCGCTGTGCGCACTCTCGATCACGTCCGAGTAGATGGTACCCTGCACCAGGAAAGGTGCGCCGCCCAGCTCTCGTGCCTGCTCCTCGAACACCCGGATGAACTGCTCCCCGATGATCTTGCGCTTTTCCTCCGGGTCCTCCACGTCTTGCAGCGCCTCGAAGAAACGCTGCTGCACGTTGGCCACGCGGAAATGCAATCCCAGAGCGTCTTGGAACAATCGCGGAACTTCTTTCTCCTCGTTCTTGCGCAAAAGACCATGATCCACGAAAATGTTGACCAGGTTCTTTCCCACGGCGCGATGCACCAGCACCGAGGCCACCGAAGAGTCCACACCCCCGGAAAACGCGCTGATCACCCGCTGGTCACCGATGCGTTGCCGGATGCGTTCCACCTCGCGTTCGGCAAAGTCTTCGAGGTTCCACGAAGCCTTGCAATGACAGATATCGAACAGGAAATTGGCCAGCACCTGTTCACCGAACTCGGTGTGGCGTACCTCCGGATGGAACTGGATGCCCCACAGCGGAAGGGTATCGTGGCGCATCGCTCCCACGATGCCCGACTGGCTGGTGGCCACCACCTGGAAATGCTCGGGGCGCTTGGAAAGGGAATCGCCGTGGCTCATCCACACGCTGAGTTGCGCGGGGATGTCGCTCAGAAGCACATCGGGTTGCTGGATGGTTAGGCGCGTGCGCCCGTATTCCCCCTGTCCCACGTGCCGTACTTCTCCCCCGAACAAACGGGTTAGGAGGTGAAAGCCGTAGCAAATGCCCAGCACAGGGATTCCCCTGTCCAGCGCGTTGGCAAACCAATCCGGCAGAACCGGTGCCCCCTCGTCGGTGATGCTGGCGGGTCCTCCCGAAAGGATGATGCCGCGCACTTCCGACAGGTCGGGTGAACTCGCGGGGGTGGAAACCTCGGAGAGCACGTGGTTTTCCCGAACCCGTCGGGCAATCAACCGGGTGTACTGCGAACCGTAATCGATGATCCAGATCTTTTCCATGCGCGGTTTACCCCGCTGCGGGGAGATGGAACAGCTCCCTGCTTTCCTTGGAGGAGGCGATGGGCCTTCCCATTTCCTTCGCCAGGCGAACCACCTTTTCCACGAGCTGGGCGTTTGATTCCACCAGAACACCCTTGGAAAGGTATATGTTGTCTTCCATTCCCACGCGTACGTGCCCCCCCATGGCAAGCGATGCGGCTGCGAGCGGGATTTCCCGGCGCCCCACCCCGGCAACGCACCAGGTATGGGGTTGGTCTACCTCCACGCTCTGCACCATGCGCACCAGGTTGTCCACGCTGCCTTCGATGGCACCGGGAACGCCCATCACGAAGTCGTAATGGTAGTGGGGGAGGCAAACGTGCCCCTTTTTCACCAGCCAGTTGGCCAGCGAAACGTGTCCCACGTCAAAGCACTCGAATTCGGGCATGATGCCTTTCTCCTTCATGCGCGCGGCGAATTCGATCACTTGGTCGCGCGGGTTGCTGAACACGTCGGCCCCGAAGTTGCAGGTTCCGGTGGAGAGGGTGGCCATGTCGGGTTCGGATTCCAGGCTTTGCAAGCGTTCCGCCGAGCTCATCCACAACGCACCACCCGTGGAAACTTGCACGATGAGCGCGGGGGCGAGCTTGCGGATGCGCGAAACGGTATCCTGGAAGATGCCCGCATCCTGGGTGGGTTGTCCCTTTTCGTCGCGCACGTGAAGATGCACGATGCTCGCTCCCGCCTGCCAGCAGAATAAGGCTTCTTGCGCGAGTTCTTCCGGGGTCAGGGGCAAGTGCGGTGTATGTTCGCGGGTGACTTCCGCGCCGCAAATCGCAGCGGTGATGATCACGGGGTCAAAGGATTTGATCATGCCCCACCCACCCCCTCGTCGTGGGAGTAGCGTTGCTTCTGCACGGGAACCACGCAGGTCCCGGAGGCCCGGCACACCACCACCGGAGTTTGCAACACGTCGCAAGCTCCCGGCTGGTTGGGAAGGTCCATGGAGGTAATGACCTTGTGGGCCTCGAAGTGCATCTTGCGGGAGGTGCGCCCCACTTGCACGATTTGCCCCGTGGCCTCGATGTAATCCCCCGCGAAAACCGGGGCGAGAAACTCCACGCTGTCGTAGGCCCGGAACAATCCCTCGTCCCCGTCGTAGCGAATCAGCAGTTCGGTGGCTACGTCGCCGAACATCTGCAGGATGCGGGCGCCGTCCACAAGGTTGCCGGCGTAATGGGCATCATGGTTGCTCATCCGGAACCGGATCATGACCTTTTCCATCTTTTTTTCCTCCCCCGTTCTCGTGGGTTTCCACGAATTCGAATTCCAATTCCGCCACTTTCACCGTGTCCCCATCGGTGGCCCCCGCTCGGCGAAGTGCCGCGTTGAGCCGGCTGTTCTCCAGGATGGACAGGAAACGGCGGTGGCTGTCGTAGTAGCGAAGGTCCAGGCGCTTGACCAGGTTTTCGAAGGCTTCGCCACCTACCTCGAAGGTGTGCGCGTCGGTTTTGCGAATCTCCAGGCGGATCGTGGTGGGTAGCGATCCTCCCACGGGATCCACGCGAAGTCGCTCGGGTTCCTCCAGGGGCGTGGGGGGCTTGGTCAGTTGCCGGAAGCGCTGCACTTCGCGTTGCAACCGGTGCAGTAGCGCATCGATCCCCGTGCCTTCCACAGCGGAAAGCGCAAATACCTCTTTTCCCATTCGCGCGAACTTCTCCCGCGTTTCTTCCACGATTTCCGGGATGCACAGGTCGATCTTGTTCAGCACGACCAGTTCGGTTTTCTCCAGGATCTGGGGGTTGTAGGCCTCCAGCTCGCCACGGATCACCGCGTAATCCTGCAAGGGATCGTCGCGCTCCAGCAGGGACATGTCCAGCATGTGCACCAGTACGGCCGTTCGCTCGATGTGGCGCAGGAAGTAGAACCCCAGCCCCGCCCCGTCGTGAGCTCCTTCGATCAGGCCGGGGATGTCCGCGACCACGAAAGCATCCGCGTTTCCACGTTGCACCACCCCCAGGTTGGGAATCACGGTGGTAAAGGGGTAGTCCGCGATCTTGGGATGGGCGTTGCTGATCTTGGAGATCAGCGTGGATTTGCCCACGCTGGGGAACCCAACCAGTCCCACGTCGGCAAACAACTTGAGTTCCAGTAAGATTCGGCGTTCCTCTCCTTCCACGCCCTTTTCCGCGATGCGCGGTGCGCGAAGCGTGGAGGTGGCAAACTGCGCATTCCCCCGTCCCCCGCGACCTCCGCGTGCCACGCAAACCGTTTTGTGCAGGTGGTCAAGGTCCGCGATGGTTTCCCCGGAGTCGAGGTCTTTGACCAGGGTGCCAACGGGAACTTCCAGTACCATATCTTCTCCGTTCTTGCCGTACAGGTTCGAGCCTTGCCCGTGCACCCCGTTGGCGGCAAAAAAATGCTGGTGCATGCGGAAGAACACCAGCGTGTTCACACCATCCACGGCGCGCACGAGCACGTGTCCCCCGTTGCCCCCGTTACCCCCGTCTGGGCCTCCACGGGGTACATACTTTTCCCGGCGGAAACTCATGCAACCGTTCCCGCCCTTTCCTCCGCGCACGGTGATCTTGGCGCGGTCCACGAAATTCTGGCTTTGCACGTCCGATCCTTCTTTCCCCTTATTCCAAGATTTCTGCGGCGAGTTGTTCGTATCCCTTTCGCCCCATCAACGCGTAGGTTGCCTTTTTTCCGGCTTCCACACCCGGTTGGTCGAACGGGTTGATGCCGGCGGCGAACCCGTACAGCGTGGTGGCAAGCTCCATGGTGAAGATGAATTCGCCGATGCTTTGTTCGTCGATCACCGGGAAGCTGAGCGTGCAATTGGGACGTTGGTGGGATGTCAAAGCGTGTCGGGTGGCCAGCATCTCGCTGTTGAGCAGCTTGGACATGGTGGCGTTCCCCAGGTACGAAAGCGCTTCGATGTGCGCGTAACGTGGGGGGATTTGCAGCTCATGGCGGAAGTGTTCCACGCGAACCAACGTGAACACCTTGTCGAAAGGGCCTTCGTTGTACAATTGCACCTGCGAATGCTGGTCGGTCGCACCCAGGGCTTTCACCGGGGTGGGCCCGGAAAACACGTCGTTTCCGGAAGTATCTTTCTGCTTGCCCAGGCTTTCTGCCCAAAGCTGGCGGAACCAGTCCGCCCAGGAATACAACGCGTTGGCGTAGGGAAACATCACCGAAACGTGCACTCCCTTGCGGAAAAAGGCGTACTGCGTGAGGGCGAAACGAAGTGCATCGTTGGACTCCGGAGGTTCTTGAAGGAGGCGATCACGCGCTTCCTTCGCGGACGAAACCAGCTTCACGATGTCGATGCCGCTCACCGCGGCGGAAAGCAAACCCACCGGGGTGAGCACGCTGAAGCGTCCTCCCACTTCCGGGGGGATGTGCAGCGTTCCAATTCCCTCCGCTCGGGCGATCTCGTGTAGCACGCCGCGCTCCGGATCGGTGGTGAACACCATGTGCTTGGAAGCTTCCAGGCCCTTATCCTGAAGCTTTTGGCGAACCACCAGGAAGTTGGCCATGGCCTCCGCGGTGGTCCCCGACTTGGATATCACGTTGAACACGGTTTTCGACAGGTCCAACAGTTCCAGTTCCGAAAAGATCCATTCGGGATCGACGTTATCCCACACGTGGATCCGGGGAGAGCCATTTCTCTTTTCCCGGGGAAGACGATTCCAGGTGGAAGGGCGCAACGAGTTCTGCAGCGCGATGTTTCCCAGCGCGGATCCCCCGATGCCCAGCACCACGAAGTCCTCGAAACCGCGAAGTTCTTGGGCGCACTGTACAACAGCGTCCAGATAGCCAAGGTCATCCAGCAACGAAACGAATCCCGGCCTTTCGTGCTTCACCCGCTGCAAGGCCTGCGCGAAAGCGGGAAGCAGTGCGTTCTGCTCTTCGGGCGTGATGCCTGCACTTACCCGGGGTTGGAACAAGTTTGCAAAGTCGAAGCGTAACATGGCCAGCCCCCTAATACGTGATGATGGAATCCACGGCGTACTTATCCAGTACGTTGCGCCCGTTCAAGAATTCCAACTCGATCAAGAAGAGCATCTTCTGCACCTGCGCACCCATCTCCTCGACCATGCCCGCGATCGCGGCGATCGTTCCCCCCGTGGCCAGCACGTCATCCAGCAACACCACCCGGTCTCCTGGGTCGAGTGCATCTTCGTGGATTTCCAACCCCGCCTTGCCGTACTCCAGGGTGTACTCCACCTTGCGGGTTTGCGAAGGCAGTTTTCCGGGTTTTCGCACGGGGATCATTCCCTTTTTCATCTTGTAGGCGATGGCGGAACCGAACATGAAACCTCGCGCTTCCGGGGTAATGATGTAGTCGAAATCCACGTCCTGCAAGAACTCCACGAATCGATCGATGGTGTAGACGAAGGGTTCGGGGTTTTTCAACAGCGGAGTGATATCCTTGAAAATGATGCCTTTTTGCGGGAAATCCGGGATGTCTCGAATGTAACGGGATACGTCCATGATTGACCCTCCTTATGGGTTTTTTCAACGTTCAGGGGGATTATACCACAAGGAGGAAGGCCTAGCAGCTGCGAGGGTTCCAGCAACCATGTTCCCATTGCTTTCCAGAAGCGTTACCCGGGATTTCAGGGGTTGTTACCGGGCTTTTGGGTTTGTGCGGCAACCTTTTTGGCGAACTCCACGGCATGCTGGATTTCCTGTTGGTTGGGATGGCCCAGGTTGAAGAACAAAAAAGAGCCCTTGCAGCAATACTCCTCGGGCACACATTCAATGCCTTTTTTTTGCAACGCTTGCCGTACTTGGGGTTGCTGGGTGGTTCCCGGGCCACTGGAGGTGAGGATGGCAGCCCGTTTCACCTTCTTGGCCTCCAGCTTTTCCAGGAAGTGCAGCAGTTTCGGGCTGCTCTTTCCCCCGTAGATTCCTCCCAACACGAACAACAAGTCCGTTTCTCCCAGTTGCGGATTTTTCTTGCTGTCGCATGGGGTCACACCGAATTCCGAGGCGATCGCCGCCGCGATTTTGCGGGAATGCCCGGTCATGCTGTAGTACACCACCGAAATGTGCATCTTTTCCTCCTGTTTTTCGTGCCGATTGGGCACGGAATGGGTTTTCTTACCGCGTTTGCGGGTTATCCGACAAACCTTTCATCACCAGTTCCAGCAAATGCTCGATGAGCTCGGGGAAGTACTGGAAACCGATTTCTTCCTTGTGCAGTTCCACGGTGATAATCGCGGAAAACAGGGCCATGATCATTTCGGCGTCGATGTCCTTTCGCATTTTTCCCGTAGCCTGCCATCTTTTCACGACATCCAGGAAGATGTCGTACAGGAAATCCACCTGTTCCAGTCCCTTTTGCTTTCGAAAGTTGCGTTCGATCTTCTCGAATACGTCACGGTTGTACCACTCCTTCAGGATGGGATTGGACAGCATTCCCTGCAAGTTGCGGGACGTCAACTCCCGGACCACTTCCAGGGGCTCCGCATCCAAGTCCACCCCTTCCACGATGCGCTTTTTCAGGGCAGCGTTTTCTTCGAGGTAGATTTCCATGAACAGCGAATCTTTCGAAGAAAAGTAGTTGTAGAAAGTTCCGGTACCCAATCCTGCCCTCTTCATGATTTCCGCGACGTTGGTGTTCTTGTACCCTTGCTGTTGGAACAGTTCTCGTGCACATCGCAGGATTTGCCGTTTCTTTTCCAACATGTTCCCACCTCCCCGTGGTGGCACCGCCACGCTACATGTTTTTGGCAACGATGCGCCCGATGCGGTCGAAAAGGAACCCCATGCACTTCTTGCCCCACCCCAGCGATACGGGGTAGTAGAAATCGGAACAGAACCAACCCTTCTGCTGGTAGTAGGAGTAATCCCGGAATTCCGTGGAAACCGAGCGCAGAATCGTGCGCGAAATCCGAAACATCATGAGGCGAAAAAGTGAGGGAGCGGGAAAGGCCTCTTTTCGCAGCGCGCGATGCAAGCGCTTCGCCAGCTTCTCCATGTGAACCGCCATTTCTTGCGTTCTTTGTGGGCTCATGGGTTCCAGGGTTTGGACCACGCTTCCCTTCGTCACGCAAAAACCCATGTTGGCCCCCGCGTTCTGCAGGTACGTTCGGATTTTTCCGCCGCCGAAGACACCTTGGGTAATGATCACCGAGAAGACCTTCCCGAAGAAGCGAGGCCGGTGGTACAGGAAGGCGCATCGGTCCAAGAGATTTTTCATCCGGGCGGGGACCTGGAAGGCGTAGCTGGGAGTCGCGAAAACGACCGCGTCGGCTTGTTCGAGCTTCTCGAGCAGCAGATCGCGATCGTCCTGCAACGGGCAGAATTCCTCCCCGCGATCGAAGCAAAGCTTGCACCCTTGGCAGAATTCCAACGTGCATCCATCCAGGAACACCATTTCCACCGCGAAGTCCCCCAATCGCTGCATCGCCTTTTCCAGGTGTTGCACCGCGGCAAACGTCGTTTTCTTTCGTGCGCTTCCCAGGAACACCGTGATTTTCTGCATCGTGCACCTCCCCTTCCTCCCCGAAAGCATGTGGTAGGATATGAATGAATAAAATTCTATTCATTCATATCCTACCACGAAACCTTTCTCCTGTCAAGTGTTGAATTCTCAAGGAGAATGCACTTCTCTCGTGAAGAAACGTCTGATCCCTTCCAGACCGGTGTTACTTGCTTTTGGGTATAGGAAGCTGGACCAAGAAGGTGCTCCCCTTTCCCGGGGTGCTTTCCACGGAAAGGGACCCGCCCATCATTTCCACCAGGCGGTTTGCAAGCGTGAGTCCCACGCCTGCTCCCCCGAAGGAACGGGTGGAAGAGAATTCTTGTTGGTGGAACGCCTCGAAGATGCTCCGGAGCTGGGAGGCGGGGATTCCGATCCCGGTATCCTGGATGGAGAAGCAGATCAGGCTGTTTTCCGGTTCCCCTTCTCCGACGGGGCAAAAGGAAGTGGAAAAGTGTACGCTCCCGGCGGGGGTAAATTTCAGCGCGTTGGACAGCAGTTGGAACAACGCTTGGCGAAGGCGGAACTCGTCCCCCACGATCCATTGGGGTAGCGTGGGAGAAAAGGAGGTGGAGAAGGAAAGGCCTTTTTGGGAAGCTGTTACCCGGAAAACCTGGGAAAGGCCTTGCAAAAGTTCGTTCAAGTTGAACGGCACGAGAGAGAGCTGGAGTTTTCCCGCCTCCACCTGCGAAAAGTCCAGGATGGAGTTCACCACTTCCATGAGGGCATTCCCCGATTGCTCGATGAGTTCGAGGTACTTGCGAAGTTGGGGGGAGACACCGCTTTCGAGCGCGATGTGGGAGAATCCCACGATCGCGTTGAGCGGCGTACGCAGCTCGTGGGAAATGTTGGCCATGAAATCCGAGCGGGCCTGCAGCGATTGGTGCGCCCTTTCCAGAGCGGTTTCCAGTCTCTGTCGCATGTGCACGTTCACCAACAACTGCGAGAAAAGGCTCAGCAGACGGCGTTCCCGCCGGGTACAGGTGTGGGGTTGGCGCACCCAGTCGAACCCCACGAAACCAAAAAGCTCGTTGCTCACGCGCAAGGGGTAGGTGAGAAGGCTTTTCACTTCCTGTGGCTCAAGGATCTGGCGTACCCCATCATCCGGGGAAAGGCGAAAGACATCCGGAATATCCATTACCTGCCCCTTGCGATGCGTTTCCACCCAGTCTGGTATCATGGCAAGTGGTACATGTTGCAACGCATCAATCTGGGGTTCGATGCCCTTCGAGCACCACTCGAACGTGTTGCTGGTGGTTTGCTTGTCGAAATCGTAGCGGAAAATGTAGGCGCGGTCCGCCCCCACGAAAGAAGCGAGGTCACCGAGGAATTGGTCAATGGCTTTCTCAAACTGGTGCAGGGGGAGGTTGAGGTATAGTTCGGAGATGCCCATCACCAGGTCTTGCATCTGCAGTTCGAGTTCCAGCGCTTCCTTGAGTGCAAAGGTTTCGTCCGGAAGCTGGTCGGACTTGGGTCCACTTTGCTGGGCCGCGGAAAGGGTGCTGCAGCTAACGAACCGGAAGGCATGCTCTCCGGAAGTGGCCGACCAGCTTTGAACGGAAAAAGTGGGGGTCGCGCCCTTTTTCGAACGCAAAGGCAGGGTGGCACGGCGATTTTTGCCCGAAAGGATGGTGCGAAACGCTTCCCGGATCTCCTCTTTCTGCCCCGGAGGTTGAAGCTCTTGGAAGTCCATGGTGGACAGTTCCTGGTTTCCAAACCCCAGTTCCGCGCGCACGGAAGGATTGGTGTAAAGGATCTTCCCTTCCGGAGAAAGGATGAAAACCAGGTTTTCCCATTCGTCGAAAAAGCCAGAGAACAGGTTTTCTTGTGGAAGTTCCATGGTACACCTCCTCGGAATGGAGTAAGGGGTTTGCACCCCGTGTTTCCCGGAGCGAAAAGCAGGATTACGCCGCGGTGATTTGGTCTTTCCCCGAGCGCTTGGACACGTACAACGCACTGTCCGCCGCGGACACGAGTGTCGAGGAGTGGAAACCATCTTCGGGGGCTGCGGCGACGCCTCCGCTGAGCGTGACATGGTTGCCGTGAATGTTGGTTTGCGCCACTTCCTTGCAGATGCGATGGGCCAGTTCCATGGCCTTGATCTTCCCGGTGTTCGGCAGGAGAATGGAGAATTCTTCACCACCGTACCGTGCACCAATCGCGTCGGAGGGCAAAAGTTGCAGGATGATGCGTGCCACCATCACCAGTAAGGTATCGCCGATCTGGTGGCCGTGGGTATCGTTGAATTTCTTGAAATCGTCGATGTCCAACATGATTACCGAAAGGGGGTGGCGCGGATTGGAATCTTGTATGCGTTCGTCCAGGATCTCGTAGAAATGCGAGTGGTTGTACAGCCCTGTCATGGGGTCACGCTTGGATTTCTCCACCGCTTCGCGGTACCGGGTGGAGGATTCCAGGATGCGCCCGATTTGTTCCGCAAAGATCTTGGCGATCTCGGCCTCTTCGATGGTGGGGCGGTTGTTGTTGATCGGGTCGTCCAGGGAAATGTATCCCAGGAAGTTGTTGGAGCTGTCCCGGAAGGGCACCAGGAACAGGTCGTCTTTCTTCCAGGATTGGCTGCTCACCTTCTTGGCGAACTTGATCTCGGTGGGAATCGAGTCGGCCTGGATTTGCAGTTTTTCCACCATGTTGGTCTCTTCGGGGATGAAAAACGCACCCCCAAACTCGAAGCGTGGGTCGAGCATCTGGCTGATCACCGACAAGGGTTGGCCCTTTTTCTTGAGTTTCTGCATGTCCTCGGGGGTGATACCGTAGGCGCTCACGCGGAACAGCATACCGCTATCCGGATCCACGAGCGAAACCAACGCGCGCCGGAATTCCAGCGCTTGCGCCAGCCGGGTGATGGCTTTCTCCAGGATACGGTCGGTTTCTTCGGTGGAACGGATGAACTTGAGCGTTTCGAGCACACTTTCCAGCCCCTTCTTGAAACGCGAGAGCTTCTTCTTCTCCTCTTTTTCCACGATCACGCTGGTGTAGAAACGGGCAACCAGGTAATACACCAGTTCCATCAACGGGAAGAAGAGGAAAAAGCCGAACAACCCCGGGAAGTTCAGCATGCGCAGGTTTTCGATGGACGTGGCGATGGGGATGAGCAAGAGCGGGTAGAGGGTTTCGAGCAAAAGGGCTTCCATAAGGGGTTTGGAGAAGGAACGCTTGATTTTGAGCGTCAAGGGGTTGAACACGTGCACCAGCAGGATGTTCGTTGCCTCGGCGAGAGGGAAGAACAGCAAGAGCTTGAAGCCAAAAGGTAGCGGGGTCTGGAACACTATGATGGGCACGAAGTACATCAGGAAAATCACCGAGGCACGGTTGGCAATGCGCAGCGCGATGCTGTTCTCGTTGCGTTGCACCCGGTTGAGGCGGAAAACGGTGATCAAACCCGCCGTGGTGGCCGCAAAAAAGGGTCCGACCCAGATGAGGTTGGCCATGACCGAAATGCTGGAGGCCACCAGTGACATATCCCGGAAGTAAATGCGTGCGTTATCGCACACGAAGGAGAAGAAGAGCAGCATCAAGAACCAACCGAAAGACAGGTTCGCCGAGGAGATCTCGTGGAACAGCATCTGTGGCCCGTTGAACAGGAAGAAAAACAACAGGCTCAGGAACGTTACCAAAAAAACCCACAAGTTCTTTCTTGCTCGGCTTCCCAACAGGGTTTTCTTTTGTTCGTGCATCGCACTCCTCCCCTCATCCGCGCCACAAAAGGAACGCAAGGTATGCCACGTAGGATGCTGCCAGCAGGGCCCCTTCCCCTCTACCGATCTTCTTGTCGCGCACCGAAAACAGCCAGAGCACCAGCGGCAATGCGCACATGTACAACATATCCACGGCGTAGAGTCTTTGCTCCAACTGCAAAGGACGTACCACAGCGGAAAGCCCCAGGATGAGCAACAGGTTGAAAATGTTGGATCCCACGATGTTTCCGATGGCGATGTCGCTCTCTTTTTTCATCGCCGCACGCACGGAGGTCACCAACTCGGGAAGCGAAGTTCCCACGGCCACGATGGTTAAGCCCACGAAAGCCTCGCTCATTCCCATCAGCAGGGCAATTTTGGAAGCCGCGTTCACGGTAACGTTGCCCCCCACCACGACCAACCCCAAACCCACGAGAAGCAGGGCGAGGCTTTTGTGACGATCGCGGGTTCTCCCCGGGTTCGCTTGTTTCCCCGCCAACGCTTCGGGAAGGGAGCGGTCTTTTCGCGCCATTTCCCAGGTGTACTCCAAGAACAACGCAAAGAAAACCAGCAACACGATGCCGCTGGAGCGTTCCAAGCGGAAAACCCCCGCACTCCCGATGAGCAACGCCAGCACGGCGATGGAGACCAGGAAGTTGAACGGGATTTCCTTGCGTACGCTGGATCGTGGTACCACCATGGGAAAGAGCAAAGCGCTGAGCCCAATGCCCAGGGCGATGTTGGAGATGTTGCTGCCCACCACGTTGGACACCGCGATGGCGCCCGCACCTTTCCACGAGGCTGAAACGCTCACGGCAAGCTCCGGCGCGCTGGTTCCAAAGGCCACGATCGTGAGCCCGATGAACAGGGGGGATACCCCGAAACTGCGTGCCAGCGAGCTACTACCATCCACGAGCCAATCCGCGCCCTTTACCAGGGCAAGGAAACCGCCCCCCAGCAACACGAGTTGGAGAAAGAAATCCACCCCCCACCTACCTCCTCAGGGAAACCAACACCAGGTACGCGATGTAGGAAGCAAACAGGATGCCCCCTTCCCAGCGTTCGATCTGGCGTTTCGTGAACGAAAAGATCCACAATAGCCCGACCAGAAGTGTCATGTACAGCAGGTCCAACCAGTACAACGGCACGAACACCGTCATGGGGTGGATCGAGGAGGACAATCCCAGGATCAACAGGATGTTGAACACGTTGGATCCCACGATGTTGCCGATCGCAAGGTCGGCTTCCTTTTTCAGAATCGCACTCAACGAGGTCACCAGCTCAGGAAGCGAAGTGCCGATGGCGATGATGGTCAAGCCCACAAAAGCTTGGCTCACACCAAGCGCCAGAGCGATTTGCACCGAGGCGTTCACGGTACATTCGCCGCCCACCAGAACCAGTGCCAGTCCCAACCCCGTGAGGAAAAAAGCCTTGGAGCGCTTCATCTTGCCGGAAGCGGTGGCCTCGGATTGTTGTTCGGACACTTCACGGCTGTATGCCCGGTCACTGCGGGCCATCACGAACGTGTATTCCAGGAAAACCACGAGGAACGCCAGGAGCGCGATACCATGCGAGCGTTCCAGCCCGTACCCCTTCCCCTGGATCAAGAAAGCCATGAGCACGATGGAAACCAGGAGGCAAAACGGGATTTCCTTGCGGATGGTGGAATACTTCACGCCCATGGGCAAGATCAGCGTGGAAAGGCCGATCACAAGCGCGGTGTTGGCGATGTTGCTGCCCACCACGTTGGAGATGCTGATTTCCCCCGCGCCCTTCAGGGCGGCGGATAGGCTTACCGCAAGTTCCGGGGCACTTGTTCCGAAAGCCACGATGGTCAACCCGATGAACAAAGGGGAAACGCCAAAGCTCCGGGCCAGTCCGCTGCTTCCGTCGACCAACCAATCGGCGCCCTTTATCAAGGAAACGATCCCAATCACAAGTACCACGAATTGAACGAACATCCAACCCCTCTTCCCGGAAAAGACGAAATTTCGTACGGCTTCTTTATGCCGGCCTGGCTTCCCCCCGTTTCACCTTGGTCATCAGCAGCAACGCGATGAGGAAGGCCACCACCGAAAACCAGATCATGGACGGGTAATCCATCCAATCGATGAACAGTCCGACGATGGGAGGCGCGGCAATGGAAGCTGCCATGGAGAAGAAGTAGTACAACCCCGTGTGTCCGCCTACCTTTTCCTGTGCCACCATGTCCACGACCATGGGCAACGAGTTGATGTTGATGCAGGCCCAACCCAACCCCCCGATGACCATCAGGATGCGGATGAAGGCAAACTGACTGGAAATCGCCACCGCGCCCAACACGACGATGAGGAGCACGAGCCCCGCGAAAATGGTACGTTTTCGGCCGATTTTGCTGCCCAAAAAACCCGCCGGGATCGAGAAGAGCATGAACGTCAGCGAAAAGTAGCCCAGGGTCATGGCTCCCGCGCTTTCGGGAACGCCCAAGTGAAAATGGGCGAAGCTGGTGAAAAAGGTTTCCAGCGCCCCGTACCCGCAAAACCAGGAAAAGATGGCCAAAAGCAAGAACAGTTCGCTTTTCTCGGGGGCTTTCACCAGCCCCTGCAACGAGGCGAACAAGTCTTGGAAGGCCTTTCCGAACTGCACCTTTTCCGCGGGTTCTTCCATGCGCGAAGCGCCCGCGCGATGGATGGCGGGTTCCCGGATGAAAGCAAGGACGAGCGCTGCACTGAGTAGCAACGCGCCTCCCCCAAGAAGGAAAGGGTACACGGGGTTCTTGTCGTACAGCATGGCACCCACAAAGAAGGCCAGAAGAGCTCCCGCGCCTCCCATGAAGTTGATGATGCCGTTTGCCTTGCTGCGTTGTGGGGAGGGCACGATATCGGGCATCAGCGCAATAACCGGGGAACGGAAAATGGCCATGGCCAGGTTCATCAAGATGATCACGAAGATCATCCAGAAAATCCCCATGGTTTTGAAGTACGGGATTCCCACGAAGAAAAGCGCCCCGAGCGGTGCGCCCACCAGGATGAAGGGCATGCGCCTGCCCATGCGCGTGCGGGTATGATCGCTCAAGAAACCGATGTAGGGTTGAAGAACCACCGCAAGGATGTTGTCGAACGTCATGATGAACCCAACCAGCAGGGAGCTGATGGCGAAATCCTTGAGGAAGATCGGAACGAAAGCGTTGTAAATGGCCCAGATCAAGCTGACCCCGAAAAATCCAAAGCCCAGTAAAAACGTTTTGGGATACGAAAAACGTGGAACGGGGTTGGGAAATTGGGTTGGGTTCATGTGGCTCCTCCTTCATTTGGCCCGGATGCCAGTGCCTTCATGACCATCCATAACTCTACCAGCTCCGGGTCCTTCGCTTGCAGGTTTTGCACCTCTTCAGGTGATGGCCCAATCCAGAGCAGATTGATCAACCGGAACAGCGTGTGCACCAGTTGTGTCGAAGGTTGCGCAGATGCCGCGAACTCCTCCCAGTCCAGCAGGTCCTCCTGTTGGAAGTGGGACAGGGCCCGCGAAAAATCCCAGTGGATATCCCGGCTCAAGGACACCAATTCTTGCAACAACGTGTCAAACTCCAGGAGCATTTCTTCCTTGCTGTATTCTACCAGATCGTCCACGCAAATGGAAAAAGCGAGCCATTCCATCGAGCCTGCCAGGGAGGAACAAAACAGGATACAGGCTTTCTGACGCTCCAGGCGGCTACTTGCCGTGGTTTCCAGCAGCAAGGAAAAGAAGGGAAGCAATTGGACATCCCCGGGCTGGTCCAATTCCGAGTAGGGATGAATCCCTTGTGCCACCAGCGTGATGCGCTGGAGCAACTGCGGCGGGATGTCTTCGAAAAAAGTGGGGAGCGACCGGGCAAAAGAATGCACGGAAAACCCTTCGGAAAGGGGAAGCGCTTGGACCTGGGAAAGCAACCCTTCCACGGGCCAGTGCTTGGGATCCAACGACGACAGGATCCTTAGGGCTTCCGCGGTCTGGCCGTCGAGTGCCAGCGATTGGGCGAGATTCCAGCGAATGCCTTCCTCCTCCAACGGGGCGGCAGTGAGCGCTTTTCGAAACGAGTCCACCGATTGGGAGAACAGCCCCACGTTTTTTTCCAGGAGCCCCTTCTCGTTCCAGGCAGTGGCGCCGGTGGGGTCCCTGTCGGTCAGTTGTTGCAGCTGGCGCAATGCTTCCATGGGACGCGAAAGGCGCGAAAGCGTGAACGAGTAGTTGTAGCGCAGTTCTCCATCGTCGGGGAACCGCTGTACACCCTCCGCGAAAAGGGCAAGGGCTTCCGGGAAACGTTGTTCCCGGTTGTAGATCACACCAAGGCGTGCAAACGGAGGGGAAAAATCCCGGCTGATCTGCAGCACCTTGTGGTAGAAGGGAGCAGCGCGCGAAAAGTCGGACAGCGAGAAAAACAAGTCCCCGCTCGCCATCAGCGCGGGGATGAAACCCGGATCCCGTTCCAGGCTCTGCGCGTAGAAATCCATTGCCCCATCGTAATCCCCTTGGCGAAAGAACAACTGGGCCAATTCGAAGGGGGGCAAAGGGTGGTTGCGATTCATGGTGCAAGCGGTACGCAACTCGCTTTCCGCAAATCCAAGCTGGTCGCTGGCTTGCAACCACAAACCCTGGTACAGGTGAAAGCGGTAGTCAAGCACACCCAGGGCTTTCACCTCGTCGAGCAATTCGCGGGCTGCGGCGAGTTCCATGGTCCGCAAGCGAAGCTTGAACGCTTCGTACAGGAAGAACAAGAGGTACGAAAGGTAATAGTCATCCCGCTGTAGCTTCACCTGCGTGCGGAGCCCGTCCAACACCACCTCGAGTGGCAGTTCGTTTCGCTGCGTAACCTTGGGCAAATCCTCGATGCGCACCGGACACTTGAGCGGCAAGTTCTTCTGCTTGGCAACGGCGGGGTCAAGCGGAAGGTACACCAAAACCTGGTTCAACACGACCCCCCCAGTTACGCCTGGGACGTTGCATCGTAGTGTTCCAGGAATTCATCCACGGAAAGAATGGTCAACACGATATGTCCACTGTCCATCAAAATGATGGAACGGGTTTCGTAACCGAAGGTGAGGTTGATGATCATCTGCTCCTGGTCCGCTACGATCTTCACCTTTTTCATGGCCGGGTTTTCCGGTGAAAAGATGGCTTGCACCCGGTCGCGTACAAGGAAAGAGTTAAACCCGATGCCCAAAATGCCGGCTTGGTCGTTGTTCACAGTTCCACACCTCGCAAAAACTTGGCCGCATCTTCCGGGGGAGTGGGGTTGATGTAAAAGCCGGATCCCCATTCGAACCCCGCAACCTTGGTGAGCCGCGGCACAATTTCCAAGTGCCAGTGGTAGAAACGATTGCCTTCGCCCGTGGTGGGAGACGTGTGCAGCATGAAGTTGTAGGGCGGGTTTTCCAGGGCCTTATGGATGCGCAGCAGCGACCGCCGCATGAGTTGGGAGAATTCCTGCACTTCCTTCTCGTTGATCTTTCCGAAGTCGTGGGAGTGGTTCTTGGGCAGCACCCAGGTTTCAAACGGGAAGCGGGAAGCGTAGGGATTGATGGCGATGAAGCGATCGCTTTCCTCCACGATGCGCGTACTTTCCATGCGTTCCTGGTAGATGATGTCGCAAAACACGCAGCGTTCCTTGTACTGGAAGTACATCTGTGCTCCAGACATCTCCTCCTGCACACGTTTTGGGATGATGGGGGTGGCGATGATTTGCGAGTGTGCATGGGCCAAAGAGGCGCCCGCATCACGCTTGTGGTTTTTGAAGATGAGGATATACTTGAGGTCTGGGATCTTGGCAAGCGCGTTGTACCGTGCCTTGTAAGCCCACACCACTTCCTCCACTTGCCGGTCTTCCATGGTCGCGATGGTGGCGTTGTGGTCGGGCGTTTCGATCACGATCTCGTGGTAGCCAAAGCCCATCATGGCGTCGTACATGCCATGACCGTAGCGTTCGATGCGCGAAGAGGGATCGAGCGCCGGGAACTTGTTGGGCACCACCCGGATCCACCAACCCGGAGAATTGGGTTCGGTGTCTGGAGGACGAAACGCCATGATTTCCGGGGGAGTCGTGTATTCGTTGCCGTAATCGAAAGGGCAAAAGGCACTTTTCATCTCTTCGCCGCTCTTCGCGAAATCCATGGGTCGCTTGGCCCTTTCGGTGGCGATGATGACCCAGCGGTTTGTGATGGGATCTTTTCGTAATTCTGGCATAATCGCTTTCCCTCCTTGGAATTAAGCCGTTCTCCGGGATGTAAGCGCTTTCTGGTAATTTTCCTTGTACCCCTTGGCAGAACGGCCCCAGGAGAAGTTTGCCGACATGGCGTTTTGGATGATGCGGTCCCATTGTTCTTTCTTGTGGAAAAAGTACAGGGCCTTGGAAAGGCTCAACAACAGGTCGGCATCTCCGTAGTGATGGAATCCGAAGCCATTTCCAATGGGATTTTGGGGGTTAAACTCCGTTACCGTGTCTGCAAGACCTCCCGTGTAGTGTACAACTGGGATGGTGCCAAAGCGAAGGCTAAACATCTGCCCCAGCCCGCAGGGTTCGTAGTTCGAGGGCATGAGGAACATGTCTGCACCCGCGTAGATGAGGTTTGCCAAGTCGATATCAAACGTGATGCGAGCGCACAGCTTTTGCGGGTATTCGTTGGATAACTGGCGCATCAGTCCTTCGTATTCGGGTTGGCCCGTACCCAGTACCACCATCTGCACCTCGTGCATGAAAAAGTACCGGGCGATGTGCGAGAAGATATCCAGGCCTTTTTGCTCGACGAGCCGGGAAACCAATCCCACGAGAGGTACTTGGGGACGTAGGGGCAAGCCGCATTCCTGTTGCAGGGCTTGCTTGTTCTTCGCCTTGCCTTCGAGGTCATGCGCGCTGAAGGGGAATCGCGCGATGGTGGTGCGAGCAGGGTCGTACAGCTCGTTGTCAATACCGTTCAGGATACCTGTCAAGCTGTCGCTACGGATGGACAGAACACCTTCGAGTTTCTCCCCGTAATCTTGGGTTTGGATCTCCTCGGCGTACTTTGGACTGACCGTGGTCACCACGTCCGCGAAAAGGATACCCCCCTTCAGGAAATTGACCTCGCCGTAAAACTCGAGCGCGTCCACGTTAAACAGGTAATGGGGCAATCCGGCGAAATTCATGAATATGCTGGAAAAACGCCCCTGGTATCCCAGGTTGTGGATCGTGAACAGCGTGGCAGAATCCTGGAAAAAGGGTTCGTCGCGAAGCCGGGATTTGAGGTACACTGGGATCAACCCGGTTTGCCAATCGTTTGCGTGGATGATATCGAACGGTTTGCCCAGGCATTGCATGGCCTGGAGGGCTGCCACGGTGAAAAAGATGGATTGCTCGCCCTCGGGTTCGAAACCGTAAACCTTTTCGGTGGAGAAGTAATGGTCGTTTTTCACAAGGTACACTGGAACCGTGGAACCGGGCAACGTGGAGCGGTAAAGGGAGGCGCGCTCCGGGGTTTGCACGAAAGGCACTTCGAAATCGTCCAACACCTTTTCCACTGTATAGCCGTACTTGGAGGCGTTTTGGTCCACGATGCGATGGTAGGGCATGAAAATTTCCACTTCCACACCTTCCCGCTGCAAGAACGGTGGCAGCGACCCCACGACGTCGGCGAGTCCCCCCACCTTGGCGAAAGGAAACACTTCAAATGAAACCATTGCAACTCTCATTCTTTCCTCCTTTCCTGGAGCCCATCCCCGCAATCAGTACCCTTCGCGCTGGTGCATGTGCAGGATCTGGATATGGTTCGCATCCAACAGCTCTTGCAACTCCGTTGGGTTCCGGGCATCCACTTTTAGGAATACGTTTCGGTGGTTTTGTTCCACGCGGTAGGTGAGCACGGAAAGCACGTTGATTCCCCCCAGCGCCAAAAGGTTGAGTACTTCGCGCAGCTGGCCCGGTGCATCGGAGAGTCGTACCAAAAGCGATACCCCGCATTCCTCGAAGGCCGCCATTTCCGTGAAGGCTTCCAAGATCTCGAAGATGGAAATCGTTCCCAGGTACTTGCCGGACGCATCCGTCACGGGAACCACCATTTCATGGTTTTCCATCAGCAGCAATGCCACCTCTTCCAACGTGTCCTCTTCCAGCACGAAAAACTCGGGATGCACCACGTAATCCTTCACGCGCTCGTTGCGCTCGGCATCCACGAAGTCTTCCAGGTGCAGCATCCCCAGGTACTGCCCGGATTCGTCGACCACGGGCAACGACGAGACATCTTCTCCCAGGAATTCGTTCCGGACTTCACGAGCGTTCATCCCAGGACTCAACGTGTTTTTCAGGTTGTTGTACCAATTCTTTACCAGCATGGATTCACCCCCGCGTGAAGAGTGTGCTCAAGTTGCCAAGAAATCCGCGATGGACACAGCGGCGCGCTTCCCCGCTCCCATTGCTTCGATGACCGTAGCCGCGCCGGTCACGATATCCCCACCGGCGAAAATACCGGAAACGGAAGTGGAAAGGGTTTGGGGATCGACCTGCAGGTATCCCCGCTTGTTGCGCGCGAGCCCGGGGAAGGTTTCGAACAGGACCTTGTTGGCCGATTGGCCGATGGCTTCGACCACCATGTCGCATTCTTGGACGAAGCGATCTCCCGGAATGGGAACGGGGCGTCTGCGTCCACTTTCATCGGGTTCACCCAGTTCCATGCGCTGGATTTGGGCCCGTTCCAGGTTTCCCTTCGGATCTCCGAGGTAGGCAACGGGCACCGCCAACCAGCTGAATGTGATGCCTTCCTGCACGGCATGGTGGTACTCTTCCCGACGGGCGGGAAGTTGCTCCAGGGTGCGCCGGTACACCACACGCACGCTTTGTGCACCCAGGCGCAGCACGCTGCGCGCCGCGTCCATTGCGACGTTCCCTCCACCCACGACGATGGCGTTCCGGCCGTGAAACACCGGGGTATCGGAACGCGGGAAATCGTACGCGCGCATCAGGTTCACCCGGGTCAGCACCTCGCTGGCGGAGAACACCCCCTTGAGATTGGTGCCCGGTACGTTCATGAACACCGGGGTGCCAGCCCCGATGCCGATGAAAATGGCAGCGTACTGTTGCTGGAGTTCCGGCAAGGTGATCGTGCGCCCCACCAGCACATCGGTACGGATCTCGACCCCAAGGGCGCGCACGTTTTCGATCTCGTAGCGCACGATCTGTTTTGGGAGGCGAAACTCGGGGATCCCGTAGGTCAAAACCCCCCCGGGCTCGTGTAGAGCCTCGAAGATCGTGGGGCGCAATCCCGCACGCGCGCATTCGGCCGCACACGTCAAGCCCGCTGGTCCAGAGCCGATGATCGCCACTCTTTGTTCCTTCTTGGTGTGGGAAGGGGGTGCGGACACGGGCACGGCTTCGCCAGACTGGCGGGCGATGTCCGCCACGAAACGCTCCAGCCTTCCAATCCCAACAGGTTCGCTCCCCGGGATTTTCCCCACCGTACACGCCTGTTCGCACTGGTTTTCCTGTGGGCAAACCCGACCGCAGATGGCCGGAAGCATGTTCGCTGTTTTCACGGTTTGCAGGCTTTGCCCCAGTTTTTGGGCACGAAGCTGCCGGATGAAACCGGGAATATCGATACGCACCGGGCAACCCGCAACGCATGGCTGGCTGGGGCACTGGATGCATCGTGTAGCTTCTGCAACCGCTTGCTCCAGGCTGTACCCGTCGTTCACTTCCGCGAAATCCTGGATGCGTTCTTCTGCAGGGCGTTCGTGCAAAGGGACCTTGCGCGGAGAGGGTTTCATGCTTCCCCCCCCTTTTGTTCCAACGTGTCCAAGCGGCATCCATGGGCTTGCAACGATTGTTTTTCCGCGGAAAGGTACTGTGCCTGGCGTTGCAGCAACTCCACCCAGTCCACCTTTCGCCCGTCAAATTCCGGTCCGTCCACGCAGGCGAATTTCATCTGTCCATCCACCGTGACGCGGCACCCCCCGCACATCCCCGTTCCGTCCACCATGATGGGATTGAGGGATGTCCAAAGCAGAAAATCGTTCTCCACGGCCACCGCGGACAGCGCCTTCATCATCACCGTTGGCCCCACCGCCCAACCCTGGTCAAATGCCGGTTTTTTCTCCGACAGCACCTGGGCGAACACGTCGGTCACGAATCCCTTGTGCCCCAGGGAACCATCGTCCGTGCAGAGCAGCGTTCGATCGGCGAAGTGGGAAATTTCCTGTTGCAGTATCATGTGCTCGCTGCTCTTTGCCCCCAGTATGGCCCAAACCAGGTTTCCCAATTCCTTGGCCCGTTTGACCATGGGAAGGATGGCAGCAATGCCCACGCCCCCACCAACCATCAGTAGCTTTTGGTTCTCGGGGAGCTCGGAGGGATGCCCCAAGGGGCCCATCAGGTTCAAAATCTCCTCCCCCTGCTGCAACGCGCAGATTTTTTGCGTGGACTCTCCAGCCTGCAGCACGATGAGGCGGATGGTTCCCTGTTCGGGGTCCGCATCGGCGATCGTCAGGGGGATGCGCTCGCCCACTTCGTCCACGCGCAGCACCACGAACTGCCCGGGTTGTGCGTGCTGGGCCACCAGCGGGGCTTGGATCCAACAATCGGTTTGGTTGGGTGCGATGTTTTTCTTGGAGACAATCTTGTAGGGCAAACTTTCACCTCATTCCTTTTCCAGGGACTGCAGCACTTGGGCGCAGCGGGGACACACCCCGGCATGCTTGGGGTGCTGGGAGGGAGATGGTGAGTATTTCCAGCAGCGCGGGCACTTTTCTCCCTGGGCATGGTCCACCTCGATTTGCAACTCTTCGGCCGCAGAGGGCAGAACGTCCACCTGGGAAACGATGAACAAGTCCGCCAATTGGGCAGCATTACCCTGCAACAGCGCGAGTGTGTCGCCGGAGCAGTGCAACGAAACCCTGGCGTCGAGCGAATGGCCGATTTGCCCTTCGTTTCGCACCCTTTCCAGCGCTTCGTTCACCTTTTCCCGGACCTGCAAAAGCCCTTGCCATTGCGCCTCGAGCTGTGGGTCTTTCCATTCGGGGCGAGGCTTTGGCCAGCGCTCGGCTTGCACCGTGGGGAATTGATGCTTGCCTTCCGGGAAGAAATCGTACACTTCCTCGCTGGTGAAGGTGAGAACCGGGGAGAGCATCATGGTGAGCGCATTGAGGATTTCAAACAGTACCGTTTGGGCGGAACGGCGCAGCAATCCGGTGGGGTGTTCCACGTACAACCTGTCCTTGAGCACGTCAAGGTAGATGGCGCTCAGGTCGGTGACGATGTACCGGTTGATCCATTGCATCGCCCGGTAAAACTCGTAGTTCTCGAAGAAGCCCGTCACCTTTTCCACCAAGTCATGCAGTACCGAAAGCGCCCAGCGATCGAAGGAAGGCATCTGCGCGAGTTCCACGCGGTCGGTTTCCGGGGAAAAGCCATCCAGGTTTCCCAGCAGGAAACGCAACGTGTTGCGGATTTTCTTGTAAATGTCCACCTGCTGCAGCAAGATATCCATCGAGATGTTGATGTCGTTGCGGTACTCCGCAGAGGCCGCCCACAGGCGCAAGATATCCGCGCCATACTTGTCGTACACTTCCTCGGGGTGAATCACGTTCCCCAGGGATTTGCTCATCTTGAGCCCCTTCCCATCGCGGATGAAGCCATGGGTTACCACTTCGTGGTAGGGGGAATGGCCGTGGCGTGCCACGGAAAGAAAGATCGAAGAGTTGAACCACCCGCGGTGTTGATCGCTACCTTCCAGGTACAGGTCCGCCGGGTACGAGAGTTGCGGGTTCTGCCGCAAAACGCCTTCAAACGATGAGCCGGAATCGATCCAAACATCGAGGATGTCTTCCTCCTTGCGGAAGGATTTTCCCCCGCAATGCGGGCAGCAAAAATCGGGGGGCAGGAAATCTTCCACGGCTTTTTCAAACCAGCAATCCGTGCCGTGCTTTTCCACCTCGTCGATCACCACGGCAAGAGTCTTTTCGCTGAGCGTGGTGGTACCGCAGGAGGTACAGGTCACTGCGGGTATGGGGATTCCCCAGGAACGCTGGCGGGAGATGCACCAGTCCGGGCGATCGGAAACCATGGCCCATATGCGGTTCTTGCCCCAATCGGGAACCCATTTCACCTTGTCGATTTGCTCCAGCACCCGGCCGCGCAGCTCCCCCTTGTCCATGGAGATGAACCACTGTTCGGTAGCGCGGAAGATGATGGGCTTCTTGCAGCGCCAGCAATGGGGGTAGGAGTGGGCGTACTTTTCCGCGTACACCAAGGCGCCCAACTGCTGCAAATGCTCGATGATGGCGCGATTTGCCTGGAACACTTTCTGACCTTCCCACAACGGCACCTCGGCGGTGAAACGTCCCTGGTGGTCGACCGGGGAGTAGGCGGGCAACCCGTAGCGCATGCCGGTGAAGTAATCGTCCACCCCGTGCCCCGGCGCGGTGTGCACGCATCCCGTGCCCGTCTCCAGCGTAACGTAATCCGCGAGAACAAGCGGGGACTCGCGATCCAGGAACGGGTGGGTGGTCTTCAAACCTTCGAGATCCTTGCCCCGCATCGATTCCACGATGGAGAGCCCCTCCCGCCCGATCTTATGGGCAAAGGCTTCCAGCAGTTCCTTGGCAAGGATCCAGTACTCGTCGTCTACTTTCACCTTCACGTACTCGAAGTCGGGGTGCAGCGCGATGGCCATGTTGGCAGGCAATGTCCAGGGAGTCGTGGTCCAGATGATCACGAAGTTCCCCGGTTGTCCCAACACGGGGAATTTGACGTAGATGGAATCGGATTTCTCATCATGGTACTCGATCTCGGCTTCGGCGAGCGCGGTTTCGCAGGTGGGGCACCAGTGCACCACTTTCTTGCTCCGGTACACGTTTCCGTCGCGCACCAGGTCTTGTAGCACCCGTAACACGTTTGCCTCGTAGCCGGGGTGCAGCGTCAGGTAGGGGTTTTCCCAGTCACCCCGCACCCCAAGGCGCTTGAAACCCTCGCGCTGCACGTCCATGAAACGCAGCGCGTACGCACGGCAATCTTTCCGCACCGCGATCTTGGGAAGGGTTTTGGCTTTTTCCCCCAGCTTGCTCGTAACCTGGAATTCAATGGGCAAACCGTGCGTGTCCCAACCCGGGACGTACGGGGAATCGAAGCCCTGCATGGTCTTGAACTTCACGATGATATCCTTGAGGATCTTGTTCAATGCCGTACCGATGTGGATCTTGCCATTCGCGTACGGGGGGCCGTCGTGGAGCACGAAACGGGGTGCTCCGCTGCGCAAACCCTGGATGTAATGGTACAAGTCCATGCTCTTCCACTTTTCCAAGGTTTTCGGTTCCTTTGCAGCAAGACCGGCCCGCATGGGGAAACCGGTTCGGGGTAGGTTCAATGTATTTTTATAGTCCATAACGTATCGCATCCCCTCGTTGGGGTCAGCGTTTCCACCTCCTGAAAAATGGGGTTTCCTCCTGGGAAACCCTGGAAAATCAAGCGAGCAGCGAACCCAGAACTTCCTTGAGCTCCACGAGATTCGAGCTCTTGACCACGTAGGCGTCCGCTGCCCAGGAAGAAAGATCGGCCTTGTAATGGCTATAAGCGGTGAGCAGCACGATCTTCACGGGGATCTTGCGTGCGCGTATCTCACCAGCAAGCTCCAACCCGTTCATTTCGGGCATCTCCACGTCGACGGTGATCAGGTCAAAGGAGTCGGCCAGTAACTTTTCCAGGCATTCCTTGGCGTTCGAGGCAGTTTGGACCTCGTAGCCTTCGTCTGCCAATTCTTCAGAAATTAAGAAACGCATGTTGTCTTCGTCCTCCACGACAAGGATCTTCCCATGCGTCATACAAACACCTCCTATTGCCGTGGGATATCCAACGGGATGACCACGGTAAATGACGTTCGGGGTTGCGAATCCCGGTGCTGGGATTCGATCTTGATTTTTCCCCCGTGCTCTTCTTCCAAGATTTTCTTGGTAATGGGCAATCCCAGGCCCGTTCCGGTCACTTTTGTGGTGAAAAATGGGGAGAAAATCTTCTCCATCGTTTCTTCGCTGATCAACTCGCCGTCGTTCCAGATCTCGAACACCGCGGCCCCCTCTTCCTCGTGCAGTCGTACCCCGATGTGCTGGTGGGCAGCCTCGATGGCGTTTTGGATCAGGTTGATCAACGCCTGCTTGATACGGCGGATGTCCCCGAACAACGGTACTTTTTGGATGTCCAGCTGCAACTGGAGTTTCTTGGCTTCCACCTTCTCCTGGTACAACGCCAGCAAGTCGTGCAAGGCCTCCGAGAGATCGAACCAGTCAAATTCCAACCTCTGGCTGGGACGGGAAAATTCCAAGATTTCCTCCACGATCTCTTCCAGGCGGCTGACCTCCGCGCGGATGATTTGCAGGTACCGCCGGGGTTTGGTTCCCGTGTTCTCCGGTATGGATTTCTCCAGGCGAGATGCGAAGCCCCCGATCACCGAAAGGGGATTGCGAATTTCATGGGCAACCCGCGCGGACATCTCCCCGAGCGAGGCCAGCTTTTCCTGGCGGCGAATCTCGTCCTCCAAGATCTTGCGTTCGGTGATATCGTCGAGAACCACGATGATGCCTTCGATGCGCGAAAGTTCCACGGAGCGCAACGGTGAAAACTTGATGTCCAGGAACGTGGTGCGGTCCAGTCCTTTGAATTCGTAATCGGTGAGCACGATGGTGTTTTTCACCTCGTACACCTTTTCCGAAACGTTCAGCAGGTCGAATACCGCGGGGCCAAGCATGTCGAAGCCCATTCCCAGCACCTGTTCCTTGGTGCGGCTAAACAGGGTTTCCGCCTTTCGGTTCCACTCGCGGATCTTGTTCTCGCGGTCCAGAACCACGATGGCAACGTCCAGGCTTTCCAACACGTTCTGGGAAAATTCCTTGTGGTAGTTCAGCAGCGAAGTTTGGCGTTCCAACGAAATGGTCTTGGCACGCAGCTCTCCGTAGTTCTGCACGTTCTCGATGGCCAACCCTGCGTTATCCGAGAAAATCTTGAGCACGTCCATGCTGCCCGGCGAAAGCTCCTTGCCGGAGAACTTGTTGTCCAGGATCAACACGCCCCTGGTTTCCAAGCGGCCCACAAGGGGAACCACGACGAACTCGTTGGTTCCCAAAAGGTTGGAGAGTTCCCGGTACTCGTTTCCCCACTCCTCGATCATCTCGGGGAACACCCAGACGATTTTCTTGCGCACCACCACCTTCTCGAAAATGGCATGGCTCTTGTACGGAAAAACACGGTGCTGCAGCTTTTTCACCTGGAAGTCATCCAGGTCCATGGTCAGCGATTTTTCCCGCAGGTACTGCGAGAAATTGCCGTATTTCAAGGAGGGGGACTCCCCGAGTTTCTGCGAATGGTACTCCTCTTGGGAGCGAAGGCCTGCCCAAAAGCGCGTTTTGAGCGTTTGACTTTCGGAATCGCGCAGCAAAAGCAAAGCACGGTCGAACCCCAGCCCTTCGGGCGCGGTGGCACCCAGCAGGATCATGGTGTAGATGTTGCGGATATCGTAGCTTTCGCGCATCGAACGGTTGATGTACGTAACGTTTTTGAGCAGTGAAACCTGCGATTTCTGCAACTCCAGGAGGTGCTGGTTTGCCTGGCTGAGCTGGCGCAACTTGGAGTACTCCCCGGACAGTTGCTCGAAGTACTTCATCTTGGACACCACGAGCGAAATGCGCGCCGCAATTTCCTCCAGCAGGGCAAGGTCCACCTCGTCGAAGTGCTTGTAGGGTCGATACAGTTCCGGGCTGCGCCGGTTGATCAAGATCACCACACCGAAGATATCGGCTTCGTGGTACAGCGGCACCGCGATGGCGGACTTGATCTCCATGTCGATCATGTCCAACGCCGCGCGGGGGTCCTTCTTCACCGAGATCGAGAGGAAGGGCATGCGATTGGTGTAGCACCACCCCACCATGCCGTGATCTGGCGGAACCTCGCGGCGCAGGATTTGTTCCGGCTCCATGCCATACCAGTAGCGGATCTCCAAGGCTCCGTTTTCGTTGACCTGCCAGATCGATCCGGTTTCCACGCTGAGCATGTCACAGGTCATTTTCAAAGAACGCAAGTACAAACTGTCCAGGTCGCTGGCGGAATTGATCACCTCGGTGAGGCGCGAAAGACCCAGTAACTTGTTCACGTTTTCGCTGAGAAGGCGGTTTTCGATGGACAGTTTCAAGATCTTGCCCACGCTGCGCAGCAAGTCCAAAAGGTCATCCAGGTGGGTATCCAGCAGCGAGGGCTCGTCGAAGGAAAACGCGATCATGCCGGTGAGTTCGTCGTAATCCATGGTGGGGAAGAACAGCAAGTGGATGCCCGCGAAAATCTGGTGTTCGGGTTGCAACTGGTTTTTTTGGAGGCGCACCACTTTGCCGGTTCGCAGGTCACGTGCCCAGGGGAACTCGGTTTCCCGGATCTTGAACACCTTCACGTGGGATTTGTCCAACGCGGAACTCCCGAGCAGGCGAAACGCCTGCTTCTCTCGCTCGAACACGAACAGCGAGCAATCCGACGCGGAGAAGTAATTGGCCAATTCGTGCGCGAAACGGTTTGCCCCTTCGTCGGATTTGACGAGATCAAGGTTCAACAAGGCCTTGAAGATGGAGAGTTGCCGGTTTCCTTCTTCCCACATGCGAAATAACCCCTTCGTTTCCCTCGCGAAGGAGGGCTCTGGTTGCGATTATAACACAAATACAACCGGTTTTTGCGGGGTGATTTCTTGCCATGGTTTGGGAAGATGGAAAGGGAATCGTTTCTCCCTTGACAAGGGCAGAAGGGCAGGAATATGATTGTAGGAAAAGCACAAACGGGAGGGAATGCGCGTGGAAGGGATCCGATGGTTTTTCACGTGGCTTGGCCTGGGGATGGCCGTAGTGGTATGGGTGCAATGCATTTTCCTGGCGCAGAAAATCGGCCTCTCCAAGGGACGAGAGGACGGCTGGAAATGGGGATTGTTCTTCGGACCTCTGGGGGTATTGTTGCTGTATTTCCTGTCAGGGCGTGAATAGACCTCCCCCCGAATCGCAAACTGCTTCTCGGGGAAAACGGACGGGAAAATGCCGGTTGGAAAGGGAAACGAGCTCTACTTGGCCTCCTTCAACGAAACAATGGCGGTTTGGTCGGGAAGAAAGGACGCGCAAAACGCGATGTTCTTTTCCTTCCCATCCTTGCACCGCACCGTGAACTGCCGCGTGGTTTTCTCCGTTGGCGAAACCAGGTCCCAATCCTTCTGCATTTTTTGGCGGTACGCTTCGTCGGGGTAGGCTTTCCGCGCCCAGTCTTCCATTGTCGCAACATCTTCGAGCAAGTACCCCGTTAATTCGGTGAAACTCGTGTTCACCCGGTACAAGTGTCCCTCTGGGTCCCAAATCATGATCCCCAAGGGTAGGTGTTCCAATACAGCGTCGAGTAGCTCGCGATCGTTAACCAAGATCCTTCCCACCTTTCGATTCTCCAGAGAAAAGAGTCAACCTTCAACCCGTTCCATTGTACCACAAAAACTACCCACCCGTGGGTAGCATCCGGTTTCGCCCAACCCCAAGTAGGTCGTCTTCAGAAGGACAGAAAAGAGAGATGCAGTGGGCTGCACAGGTCCCAGGAAGGGGTTCCCGGGTTTTAGAAATCCTCTGGGAAGATAACCTTTGCGGGCTTATCAGAAGGCTTTCCCCGCCGCACGCGGCTGGGGGAGAAACGGTTGGTGCCCCACACGCCGAGCAGGATCATGATGGAGCCCACCAGGTGGAACCACAGGAACTTTTCGTTGCGGAAGAGCACACCGGCGAGAATGGAGATGATGGTGGTCAGGTTGCCGAAGATGGCGGAGCGGGATGCCTCCAGCCGGGAGAGCATGAAGTTCACCAGGAAAAAGGCCACGATGGAGGAGAGGATGCCCAGGTAGAGGATGGAGAACAGCGCACCGGGGTCAGCCAGTCCCGCGAAGTAGTGGGAAAGCTTGCCGGCGGCTGCCTGTTCCACGATAGCCAGGAGGTTGAAGGAGATCATGCCGAACCACATCATCACGAAGGTGATCTCGATGGGGCGGAAATGCAGGGAGCTTTTCCGCGACAGGATGTTGTAGAACGCGGCGGCAAACACCGCTCCCAGAAGCAACAGGTAACCCAGGAATTGGCCGGAGATGAGCGAGGCCCCTTCGTTCTTGGCCGCGATTCCCCCCATCACCACGATGAAACTCACTCCCAGCGTGGACAGCAGGATGAACAGCACCTGGAACAGGCTGGGTTTTTCCTTCAGGAAGAGCGCGCCGAACACCGTGACCACGATGGGGATGAGTGCGATCATGATGCCCGCTTCCGAGGAAGTGGCATACTTGAGGCCGTAGGATTCGAAGACGAAGTACAGACCGGGTTGCACCAGCGAAAGCAGCAACAGTAGCCCCACGCGCTTGCCTTTGAACGACACCTTGATCCATCCAAAAAGGGCCAGGATCCCCAAACCGATAGCCGCGGCACTGAAACGGAACGCCAGTAGCTGGAACGGGGAAAAGGTTTCCAGCCCCCTTTTGGAGAAAAGGAAGGAGAAACCGAAAATCGTGGAAACCCCTACCGCACAGAGCACGAGATACAAGAAACCCAGTTCTTTCTTCCCTTTTTGGCGACGCATGCTTTCTTCACGTTCCTCCTTGTGCAATGAAACGGTGTAGGGCATCGGAGAACACGTCCATCTCTTGCTCCGTTCCCACCGTCACGCGAAAATGTCCGGATAGCGAACCATCGAACGCACGCACAACTATACCACGTTCGCGCAAAAAAGAAAAGGCATCCAACGAAAACAACACGAAGTTGGCCTGGCTGGGGGCGGCGTGTTCCTGGAAGCGTTTCACCAAGCGGTCCCTTTGGGTGATGATGCGCTGCACGTTCTGCTGCACGCGTGGGGCGTTTTCGAGCATTTTTTGGGCAAAGAACAGCGAAAGCGCGTTCACCGAGAACGGGGAGGTGATGCGGTTCCAGAAGCTCGCCACCTCCTCGGACACGATGGCGTAGCCCACGCGCAACCCTCCCAACCCGAATGCCTTGGAAAAGGTGCGCAAAAGGATGAGGTTGGGGAAGCGCTGCTGCAACCCCAGGATGCGCTGGGTGGAGAATTCCACGTAGGCCTCGTCGACCACGACGGGGATGTGCTTGTGCAGCAATTCCTGGATCGCTTCGGGGGGTTGCACGTTGCCCGTGGGGTTGTTGGGCGAACAGACGAATGCTACCCGGCAACTGTCCCACTCCGTGTAGCCGGGTAGCTCCCCGTTGCGTAGCGGAAGCTGGTAGTGTTCCTGTAAGGGGAACGCACGGTTTTCCACCCCCTGCGAGCGCGCGTAGAAGTCGTACATGGAGAAGGTGGGGGGGAACGTGAGCACGTGGTCCCCCTCGAACAACCGGATCACCTCCGAGAGGAGTGCGTCGCTGCCGTTGCCCAGGATGATGCAATGGGGGGGAACACCCAGGTGTTGGGCCAGCTTGCTGCGCAGCGAAATGCCGTCGATTTCCGGGTAACGGTGGAAGGGAATGTCCAGGGCTGCTTGCAACCATTCCTTCTTCCATTCGGGAGGGATGTCCAGCGGGCTTTCATTGGCATTGAGCCAGATCGAAGCTTCTCCCTGGTGCGTTCGGTAGGGCTCCATCTGGTGCGCCATCTTGGAGAAACGCATCACTTTCTCCTTTTGGACAGCGAGGCCATGACGTCGGAAAGGGACACGCCTTCGTGTGCCATGAGCACCAGCAGGTGGTAGAGCATGTCGGAGATCTCGTACACCAGCCGTTCGCGGTTGGACGCCACCAGCACTTCCACCGCTTCCTCCCCGAACTTCTTGAAGATCTTCTCCCGCCCCTCCTCGAACAACGAGGTGGTGTAGGAGCCCTCGGGCATGTCTTGCTTTCGTTGGGCGATCACTGCCTCGAGCTCCTTGAGAACCGAAAGCGAGTAATCGATCGGCAGGGATTTGCCGGGGGATCGTTCCTCGCCCAGGGGCTGGAAGAAACACGAATCGTTGCCCGTGTGGCAGGCGGGGCCGTTCTTTTCCACCTGCAACAGCAGTGCGTCGCCGTCACAGTCCACCCAAATCTGTTCCACCTTTTGCGTGTTTCCGCTGACCTCTCCCTTCATGCGGATGCGCCCCTTGGAACGTGACCACATGTGTACCAGCCCCGTTTGCAACGTCTTTTCCAGCGCGGTGGCATTCATGGTGCCCAGCGTGAGAACGCTTCCCCCCTTGTCCTGGATGACCACGTTCACCAGGCCGTTTCGATCCCATTGCACCTGTTCAACAGCTTTCTTCCAGCTTGCTTGTTGGTCGTACATGGATTCCCCTCCTTGTCAAGAATTGCTTGAGTTCCGCGATATGGATCGTTCCGTAGTGGAACACCGAGGCAGCCAGTGCCGCGGAACTGTTCGTGTGTGCGAAGACCTGTGCAAAGTGCTCCATGCTACCGGCTCCCCCACTGGCGATCACGGGTATGTGGACCCTCTGGCAAACATGCTGCAAGAGGGGGAGGTCGAACCCCTCGCGCACCCCATCGGTGTCCATGGAGGTGAGGAGGATTTCCCCCGCCCCCAGCTGTTGTACGCGCTCGCTCCATTGGGCCAACGATTGGGGTTGGCGCACCCTTCCCCCGTGGGAGTACACGCGAAACCCGTCGGACTCCGCGCGCGCGTCGATGGCCACCACGAGGTTGGCCGAACCCAGCACTTGGGCTCCCTGGCGCACCAGTTCCGGGTTTTGCAGTGCGGCGGTGTTGAGGAACACCTTGTCGGCACCGCGCTTCACCAGTTGCACCATCTGCTCCACCCGGGAGATGCCCCCGCCCACGGTGAAGGGGATGCGCAACACGCTTGCCACGTTCTCCACCCAATCCCGGTTGATTTCGCGACCCTGGTGCGAGGCCGTGATATCCAGGAACACGATTTCGTCCACCCCCTGTTTTTCGTACGCCAGGGCTTGGGAAACCGGGTCGCCCACGTCGCGCACGTTCTGGAAGCGTATGCCCTTCACCACCTTGCCGTCGCGGATGTCCAACGCGGCCACGATGCGCTTGGCAAGCATGGTTATTCTTCCTCCTGGCAGAAACGTTCCAGCGCGGCAGCAAGGTCGAGGTTACCTTCCAGCAAAGCCTTTCCGGAGATCACGCCCCAGAAACCCGCGCGGTACACCTTATCCAAGTCCTCCATGCTCGATACCCCGCCCGCGTAGAGCACTGGTACCCCCCGCCAGTCCCCTTCGGGGGGGTGTGCACCTTGCAGGGTGCCGTCCTGGGTCGTGTTGGTGAGGATGAAACGGCTTGCCTTGCCTTTCAAACGTTCGAAGGTCGCGCCAAGGCCCAGCTCGGAGAGTTTTTGCCAGCCTTCCGAGAGCAGGCGTGGTTTCCCGGACGGGTCCAGGGCGAAATCCAGGCTCACCACGATGCGCGCACCGAACAGCTCGGTCCACTCGTCCACGATGGAGGGTTGCTCGAGCACCCTGGTTCCCAAGATAACCCGGTCTGCGCCGGCATCCAGCGCCTGGCGCACGTGCTGCGCACTGCGCAACCCGCCCCCCAGTTGGATGGATAACCCCGTGTGCCGCTTGATGCGTTCCACGGTGTGGAGGTTTTGCGGGCTTCCCTGGAAAGCACCGTCCAGGTCCACCACGTGCAATTCCGCGATGTACGGGGCAAAGCCACGTGCCAGTTCCACGGGGTCGCCGTAATCCTTTCGCTGCTCTTTCTTCCCGCGCAGCAGGCGCACCGCGCGGCCGTCCATCAAATCGATCGCTGGAAAGATTTTCATGGTGTCCACCTCAAGAAGTTTTGGATGAGTATTTCCCCTTCGCGGGAGGATTTTTCGGGGTGAAACTGTACCCCCGCCACGTTCTCGTGTACCACCGCGCTGCAAAACGCTTCCCCGTGGTAGTCGGTGCGGGTGAGTTGCCATTGGGGGTCTTGCGGGTGGCAGAAGTAGCCGTGCACGAAGTAGAAGAAAGAGCCCTCCCCCAACCCCTTACCCAACGGGTGCGCGCGTTCCCACCACACCTGGTTCCAGCCGATATGGGGTGCCTTTTCTGTGGGGAACGCCAGCACATCTCCGTCCGCCCATCCCAATCCCTGTCCAGGCCCTTCTTGGCTGGAGGAGAAGAGGAGTTGCATGCCCAGGCAAATACCCAGCATTGGAACCCCGCCTTGCCTTGCTCCCTGGAGGGCATCGCGGAAACGCTCCAGTTGGGCACTCACCGCGGAGTAGGAACCAACACCTGGGAGCACGAGCCGCGAGAACTCTTTCACCCGGTGGGGCTCTTCCACGATTTCTCCGCCGGTGGCGCGTTGCACGTTGGACAGGTTGCCCATTCCCAGGTGGAGAATGCCCACGGAAGCCATCAGAGCACGCCTTTCGTGCTCTGCACGCCCTGTTTAGGTTGCAGCGCAGCTTGGAGGGAGAAACCCAGCGACTTGAAGGCTGCCTCCAGAACGTGGTGGGCGTTGAAACCCGCCAGGCGTTGCACGTGCACCGTTGCCCCCGCTCCCCGGCAGAATCCCGCCCAAAACTCTCGTGCCAGCCCGAAGTCGAAGCCTTCCTCGGGTTGAACCTGGGGGTCTTCCAGCTGCCATCCCAACGTGCAGCGGGTGAGGTCCACGGAGGAAAGCACCAGCGCTTCGTCCATGGGTACCACCGCCCAGCCGTAGCGCGCAACCTTCACGCGCGTGTACGTTTTCTCCAGCAGTTGCCCGGTGGTGATTCCCAGGTCTTCCCAGAGATGGTGCCGCAGGTCCCCGGAAGCTTCCACCTGGCAGGGGCGGCCCAACGTGAAGAACAGCGCGGTGACGAGATGGGCCAGGATGGCGTCCGGGCAGCGCACCGAGGATTTTTGGGTTTGGGACGCTTCCATCCAATCCATGCGGATCGTGGTTTCACTCGTGATACGTTCCATGCTTACTCCTCCTTCCGTACTTCCAGCGCGCGGCGGTGGAATTCCAACCCCTCGATGGTGGCCATGCGCATACCCAGCTCGCGCTCCTTGAGCAGTTCCGCATTGGAAAGGCTTGCCAGCGCACTACGTTTCAGGAAGTCCACCACCCCGAGCATCGAGCCAGAACGCGCGGTTCCACCGGTGGGCAGAACGTGGTTGCTGCCCAGGAAGTAATCCGCGGCGGGAACGGGTGTGTTTGGCCCCAGGTAAATGGCTCCCGCGTTGCGAATGCCGGGTAACAACGTGTAGGGGTTGGCGGTGATGATTTCGAGGTGCTCCGGCGCGATGTTGTTGGCTTTTTGCACGCAGGAATCAAGGTCTGGCAGCAGGCATACCTCGATGCTTGTTTCGCACTCCAGTGCGGAGGCGAGTCTTGGGCAATCGGTGAGCAGCCATGCCCGGGAATCTTCGCCGTGCTCCCGCTGGGAGAGCAAGTCGTTGCGCACGTACTCTTCCGGTGCAGACTCGTCCGCGATCACGCAGATCTCCGAGGGTCCTGCAAGGCTATCGATGCCCACCACACCAAACACCTGGCGCTTGGCTTCGTTCACGAATCGGTTGCCGGGTCCGAAAATCTTATCCACCTTTTGCATGCCGATGCCATAGGCCATGGCCCCAATTGCCTGTGCTCCCCCCAGGCGATAGATTTCCGAGATGCCCAGGCGGTCCGCGAGGTACAGCATCACCGGATGCAGCGAACCGTTCCAGGGTGGTGTGCACACCGCGATTTGTTCCACACCGGCGATCAGCGCGGGGATGGCCACCATCAGTAGCGTGGACGGTAGAGGCTTTCCCCCGGGCACGTATACCCCGATGCGCTGCACGGGGCGGTACACCATTCCCAGAAGCGAGTCTCCCTCGAGGTACAGGTCATCGCGGGGCTTTTGGCGTTCGTGGTAACGTTGCAGACGTGCGATCACTCTTTCGAAGAGCTGCCGGTCGTGTTCACAGATGGGGTTTTCCTCCCGCAGCACTTGCTTTTCCTCCTCGGATAGTTTCCAGGGTCCGGAGTAGCCATCCAATCGTTCGCTCAAGGAGCGCAACGCCTCTTCTCCCCGCGTTTGCAGTTGCTCGAGGATGTTGGAAACCGTTTGCGCGAGTTCGTTCACAGTGCATTTCCCCTTTCGTCTTCCCCGGTTTCCCCGGGTTTCTTCAAGCGTTCCACCAGTTCGTTGATGCGCCCGTAGAACTTCTTTTGCGCCACGCGGTTCACGAGCAACATGGCGCTCACGTCCATCAGCAGGTGGGATTCCACCAGACCGTTTTCCTGCAACGTGCGCCCGCTGTCCACGATATCCACGATGGCGTCGGAAATCCCCGCGAGTGGTGCAAGTTCCACCGCGCCGGAGAGTTTCACGGTGCGCACTTCCAGCTCGCGGGCCTCGAAGAATTGCCGGGTCACCCGGGGGTACTTCGTCGCGATGCGGAAACCGTCCATGCGCTCCAGTTCCACCTGCTTGCCACGGGGAAAGATCACGCTCAGCCGGCACTTGCCAAATGGGAATTCCAGCGGAATGAACACGTCGCTGCCCCTTTCCATCACCACGTCGCTGCCCGCGATGCCCAGGCTGATGCCGTGCTCCACGTACACCGGAACGTCGAACGCGCGGCAGAAGATGAAATCCACGTCTTGCGATGTGGACTGCAGTTTCCGGCCCTCCGGCTGCACCACCTCGATCCCCGCACGGAAAAGGAAGGGTGCCGCCTCCTGCAGAATGCGTCCCGAGGGAAGTGCGATACTCAGTCGCATGTCTCCACCTCCACCGCTTGGCCCCGCAGCACCAGCTCCCGTGCCTGTTGGTACACCGATTGCAATGGACCACGAAGCTTGCGGGGTTGGGAAACATCCACAGAGCTGGCCAACGAAAGCAGGGGAGCGGCGTCCAAGGCAAAGCCAAAGCCGTGGTTGCCGTTCACGCGGTACTCTCCCCCACCACCCAGTGGGAAGGCCAGTTCGGGGGAGTACACCTCGAACACCAGGTCCTCGTAGTAGGGCAAGAAGCGCACGCTTCCGTAATCCATGAACACTCTTTCATCCGCAAGGCAGTCCATGATACGCTGGAAAGTGGGCAAGTTCGCCTCTCGCCGACGGTAGTGGAACAAGTTCCAGAGTTGCTCTTTCACCTTGGGGGAGATATCCAGATCCTCGATCAACCCGAAGTTGCGGCTGTGGATGGCATGCCAAATGGTTTCGCGCTGCTCCGGAACGTGGGAAATCACGCTTTCCCATCCCTTGAGGGAGCCGAGGTCGATGAAGAAATCGTGGATGCCAATGGCTTGTAGTAGCGTAATCACCATGCTGAGCATTTCCACGCCCGATTGCTCCGGGGGGCCGTTCAACCATTCGGCGCCTGCCTGCCATGTTCCGCGTGGGGAAGATTCCAACGTCTCGGAAAAGTAAAACAGCTTGCAGGGGCCGGGTTGCTTCAAGGAGGCAAGTACTTGCGAAGTAATATCTGCCCCCACGCGGTACACCTCGTTGTGGATCACCGTTTTGAGCCCCTTTTTCAAAGGTTCGCGGTCCCTCTCCACCGTGGGCAGGAACACCTCACGGTACCCCCAGTTCTCCAACAACGGGCGCATCCTGCCGAACAGCATCGCGAGTCGCCCCGATTCACTAATCACATCCTTTTTCAAAAGCTGTGTCCTCCTTTGCTGCACCAAAAAAGAGGACCGGTGCCTTCCGCACCGGTCCTCTTGTCCACGCAACAACTATCCGCGAGCCCGGTCGGAAGGATCGTTGTTGTGATGGTGGCCGTTATTCAAAAATGGGCGTTGTTTTCGAGTGTACATATCTGTCTCCCCAAAAAGGTTGGCGAATTATACCACAAGCACACGAAAATCGCAAGAAGCAGAGCGAAGCCATGCAGAATGGTATCCGGAGGCATTTTTTTTCATGGTATAATAGTAGCATGGTCGAAAAGGAGGTGAAAAAATGGAGCCCGCAAAGAAGGAATCTCTCCAACAGCTCCTTTCGAAAGCACGTTTGCTGGAAGAGAAACTGGGAAAGAACTGGCTGACCCATTTTTCCCCGGCGAAAAGCCCAGAGGAACTCCAGCAGCGTACCGCGCAACACGGGGTATGGTTGACGCCCGAAGAAGCACTCCAAGGATTCTCGCTGATGCAAGACCCCTCCGAAAGTGAACTGAGTGACGAAGAGCTGGCAAAACTTTCTGGAGGGGCATTCCTGGGGGTGGTCCCCAAGTAGTCCCGGGGAAAACTCAATTTTTCACGGGAGGGTCCAGGTTTTCCTGGATCGCAATCGTGTACCAATCCTCTCCCACGCGCCCCTTTAGCACTGCCCGGAACGTTCCGAAGAACGGGATTTCCGCGAAAGGCACCACGAAGCGGGATGTGGTCGGGGTGAACGTACGCCGTTGGAAACCATCGCTGATGGTCAGCGACAATTCCTCGTACCCTTCCACTGGCTGCCAGGAAAGCTCCACTTGCTTGGTATCGCGCTTTTCCGGGGTAAAGAAGGAAAGCGCGGGGGTGTTGGGGTCGATCCAACGCTCCAAGCGCACCAACCTCCCCAGTGGGTCTTGGACCTCGAATTCCAAGAGGTGAATGCTGGAAAACGACATGGGAAGCACCAGCGTGACACTTCCCTCGAAAGGTGCAAGCGCCACCCAAGTGGTGCGATCCAGGCGGTAGCGTCCCGTGAGCGTGGCCGCCGAATCGCAAAACAGTTGTACCTGGAGCTCTTCACCTTGTGGTAAACTCTGCGTTGCAAATTGCAGCGTGGGTGTTGCAGGCACCGAATACTCGATGGCCCGTCCGAACACCCCGTACTTGAGTCGGGGCAGGACCCGGAAGGTGGGAGCGTTGGTGACCGAAGCGCTGGAATAGGAACCGCTGGTAGTGGCCAGCAGCGTTTCGCCCTGCCATTCGTGTTCGATTTCAAAGTATTCCAACCAATTTTGCAAAAAGCCTTCTTGCGAGACGATTCCCGCCTGGAATGCGTATCCGCCCTCCTGCAACCGCACCTCGGTGATGGTAGCAGAAGGCACCGGGGGAAGTTCCAAGGTCACCTTTTGCTCGGAAACGGGCAGTTGCTCCGCGAAGATGGGCTCGCCCATGTACAAGACTTGCACGTCCAACGTCTCCCAGGTTTTGATCACCGGCACGCTCGTGGAACGCGTGTAGGGATCCAGCTGCCGCGTTTGCCCGGAGATTTGCAGCGCGGTCTGGAAGGGTTCCAGCTGCGGGGGAAGCACGCACTGGATCTGCAGCATTCCCACCGGTAGCATCCGCTGCACGTTGGCCATAACCATCCCTTCCCGGTTCAGCACGGAGATGGATACCGGGATCCAGCCATCCTCTCCATCCAGTGTTTCCGCGTTGCCGGGTGCGGCCAGCAGGGTTTCCAGGTCGCCTTCCCAGAAATTCACGCGGGTTTGAAAACTTTGCTTAGCAACGGTGATTTCGTAGCCGGACGGCTTGAATTCCCCCAGGTTGCTCACTTGCCAGCGCACTTGCAGGGTCTGGTCTTGCAACTGCACATCCACCGAACTGATGGAGGAAACGTCCGTGAGTTCTACATTCAACGTTTCCTTGCGGCGGAGCCAAGAAAAGGAGTCTTCAAACGAAAGCTGCTCTTGGAACAGTGGCATCTCGTCGAGGGATACCTCGAACACGTAGTTTCCGAAGGGAAGGTTTGGAAACGATAGGGTGCGCTCCTTGGAACTCATGGTGTGCTGGTGGGTCGTGTTTCCGTTTTGCAACCGCACTTGGAACAGCGTTTCTTCGTTCATGGAAGTGGGTGGCGTAAATGCCACGGTTAGGTCGAAACGCGAAGTGACCCAAAACTCGAAGAACGCCACTCCCAGTGCAATGACGGAAAGCCATAAAAGAATCCCCGTGACCCTTGATTTCACGCGCATCCCCCCCTACAAGCGCTGAGGTCTTGGTCGTGTTGCTGCTCGAAAGAAATTGCCTGCAATTCCATCCATCTCCCTTGCCATTCTTCCCTTTCCTGTGGAGACAAAGGCTTTTCGGTGGAAAACCAAAGGGTTTCCTGTGCGGACTGGGCATCGACGTGTACGTGTACGGTGCCCCTGCCCAGCACTTCGTGGTGCACCAGGTACGAACCTTGCGCCGGGGTGAGCAACTGCGAAGCGTTGCGGGACAGCAACCAGCCGGTCTCCGGGTTTTCGCGCGTACGTTCCAAGGCACCGAAGAAGCGGAACGGCGCACCCAGGAACTCGCACGCCTTGGAAAAGTTCCCACACTGCAAGAAAAAGCGCACCAGCGAACTGCTCACGCGTTGCCCATTTTGCATCAGCGGGGGGACCACTTCCACCCGTGCCCCCGCGTTTCGGCTATAACGTGTAAGAAAAGGGATATCTCCCCGTCTATCCTTGCCGAAATGGAAGTTGGGGCCCACCACGATGGTATCCGGGTGAAAGGCATCGAAAAGGAATTCCAAGAACTCCAGGGGACCGTATTGCCGGAACCTGCAAAAATCCAGGACTTCCACGTGATCGATACCCAATTCCTTGGCCATTTTCAAGCGCTCGGACAACGGGTAGAGCAAGCCGGAGAAACGCTTGTCCGAAGGCAGGTAGAATTCCGGGGGATGGGGAAAGGTTACCAGCACGGAACGTCCCTTTGCACCGGCAGCCTGCCGGGTTTTTTGGACCAGCCTCCGATGGCCCAAGTGGAAGCCGTCGAAGATCCCGATCGTAAGGGAAACCTGTGTGCTCACGCCAACACCCGGAAAACCCGCGCCACTCTTTGCTGGGGTGGATGGGTGGGGGAAATCGCGGTTCCCAAGAAGGAACTGGTGCGTTCGCTGGTTGCCAACGCCAACAAGTCCCCGTTTGGAGAAAGGATTCGCACCGTTTCTTTCTTGCCGAACGAGCCCTCCCAATCCCGCACGAAACTGGCTTCCACCGGGTTTCCGTTTGCCACTTTCTGGGCGCCTTCTTCATTCAGGCGGAGCGCGGGAAGGAAGGCGACGGCCTTTTCCACGGGAATCCACGCGTTGGACTGGAACACCGCGCTTTCCGGGAGCTTTTCCCACTCGGGAAGTTCCAGCGCTTGCTCCAGGCAGAACTCCCCGGAACGCGTGCGGGTCAAATCCGTGGCGATCGCTCCACACCCCAGCGCCACACCGATGTCCATTGCCAACGAGCGCATGTAGGTGCCGGGAGAAACCGTGGCCCAAAGGGTAACGTAGGGCAAGGCCACCTCTTCCACCCGCAACGAAAACACCTCAACCTCTCGCGGGGGAAGGGAAATGTCTTGGCCCTTGCGGGCATACTCGTACATTTTCTTGCCCTTCCACTTCTTCGCGGAGTAGCGTGGGGGCACCTGCTGGATCTTTCCCGAAAAACGTTGGGCAACCTCCCGCACGATTTCTTCCGCGGCGGATGGGTCGGGGAACCATTGGTCGAGTGCTTCTCGTTGCAGCACCTCGCCGGTTCGGTCGAAGGTATCGCTGATCACCCCCAGTTCCATTCGCATGCGGTATTCCTTGGCATGGTGCATGTAGTAGTCCAGTAACCGCGTCGCCTTGCCAAAACCCAACACGAGCACACCGCTCGCAAACGGGTCAAGCGTGCCGGCGTGGCCCACCCGACGGATGCCGGATTTCTTGCGGGCGACGTCCACGCAATCGTGCGACGTGGGCCCACAGGGTTTGTTCACCACCAGAATGCCGTTCCATCCACCCAAGGCGCACTCACACCTCCCCGGATTGCTTTCCCTCGCTGGAGGCGGGGATACGATTTTCCTTCTGTGCCAACTCGTCCAGGATCTTTTGCATGTGTACGCTCTGCTCGATGCCGTGGTCCAAGATGAAACGCACTTCCGGGGTGACGTAGATCTTGAGGTTGCGCCCCAGGAAATTGCGGAAGTACTTCACGTTGTTCTGGATCTTCTCGAAAAGCTCCTGCACCAGTTTTTGGTCTCCCTCCGGGTCGAAGATGCTCACGTACACGTCCGCGTAGCGCTTGTCCCGGGAAAGAATGGCACGTGTGAAGCTGATTTTTTCCTTGGGTAAGTTTTCCCGTTTCCATTCGAAAAGGGCCTGGGCCATCAGGTGCAGCACTTGGTGTTCCAGCATTTCCCTTCGATACACTTTTGGCATGGTCGTTCACTTCCTTTTTTTGCGAAATGCGCTCCTCAAGGAGCTTCTTTCCGGAACCCGTAGGCTGGGGATTTGAGGAACCACCGGAAGGAGAGTAAGCCGAAGAGGAACCCGCCGATGTGTGCCCAGTAGGCCACGGAGTCGGAGTTTTGCGATAGGAAACTGGTGGCGCCGTTGAAAAACTGCAGCGCGAACCAGAAACCCAGGTACAGAGGAGCAGGGATCGCCACGAAATAGGGGAAAATGATCAGGATGAAAAGGGTAAGGATCTTGGAATGGGGGAACAAAACAAGGTACGCCCCCATAACGCCCGCGATGGCCCCCGAGGCCCCCACCAACGGGATCTTGGAAAACGGGCCCGACATGAAGTGCATCAGGTTTCCCGCCAGCCCCGAAAGCACGTAAAACACCAAGAAGTACCCGTGGCCCATGCGGTCTTCCACGTTATCCCCGAAGATCCACAATGCCCACATGTTGGTCAGCAGGTGCAACCAACCGCCGTGCAAGAACAACGAGGAGAACCAGGATACCACGACCCACGGTGACCCCGGAAAAAACTTGGCAAACGCCTCTTGGTACTGTGCACTTGTCATGCGGGCCGGGGTGAAGCCATACTGGAACACGAAAGCGTCCAGCCCACTGATCTGCTGGATTCCCAACTGGTAATCCAAGCGCAACAGCAGCCACTCGACGACGAAAATCAACACGTTCACGCCAATCAACGTCCAGGTGACGTATGGTCGGCGCAACGCGGGTATGGTGTCTTTCAACGGAAACACGGCGTCACCCCCCGAAGAGTGGGAAAAATCCCCCTAAAAGGGGGTTTGGTGGGCGAGGTAGCAAGCGATGCCCCGCTCGATGAAAAACTCTTGCACCGGCTCCATTTGTGCATGTGTGGGTGCCGGTACGCTGGAAAAGACGTATTCCATGCCCAGGTTTTTCCACTTCGAAGCTCCGAGTGCGTGGTAGGGCAAGATATTGAGCTCGAAAAAAGCGTTGTGCTGCAGGAAACGCGCCATTTTTTCCAGGTTGGTCGGATCGTCGTTGTACCCGGGAATGAAGGGGAATCGCAACACCACGCGTGCGTTGGCGCCTTCCCGGGACAGCAGTGCCAGGTTGTCCAGGATCCTCTGGTTGGATACCCCCGTGCCCTGGCGGTGTTTGTCGGGGTCCATGTGCTTGAGGTCCACGAAGCAGAAATCCAACCTGTTCAGAACCTCCAAGAACAAAGCGGGTTCACAAAAAGCCGAGGTTTCCATGGCCGTGTGCACACCGTTTGCGGAACAAAGTTCCAGTGCCTGGAGCAAGAAGGCGGGTTGCTGCAAGGGTTCTCCTCCGCTGAAAGTCACGCCCCCCGAATCTCCCCAGTACTGGCGATCGCGTTGCACCACTTGCCAAAAAGCGCCCAAGTCCATCATGCGCCCGCCTTTTCGTAGTGCCTCGTGGAAACAAGCGTCCGCGCAGCCAAAAGCGGAGCAGCTCGCACAAATGTTGCGGTCCAGGGAAAGGCGACCCTCTTGGTCAAACGAAATGGCCCCCCTCGGGCACGCATCGCGACAAGCGGTGCATCCCTGTGGTCCCCGGCATTTCTCCGCGGAAAAATGCAGGCTAAACCCGGTGCTCCAAGATTCCGGATTGGCACACCAGGCACATTGCAGCGGGCAACCGCTCAGGAAAAAGGTGGTGCGGCACCCGGGACCATCGTGCAAGCAAAACCCCTGGATGTCGAAAACCCGCGCGCGACACGCCAACACTTCACCTACTCTTCCCCGGGAGCGAACTTCTCGCAGGTCGTGGCATTGAACGAAGGAATGGTCCAATACTCCCCGCCGAATCCCCGGCAAATTCCCATTTCTTGCTGGCTGTCGGGGGAATAGTGCGCGCAGTCCCGGCAACGGAGAAGCGGCCGGTGTTGGTCGCAAGCCTCTTTGTCCCCAAGCACAGGGTCACCGGAAACCCGGCACACACCGTGGGTTACGTCGATGGGGCTGTAGTAGAAGCAATCCTGGTGCTGGCGCATGTCAAAACCTCCTGTACTCGGTGCGCGCGATGACCTCGTCCTGGATCGGTTTCCCGATTTCCACCCAGTACTGCGTGAAGCCGGCCACGCGCACCATCAAGTCACGGTACGCTTCCGGGTGCTCCTGCGCGCGCTTCAGAACGTTGGAATCCACCACGTTGTACTGGATGTGGAACCCCCCCTTGCGCATGTATGCCCGGGTGAGCGCGAGAAGCTTGCGGGTGCCTTCCTCTCCGGCTACGGCTTGGGGATGCATCTTGAGGTTCATCTGCGAGTTCTGCGAGGAAGCGTGGTCCCATCCGGTTGCGGACTCGAACAACGCGTAGGGCCCGTTGCGATCCGTTCCCGGGAAAGCGGACATCGAGCCGTCGGCGTAGGTCACCCCACTCAGCCGTCCATCCGCACTTGCCAGCGTGGCGGCACCTTGCGGGCCGTGGGTGGAAACCGAGATCTGGCAGGGGTACATCTTCTTACCGTACAACGATTCGCATTGCCGGGTTGCCCGGGCAAACCATTGCTCGTAGTCCACCAGGATGGAATCCACCAACGGGTCGTCGTTTCCGTACTTGGGTGCGGCAAGGCACGCGGCGTATTCACGGTCGAAACGCTCACCGCCCGGTTGCCGTTCGAAAAGGCTTCCCGGCACGAAACCGAAGTTCGCGTTCAACGCCTGGATCATTTCCGCCAACGTGAACTGCTGGCTTTCGAACACGTTCTGGCGCAACGAAGCCAACGCATTCACCAGGTTGGCGGTGCCGCAACTCTCCACGTTGAAAGTGGCGTTGAACCGGTACCCCATCAGCCCGACGTGCAACCCCGTTTCCAGGCAATCCGGTTTCAAAAGCGAGTTGAACACGGCGGGGTTATTCTTTCGCCAGATATCGTGCTGCAGGTTGTTTGCACGTGTGAGCACCTGCATGGCTTGTTCTGCCAGTTCGCAGAATGCCTGCCACAGCTCGCGGTACGAAGTGGCTTTTTTACCGTGGGCGGGGAAAACCTGCAACCCCGTGCGCAGGTCCCTTCCATCGTTGAGTGCCAACTCCAGTAACTTGGGTAAAGCCAAAAAATGCACACCCACGCTGGTGGGTTGCCCCGCGCCTCCTGGAATATCGTAGCGTTTTCCGTTTCTCTCGTAGGCGTGCCAGATGCAGGGTGACGTTTCCAGGCATCCCCCGATGGCAATGGCGCGCACATCTTCGCGGTTCATTCCTTCCGGACCGTACTGCTCCAGCAAGAAATCCATACCCACCCGGTTGTTCATCCATGCGGGGTAGCCCGCACCGGTTTTCACGCACTCGATCGCCTTGCGCAGGAAGCCTTCCTCCAGCCGCTCGTCGTAGAGCACCGACAGCGTGGGTTGGGGTGTAGGGCAACGGATCCCCGCTTCCACGATGAGCCATTCCAATCGATTCACGGCGCTGGAACCATCCTTTTTCAAACCGCCCAGCGTGAGGTTGTTAAACGTGTTGCCGGAAAGGACCCCTCCCACAACGCCCGCGGAGGCAAAACAATCGATGCAGGTGATTTTCACGCGGTACTGCTGCAGCAGTTCGAGCACCTCGTCCTCGCAAATGGCCCCCGATGCGATGTCCTGCTCGAACCATGGCCAGAGCACTTGCCCCAACCGTCCGATGGACATCCCGGAAATCGCGTCCTCGTTGAGCGAGGCGATGTGTACGATGTAGCTCAGCTGCAGTGCCTCGCGGAAATCCCGTGGGGGATTGCATGCGATCCAGTCCAGCCGTTCGGCGATTTCGCGGTAGTGTTGGGTGTCCGATATCTTGGGGTCTTGGGCGAGGGCCAGGCACTGGTCGCGGTGATTGAGAATCCATTTCTGGATGCCTTCCACCACGAGCACGCTGGCATGGTAGAAGTAGAAGCGATCCATTCCGCGAATTCCGTCCCCACTTGCCTGTCCAAACACCTCGTCCATCTTTTCGCGGGCTTTGCGCTTGATTCCCTCGAAGCCGAGCGAAAGAGGTAGGTAGTAGTCGATGACCTCGCGGCCAAGCGGAAGGGTAAACCCCGAGTCAAACATGCACACCAGGGACTTCATCAAGTTCTCCTTGCGCTCGAAATGCGGGCTCATCTTCTCGTAGCGCCGGCTGATATCCTCCACGGACTTGCCCTGCCACTCGTGTGCCAAGCGGATGAGTGCAGGGATCTCCTGCTTGTGCATGCCGAACTTCCCCGCGATGGACACCACGTCCCCAAAACTTTGCGTAACGTTGCCGCCCCCACTTCCAAATTGCGAAAGCTCGTCCGCGCTGGCAGAACCACATGCCGCAGCCTGCTGGTAGAGTTCGTCTTCCTTTGCGAGGAAGAAACTCTCCGATAGCCAAGGCATTGGGAATGACCCACGCATATGGCGGGTCTTTTGCATCACGATCTTTTCCCCCGGAATCACGTTGGGAGACAGGTGGGAAAACGCAGCCTTCAACGCCCGCGCCCGACGAACGACGGGAACCTCCCCTTCCCACTGGTTCCACGTGCGCGTGTACCAGTAGGGAAACTCAACGTCAGCGGAAGAAAGGGCTCCGAAGAAACGCTGGCGCATCACCTCGGCAGAGGGGCAGATCTCCCTTGGTTGGGGCTCCTCATCCCCCATGCTTTTTTCGCGACCACCAAGCAACCCCTTTTCTGCCAAGATTTTTCGGTTCCTTTCCCAATTGGACATGTTTTTCCCTCCCGGATTGGAGATGACGTTTCCCTCCAAAACCAGGAAAATTATATCACACGTTGCCCAGGTTTGTTGGGACTGCCGAACCCCAGTGCCGCAGCATTCGAAACACCGGTTTAAGAGCCCGCAGTGGGCTGCGGCGCTCCCAAAGGTTTCCCTGGGACCGCCGCACCCCAGTGCGGCTCATTACAGGGGAGTATCGCGCGCCGGG
>DAOPKN010000005.1:0-107787 GCA_035391225.1 Thermotogota bacterium
TTTTTTGCTTGACGTGCCGGGTGCTCTGTGTTATAATATCCAGCGTTGTGTCGGGGCGTGGCGCAGCTGGGAGCGCGCATGCCTTGGGTGCATGAGGTCGCTGGTTCGAGTCCAGTCGCCCCGACCAGAGTACCGCGGCTGTAGCTCAATTGGTAGAGCATTACCCTTCCAAGGTAAGGGTTGCGAGTTCGAGTCTCGTCAGCCGCTCCATGAGCTATGAGCGCCCATAGCTCAATCGGATAGAGCATTGGATTTCTAATCCAAAGGCTGGGGGTTCGATTCCCTCTGGGCGCGCCAGCCGAAACACATTTGTGGTGGTTATAGCTCAGCGGTAGAGCGTCTGACTGTGGATCAGAATGCCGTGGGTTCAAATCCCACTAGCCACCCCAACGCGCCTGTGGCTCAACTGGATAGAGCATTGGACTTCGGATCCGAGGGTTGGGGGTTCGAATCCCTCCAGGCGCGCCAAGAAGCAAGAGTTGCCGAGGTGGTGGAATTGGCAGACACGCATGGTTGAGGTCCATGTGGGAGGTTAAATCCCGTGCGGGTTCAAGTCCCGCCTTCGGCACCAACGGGCCGTTAGCTCAATAGGCAGAGCAACTGACTCTTAATCAGTAGGCTACAGGTTCGATTCCTGTACGGCCCACCAAAAAAACAAAGAAGGAATCCACCCGGGTTTCTCGCCTTCCAACTACGGTTCGGTAGGTAAATGGGGTTGTGAACGGGTGGTTGCTACTTTTCCAGGACCACCTTTTTTGGTGATGAAAGGAGTTGAAACGGTATCGCAAAAGACCCAAAGCTTCCTCCCAAAAACGAGGAAATACGTGCATCGAAGGTACGTTTGATCGGAGACGACGGAGAACAACTCGGAATCATGGGTGCAAGGGACGCCATGTACCGAGCGCGGGAAAAGGGGCTCGACCTGGTGTTGGTTGCTCCTTCTGCGAACCCACCGGTGGCGCGGATCATGGATTTTGGGAAGTACCGCTACGAGATCCAAAAGAAAACGCGGGAATCGAAGAAAAAACAGAAAAAGACCGAGCTCAAGCAAATGAAATTCCGCCCCAAGATCGACGAGAACGATTACCACACGAAGATGAACCACGTGAAGCGCTTTTTGGGAGAAGGTCACATGGTCCGCGTGACGATCATGTTCCGGGGAAGGGAAATGGCTTTCACGGAGAAAGGCCTGGATATTTTGAACCGCGTCATGGCAGACACCACCGAGATCGCAAAATGTGTCTCCAAACCCAAGCTCGAGGGAAGAGATATGCACATGACGTTGTCTCCCCTCTCCGAAATCGAGAGGAAGAAAGTGCAGAATAACCCAGCGGAGGAAACGGAAAACGCGTAGAATGGTTTTGGATAAAAGGAGGACTTGTCGATGGCAAAAAACAAGATGAAGACCCGAAAATCTGCCGCGAAGCGGTTTAAATTGAATCGAACCGGGAAAGTGATGCGCAATCATGGCTGCCATGCCCACGAAACGGGAAAGAAATCCACGAAAGTGACGCGCAGGCTCCGTGTGAAAGGTGTTGTTCCCAAGGCCATGGAGAAAAAAGTGAAACGCATGTTGGCCAAGGTGTAAGGTGTTCGGTGAAAGGGAGGAATTGGCATGAGGATAAAAAGAGCAGTCATTAAGAAGGCGAAAAAGAAAAAATTCCTGAAAGCGGTGAAGGGGTACCGCGGTGCAGCAAGTAGGCGGATTTCCCTTGCCAAAGAGCGTTTCTTCAAATCCGGGGTATACGCGTATCGCGGAAGGAAACAAAAAAAGCGCGACTACCGCCGTATGTGGATCATTCGCATCAATGCAGCCGCTCGCCTTAATGGTATCCGTTACAACGAATTGATTCATGGCCTCAAACTGGCTGGCGTGAACATCAACCGCAAGATGCTTTCGGAGATCGCCGCAACGGATGCCGAGGCTTTCCAGGAGTACGTTCAGATTGCTCGCTCGTCGTTAGGCCAGTAGAACTCGGTACATGCTTTTCCAGGGCGTAGTTCAGTTGGAAGAACGCCAGGTTCGGGACTTGGAGGTCGGGAGTTCAAGTCTCCCCGCCCTGACCAAGAGAAGGGATTCGAAAGAATCCCTTTTTTTACAAGCAGCAAGGGAACGGTGAAGGTGCAATGGGTTTTTGGAAGTTGATGAAGCTTTTGGTGTTTCTCCTGGTTTTCCTTCTGGTGGGGGGCTTTTTCCTGTTCTCGCTGTTGGATTACCAGCCAAAAGACGTGGAGGAAATGCCCCTGCTCGGTAGTGGGGGTCAAGGCTTTCCCACCACCTTTTCCCTACTGAGTTGGAACGTAGAATTTGGTGGATACGACCAAGCAGTCGAGCAGAACTGGCCGGTTATCCTTGCACTGCTGGAAGGGACGCCAGCGGACCTTGTGTTGCTGCAGGAAATCGATCGGGGTTCGAAGAGGGTTTCCGGCCAGGACCAGGTGCAGCAGGTCGTGGATTCGCTGGCAAACCCTTGTTGGACGTACGCGCTGAATTACCGCAGCCCCTGGGTGCCCGTGCCCCTGGCAAACCCCGTGGGAAGAGTGGAATCGGGGCTATTGACCCTGTCTGCGTTTTGCCCGGAACGGGCGTGGCGGTTTCGCCTGCCGGATTGGAACACCTGGCCGGTGAAAATGTTCCAGTACGACCGATGCCTATCGGTGTGGGAGATTTCGGTGGGTTCCCAGGGAAAGAAACTGTTCGTGGGCAACCTGCAACTTTCCCCCTTCTTCCACACCTCGCTGCTAGATGACCAGCTCGTGGCCATGAAGGAGCTGATGATGAACTGGTACGCGGAGGGGAATTACGTGGTCCTGGGAGGCGATTGGCAGGTGCGATTGCCGGGGGTGTTCTTCGGAGATGGCAGCGTACAAAAGATTCCCAATGCTTGGACGCCATTTGGATGGAAGTGGGCGTACGATCCTTCCTCTCCGGGGGAGAACGGAGGGGAATCTTCCACCACCACCGATGGTTTCCTATTGTCTCCGAACGTGGAGCTGCTGGAAGCGAAATGGCTCACACCACCATCCACCCCCTCACAGCATTCTCCTTTACTGCTTTCGCTTGCCCTCAAGGCAAACAAGCAAAGCCCATGAAAAAAGCGGTCCAGGCTGGACCGCTTATTTGGAGCGGAAGACGGGATTCGAACCCGCGACCCCCTGCTTGGCAAGCAGGTGCTCTACCACTGAGCCACATCCGCATTTTTTTATCGCTGGTGCGAGAGATGGGACTTGAACCCACACAGGAGAATCCCACTGGATTCTAAGTCCAGCGCGTCTGCCAATTCCGCCACTCTCGCTTGCATTTCTGCAAATGGTGAGCCGCCCGGGACTCGAACCCGGGACCCCGTGATTAAAAGTCACGTGCTCTACCGACTGAGCTAGCAGCCCGATTTGCTTCCAAAGACCACGAATCCCTAATGCACGGTGATTTTATCACAATTTGGCCGCAAATGCAACCCCTAAAAACCCCTGGTGGGATTAGCCGGTTTTTTTTCGGAAGAGGACGCGCAGGTTTTCCAAGAACATTTCCGAGAATTTCCGATCGCGAAAATTGCCGTCCGCTTGCAAGCCACTCAACCATTGTTCCAGCTTTTCCGGGTTCTGCGACAGGGATTGCAACTTTTGCAAGTAGGAGATCATCTGTTCGATTTCCAGGATGCGCCCCGGTTTTCCATGTCCGCAAATGACTTGCCGGGGGTTTTTGCGGCGGATGTTTTTGAGGGCCCGAATCCATTGCTCCAAGTCGCTGTCGTGCACGATTTCCGGGTGAAACCCGTTTACCACGATGTCTCCCGCGATCACCAAACGTAGGGAAGGGATCCATCCCAAGACGGAATCGGGTGTGTGCCCCCCGCAATGTTCCAGCAGAATCTCCCTGTCTCCCATCTGAAGGGTGTACTCTTTCTCGAAGGTGATCGAGGGGGAAACGATGGGGATGGTTTCCGGCTCCAGCGCGGGATCGGTTTGGAAAACTTTCTCGATGTACGCGCTATCCATTTGGCGGAAGAACGCTTCGGTGCGTTGGTGGCACACCAAAGGTGCGGAGAAACCCGAATTCCCGAAAGAGTGGTCCGGATGGTAATGGGTGTTCACCACCAATGCCACCTCGCTTGACAAGAATCGCTGGATGTACAAGCGCACTTGGCTGGCCTTTGAGGGGAAAAGCGAAGCATCAAAGACCACAGCACCTTCCGTGGTCTGCACGCACGTGATGTTGGAACCTCCGAAGGGATTGTCGAACAGCAAAACACCCGGAACGATTTCTTGCATGTCTTCTCCTCGTGATGGATTTGCTACAAGATACCTTTCTATGGAAAGGTCGTTGAATCCTAACTTTGGAGGCTTTTTGGCGCATCTGGGAACCTTGGACATCCGGGTGGGCGAGAGCTTTTCCGGGAATGTTTTGCCAAGGATATGTGATATAATTTTTCCGCACGGAACGTCAATACAAGGGGGCTGGCATGCCAGAAAAGTTCATCGTGGTAACCGGAGGGGTCATTAGCGGATTGGGCAAAGGCGTTTTCAGTGCTTCCGCCGGAAGAGTTCTGAAAGAGATCGGAATGGATGTCAACGCGGTGAAAATGGACCCGTACTTGAACGTGGATGCAGGTACCATGAATCCCAACCAGCACGGGGAAGTGTTTGTGACCGACGATGGGTACGAGGCGGACCTTGACCTGGGGCACTACGAGCGTTTCCTTGGGAACCACATGAAACGCGAGAATAACATCACCGCGGGGCAGATCTACTCCGCTGTTATTGGCAAGGAACGAGGGGGAAAGTACCTGGGTTCCACCGTGCAAATGGTTCCCCATGTTACCCGGGAAATCAAGGAACGCTTAATGGCAATCGATTGCAACGTTCTGATCGTGGAAATCGGGGGAACGGTGGGCGATATCGAAGGGGAAATTTTCCTGGAAGCCATCCGGGAGCTATACCTGGAACGGGGAAAGGAGAATTTCCTGTTCATCCACATGACGTACGTGCCCTACCTGCGGACGACCAACGAGTTCAAGACGAAGCCCACCCAACAGTCCGTGCAACTCTTGCGGAGAATTGGGATCCAGCCCGATATAATCGTGGCCCGGAGTGAGACCGCGGTGGAAACGGGAGAGATCCACAAGATCGCCCTCTTCGCGGGTGTTCGCCCCAACATGGTGGTGAACCTCCCGGATATCAAGAACGTGTACGAGGTTCCCCAGAAATTGTACCACATGCGTTTCCAGGAGTTGGTGGAGGAGCGTTTTGGGCTCAAAGGGGCCGATACCTTCCGGTGGTCGTTTCCCACGGCTTTCCTACCCTACCGCATCGGCCTCGTGGGAAAATACCTGGGTACGGATGATGCCTACAAGAGCATCAACGAGTCCATCTTCCTCTGCGGCGTGGAAAAACCAGTGATGATCGATGCCCAGGAACTCGAAGAGTTATCCGACGAGGATTGCGAAAGCTACTTGCAAGGGTTTGACGGGTTCATTATCCCGGGGGGTTTTGGGAAGCGGGGAATCGAGGGGAAGATCCGGTGTATCCGGTATGCCCGGGAGAAGGGCAAGCCCCTACTGGGAATTTGCCTGGGAATGCAGCTGATGGTTGTGGAATCCGCGCGAAACGTGTGGAACCTTTCCGGGGCAAACTCCACGGAGTTTGATCCAGCGGCGCCCTATCCGGTAATCGATATGATGGAAGAGCAGAAGAAAGCGTTGGACCTGGGAGGCACCATGCGATTGGGAGCCCAGAGCACACCACTGCATGCCTCTTCCCGATTGAAGAGCGTGTACGGGGGAAGTGACGAGGTTTTCGAAAGGCACCGGCACCGCTACGAGGTGAACACGGGGTTGACGGCTGCGTTCCTGCAAACCGCCGGATCGGGGCAAAATGCTCTGGCCATCAGCTCCTCTGGCGATTTCGTGGAAGCAGTGGAGATTTCTTCCCACCCGTTTTTCATCGGGGTGCAATACCATCCGGAATTCTTGACCAAGGTGGGAGAACCACATCCCCTTTTCCAGGGATTCGTGCAGAGTATTGGAGAACAAAGAAACAGGTAAGGAAAATTTTCCATTTCTCGTGGGGAGGTAGAAAGAACGATGAGGATTCGAATGACCGCAATGCTTGCAGCTGTGCTGCTGCTTCTGGGGAGTGTTCTGTTGGCATCCCCCTTTTCCGTGGGAGTGTACGGGGGTTTACCCTCGGGTATTGGCATGGAATACCACTTTTCCCCCGAACTGTCGGTGAACCTTGTGGGCGGGTACGCCTACATGCTGGGGCCAACTGGCATCGATATTGGCCTCTCGATGAAGTATTCCTTTGCCCTGGGTCCGGTTTCTCTTTTCGCGGGCGGAGGCATCGATTTCGTGTACTTGACCAAGGAATGGGACTACGATGCCACGGGGGATGCCACTCCGCTTCAGGCGGGCGGGTCGGTGAACTACGTCCAGATTCCGGTAGGGGTGAGTTACTTTTTACCCATGGGGGGCGGCGAGCAGAGCGGTTTGAAGATCTTTGGAGAAGTCGTTCCCATGATCGCGCTTAGTTCGCCCCAAAAATTCCGCTTTGGCTTTGGAATAGGGGTGTATTACCGCTTTTAGGGAGTAGCCAGCAAAAAAGCAGTCCTTTGCGCGACTGCTTCCAGGAGTTTTTGGTCTTTATCCCCAAAGGGTTCCAGGCTGTGGGAGTCGATGTCCAGTTCTCCCACGAGTTGTTCTTGGAAGAACACGGGGGCCAGGATCTCCGAACGTACGTCCGCGCTGCACGAAAGGTAATTGGTTTCCTTGGACACATCCTGCACGATGAAGGTGGCCTGCTGTTCCGCCGCCTGACCGCAAATCCCCTCGCCGAAGGAGATTTTCACGTGCTCGGTGGGTTTTCCCACGAAGGGGCCAAGCTCCAATGTTCGTTGCTCCTTTTCCGAGACGATGTAGAATCCCACCCAATCGTAGTAGCCCACCATCCGGCGCAGCACTTCGCATACTTGCAGAAGCAGTTTCCCTGCTGGCGCATTTCCCACCACCACCTGGTCCACGAGCGAAAGGATTTGCGGTGCTTCCCATTGCATGGGACGGTAGCGAACCAGGTTCTCCCATGTGTCAATGGCCCTTCGGAAATGCGGAATCACGATGGACCCCCCCACCAAAAGGCCGATGTTCATGGTCTCTACGAAGCTTTCCCCCGCTACTCCCAGCTGGAAGACGCGCTCCACGTGGTAGCGGATGCAGTCGTCGCAGCGCAACACCAAAGAAGAAACGAGACCGAGGAGCTCCTTGGTGGTGGCATCCAAGGCGCCAGGTTGGTACATCTGGGAATCCAGGCTCCAGAATCGCTTCGTGTCCCGGTTGGCATACTCCATGACCAGGTCGTTCAATCGTTTGCGTTCCTGCGAAAAAGCGTGAACCGAAGAGTCGTTCATGGGGTTTGCTCCTCCCTTGGGATGCCAAAGCTGCGTGCAAGCCTTGCACCCTGTCGCGGAATGTGATACAATAGGCATTGCGCATCGTGCTAGACGGGGGGTTAGTGGTCCCCTACTCTCGAAACCCACTTAGCGAGGTCGATGTCTGTGCCCCGGGGCGGTTTTGTGAGTGTGCCTTTCTTGGTGAGCGGCGATGAAGCCCGGGTCCCGTGCAGCGGATACCTGTGAACCTGGTCAGGTCCGGAAGGAAGCAGCCATAAGCAGATTCATCCGGGTGCCACGGGGTTGCCCGTGCGGAGCAAGCTACGGGGAAGGCCCTTGTTTGATCGTTTCAAAGCCAGACGCACGTGCGCTTTTTTTATTTCGTGAACGTGGGAAGCATCATGGGATCGAATTGCTCGATACCCAGGCGTAAGCGGAGGGTTTGGTTGTAGCGTTCCGCGGAGTAGTACGCGTCCACGAATTCCAGCAGCGCGAAAAGCGCAACCCCCCCGAGCCCCACGGCTCCCAGCGTTGCATTGTTGGGGACTTGGATTTCCTCTTCCGTTTCCTCGTCGATCACCGTTTTGTTCGAAAACCCCCACAGCCCCACGGCACCAAAGGCAACCTTGGCTCCCAGGAACAGGAATCCTCTTTCCCATTCCCCCACGTACAAGTGGCCCGCACTGGGAATGAGCAAGGAAAGCTCGGCCGCCACCCATGCTTCTTTTTTCATTTCGGAGTACATCAGCAAGCGCTTGCGCATTTCGATTTCCGGGTCGCCCACCATGTCGGGTAGCGATCCCACGGGGCCTTCGATGACCGGCGCAGCCACGTACAGCCCTTCCGGCTGTCCAAGGAGGGAGGAGCCATACATGTTTGCGGCCACAGGTTGTTGGACATACTCCATCGGGATTCCCGTGGTTCCTACCGGGCCCGCAGAAGTAACCTGGTCAATGGGATCGATGCGAACCACCTGGCTGCGGGAAACGATCATCGATTTTCCGGTTTCCAAGAGGATTTCAATGGTTTGTTCGGAAAATTGGATGATTTTCCCCACCAACACGCTTCCATCACTCAGGTAGATATTGTCAGCAAATACACTCGCCCCCAGGAAAACACACAAGAGAACAGCGGCAAAAAAGAATTTTGTTCGCATGGCGGACCCTCCTTGAAGTATCTACTTTGAACAGTTCAAATTTCTATGTTTCCGGCCAAAAATCCTAACTGCAGAAGCGGAGAAATCGCTCTGTTTTTGTGAAAAATGATTTGCATAGTGTATAATTACCTGTAGATATGCACAGAGCACAAGGGGTTAGATATGGATAAACAATTGTACATTCGAACTTTCGGCAAGTTCCGGTTTTTCGTGGATGGCGAAGCGGTGGAAGAATCCTTTTGCCGTTCCCAAAAAGCCCAGGAAATTTTCCGGTATTTGTTGGCTTTCAAAGGGAGAAAGATCTCCAAGGATACTTTGTGTGACATGTTTTGGCCCGGGATGGAATTCAGCAAAGCCCGCCAAAACTTGAGTTCCACGTTGTACTTCATTCGGAATGGCCTGGACAATTTCGTTTCGGAAAAGGGATTCGGAAAAAAGGTAGTGCGCAGTTCTACACAGATGTGTTGGCTGGAATTCCCACCGAACGTGCATTGTGATGCCGACGAGTTTCGCCAATTTATCCACCTTGCAGATGGGGAAAGTGATCCCACGCAGAAAACCGGGTACTTGATTCTGGCGGAGAAACTGTACCTGGGAGATTTCTTCGTGGAAGACCAGTACGAAGACTGGGCGACTTCCCTACGGGAGGAATTCCGGGAGATGATGGTGAATTCCCTCATCGAATTGGTGGAGGTTTTGTACCGCGAGGGTAGGTACAGTGAAAGCACCCATTACCTTTCCAAGGCCTTGGACATTGACAATTTGAACGAGAGCGCCATTTACCTCAAAATGTTGTTGCTGCAAGCCCAGAACAGGCCATTGGAAGCCCTGAAAGTGTACGACGAGTACGTGCAAACACTGAAAAAAGAGTTCGACTTCTCTCCCTCCAACAAGCTCAAGAGGCTGCGCAAGTCCGTTGCCAGCCGAGAGAACGAGGTACGGAACGTTCTCACGCTCAACGTGGATCAGGCGAAGGGTGCGCAATTCGCCGAAATCGACCTGTTTCAAAAGATGGTACGTTTTGAACTGAAAAAGCGAAAAAGCAACGCTTTCTTGGTAGATATCCGGATCAACACCGACGAACCCCTGGTACGCTGGATCGTGGAAAAGCTTTTGAACAGTATTTCCAAGAATCTGCGTTCCGGGGACGTGTGTACCTACCAGGAAGGCCATTTCTTCATTCTGCTTCCGGAAATGAAGGAAATGTACTTGCCCGTGATCCTGGATCGGTTGATGAACATTTCGCTTTTCAAAGAACTGTTCGGGGAAACGCACGTGCAACTGCAAACCCGGAGTTTTTCCATCGCCCACGAGCGCGTGGAACCCATCGCTTTCCCGGAAAAATGGGAACCGACTGCTGCCCACGAATGATCCCTTCCTTTTAGAATCTTTTTATTTTCATTATTCCCTCGTTTCAAGCACCCGGGTTACAATCTGTTGATAGCCAGAGATTGCGGGGTCTTCAGCATGAAAATCACCCTTTTGCTTTCATTGCTACTCGTTTCTTGTTCGCTTCTTTCCGCGCAGTGGTTTGGAGGGACAGCGGAATCCACGGTAACCCTTGGAATTGCCGGAGCCGTGTTTGTGCAGCCCCTATCCTACCAGGTACCTGTTTCGTTGAATTTTGCCGATCCACTTGCATTTGAAGGCAAAACGATATGGGAGTTCGGGTCCAACATACCCTTCACGGTTCAATTTGAAATCCTGTCCACGCAAAAAAGCATTTTGGACGAGTACTTGCTCGTGCAAATCACGGATAGCGATTCCCGTGCCCAAACCGATCGCTTGTCGCCCGGGGGAATGGAATCCCTTTTCTTGGGGAAGGGTTGGCATAAAATGGGTGTGTGGTTCGGTTGGGATGGCGAGAAGGAGCTTTTTGACCCGACCACTGCTCCCTGGCCCGAGGTGCGGGCGGGCAGCGGATATGCTCTGCAAATCTCCTACACTATTTTTGGGATGTGAGGGTTGTTGAGCATGCGAATCGGGAAAAACCCATGGATCATCCTGCTGTGCTTGCTGGGGGGGATGTTGGTCTTTGGTCAGCCGCTGTTCCCCGGAGAACCTTCCGACAACGGTACGGGGACGTTGCATTACGTGGTTGCGGAAAGCATTTACGTGGAAAGCGAAAACGCGTCTCCCACCATCAGCGTATGGAGTATGGCGGTGTACGATGAAGACAGTGACGTGTATCGACGCCCCCCGGGGGAGGAAACCTTCGATACGCTCGAAATCGGAGAAGAAGCCATGGTTTCCAACCTGGTGGAAGGGAACCTGGAAGAGTCGGAGGTTTTCCATTTCATCAGCGATCCCTTTTCGTTCGAGCTTTGGGCAAACTGTGACGTGAAGGTTACCTTCGACGTGCCGGGAGCATTGGTCAACCCCGACGGAGAGCAGCAAATCCAGGTTTTGCAGGTCCAATTCTGGAAATTGGTTTATAATAGGGAGTGGAATTACTACGAGAAGCCCACACATGTGCACGTGAACAATTTCCCAGGAGGTCTCCCGGGCTCCTTTTTCGTGATCGGGAAGGACTCGGAGCATTCGGAATTCCGCTTGGAGTTCGTGTTGCGGTACGAAAACCCGATCTGGATGTTTGAAAACGGGGCCTACGCTGCATCCATGCAGATCACGTTGGAATCCCAGGGGGTTTCACCCTATTGATTGGTTTTCCACCGGGAAAACGGGATTTCACTTTCTCCCTTTTGCCGGTAGAAGAATGAGGTGGAAGCGTGAAAACTTTTCTTTGTTCCGGTTGTGGCAACGTCACTTTTTCCAGTGCATCTCCCGGCATGGGATGGGAACACCGGTGTGAGGCCTGCGGGGGGCAGATCCATGAAATGCCTCTGGCTTCGCGTATTGGAGACATCCTTGTGGCGATGGGGTACGTGCGAAAAGATGACGTGCTGCACGCTCTCCTTTTACAAAACCAGGGGCGTGTTGAGCGCCTGGGGGAGATCTTGCTCAACTTGCGGGTGCTCCAGCAATCCCAACTGCAAAAAGCCCTTTCCATCCAAAAGGAGGTTCTTTGATGAAGCCATTTCCCGCGCGATCCCTTTTTCGTTCCAGGCGGGGTATCTCCGTCTTTTTTCTTTTTTTGCTCGGTTGCTTTTCGTCGCTGCTATTTGCCATCGGGGTGGAGCCCTTGTCGGTGGACATTGCGGGTGAACCCGGTTCGGTGGCGACGTTCAACCTGACCCTTTCCCCGGAAGACCAAGATGTCCCCGTGTTGCTCAGCCTCTTCCAACCTTTCCAGGAGGAAAGTGGTTCCATCGCGTACCAGAAAGTGGATGCGGAAACCTACCCTCCGATTGACTGGGTCAAGCTTCCTTCGGCCACCGTGACCGTTCGCGCCAACGAACGCCTGGATGTGCCGATCGAGGTAGATATCCCCTTTGGTACCAAGGGAACGTACATCGTGACGCTGATGGTGGAACCCCAAACCACATCCACTTCGGGAATGATCGTCTTCCGTATCCGCTACGCGATTCGCATCACCATCCGCGTTTCGGCGGCGGGGTTGCGTGAGACCGCTACCGTGGAACGCTTCGAAATCGTACCGGATGACCGGGGAGAACCCACCATCTTGGTGAAGTTGCTCAACGATTCGCGCCTGGACTACCTTGCCAGCATGAATGTTTCGGTACGCGATTCGCGCGGGAGGCTTTTGGAAAGGGTTCCGCTTCTGTCAGAGGCGTCCGTTTCCTCGGGGCGCGATTCTACCCGCATGTATCCTGGCGCAGCTGTTTTCTTCTTGGGCAAACCCGAGAAGATCCTCTCCCCCGACCTGTACAAGCTCCAGATCCTTGCGCGCTACAACGAAACGCAGCGTATCTACTCCGAGGAATTCCAGGTTTCCGCATCGGAATTCGTTTTCCCGGAAGCCCGGGACTTGTACCTGATGTTCAAGGAACAAAACATCCAGTTGGATTTGAAACCACGCAGCGTGAAAACACAGATCATCGAGGTGGAAAACCAATCCGCCGAAGCGGTGCAGGTCAAGGTACACCAGGAAGACGTGATCCCGAACGACCCCAACTCCATTGGCGACTGGCTCACCATTCGCGGACAGTCGGAGTTCGAGCTCGTGCCCGGACGTTCCAACCGGTTGGTGGCCACGTTGAAGATCCCCGACGCCGCGAAGGATGGTACGTACTACAGCAAGATCGTGTACACCGCGTACAAGGAGCAAGAACCCCAGGTCACCAAGAGTGTTCTTCTGGCGGTTGTGATTGGAAGCCAGCAAAAAGAAGTGCAATTTACCAGCCTTTCGTTCGATGCCATGCCCTCCGGACAGGGGTTGTCCACGCTTTTCCAGAACGTCGGATCCATCCACATTTCCGATTGCACCGCGGAACTGGGGATCCTAAACCCCGTGGACAAGACCATGGTTTCCACTGCCCAATTGGAGCTCTCCCGTTCGGGTTGGATTTTCCCGGGTGAATCCTTTGATCTCTTCGGCTCTCCGTTACCCCGTTTGGAACCGGGGGAATACCTGGTCCGTGGGAGGCTCTTGGAGAAAGGCCAGGAAATCATGACCTTTGAGACCACGTTGCAAGTCCCCGAAGCTTCGGAGTAGTTCCATCTGTGAAAGAAAACCAAAAACCCCGGTTTCCGGGGTTTTTTTTTGGGGGAATTGGGGGAGAGCCATGGAGCAGCCCTTGCCTCTTTGGAATTTTACCCTTGCTGGCATTGGACGCTTCCGGTGGAATGTGATATACTTTCTGTGGCTTTGAATTTCTACAAGAAACTTCATACTTTCCGACCCACAAATCTATCCCAAAATCTGGAGGTGCACGTATGAAAAAAAGTCTGTTTCTGCTGCTTGTTTTCCTCTCGGCTCTTGCCCTGACAGGGATTGCCGCCCAAATCGAACTGATGTTCTGGACCCACGAGGACCCGAACCGTACCGTGATCGAAGACCGCTACATCCAGGAATTCGAGGAAATGTACCCCAACGTGAAGATCAACCGGGTGGCATATTCCTCCGTGAAAATCCAAGAACTGGTTTTGACCGCGTTCGCCGCCAACCAGGGGCCCGACATATTCAACATGTCCATCGAGGACGAGTACGCCTACATCGCCAATGGCCGGGTGGCTCCGGTGGATCCGAAGGCCGCGGGTTTCGAGAACCTCCAAGCGGTGTACGACCACTACCTGCCGGGGATGCTCGATCCGGTCACCTTCGAGGGAGAACTGTACGGCCTGCCTTTGGAACTGACCAACTGGTGCCTGTTCATTAACAAGAACGTGTTCCGGGATGCTGGACTCGACCCGGAAACCGATTATCCCAAGACCTGGGAAGAAGTGATGGAAGTTTCCGAGAAACTCGTGATCCGGGATGGAGACATCTTGCTGCGCCGTGGTTTCGATTTCCGCTACCCTTACTACCTGGTTTCGGTGGTTCCCATGGTGGAACAACTTGGTGGTAAGTTGATTAGCGATGACGGCGAAAAAGCCATTATCGGTGACGAAGCCTGGCTGGCTGTTTTGAACTACTTCAAGGAATGGGGCCCCAATGGCCGGAACCTGGGTTCCCCCACGTACAAGAATGCGCGCAAGCTGTTTAACTACAACAACAACGACATTGGCATGGCCATGACGGGGTTGTACCAGGAAGGGCGTATTCGTGCGGATAACGAGGAATTCTACGAGAGCGGCGAATGGATGGTCGTCCCCTACCCGCAGTTCGAGAATGCCGTGGACGAAGTGGCAGGCTGCTACTACGGGCATTACTACATGGTGAATGGCCAGAAGCCCAAGGAAAACATCGAAATGGCCTGGAAGTTCATTTCCTACATGCTGAGCCACGGGGAAGAATACCTGACCACCGTCAATATCATCCAACCCACCAAGGCCCTGATGGAATCGGAAACCTTCCGCTCCATGCCCTTCTCCGACGTGTTCCAATCCGACATGGAAAAAGGCCACATCGTGTATTACGGGGCAAACAGTGCCAAGATCCAGGAACTCATCAAGGAAGCCGTGGAATCGGTGATGCTTCTCGGCACCGACCCGCAGAAAGCGCTCGAGACACTTCGGCGGAAAGCCCAGGAAGCACTGGACGACTCGTACTGATTGCAAGCCAACACGCACGATAATCCCCGGGCAGCCCGAAAAGCTGGGCTGCCCATTTTAGGAAGGTGAAGCGGATGACCCGAAAGATCCGAAGAGGAGGGATCGAGAGAAAGCAAGCACGTTGGGGATGGATTTTCGTGACCCCCGCCCTGCTTTTCTTTTCGATTTTCAGTTTCTACCCGATTGGAAACGCGTTTTACACCAGTCTTTTCCGGAAAAACATGCTTTCTCTCCGGCCACCCAAGTTTATCGGCTTCGAGAACTACACCTACCTTTTCGGTTCCCCGGATTTTTGGAATTCGCTGCGTGCAACGCTGGTGTTTACCGTGGGGACGTTCGTTCCCATCCTTCTTTTCAGCCTCTTGTTCGCGGTTTTCATTCAGTCCCGGCGCCGTTTCCAGAAGTTTTTCCAACTGGCGTACTACTCTCCGGCCGTGCTTTCCTCGGTGGTTGCAGCCGCGATTTGGATGATCATTTTTGACCCCCGGGGGCTGGCGAACCAATGGGTGAATGGGCTTGCGGGAACCCCGGGTGTGGATCACCAATGGTTGGTGGACTACCATATTGCCCAGATTTCCACCATGGTCGTGTACTTCTGGAAATACGTGGGGTATTTCACCATCATTTTCATTGCGGGCCTGTCTACTATTCCCCGTACTATCAGCGAGGCAGCGACCATCGATGGGGCATCTCCCTGGCAGAATTTTTGGTTCATCACCCTTCCCCTGCTCAAACCCACCACGGTACTGGTTTCCATCATGTCCATGTTGCAGTGCCTGAAAACCTTCAGCACGCAGTACCTGTTCACGCAGGGCGGGGCTCCCAAGGAACCGATCAACGTGATCACCCTGAATATTTACGATACCGCCATTCGCGATCACAGGATTGGAAGGGCGAGTGCCATGAGTATCGTGTTGTTCGGCATCATGTTGCTGCTGACGTTGGTGCAGTTCCAGCTGTCCAAGTCCGATGAAGTAAGTTACTGAGAAGGGGGAGCCATAGCAGTGAAAACAAAGAAGAGAAAACAATCCATTTTCATTGACATCTTGATCTGGGCTTTCCTCGTGGTAGCCGCCGTGATGATTCTGGCGCCCATCCTTTTCATGTTTACCGCCTCCATGATGCCTGCACGGGAAATCCTGAAAATGCCGTACCGCTGGATCCCGTCGGGCTTCGAGGCCGAGAATTTCTGGATCCCGATCAAGGGGCTGAACAACGATTTCATCTTCCTGCGCAACATCCTGAATTCGTTCATCGTTTCCGGGGCCGTGGCGCTCACCACGGTGCTCCTTTCCGCGCTAACGGGATACGCACTCGCCAAGTTCCGCTTCCGTGGGAAGAACATCGTGTTTTTCTCCATCATGGCGACGATGATGATTCCCTTCGAGGCCATCATGGTGCCGTTGTACCTGGTGATCACCAATTTCCACCTGCAAAACAGCTACGCAGGGTTGATCCTCCCTTTCCTGGTCAATGCTTTTGGCATTTTCCTGATGCGGCAGTACCTTGTACCCTTCCCGGATGAAATCATCGATGCCGCACGCATCGACGGCGCGGGAGAGTTCCAGATCTTTCGGCGCATCATCCTTCCCAACAGCCTTCCCGCGGTGGCAACCCTTGCCATCCTGGCTTTCCGTACGCAGTGGGACAACCTTCTTTGGCCCCTACTGGTGGTGCAGAGCGAGGAAATGAAAACGATCCCGTTGTACATCACCAAGTTCACCGGGGAAATGAGCTCCAACGAAGGCGCAATGATGGCGGTTGCGGTAATCGCGAGCATCCCCATGTTGGTTCTTTTCTTTGCCATGTCCCGTTACTTCTTGAGTGGCGCGGCGGTGTACTCCTCCCGAAAAGGGTAGAGCAAGCGGAAACTAAAACGAAAGCTGGTACGAAATGAAAGGCTGGAACAAACTTTGCGACCGGGAATACTGTACCCCCGCTTGGATTTCCCCCCAGGGCGAACCATACCCTCCCCCCAGTTGGTAGGTTTCGGGCCAGATCGAAGTGGCGATTTCGCCCCCCACGTGGCCGAACACGAAGAAGCCCCCATCGCTGAACCAGCGGAAGGTGATCTTCCATTCCAGTGGGAACTCGAAGGCATCCATGAAGGCAGTTCCAAACACGAAACGCAGCGGAAAGAAGCTTGCGCTCACCATGGAGTGCTCCGAGGGAAAGGTGAAATCGTCGATGCCAAACGCGAGAAAGGTAGACGCGGTTCCCTCCACCGTGTGATGCCCCAGCTTGGGAACCAGTGCAAGCTCGTGGTACACGGGAATTCCCACCCCAATTTCCGCGGGATCGAGTATTCCCTCTTCCCTGTTCCACCAGAACGAGGATTGCACGAAGAATAGGTCCGGGTAGTAGTACTGGAATCCCCCGAAAATATCGAATCGTTGCAACGTACCCCGGTAAGCTACCCCCCCCTGCACGAAATTGGGGCGGGGAACGATGGACACGGGGTCGGGGTCCTGCAGGTGCGAAACCCCTTCCAGCGAGGAAAAAGGCAGGAACGTTGACTGGCTTTGGAGCGCGCTGGCATCTTCCAGAACGGTGACACGAAGCAAAACGAGAGAATGCCTCCACTCGTTGGTTGCTGCCTCGTTTTTTGCCCCGGATTGCTCCCTGCTCTTCTGGTGAAACGTGGCCACACCGATCACTTCCCAATCCCCCGGGAACATCCGGATGGTTGTTTCGATATGTGTTTCCAGGTTACCGGAGCTCTGCAACTGCACCTTGGTTTGAACCCCGTTGAGAAGGTGGTACTCTTGGGGCAGAACGGTCAACTGGAAAGATTGGTTCGTGGACCGCAAAAGGCTTTCTTCCGAATCGTCGAGCCGGTTTCCGATGCTTTCGGAGGAGAAACGCAGGTAACCAGGTTGGCGTAAGATGGTGGCGATTCCTGGTCGGAAATCTGCGCGGAAGTAGGACTCGGACAACTGTCCCTGAAGCACCATCTGCATGTCCCCCTTTTGGATTTCGAGAGCTTCCAGGGACTGCATGTGGAGTGTGAGGGGTTCTTGTTCGTGCTCCGAACCGTACTTCGCGGCACTAAGCCCCATAGCCTTTTCTTCGGTTGCGGATAGCTCGTACAACCGCAGTTCGTAGTAAAAAAGTACCGACGGTTCGTTGGAGGGAGATTGGGGTATAGTCAACAGCGTTTCACCGAACGAAAGCGAGGAAACAAGTACCAACCCCAGCAACACGAATTGGAGGATCAATGCAAGGGTTTTCAGCTTCACGGTATCACTTCCCCGCGTTGCAACCGGGGAGTGACGAACACGATCATTTCCCTTTCCGCGGCTTGCCGCTCTTCCTCCGAGAAGAAGAAGCGTAGCACCGGTATTTTGCCAAGCCCGGGAACCCACCCCAAGTTTTCCTTATCGGATTTGACGGTGATTCCAGAAAGAACCGCGGTTTGTCCGTCTTTCACCCGGATCGTGGTTTTCACTTCGTTGGAAAAGATCACGTATCCCGATTCGTCCTTGGAACCCAGGTGACTCAACTGGGGGGTGAGCTGCAATTCCACGTACCCCGGGTAGATGTTGGGGGTGACCTCCAGGCGCACTCCCACGTCGAAGGATTGGGTTACCGTGTTTCCCTGGGCATCTTCCACGAGCACGCGCCGCGTTTCCCCGATAAACAGCGATGCCGTCTGGCCGTCTGCCACCAGTACGTTGGGGTCCGTGTGGATGCGCGCGTAGTTGTTCCGCTCCAGCATCTGGAAGGAGGTGAGAATCAATTCATCGAAAAGGCTGGTGTTCAGCGTGAAAGGATCATCGCCGTAACCCCAGGCAATGGTTGTCTCTCCGCTTCCCCATCCGGAAAATTCCTCGGGGATGGTGAGGGAGAACTCGAAAGGGGATTTCTTTTTTAAGAATTCCTTATTGATTTCCACGGCGACGACGGAAATGCGGAGTTGCCCACTTTGGCGGTCGATGGCTTCCACGATGCGCGAAAAATCCCCGATGATCTCCTCGGGTGCGGTGATGGTCATGGTGCGCGAAGTGGTGTCATAGCGCAGGAACTTCTGGTAGTACTCGGGGATGAGGTTTTGGGCCTGGGCGGTGGAAATATGCTGCAGTTGCACGTAGGCTGTTTCGGAAATGCGCATGAAACCCCTCGCCCGGGGGTCTGCAAGGCACACGAAGTAAAAACCATCCATTTTCTTGTAGAAGATGTTGTTCGGCTTGAGCAAGATGTCCAGGGCTTTTTCCACGGGTACATCCATGACGTCGATCGTCACGAAGCCTGTCACCGAGTCATCGATGATGATGTTCACCCCGGTCTGCAGCGTGATCTCGTTCAAAACCATGAAAAGGTCTTCGTTCTGGTAGATGAGCGTCACCAACGGTTCTAACGCAAGATCGTCCGTCTCGCTCTGGCAGAAGAAAACAGAAGCAAGAAAAAAAAGTAGCAACAGCAAGAAATGAAATTTCTTTGGAAATCCCATGGTCGAACCCCCCACGTGGTTCCATTCCAACCACTCCAAGAATAAAAAAGAAAAAAAGAGAAAAAAAAAGAAAACGCGCTACCCCCATTGTACCACGAGGGAGAAAGCGCTTGTCAAGAAAAAAAGCAAAACGTTGCGTGGAAAAAAGCTCAGGCCAGATAACTGCTCCGTTGGAACCACACGGCCTGGTCTACCTGGTCGGGTTGTACGGTTCCCATGCGCACCAGTACCTTGCCCAATGGATATTCCTTGTGCAGGCGGGTTTGGATTTCCAGCGCCTTTTCCAGCTGATCCTCCTGGATCCACCCGAAAAGGACCAGGATTTCCCCCAGCTTCAAGGGAGGGTACACGCGAATCAGGTCTCCCCCACAATGGGGGCAATGCATGAGGTCTTGGCCTTCGTCGAATTGCTTTATTTTACGATCGCATTCCGTGCACTGCAAAATTTTCATCTTTTCACCTGCTCCTTGGTCAGAAAGACCAGCCGTAAACGGTCACTAAGAAAGGAACCTGAATGGATTTTGCGTCAGATGTGGCTTCCACGTTCACCCATTCGCGGTTCACCAATGGGTCGAACGCTGGCCGGTCTTCGGAAGTGTCCCAGGAAAGCATGAAATAGATGGAGTTGGGGCCTTCCGGTAAAACATTCCCGCTGAGAAAAGCAAGCTCGCGACGTTGTGGGTCAAACATCTTGGGTCGGTTCAAGTGCACCCGAAAAAAATGCGTGGCCTCCCCGGGATGATGTATCCACTCCCGGCTGTACAGGTCCACCACCAACCAGGAATCGAGCCACTCGTATCCGGTTGTACCGGGTTCCACGTCGATGGCAAAGGGGCCGTTCGACGTGATGTTCCATGTCCAGGTGGCGAGAAAGGTTTCCGGTTGGGTAAAATCGATCATCCCGGCTTCTATCTCGGGGAAATCTGCTTGGAACGCTTGCAGAACCCCCACTTCCGAGAGAACGGTCAGCTTCTTTTCCGCAGCAAAGGCGTGGAGAGAAAACGCAAGAAGAAGCAACATTCCCATGATCGGAACGACTCTTTTCACGAAGACAACCCCCTTTCCCTATTCCTCCGGGACAATGGTGATGAAAAAGACGTACTGCTCCTCTTCCAGGTTTTTGACGCGATTCCTCCACCATTCCCATTCTCCCCCGGGTCCAGTATGATCGTAGGGTTGGAAGCGAAAGGCGAATTCCAGCTCCCCCGCCCCGGGAAACCGGGGGGCCACATTATTGGGGATTGCCACTTCTTTCCTTCCGCGGTCCCGGTTTAGTCGGTAATCCTGTTTGGAGTCTTCGATGCCTTCTCCGCCGAGAAAGCCTTTGCCCACGAAGAATTCTTGTTGCATGCGGCTGTCAATGTCTGCGCGCGAGGGAAGCACGTAGTAACCGAATAGCCGTTCGTCCAGGTGGGAAAGGTTGGCCCATTGGTACAGGATGGAACAGGAGATGTTGGTCACGACTTTGAGTTTCACCGATTTCTCATAGAAAATGGTTCCACTTGCGGCGGGATCGTACAGGAACCACACTTTGAGTAAGTCACCGTCACGATCGATGCCCTGCACGTCAAGGATCCAGTCAAAATCAGCGTATTCCTTGGAGCCGAAAAAAACATGGGCTTCCCCGCTTGCCGTGGTCTGGTTTGCCAGCAAGAGCATTGGGGAAAGGACCACGAAAACCAAAAGCAAGGAAGCCACACGTTTCATCATTTTACCACCTTTTGTTCCTCAGCGAGATTACAACTCCTCGATGGTCAGGACCACCGTTCCGACTCGTTCCAGTGGGCGCTGGGCAAAGATTTGCACCCATTCCTCTTCCAACAGGCCATTTGCCCCATTGGCGTAGTCCAAGAAGCGGTTGAAAGCTACACCCATCACCAGCTTGTACATTTTCATGCCCCGGGTTCCATCGAAGGAAATGGAATTGATGGGGGCGGAATAGGACGTGCGAATCTTGTTGATGTAGTTGGTTCCACCCACAGAACCCCCGAAGAAACCCGGTTGGGGGTTCACGGCATCGTACAGGTAGAAGCCGTACGCCATGGTTGCGAGCAGTTCGTTGGCCAGTTGGTTCACGTCGATGGAACGAGGATTGTCCAAGAAGTACTCCGAAAGGAAGTTTACAAAGCGATCCTGGGTATCCACGTAGTTTTCAAAGGTTCCCGTGACTTTCCAATTGTCCACGTTTCCGCCCGCCTTGAACACGATGTAGTCCGTGAGGAAATCCGCAGGTTCCGTGGGTCCGAGGTTTCCTTGGAAGTAGCCCTCGATATCGGGTACGATGGAAACGTCACTGGGGTCGAAATCGGCAGGATCGAACATGAATTCCAGCCGGCCGCCCTCGATGTCAAGGATCTCAATATCCACGTGGGAAAGGGAGCCAAACCACACTTCCACTTCCGCACTGTCTTCCGTTTGATTCGCCCAAGCTGTCAGGGAAAGCAACAGCACCAGAATTGCCACGAACAATACCTTTTTCATTTCTTTCTCCTCCTTCACCCGTTTGTATGTGAGTTTTAATTCGCCATTCCAACCGTTACCACGACGGTACCAATCTGGGTGTTCTCCAAGGTGCCCACGTCGAACCAGGGGTAATCGTCGTTGAAAGCGGGGTAATTGAACACCGCAGTCAAAATGTAGTAGGATTCGTTGGCGCCGGGATTGTTCCCGTTATTCCCATTGTTCCCATTATTCCCATTGTCCCAACCCCAGTGGTTCCCGTTCACCCATCCGAAGTGGTTGCCGTTGTTGCCCTTCTGCCGAACGATACGCTGGGGATAGTCGCTGTTGGGGTTGTCTTCCCAGAAAAGTCCGATGTAGGGTTTGAAAAGGATTTCGCCGTTCAGGTCGATCTCCACGTCGTTGTCATCGAAGTACTCCGCGTAAATGTAGTGCTGGAAATTGGAGTACACCACGAAATGCGCCTCGTCGATGTACTGCCCCTGATTCAGGGGAGCGTTGCGAATCAGGTTGAGGAATTCATCCCACACTGCCTCGTTGTTGGTGCCGAACTTGTTGGTGGCCCAACCCGCACCGTTGCTGCTCCAGATGTAGTCGAAAGCCGGGCTACCGTTGTTCATCAACAGGGAATAGAGCACCTCAAGGTCTTCCGGGTCGAGGATGAACTGGTACAGGCCATCGGGAACGAGCTCGACGTGGGGAAGGATTTGCAGGAACACCGGGGTAGTGGTGCTCGTGGCAGTCGTTTGGTTCGCAAAAGCAGTTACGGCCAAAAGGCCCATCAAAAGCACGCTGATCAAGAGAAATTTCTTCATTATCTTCGCCCTCCTTGAAAAATTCCATTTGTGGATGATGTAGTATACCGTGCCCGATAAAACCGGGAACGCAAGAAACATCACAACCTTTTCAAGAAGGGCTCAAGGGAGATTCAAGGGAAAATAAAAAGAATCCAAAATGGAGCAAACAAAAAGCACCACGCGAAGGTGGTGCTTTTTTAGGTTCCTTTTACGAAGGGGATCTGGCTTACCCGGAATGCAGTTGCAAGAAACCGAGGATGGCGGTAAGGAAGGCCAATGGCTTTTCCAGGAAGGCAGCATGCCCCGCGTCCGGGATTTCCAAAAGCGTGGATCCGGGGATTTGCCGGGCCATATCTTTCATGCGTGGTGCAGGTGTCAGGATGTCCTTTTCCGCGCAGACCACGAGTGTGGGCACATCGATGCGCGAAAGGACATCCGTGCAATCAAAGTCTTTGGCGCTTCGCGAAAGGCGGACAAACCCTTCGAACCACCGCGGCGTGAGTAGGGACTTGAACATCTTCTGCCGCTCCATCAGCCAATCCCGTTTCTCCTCGTAGAAGGACTCGGAGTAGATGGGTGGGATGGCGATCTGGAAGAACTTCTCCCCGTCGTTCAAGGCTGCGGCTTCGTCCCAGGCATCTCCCCAGGCCCTGAGGAAGTTCGTGACTTCGGGGATCACGGTGACCAGCATCAGCGTCTTGACCCGGGAAGGTGCCGTTCTCATGAATTCCAGTGCGACCTGCCCGCCGTACGACACCCCCATCATGTGAATCTTGGGTACGTGGAGGTGATCCAGCAGTTGCAGCAGGTCTGGCACGTGTTTCTGGCAGGAATAACTTCCCTCCAGCGACGAGGACTTACCTTGGTCACGGAAATCCACCAGCAGCAAGCGATAGTGGGGTTTGAGGTACGGGATGAAGGTTGCCCAGCTGGGGGTGCTCATCATGATGCCGTTCAAGAAGAGCAACCACTCCCCGCTCTCCCCGTGCGTTTCGTAGTACAGCTGCCCACCATCTTTCAGCGGAAGGATCATTCGGGTTCCACCCCTTCTTGCCCGAAAAAGTCCTGTAGGATGGCCAGGAAACGGTCGGGTTTCTCCACGGGAACGCTATGTCCCGTGTTTTCAATGATTTGCAGCGAAGCTTGCGGAATGCTTAGCAACGTGGTGTGCAGCAATTCCGGTGTGACCAGGGAATCCAGTTCTCCCACCAGGATATGCACCGGGAAGGAAAACTGCTGGACGCGTTGTTGCACGTTGAAGCGCTCCAACGCCCGCGCGTTTTCGGTAAAGGCCCGCTTGTCCATTTGCAACGCGTCATCCACCAGCCGGGGAAGGAGCTTGTCGGGATCCCCCGAAGGAATGGTCGCTCCGAGCGCGGTTTGGAGCAACCCCACGTTGTCGCGGTAGGTCGAAAGGATGGGGTAGTACTCCTCCGGGGTTTTCAGCCCGTTCACGGGGCAGGGATCGATCAGCAGCATTTTCTCCACTTTCTGGGGGTGATCCACGGCGTACTGCAACGCAACCGCTCCGCCCAGGGAGTGTGCGACGATCTTGATCTTTTGGCCGGGTTTCAGAAGGATCCCTTGTTTCTCGAATGCTTGCACGAATTGCGAAAATTCCCGTGCGTAGTTGTCAATGGAGATGGGGCGTTCGGGCTTGGAGGAGTCGCCAAATCCCGGAAGATCCAGCGCAACGCCCTTGTAGGGACTTTTCTCCATGCGGTCTATTACGGGCTGAAACCACCTCCAGGAACCGAAATTGCCGTGGAGAAAGAACACCGGTTCCCCGGAAGGGTTCCCCCCGATCTCGTAGTGGATTTTGGTGCCGCCAACAGTGATGAACATTTGTTTGCCTCCTCCCTTCTTGGATCGGTACCATTGCCGCAATCGCGCGTAGGGGATGCCCAGGAACTTCCAGTTGAGGATGTACAAGCCGTACGCAAGCCCCCTGGGGAAGAAAAGCACCACGACGACCAGCATCGTACCGAAAATGATGGACATGGGGAGGTTGGTGCGGCTGAACAGGAAGGGTATGGCGACCATTAGGATGGACCCGATGAAGTTCCCCGATAGCGAAGCCAGTCCACCCACCACGATCATTGCCAGAAGGTTGATCGAGAGCCCCAAGCCGAAATCCGTGGGAGCGATGTAATTGATGGTATGGGCGTACAGTGCACCGGCAATGCCCGCATACACCGCGCTGATCACGAAGGCGATCAACTTGTAGCGTGCGATGTTGACACCCGAGGAACGCGCGGCAAACTCGCTCTCCCGGATGGCCTTGAAAGCCCGGCCCGTTTTGGACTGCAGGATGTTGGCCGCGATGAGGAAAAGAACGAAGGCAAAGAAAGCCACCATGTAGTACTTCCCCAGGTCGGACTGCACGCGGATCCAGAAAATATCGAAGCTGGGGATGTCACGGAACCCGATATGCCCCCCAAGGTAGTCCGAGGCCCCGATGAACTGTTCGATCGCGACTCCAAAAGCCATCGTGGCGATCGCGAGGTAGAAACCCTTCAAACGGAGCGCGGGAAACCCAAGAACAAGGCCAAGACCACCCGCGACTCCGCCCGAAAGGAGAACGGTTGCCAGGAACGGGAAGTTGAAATTCCGCGTGAGCACCGCGGAAACGTATGCCCCCACAGCGAGAAACGCTGCATGCCCGATGGAGAGCTGCCCCGCGAACCCGATGAGGATGTTCAACCCGAGTGCGGCGATGCTGAAGATCAAAACCTGGCTAAATATGCTGATCAGGAAGGTTTGGTTCAGGAACAGCAAAGGAAGGATCGCAAGAACGAGTGCAAAGAACAAGAAGTTTCGCTTGTTGTTCATGGCTCAAACCCTCCTTTTCGTGGATTTTCCAAGGATGCCGTCTGGCTTCACCAGAAGCAGGAGAATGATAATGAACAGCGCGATGCCCATTTTGAGTTCCACCGAAATGTACTGGGCAACGAGTTGCTCGATGATGCCCAGCAACAAACCGCCCACGATGGCTCCTGGAAGGCTGTCGAATCCCCCCAGAACCGCGGCGGTCAACCCCTGGATCTGTAGGTCGAGCATCATGTTGGGTTGTACCTGGGTACGGGGTGCTGCAAGAATGGCGGCCAGTGCGCTCAGCCCGGTTCCAAGGCCCCATGCAAAGGCGTACACCGCCCCCACCCGGATGCCCATGAGCTTGGCGGATTCTTCGTTTTGCGAAGTGGCGCGCACGGCAAGCCCCAGTTTGGAAGCCTTGAGGTAGAAAAACGTTCCAAAAACGATGGAAGCCGTGAGAATGAAGATCAACAGGTCTTGGCGGGTGATGATCAGGAAGGATTCTCCCAGGTTGAGGCGCAGAGGCCTTCCGACCACCAGGTTGGGGATTTGCTGGAAATCCTGTTTCCAGATCAGCAACGCCAGGCCTTCCAGGATCATCAACATCCCCAGGGTGATGATCAACATCGCGGAATGCGACAGGTGGCGGATGGGGCGCAGCAAGAACTTTTCGGTCAAGATCCCGATAACCACGGCAAACGAAATGCCAAGGAGCACCGCAACCAGCAGGGGCAGCCCCATGATGCTGTAAAACGTGTAGGTCATGAAGGCAGCGAACATACCCATGTGCCCGTAGGCAAAATTCACGACCCCGGTTGTCTTATGTACGATCACGAGCCCGAGGGCAATCAATGCAAAAAGGCTTCCCTCGCGCAATCCCAGAATGATTTGTTGGAAAAACAAAAGAACCACCTCACCCGCCCAAGTATTTTGCCTTCACTTCTCCGTTGGCCAGCAGTTCTTTTCCGCTTCCGGAAAGAACGACCTGGCCCACTTCCAGGATGTACGCCTGGTCGGAGATGTGAAGAGCCGCGTTGGCATTTTGTTCCACCAGGAAAATGGTCTTTCCCGCCTTCTTGAGGTCCAGCAAAACGTCAAAGATCTGTTCCACGATGATCGGAGCAAGGCCAAGGGAGGGTTCATCGAGCATCAACAGCTTGGGGTCCGCCATCAGTGCTCGTGCGATCGCGAGCATCTGCTGTTCTCCCCCGGAAAGCGTTCCTGCCGCCTGTTTCTTGCGTTCCGCGAGGACGGGAAACAGGGCTGTCACGAATTCCAGGTTCGTGGTGAGTTGCTGCTTGGAGGACAGTGGGTATCCCCCCGCGAGCAGGTTCTCGTGTACACTCAGCCCCGGGAACAGTTTCCGGCCTTCCGGGCATTGCACGATGCCCAGCGCAACGATTTCGTGGGTTTGCAGCACGTCCAGCCTTTTTCCTTCGAACAGGATTTCTCCGCGGTACACCTTTTCCAAGCCGGAAATGGCCCGGAGGGTGGTGGACTTCCCCGCCCCATTCGCACCGAGGAGCGACGTAATACTGTTTTCCTTGACCAGCAAGTCGATTCCCTTCAGAGCTTCGACGTATCCGTATCGCACTTGGAGTGCTTTGCATTCAAGCATATTTACTTTCCCCCAGGTAAGCCTTGATCACGTCCGGATGGTTTCGGATGAGTTCCGGGGAGCCTTCGGCGATCTTCTTCCCGAAGTTCATCACGGTGATATGGTTGGAGATATCCATGACCAAGGACATGTCATGTTCGACCAAAAGGATGGTGATCCCCATTTTTTGGATCTCGAAGATCTTCTCCTTGAGGTAATCGGTCTCCGACGGGTTGAGCCCCGCGGCGGGTTCGTCCAACAGCAACAGAACGGGGTCGCTCATCAGCGCACGCCCTACTTCCACCATCTTTTGCAGCCCGTAGGGCAACATACCCGCGAAACTGGCCAGGCGGTTCTTCATGCCCAAGAAACCGGCCACCTGCAGGGCCTTTTGCCGTGCCTTGCTCTCTTCCCCCTTCTGGAAGGTGTTTTGAAGGCTTTCCGAGAAGAAATGGGTAGGGATGCGGGAATGGTAGCCGACCAGCAGGTTGTCCTGGACCGACATCAGCCGAAAGATTTCCAGGTTCTGGAAGGTTCGGGTAATGCCCACCTTGACGGTTTCGTGTGCCTGCAGGTGCAACAGGTCTTTATCCTGCAGGTGCACGCTACCCGCGGAGGGTGGGATGACACGGGTGATCACGTTGAAAAGGGTGGTTTTGCCCGCGCCGTTGGGTCCAATCAGCGCGTGGATCTGCCCCGCCTCGATGGACATGTCCATGTCGGACACCGCGGTGAGCCCACCAAACTGAACGGTAACGCCTTCGATTTGCAGTAAAGCCACAGTATCACCTCGATTGGAAAAATCGGGGACGGCTCCGGTTGGAACCGTCCCCGCAACGTGGTTACTCGCTCAGGATCCAGTCAGAACTGCGCACCCATTCACCGTTTTCCACGGTCATCACGTACATGGCTTGCAAGCCAACCCGGCAGGTGCTGTCAGCGGGGCTGTAGGGCTTGTAGGAAATGATCGGGGTGATCAAACCCTGCCAGCCGTTCATGGTTTCCAAGCCCGCGATCAACGATTCGCGCGTGGGGTTGGGACCTGCACGGCGCAGCGCTTCGGTGAACACTTCACCCGCGATGAAACCAGCAGCCGCGTAGGCGTTGGGGATTTCTTCCGGGAAGGATTGCTGGTAAATGGAAAGGTATTCCAGGAATTGGGGAGAATCGGCCTCACCCAGCCACACCCATGCCATGGCCTGTGCACCTTCCGCGGCTCCCTCGGACAGGCGAATCACGTTGATATCCGCGTTGGGGTAGCTCATGATGAACTGGGCGTCCAGTCCGTACTGCTCGGCTTGCTTCAGCAGGTTGGGTGGTTGCTGCCCGTACATGGACAAGAACACCACGTCCACGTTGGCGGCCATGAGTTCCAGGATCTCGTTGTCGAACGAGGTGGCGTTGGGGTTCACCGGGATGGCCTTTACGAGCCTCTTGTCCAGCCCGTTGAGGGTGAGCCAGCGGTACATACCCTTGTACTCTTCCTTACCATCGTCCGCCGCGCGGTACACCAGCCCGATGCGCTTGTAGTTCTCCACCTTGGTGAGGTACTTGGCCACGATGGGTCCTTCCACCGAGTAGTAGTTGGGTTGCACCGAGAAGATGTATTTCTTTGGGGGAACGGCCAGTTGCAGCGCACCGCTTCCCTGGTACACGAACGGAACCTTGTTGTCGTTCAGGTAGTTCATGACAGCCAGACAGCCGGGGGTTCCCAAGCCACCCACGATGGAGAACACCTTGTCTTGTTCCACCAGCCGCTTGACTTCGACCACGGTTTTCGCCGGGGTAAACTGGTCATCGGCCACGAGCAGTTCGATCTGTCGGCCGTTCACGCCACCGTTGGCGTTGACCCAGTTGAAGTAGGCTTCCATTCCCTTTTTCATCGGAACACCGATAAAAGCGATCGGGCCGGAAAGGGCCTGGAAGGATCCGATGACGACCTTGTCGTCGGTAATGCCGTTTTCCGCGAAACTCAACGTGCCGAGGATGGTTAAGGCGCAGATCAGGATAATCGTGAACTTCTTCATACGTACACCTCCATGTTTTTTTACCATTCAACCCATTCGGGTTTTTCCCAGGTTCCGGTTTTATAGTCATCCGGCCAAACCGCACGCCACTGTCCATCGGATTGCCACTGGAAGACGATGCCGTTTGCCCATTGTCCACCGTACACCAGGTCATGGTTCTCGTCGAAGGCTACCGGGGCGACACCTTTGTCTCCACCCAGCGGGAAGCGAACCTGTTCCAGTGCTGCAATGACCTGATCTTTGTCGTCCGGGTCGTCCACATTTTCCAAGGCTTCCTTCAGAACGTAAAGGGTGTTGTAGGCAGGGAACGACACGAAACCGGGGAAATTCCCGTACTTTTCCACGTGGCGATCCACGAAATCCAGGGTCTGGGTGGTGAGTGGAGCAGGACCCCCGTTTGGATACACCGATGTTTCGTACAGGCATTTTCCACTGGTTTGTTCCTTGAACTCGGGTTTCAATGCCGCGGCAATTGCTCCGATGAGAGCGGCGTTGACCTTCAAGTCGTACCACTGCTTGGTAAACTGGATGCCGTCATCGGTGACGATGGCATCGATGATGATTTGTGCGCCCGCTTCTTCCGCTTTGCGGAAGCTGGCCGAAAAGTCAGTTGTCCCCATGGGGAAGTAATCTCGGTACACGATTTCCATACCGTTTGCCTCGCAGATTTCTGCTGCTGCTTCCGCGATCTGCTTGGCATACACAAGGTCGACGGAAATAATGGCGATCTTTTTCACGCCGTAGGTGGGGAGAACGTGGTCCACGATGAAATTCCCGATTCCCATTCCCTGGCGCACCGAGTCCAGGGTTCCCACGCGGAAGTAGTACTTGAAACGCTCGTAGTCTTCCGCCACTCGCTGGGTCACATCGGGGCTTGCAGCGCCCGTGCCCAACCAGATCAATTTGTAGCGCGCCCAATTCTCCAGCGCTCCGAGCACCGCACCGCTACTGAATCCTCCCACGAGGAAATCCACTTTCTCGCGCACCGCAAGTCGCGTGATCGCGGTGGTAAGCTTATCCGCCTTGTTTTCGTCGTCCTGGAAGATCAGTTCCAACTGACGTCCGCGGATGCCTCCCTGCGCGTTGATTTCCTCCGCCGCCATTTCCACGGCTTGCTTGAGCCACATTCCCCCTTCTGTTTGCCAGGGGCCGACCACGCCGATTTTCCATGGTGCCGCAAGGCTAAGGCTTGCAACACAAAGCAGTAAAACGGTTCCAATAATCCACTTCTTCATTTCTTTCCCTCCTTCACGTTTTTATTCCACGCCCATGTAGGCTTTCATGATTTTCTTGTCCTTGCGAATTTGGTCTGGAGAACCGTTCCAGACGACGTTCCCATGTTCCAGGATGGCGACGTGGTCTGCGATGGGCAATACCATTGTGGCATCCTGCTCCACGATCAGAATGGTCTTTCCCGTACGCTTGATCTTTTCGATCCCTTCGAAGATCTGTTCCTTCACGATATGGGCAAGTCCCATGGATGGCTCGTCAAGCAACAGAACCTTGGGCGCGAGCATCATTGCCCGGGCAATGGCGACCATTTGCTGTTCCCCCCCGCTCATGGTCTTTGCAAGTTGTTCCTGGCGCTCTTCCAACCGCGGGAAAATGGCAAAGACACGCTGCATTTCCCGTTGGTGGCTTTCCGCGCTGGGTCCGTACATGGCTCCCGCCAGCAGGTTTTCCCGAACGCTGAGATCGGGGAACAACCGGCGGTTTTCTGGGGAAAGAGCCATCCCCATCCGGGCAATTTCGAAGGTCCGTTTCCGGGTTATCTCCTGCGAGAAAAAGAACACCTTGCCCTTCAGGGGGTGCAGGGTTGCCGTGATGGTCTTCAAAAGAGTGGATTTCCCCGCTCCGTTGGGGCCGAGAACCGCGAGGCATTTTCCTTCTTCCAGTGCGAGGCAAACATCTTCCAACACGATTGCCTTGCCGTATCCAGCCATGACATGTTGCAATTCAAGGGCCAACAAGGTCTGCGCCCCCCTTCCCCAAGTAGGATTCCACGACCAGCGGGTTCCGCACGATTTCCCCGGGAGTACCCTCGGCGATTTTCTGGCCGTAGTCTATGGCGATAATGCGGTGTACCAGTTGCATGAATTCCTTCAAGCGGTGTTCAATGAGCACGATGGTGGTCCCGTTCTTTTCGTTTGCTCTCTGGATCACCGTGGAAATGGGTTGGATCTCGGAGCTGGTTAACCCCGCGAACGGTTCGTCGAGCAAAACGATTTCCGGCTGGATGCACAACGCTTTTGCTACTTCCAGCTTTTTGAGATAGCCGTGGGGAAGCTCGTCGACCTTTTCCTGCAGGATGGCTTTCAAATCCGACAGGTCCGCGATGGTTTCGATCCACTTTTCCCGTTCTCTCTCCCCCTTTAAGCGTTTTCGCATCCGGGGGGAAAGGGTGGGTACCTTGAGGTTCTCGAAAACGGACAACCCTTTGAAGGGTTTGACGATCTGGAACGTACGCACCAACCCCAGTGAAGAGATGTGTTCGGGTTTCATACCCGTAAGGGGTTTTCCCTGCAGTTGCACACTTCCGCTATCGGGGCGGATGAAACCCGTGATGAGGTTGAAAAGGGTTGTTTTCCCCGCCCCGTTTGGGCCAAGGATACCGAAGCGTTCCCCTCTCTCCACGGAAAAGGAAACGTGGTCGCACGCGGTAAGGCCCCCGAATTGTTTATGCAGGTTCTCAACGGCCAGTAACGCCATGTTTCCTCCCCCTTCGCAAGAAATCTCCAAGTAGGTTAAAGACTCCGTGTGGAAGCACGAGCACAACGACCATCAGTATCCCCGTGTAGATTAACTGGTTGAATTCGCCGAACTCCCGCAGCAGTTCCGTCAGGTAGGTGAGGAAAAAGGCTCCCAAGGCTGCCGGTAGGATTCCGCCAAGACCTCCGACCACGGAAAGGATGATGATGTTCAAGGATAGCGGAAAGACCATGTCGAATCCCACGAAGCCGTAGTAATGCCCGGAAATCGCCCCGGTCATTCCCGCAAACCCCGCACTGATGGCAAAAGCGGTTACCTTGTACCGGGTGGTAGAAATACCGACTGCCCGTGCAGCATCCTCGTCGCTGCGGATGGACTTGAGCGTGAGCCCAAAGTTCGAGCGTCCGAGGAAAAACAAAAAACCGATGGAAAGGATGGCGAACAGAAGCACGAAGTAGTACGAGGGCACGAAGTCTTGCGCCAGGAAGGGAATGCCGTATAAGCCCTCTTCTCCACCCGTGACCTCGGAAAACGAAAGCGTCAACTTCTCCATGATCGAGGCTACTGCGAGTGTTGCGAGGGCAAAGTACGGACCTTTGAGCCGAAGCGTAGGAATCCCGATCAAGATGCCCCAGACGATGGAGAGGATCCCCGCCAGGGGAATGGAAAGGATCGGCTGTAGGGGAGTCGACTGGGAGATGATACCCAAACTGTATGCCCCGATGGCGACAAGCGCGGCATGCCCAAAGTTTTCCTTGCCGGTGTACCCCGAAAGGAGGTCCCAGCTTGCTGCGTACACCGAATACATCAGTGCAATGGAAAAGACGGTGAGAAGGTACAGGTCATCGCCCAAAACCGGGAATAGGAGCAGGAAGACAACCCCAGCTAGAAGCAGCAACACGGTAATGCCATTTTTCTTCCATAGAGCGCGCATCTCACCCACCCCCTAAACCGTTTTCTTTCCGAGAATCCCGGAAGGTTTGACGATCAAGAAAAGGAAGACAACCGCAAGGAAAGCCACTTCTGTCATGCTGCTTGTCCAGGTGAGGGCGATGAAGGACTCCAGGTACCCCATCAGGAAGGCGGCGATGATGCTTCCCGTGATGGATCCCAGTCCACCGAAGATCACGATTGCGAAGGCCTTGATCAGCGTCGGCAACCACATTGTCGGGGAAATGGACAGGTACGGAGAGATTACGATCCCCGCAATGCCTGCCAGCAAGGCGGAAATGGCCGACGTGATGATGAAAATCCCCTGCGTGTTGATACCCACGAGTTCCGCGGCGTAGGAATCCTGGGAAGTTGCGGTGATCTTTTTGCCGATCGATGTTTTGTTGATGAAAAGAAGCACACCCACGATGGAGGCAACTGCCACAAGGAAGGCGAATACCCGGGGGCCCGGCACCGTTTCACTTCCCACCTGGATACTTTGGTTGAAAAAGGGTGGAAGGGCGTACATACGGGCTCCGAAAAAGAGCTTGAACAAGAACTGTGTCATGTACGCCGCACCCAGGGTGAAAATCAACATGTAAATGTTTTCTCCCTTTTTCTTGAGGTACAGGATGGGGTATTTCATCATCATGGCTCCCAAAAACGAAACCCCCACAAGGGAGAGCAACGCGGCCAGCCACAGCGGAATGTTGATCCGGACAAAGGTGAAAGCAAGGTACGCAGCCACCATGTAGTAGGCGCCATGGTACAGGTTCACGATACCCGCAACTCCAAAGGTGAGGGAAAACCCCAGGGCGATAAGCGCGTAGATGGAACTGTTGATCGTACCGTTTACCAAAAGGCTTTGAATCAATGCTTTGCACCCCTTCCCTAAAAGAGTCCCAGTTTTTTGGCTTGCTGGCGCAGTTCCTCGCGGTGGTCCGGGTGGGCGATGGAAATCAACGCCTTTGCCCGCTTGTTCACGGGCAACCCGCGCATGTGCACCGCGCCGTACTCTGTGACCACGAAGTCAAGGTCCTGGCGGGGAACGGTGACGGCCGATCCCATGGGAAGCAGCGGCACGATCTTGGAGTCGCGGGACTTCGTGCTGGAGGTCAGCGCGATGATTCCCTTCCCCCCCTTGCTCATCAGTGCTCCACGATGCGTATCCAGCTGTCCGCCCGTTCCACTGTAATGCCTCGTGCCGATGGATTCCGAGCAGACTTGCCCGGTGAGATCGATCATCAGTGCCGTGTTGACACTGATCATGTTATCGTTCTGCGCCACCACGTACGGGTTGTTGACGTATCGACCGCGCAGTAGCCAGACACCGGGGTTGTCGTTCACGAAGTCGTACATCTTTCGCGTGCCCAGGGCGAACGTGCAGATGGCCTTTCCGGGCCAGAGGGTTTTCTTCATGTTGGTGATTGCACCCGCTTCGAACAGGTCGATCATGGATTCGGTGAACATCTCGGTGTGGATTCCCAGGTCTTTCTTGTGCACGAGCAACTTGGCGACCGCGTTGGGAAGGCCTCCGATGCCCAGCTGCAACGTGGAACCGTCTTGCACAAGGTTGGCGATGTGCGTGGCGATCTGGGAATCGATCTCGTTGGGAGCACCATCCGGGATTTCGGGGATATCGTAGTCCACCTCGTACAGTTCGTCGATCTGGGAAATGTGTACCTGGGTGTCCCCATGGGTACGTGGGGCCTTGGGATTCACTTCCAGCACCACTTTCTTGGCCTGCTCCAGCGCGTCCTTTTCCAGGATGATGGAAAGCGACAGCGTGAAAAAGCCGTGGTCGTCCATGGGTGAGGCAACCCCCACGTACACGTCCGGATCGCGCAGATCCAGCAAGTTGGCCCCGGCTTGGTGTAGGTTGTTGGGAACGTAGGTTACCGTTTGAAAACCTGCCTTCAGCGCCTTGCGCGCGCCCACGCTGTGAAACCAGGAATTGTTGATGAAATGCCCTTCCATCTCCGGTTGCATGAAGAAGGGGTATTCCATCATGTTCAGGCACGTGTACACCTGCACATCTTCCACGTTGGCGCGTTGCTCGTGGAGCCGGGAGAGGAAAAGTTGGGGTTCCATGGCCGCCACGCCAACGACCAACTCGTCCCCGGACTTGATTTCGGCCAAGACCTTGTCCACGGTGGTTTTCTTGCGCTTGTACTCCTCGTGAAATACATTCATCTTTGGTCTCCCTTCTCCGGTGATTGTACAACGGGGCCCCATCGCACCACGCTGGATGCCCACACGAATCCCAGACCCGCGCCCACCATCACGATCACGTCACCATCCTTGATCTTTCCCTGTTCGAGTCCGAGTTCGAGGGAAAGAACCTGGTCGTTTTGCCCGATGTGGCCGTATTCCTGCAGGTAGGTTGTTTTTTCCTCGGACAGCTTCAATTCCTCCAGAACCGCCATGTGGGCGGATTTCTTGAAATGCAGGATGGCCAGGTAATCGATGTTCTCTTGTGACAACCCGGAACGGCGGAGTGATTCACGGATGACCCAGAAAAAAGTGGGCATGGTCTTTTCGCCCAAGCGGGTCTTGAAAGACTTGGCATCCCCTTGCACCTGGAAGTACATCCGGGAAACATCCTCCGGTTGCATGGGCCAGCGGCAGGTTCCTCCCACCGGAACGACGCAATCTTCCGAAAAAGAACCGTCTCCCCGGAAGGCGGAACCCAGCACCTCGTTGAACGGGTACCCTTTTCGAAGGACCATCGCTGCCCCACCCGCGCCGATGTCGTGCATGAACGAAGTTCCAGCGTCTTGCAGGTTGATCAAATCGAGGTTGCGGTACCCCGATACCAGCAAAACGGTGCGCACCGAGTCCGAACCGAGCATCAGGCTCTTGGCGGTTTCCATGCCCACCATCATGGAACCGCACATGGCTTCCATGTCGAAGCCCCAGGCGTTTGTCGCCCCGAGCTCGTGGGCAATTTTGAGCGAGGCGAGCCAGCAGGGGTAATCCTTGTGTTGGGCGCCGTTCCAGATTACCAGGTCGAGCTCTTCGGGGGAAACACCCGCGTTTTCCAGTGCTTTTTGCGCAGCTTTGAGCCCCATGTAGCTTGTGGTGTCCCCGGCGCCCGGCACAGGTTTTTGGGAGACCCCGAACTTCTCCACGATCACCTGCTCGGGGATCCCATTCTGCCGGGAAATTTGTGCCGCGCTGAGTGTGGATCGGGGAATGTAGGTGCCCAATCCCATGATTCCGACGGTTTTTTCTGCCATGTGTATTCCTCCAAAACCCCCCCCTCCCAACGCGAAGGGGGGGGAAGGTTGATTAGCGGTTTCGGATGATGACGGCGGTTCCCATGCCCCCGCCGATGCAGAGGCTTGCAAGCCCCCACTCCAGGTTCCGTTTCTTCATTTCGTACAGAAGGGTCACGAGGATGCGGTTGCCACTTGCGCCAATGGGGTGTCCCAACGCAATGGCCCCGCCGTTGACGTTGACCCTGTCCGAAAGCCATTCCTCCGACACGCCGTGCTCGTTCTTCAGATCGGACAGAACCGCAAGGCTCTGTGCGGCGAAAGCCTCGTTGAGTTCGATCAGCTCCATGTCCGAAAGCTGCATCCCGGCGCGTTGCAATGCAATGCGAATGGCTCCCACCGGACCGATGCCCATGATGGAGGGATCCACGCCAAACTGACCCCAGGAAACGACTTCGGCAAGGGGAGATACACCCAGTTCACTGGCCTTTTGTTCCGAAAGCAGTACGGTCATGGAAGCCCCATCGTTGATGCCGGATGCATTGCCGGCAGTGACGGTCCCGTCCTTTTTGAAGGCGGGGCGAAGCTTCGCCAGCACGTCCCTTGTGGTGCTCGGTCGGGGGTGCTCGTCCGTGTCCACAACGGTTTCGCCTTTGCGTGACTTGATGACTACGGGGGCGATCTCATCGTGGAAACGGTTCGCCGCAAGTGCCCTTGCAGCGCGTTGTTGGCTTTCCAGGGCGAAGGCATCCTGTGCATCCCGTGAGATGTTGTACTTTTCCGCAAGGTTTTCCGCGGTGATGCCCATGTGGTACTGGTTGAACACGTCCGTCAGACCATCGGCAACCATGTGATCGGTGATTGTTCCGTCACCCAGGCGATAGCCGAAGCGTCCGCCGGGAAGAAGGTAAGGGGCAAGGCTCATGTTTTCGATGCCGCCTGCCAGAACGACCTGCGCTTGGTCCGCAAGGATATCCACCGCCCCCATCATCACGGATTTCATGCCCGAGCCGCACAGCATGTTCACCGATAGCGCGGGTTTTTCCACGGGGACGCCCGCATGCACGCTGACTTGCCTTCCGGGGCCCATCCCCATTCCCGCGGGCAGAACGTTTCCCACGATGGTTTCGCACACTTGCTCGCCGGTAACGCCTGCCTGTTGCATGGCAGCCCTTGCAGCCACCACTCCCAGTTCCACACCGGGAACCTTGGACAGTGCGCCGCCAAAGGTTCCAATTGCGGTGCGCTTCGCACCCGCGATCACGATTTTCTTCATCGCTTTTTTCCTCCTTTATGTTGTTCTGTTTTCCGAACGAGCGCTTCGCTGGGTTGACCCTCCAGGCCGTGGAAAAGAAGCGGAGCCATTTTCTCCACGAATGCAGGGAGACCTTCCGAGGTGGTGTTGGACAAAATCAACAGCGAATGCCCCATCCAGTGACCGATGCCCATCAGGATCAGGGAAAGGTCCGGCACGGTCAAAGGGCGAATCTGCCCGCGGTCCATCGCGGTTTGCAGTACGACCTGGTAAGAATCCTGGAGTTCCTTGTAGTAGTTCCGGGCGATCTGCGGGTCGATGAACTCTGCTTCACGCACGATGGCATACATGGCGGCGTGCTGGGAAAAATACACGAGGAAAGCCACGTACGCGGCCAGTTCCTGGTTCCGGCGGTCGGAAAAGGCGCAGGTGTACGCGTGGAGAAAATGGCGCAGGCTGCGGCTCGTTTGCTCCACGAGGGTGCGCAACAGTTCCTTCTTGGTGTGGAAGTAGGTGTAAAAGGTGCCAACGCTGACCCCGGAAAGCGTGGCGATTTCGTTGATCGATGTTTCGTTGTACCCCTTTTTGCCGAACAAACTTTCCGCGGAACGCATCAGCTTTTCCTTGGTTTTCTCCCCGCGGGATCCCGAAGCGGTTTCGTTGCCTTCCACTCCTTGGTGAATGGAAAAGCATGTCCGGTCCGGGTAAAAAGGTACAGGGGAGATACCCCGCAGGAAGAAAAGATGGAGGGTTTGCCGAACCTGCTGGGGAACGGGTAATCCCTTCCATTGGATCCAGTAGGTCGCGGTGAAGAAGAGAGGCCCCATCAAGAACCAGAGCGTGACCAGCGGCTTGTGCGTATCCGGGGAAAACGCCAGCGTCTTTCCCAGCACGTCGCAGAGGTTGCGGTGAAAGGAAGATGCCAGTGAAAGATCGATGAACTCGGCTTCTCGAAACGATTTGAACGCGCTGCGCTGCTCCCAGATCGTATCGAAGAACACGTCGATCAACCGTTGCAGCATCTCGGGAAGGTCTTCCCCGCTCAGGAGAACCGCTTTCACTTTGGCGTAGCTTTCCTCCTGGAAGACCTGGAGGATTTCCCCGAACACCTCGTCCTTCGAACGAAAATACTGGTAGAATGCGGCTGGCGACGTTTTCGCCCGGCGGGCAATGCCCAGCACCGACGTTTTGTGGTAACCCTCGTTGAGGAACAACTGCGCCGCGCTTTCCACAAGTGTTTGCCGTGTTTCTTCCCCTCGGCTGGATTTGGGAATCCTTCTCTGCTTCATTCGTGCCTCCATCGGGGTTAAATCACGAGTCCCCCATCGACCCCCAGCACCTGGCCCGTGATGTAGCGAGCCTCGTCGCTGGCAAGGAAAACGAACGCGTACGCGATATCGTCCGGAGATCCCATCATCTGCAACGGGGTCTTTTCCACCATGTACTTGATGACTTTTTCGGGAAGATCCTTGGTCATGGGGGTGGTGATGAAACCTGGTGCAACGGCGTTGGCACGGATCTTGAAGCGTGCCAGTTCCTTTGCCCAAGATTTGGTCATGCCGATGACCCCCGATTTGGTCGCTGCGTAATTGGTTTGGCCGATGTTGCCGAAAACTCCCACCACGGAAGAAGTCGTGGTGATGGAACCCTCACCCGCTTCCTTCATCGCAGGAACCACGGCTTGCGTGACGTTGAACGTGCCTTTGAGGTTCACGTTGATCACCGCGTCCCATTGTTCCTCGGTCATTTTGTGCAGGAAAGCGTCCCGGGTAATCCCCGCGTTGTTGACCAGCGTGGTAATCTTGCCGAACGTCTCTTTCACCTGGCCCACCACCTCTTGCACTTGCTGGCGGTTGGTCACGTCCATGACGAAACCCTTGACTTCCCCCGGAAGGCCCTTGGCTTCTTCCTCCAGCGAGCGAAGCTCCTCTTCCAGGACATCACAGGCAGCCACCATGGCACCTTGCTTGGCGAACAGCAACGCGGTATTCCGCCCGATGCCGCGCCCTGCTCCCGTAACGAGGGCCACCTTTCCTTCTAATCGCATGCTTTGCACCTCCACGTAAGATTAATACTGAATCAGTTGTCATTATAAGAGTTGAATCAACTATCACATACAGTGTATCGGAATGCTTGTGCCAAAAGCAAACCGGGATTTTGGCGTCCAGGGGGATCCTATGCGAAAAAAATGCTGCAAACGGCGATTTTCTTCGAATTCCGAAGGAAAATGGGTGGATGGAGCTTCTTCGTTGCAACGTTGCTGCTCGGAAAACGGAATGGAAACACAACACTTTCCAATGGACTGCGCTTCGTTTCCCTCACGAAAAGAAATAGCGGGAGGAACGTGTTATAATTTTGTTTACAGAGTTCATTTCGCATCCCAAGCCAAAGGCTGCCAGGGATCGGGGAGGTACGATGCGCATGAAACGAAGAATGCTCTCTTTTTTGCTCTTCCTTTCCGCAGTGGCTGCAATTTGCCTCATTTCCGGCGTGGAGTTTTCCCGTATGTGGGAAGACCCGCCCATTTTTCCCTCCGCTTCGCTGAGCCGCGTGCAGTACCTTTCCGATTGGTTTCCCGGCATCAAGGGGAGTGCGATGGATTCCCCGGTATACGTTTTCGAGGGGGAGCAGGAAGGCGCTCGCGTTCTTCTGCTCGGGGGAACGCATGCCAACGAACCCGCAGGTGCCGTTTCGGTAATCACGCTCGTGGAAAATATCGAGGTGTCGCGTGGAACCCTTTTCCTTGTTCCCTGGGCGAATCACAGCGCGGTTACCCACACCGATCCCATGGAAGGCACCCCCCAGTTCTTTTCCATCCCTTTGGAGGGAGGTGGCTCGCGGGTCTTTCGCTTCGGATCGAGGCGCACCAACTCCATCCACCAATGGCCCGATCCCACGGTGTACCTCCACCCCATGGGTGGGCAACTCGGAGGGCAAGAAACGTTGAACCTGAACCGTTCCTACCCCGGGGCACCCGATGGGAATCCCACCGAGAAGGTAGCCTACGCCATCCTCGAGCTGATTCGCGAGGAAGGAATTTCGGTGGCGGTGGACTTGCACGAATCTTCCCCGGAGTACCCCGTGAACAACGCCATCGTGTTCCACCCCGATGCGGGTGAGCTGGCCATCATGGCACAGATGAACATGGAGATGGAAGACATTGCCATCCGCCTGGAGGAATCCCCCGCGAACCTGCGCGGCTTGAGTCACCGGGAATGGGGGGACTCCTCGGATACCCTGGCCATTTTGTTGGAAGTGTCCAACCCCTCCCAGGGGAGAATGCGCGGAAAAACCGATGAGCCACTCATACTCACGGGAAAAGACCCTTTCTACGTGCGAGCCGCACAGCGGGGGCAGCTCTTCGTTCCCTACGATGAAACGGGGTATTCCCTTGATCTTCGGGTGGCACGCCACCTGGTGACCTTTTACGCCCTTTTGGATGCCTGGAACCTTCTGTTCCCGGACCAGCCCGTGGAAGTGCAAAACGTTCCCGGGTACGAGCAGATTCTCGAGCATTCGGTGGGTTCGTTTTTGAAAGAAGGATAATGCGTTCTCTCCCCCGGTGTTTCCTGGAGTGTTCCCGGGGGAAAAATACAAAAAGGAGGAATTAACGTGCGAAAGAACCTTGTGTTTTCCCTGGTGCTGTTGGCCGTTGTTGCGATTTCGTTTGGCGTGACCACGGGGCAAAGCGCTGCTTCCAGCCTTGGAATGGTAGCAGCAGCCAACCCGTATGCTGCCGAAGTCGGGGCCCAGATCCTGGAAATGGGTGGAAACGCCGTGGATGCGGCCATCGCCGTGAGTTTTGCCCTCGGGGTCGTGGAACCCTACGCTTCGGGGTTGGGTGGTGAAGGCTACGCAGTCATCACCATGAGCAACGGAGAAAAGTATGCCGTGGATTTCAAAAGCGTGGCACCGGGACTTGCTACCTACGACAAGCTTACCGAAGATGGCTACAGGATTTCCACTGCCAACTACACCCCAAAGGGTACGTGCGTGCCCGGGGTTGTGGCCGGGATCCAGAAGATCTACGATTTGGGCGCGACGCTGCCATTGGAAACCTTGATGGAACCCGCTATCAAGCTTGCACGTGAAGGTTTCGTGGTGAACGAAACGTTCGCCCAAACCCTTTCGGATGGGTACGAGAAACTGCTGGGAAATGGCTTCGATTTCCTCAACGAGGGGCTTGCCTGGGAAGAGGGCCAAGTTCACAAGAACGAGGCGCTGGCCCAAACGCTCGAATCCCTTGCCAAGAATGGCTTGGACGATTTCTACACCGGGGAGCTTGCGGACAGGATCGATGCGTTCATGCAGGAAAACGAGGGGTACCTTCGCAAAAGCGACCTGGAGAACTACCGCGCGCTTGCCATGGAACCCCTTCATGGGACCTACCGCGGGTACGACGTGATCGTTCCCCATGCCCCAGTTTCCGGTCCCCAACTGCTCGCTATCTTGAACGTGCTGGAACACTTCAACCTTTCCGCGATGGGTTGGGACGACCCACTGGCCGTGCACATCATCCAGCAGGTGCTGGTGCTCGAAGACGTGGACCGCCGGTCTTTCATCAGCGATCCGGCCTTCTACGATCTGCCCACCGAGGGTTTCGCGAGCAAGGAATACGCCAAGACCCGCTTCATGAAGATTGACCTGACCCAAGCCATCGATCCGGACACCTACTTCGACCACGTGGGGAACCCTTACCCCTTCGAGGAAGGTGCAACCTACGAGCAAGTGATGCTGCAGGAAGTGGCCCAGCAATCGCTGGTGCAAGAGGACCTTTACGAATCACCTTCCACCACGCACTTTTCGGTGGTTGACCGCTACGGCAACGCGGTGGCTTGGACCCAAACGCTTTCCAGCTTCTGGGGAACCAGCGTGTACATGGATGGTTTCTTCTTCAACAACGAGATGGGCAACTACGCCAGCTCTTACCGGGACTGGGATATCATCAACCTCACCCCGGGAATGAAACCTCGCACCACGATCTGCCCGACCATCATCCAGAAGGATGGGGAAGTGCGCTGGGTACTTGGGACCCCCGGTGGCGGACGTATCATTTCCACCATCACCCAGCTGATCGTGGACCTGGTGGACTTTGGCATGCCTCTCGACCAGGCGGTGAAAGCTCCCAAGTTCGTCGGATACTCCAGCTACAAGGATTTGCGCATGGAAGCCGGCTTCCCAGAGGATACCGTTGCGTTCCTGCAAGATGTTCTGGGTCATGACGTGAACATGTACGGGTACCCTGACCTTTTCTTCGGAGGCCCCAACATCATCGCGGTGGAAGAAGATGGCATGATCATCGGTGCGGGTTCGATTCGACGCAACGGAGCAGCTTCCGCGCCGGAAAAGTAATCAAGGAGGTGTATGACCCGTGAAGAAAACGATCTTTGCCTTTTTGTTCCTCACCTTGTTGGCTTTCTCCGTAGGATTTTCGGCGGAAGGACTCCATTTCGATGCACCCTTGTTTATCACCTCGGGGGGGCAATCCCCGGGTGCGTTGCAGATGATGGTGCTCGCGAAAGCAGTGAAACTCGAATACGTTTTTGAAAAGATCCTGCCCGCTGCGGAATTTGACCCCTCTTCGTTCAAAAGTGCCATGATCGTTGTGGGTGCAAGCGGAAAAGGGCTGGGTGCTGCTGGTATAGACGTGGATCAAGAAACCGAACGCGTGTTGGGAATTGCCACCCTTTGCCAGGAAAACGGCATTCCCTTGATCCTGGTGCAGCTGGAAGGAGCTGCCCGCCGCGGACCCTCGTCCGACATCATCCTGGATGCCCTGGCCCCCTTTGCCAGTGCCCTTTTCGTCAAGGCTGACGCCAACGAGGATGCCAAGTTCACCACCTTGGGCGAGGAATACGAAATTCCGCTGGTGCTTTTCGAGAAAACCACCGACATGCGGGACCTTTTGAAAGATTACTTCTTCTAAGCCACGTCACCGCGCGGGATGCGTTCCCGCGCGGTTCATTTTTCTGTTGGGAGTGAGCAAATTGAAAAGATGCATCTTGGCGGGCATGGTGATTGCCCTGCTGGCCAGTCTTTCCTTCAGTGCGTTTCTGTACCCGGATATTCGCCCCGGTTACGGTGTCACCGGCCAGGGGTGGATTTCGGATTACTTCCCCCCGCTCCGGGGAACCAACATGGACACCCCGCTTTTCTTCATGGACAGCGGGAAACCCGGTGCGACCTTCCTGCTCATCGGGGGGACCCATGCCCGGGAGATCGCCGGAACCACAGCTGCCACCATTTTCCTGGAAAACGTGCAGGTGACGCAGGGCCGGGTCATCGTGCTGCCCTTTGCGAACCGAAGCGCGCTATCCATCGAGGACGAGCTGGGGAGTTCCCCCCATTTCCTCTTGGTGGAAGGCAAAAGCGGCCCACGTTTCTTGGTGTACGGTGATCGCAGGACAGATATCCGGGACCAGGGGATCGCTGATCCGGAGGTTTTCGTCCACGATCCCTCCGGCATGGAGATCGCCGACGGAGCCGAAAGCCGCAACCTGAACCGCAATTACCCCGGCAAACCCGATGGGAACCCCACGCAGCAACTGGCTTTTGCTATCCTGGAAATGATTCGCTCGGAAGACGTGGATTTCTGCCTGGACATGCACGAGAGTGGAACCCCCGACCGGGTGGAGTTGGAATCCGGCGAGGTGTACGGGGGAAGCCGCCTTGCGTACATGTTGGTGTGCCATCCACAAGGACTGGAAATCGGGGCCATGGCACTCTTCGAGATGGAAGACCTGGGGATTTCCATGCAGTTGGAAGAGTCCAGTACGGAATTCCGTGGGTTGAGCCACCGAGAGATCGGCGACCATTCGGATTGCCTCTCGTTCTTGTCCGAATCTCCCAACCCTGGTCAGGATCGCTGGAGAAAAGACCCCGATGTGTTGACGGACCCCGTGTATTCCCTCGCGCACCGTGTGGGTATGCACTACGAGGTCATCCGCGCGCTTTTCACTAATTACGAACTGTGGATGGGAAACCCAGTTTGCGTGGAAGGGCTTCCCAGGGAATCAGAACTGGTTGCGCAAGGGATTGGGGCGTTCCTGAATTAATCGAAACCGCAAAGAAGGGGGAGGTTGCTGTTGAACCCGGAATCCATTTACTTTTTCTTGATGCTGGGTAGTTTCGTTGCTCTTGCGGCGATCAAGGTACCCATTTCCGTTTCGCTGATGTTCTCTGCGTTGGTTGGGGCGCTCGCGAGCGGCCATTTCTTCCCGGTGCGTCACCTGGTGGAAGGTGGATTCGGGTATTTCGATGCCATCCTGGTGATTGCCACCGCCATGATCTTCATGGAGAGCATTCGTTTTTCCGGGTTGTTGGAAGACATGGCCCGACGTCTCACCCGAACGTTTCACCGTCGCCCCCTTTTCCTGCTCATGGTGATGACCTTCTTCATCATGATTGCGGGAATGATCACGGGGTCTTCCTCCGCCGCGGTCTTGACCACTGGTGCCATCGCTTTCCCGGTGCTCACCGACCTGGGTTTCCGAAAACCCCGTGCTGGCGCATTGATCGCCATGGCTTCGATCTTCGGGATGATCGCCCCACCGATCAACATCCCCGCGATGATCATCGGGCAAGGCGTGGACATGCCGTATATCGGTTTCACCGCACCCCTTCTTCTGCTGACCTTCCCGCTGGCGATCGCAACCGCGTTGCTCCTTGGCTTTCGTGTCGTGAAACCCGTGGACGTGAGCAAGCTTCCCTCCCTGCCCCCCTGGAAAAAGGCCTGGGTGATGTACATTCCACTGGCATTACTCGTTGTGGGCATGGTTCTGGAAAATTCGCGCTTTTCCCTTTCCCTGGGACTGCCTTTGATTTTCCTTGCCTGCGCCATCGTGGCGAGCTTTTCGGGGAAGAAGAGCAGTTTCTGGAAAGTTTCGTTGCGCGCGCTCAAAGAATCCATCGGTATCCTCTCCATCTTGGTGGGTGTGGGCATGTTCATCCAGGTGATGACCCTGAACGGAACGCGCGGACTCATCGTGTCCTTCTTGAACGATTTACCCTCGGGGCTGGCTCTTCTGGGTATTGCGGTGGGGGTTCCGCTGTTCGGGGCGGTTTCTTCCTACGGTGCCGCATCGGTGTTGGGTGTGCCGTTCCTGTTGGCCTTCCTTGGGCAAAACGACATCATGGTGTGCTCGGCGCTCGCCCTTTTGGCCGGACTCGGGGACATGGTTCCCCCCACTGCTCTGGCTGGTATCTTTGCGGCGCATGTTGTCGGAGAGAAGAATTACTTCACCGTGTGGTGGCGTTCCATGCCTTCGTTCTTTCTCACAATGGTTTTCGCCACGCTCGCCCTGGTCTTTTCGCGGGGTTTCGGGGACGTGGCAGGTTCTCCCCTCTTTCTCCCCCTTTTCCTGGGAGCCCTCGTGGTGCTGGGGTTGTTGTTGATATGGGTTGACGGTGTGCGCCAGAGGAGGTGGGCGAAATGATGTGGGTGTACAAAGTCATGCTGGTCTTCCTGGTGGCCGTTTTTCTCCGCATCGTGTACCGGGATGCCAAGAAGTGGGACTGGGTGATGATTGGGATGATCCTGGTGCCCATGGTACTGCGCGTGCTGGGGGTAAAGTAAAACGAAGGCCGCGGAAGCGGCCTTCGTTTTTTGCAAGGGGCTTGGGAGACTTATTGCAGGAACATCTCGAGCACTTCAATGGCGTTGGGGGAAAGGAAGAGCATGTACAGCGTGTCGGTTGCGTTGTAGCCTTGCAGCGGGCCCATGTTGTTGCGCAGTACCCTGCCGGGAAGTCCTTCGGTGTCTTCACCCGCTTGGGAGATGCGATCGCGTACCCGTTCGGCGATTTGCCCCGCGTTGGGCAGCACCTTCTGTGCCCGTTCCTTCACTTGCCGCACCAGCATCGGGTTGTTTTCCACGGCTTGCTGTACCTTCTCCATAACGGGGGCAGCGCGCTCCTTCAACTGGGCAATCGCGTGCAGCTTGTAGTTTTCCACCTGTGCGGCGGTGAAGATGGTTTTCATTTCCTCCACGTACTCTTCCACGGCGGTTTTTCCATTTTCCACAGCGGTTTCCGCCTCACCGTGCAAGCGTTGGGCTTCTTCCACGTTGCCGTCCACCATTTGTGCCAGCGCGTCTTCCAGGTAATGCGTTCCGTTGTCCTTGATTCCATCCAGTTTCTCTCGGGTGGCCAGTGCCAGATCGTGTACCTGTGCGATCTGTTCCGGTGTCATTTCCAGCACGTTCACCAGTTCGGCGATGCGGTATTGCATCTGCAGTGCCACGATCTCGGCATTTTCCTCGGTCAGCATCGCTTGCCCCAGTGGCAGTGCGAACGTCATTCCCACGAGTACCAGTAGTGTTGCTCCCATCATCATTGCTTTCTTCATTTCCGTTCACCTCCGAATTTGTTTTTACATCCCGAGTATACCGATCGGAACATAAAGAAAGCGTGAAGAAAAAAACCCCCAGAAAATCAGGGGGTTGTGCGAGCGGTTTGCTTGACTTGGCGGTACACGGCTTCTCCCATTTGCTTGAGCGTTTGCCGTGCCGCCACCTGCGCGTACTCGTCGTAGAGCATCTGGCGGAACCAACTTTCGCCGAAGCCTTCACCCATCAATCCACTTCGGGGGATGGCTTCGTCCATGTCCTTGAAGATCTTGGACAGGAAAACGGAAACGAACTCGTTCACCGCTTCGCGCAACTGGGTATCTTGCAGGTCTTTCTGTGAAGAAACGCGGGTCAGGGCATTTTGGGTGGACTGGATCCGCGTGGAAGTATGGTCAACCGGGGGGATGAGGGCATCCATCTGCACACCCCCTACATCATGATGACCTGGGCGTGCAACACCCCGGCATCTTTCATGGCTTGGACAACGGCAACGATATCTTGTGGCGTGGCTCCCACCGCTTTGAGTGCGGTGATCAGGTTCTGAATGGAGCTTTCGGGCCCCGGGTTGTCGCCCTCGGTGACCATGCCGTTGCGAATGGTGATGTTGAACCCGCCGTAGGACACGGAGAAGTCGTCTACCTTCACCTCGCCCCCCATCACGATGGTCCCGGTGCGCTCGTTGATCACCACGCGGGCCACCACGTCGGGCACCACTTCCACTTCCTCCACGATGGAAAGGAAGGTGATCAGGTCATCCACGAAAACATCCGGCACCTTGACCTTGATGGTGGAAGCATCCAGCGCGCGGGAAATGCTTTCGCCGAAGCGGGTATTGAGTGCCTGCGAAACACGGGCGGCTGTTGTGAAGTCAGGATTGAGAAGCAACAGCGAAATCGAGTTGGCGTCCACGATTTCGGTGGGGATTTCCTTTTCCACGATGGCGCCTCCGGGCATGGTGGCAACCACGGGGTAACGCGTTTGCAGGTTGATCGAAGACTTCACGTCGTCCCCACCCAGGCTCAACTGCCCCTGGGCCACCGCGTACACAACACCGTCTGCACCGTACAGCGGGGTTTGCAGCAGCACACCGTTTGCCAACGATTGGGCATCCCCGATGGAGGAAACTTGCACGTCCAGGCGCATGCCTTCCTTGAAGAAGGGGGGGATGTCGGCGGTCACCATCACCAGCGCGGTGTTTTCCGATTCCAGGTCGCTCTGGGTGACGGCGATCCCGAAATTCTTTAGCATGTTGCTCAGCAACGTGGAAGGAACGCTTCCGGAGTCTCCCGTGCCGTCCAACCCTACGACAAGCCCAACGCCAAAGAGCTGGTTGTCCCGGGCACCGCGGAAGCGGGCGATGTCTTTCAACCGCACGAGGGCGCCGAGCGATAGCCCCACCCCCAAAAGCAGAATCAGTGAAACGAGCAAAATCTTCTTCATTAGAAAATCACCCCTGCCAGTCCGGAAAGGATAAAGCCGATCCAGTTATCTTCCGACGGATCTTGCTGGAACACCACGTCCCCGTTGTACCAGAGCTTTGCGTCCGCAATCTTGAACGAGTCGATGGTGTTTTCCGCGGAAATGTCGGCGGGGCGCACCAAACCCTCGATCACCAGTTCCCTGCGGTCTTGCCCCACCTTGACCTCTTTTCGTCCCATGATCTTGAGGTTGCCGTTCTCGTTGATTTCCTGAACGATGGCGGCGATCTTTGCGGTTACCTGGGATTTCACCGTATTGGCCGTTTCGGATACCTGCGCATCTTCCTCTCCGCCCATGGGAATGAAGTCGGAAAGATCAATGTTGCTGATATTTTTGATGATGGATAGCGTGGAAGTAAGCAAACCACCCGCCTTGTCATCGGTTTGGTCGCTTTGGTTCATGGTCATGCTTTCCACGATGAGAATGGTGAGGATATCTCCCACCTGGTATGCCTTGTTGTCGGAAAAAAGGTTCTTGAATTGTTGGTTCCCAGAGCTCTGCCACAGCGAGGTGGAAAAAACGAATGTCCCCCACCAAAGCACCGTGACCAACAAAACGAGTGTTCTTTTCATGTTGCCTCCAACGGGTGTTATTCCCCCAGAATGGTGAGTATCGGCCCGGGGTCGATCCTCCCACGAACCAGGATACCGGTGTCATTGTTGCGCGCCGAAACGATATCTCCCAGCTTGGCATCCGCCAAAAGCGTGACGAAGGTCGAGACACGCACCCCCCCAAGCGAAATCATCGCGACGATGGTTTGCCCCTTGCGCACGTACGGCGGAGGTTCCAGCATGGAATCGGTCAAAACCGTTCCGGCGGGAAGGTACCGCCGCGCCACGAAGCCGTCTGGGAAGGTTTCCGGGGTGTAGGCCCCGAGGTTCTCGAAATAATTGCGCTCCTCGAAACGAATGGAATCGGAACCAACGACATCCTTGTACTGGATATTTCTCTGGGCCAGTGCAACCTTCCTTAACCATTGGGGGCGGACTTTTCCCATCCAGTTGCCCTTGATCTCCGGTGCCCGAAGTTGAACCAGGAAAACCCCCGGCGAAAAGGGAGAAAAGGATACCGTTGTCTGTTTGGGCCAGAGGAGTTCCGAAACGGGTAAAGCATCGAGGCATTCAAACAGAATGGAAGTGCTGGGTGTGGATTCCCGAAGGGACGCGGGGAGGTATTGCTCCAAGAAGGCTTCTCGTAGGAAAGCAAGGGTTTGCACACTATCCCCTTCTGGAGGATTCGCAGAAACGGGTCCGGTGGAAGAGGAATCGGGACGCACCGCGGACGTGGATTGGCCCCGCACAACCTGGATTTGTTCGAAATCCACGGGTTCTACCTGGAAAGCAGTGGAAAGCATGGCTTGCAACCGGGAGCGCACGTAATCGCTGTCCAGCGTGAGCACGCGCCCTGCCAAGGGAGCGTAGCCGAAGATCAACGGGTAAAATTCCTTCTGTAACGTGGGGTCGGGAAGGAGAACTTCAAAGAAATCGGAGAAGAAAATGCGCGATTGCTCGAAGGGGATCAAAACGTTTTGCTGTAACTGCAACACCACCACGGTAACGGTAGCATCCGTTGCAATAGGAGATGGTTGTTCCCCGAATGCTGGGTTCGCAAGAACAACCATCGCCAAGAGAAGAAAAAACCAGAATGCGTGGAAGCGCTCCGTCAAAGCTGCATCCGCATGATTTCCTGGTACGCGGACACGATCTTGTTGCGCACTTCCAGCGTGAGACGCAACGACATCGCAGCTTTTTCCGCGGAGACCATCACGTCGTGAATGCTGGAAAGCTTGCCGGCGGCAAAATCATCTGCAGCTGCTTCCGCCACTTTTTGATCTTTGTTGACTTGTTCCATCGCCTGGTTCAGGATCTTGGCGAAATCGGGTTGCTCGGTACTCTTTTGCACCTTGGAGGCGTCCTCTCGCTGGATGCGCTCCAGGCGTTGGATGGATCCCAACCCGCTCAGGTTCGAAATGGGATCGATTGGAGAGGCCATGTATTACCCTCCCTTCCCAATTTGCAGCGCCGCGTTGGCGAACGCCTTGGTTGTATTCAAAGCAGATACGTTTGCTTCGTATGCCCGCTGGGCATTGATCAGGTCAACCATCTCGCGCAGCACGTTCACGTTGGGCATTTGCACGTAGCCGTTTTCGTCAGCATCGGGATGGGATGGATCGTACACCATGCGGAAAGGCCCGGAATCGGCTTCCACGCGCGCAACACGTACACCGGCAAGAGAGGCCACATCGGGTGGATTCAACTCGTCCACCGCGTTTTGGAAGGCTTCCGCAAACAGCACGGCGCGCCGGCGGTAGGGGCCACCTTCCTCGGTCCGGGTGGTTTCGGCGTTGGCGATATTCGAGGCGATGACGTCCAACCGGAAGCGTTGGGCGGTCATTCCCGAAGCGCTGATGTTCACCGTATCCATGAAGTCTAACATACTTACCGCGTTCCTTTCAAGATGATGTTGTAGCGGACGATGTTTTGGTCCATCAACCGTGCCAGTGTTTGGTACCGCAAACTATTGGCGGCCATGACGGCCATTTCCTGGTCAATGTCCACGTTGTTCCCGTCGTTTGTGATCCACGTGTTGCGAACACTGCCCATGCGCGCCTGCACATCCTCGATGTTCTCGGGGTAGTTGGAGAAGTGGCGCGGGTCTTCCTTCTTGATGCGTAACTCCTGCGGAGAAAGGGCCTCGCGCAACACGTCTTCGAACACGACTTCCTTTCTCTTGTACCCGGGAGTTTCGGCGTTTGCGATGTTCTGGGAAATCACCCGGTGACGGAGGGCACTTGCATCCATCGCGGATGACAGTGTTACGAAATTCGAGTTGAACAATCCTCCTGCCATGGCACACCCCTTTCCCGTTGATTTTCCAGCGCTGTATTCTTCTACGGTGTTTTGGGGATTTCCTAAGGGAATCCATGCGGACATTCTGGTACAATTCGGAGGGAAGATTCCACAACTTTGCATTTCAAGGAGGCGTTTTGTGCATGCTAAAGCTTTTCTTGCCCACGGTGGATTCCACAAACCGATACCTGTTGGAGCATGCTGCTTTTCTTCCCCACTTTTGCGTGCTGCGCGCGGGATGCCAATCTGCCGGACGCGGGCGCTTTGCACGCAACTGGGTCTCCCCGGTGGGAGGATTATGGTTTTCCTTGCTGCTCAAACACTTCCCCCTTCCCCGGAACGTGATTCCCTCGTTGCTGGCACTGGCGGGGTTGGATGTGCTGGAAAAGCTCTGCGGCAAGGGGTTCTGGCTGAAGTGGCCCAACGATATCGTTTTTTCCACGGGGACGCCTTCCGCCGACGGGAAGGTGGCGGGAATCTTGGGCCAATTCTGCGGCCAGGGGGAAAAGGGTGTGCTCGTGGTGGGAATGGGGATGAACATCAACAACGCCGTTCCCGGCAAACTGGATTTTCCCGCAGTGTCCCTTCGAGACGTTTGCCACCAGCACCGGGAAGTTGTTCCGGTGTATTTTGCCCTCCTCGAAGCGTTCCAGGAGAATTGGAATCGTTTCGAACCCGGTGCATGGAAAAGGCGCGTGCGCCAAAAGAGTTACTTCCACGGCGGCGAACGCGTTTCGTTGCATTGCGCGCTTTCGGAAAAGCGGTGGGAAGGAACCCTGGTAGATACCCCCGTGGAGGCGCTGGAACTGGTCCTTGATTCGGGTGAGAGCAAATCCTTCCAGGCAGGAGACGTCCGGAAGGTTCGGGTGGAAAGGGGAAGTTCCCGCTAATACGTTTTGTTTCCTAACCTTTTTGTGCTATACTTTCCGGTGGTTCTTTCGCCAACCGGAGGGAAACATGCACAAATCCGCACGCCATCTTTTGCTGTACACGATAGTCACCGCCTTTGCCAACAACATCTTCAACGTCATCCTAAACCTGTTCCTGCGGGAAATCAATCTCACCAACGGGCAGATCGGAAACATAACCAGTGCCCAACTCTGGGGTGCGGCGATCCTGGGATTGCTGGTGAGCACGCTGGCGGACATGTTCGGGCGGCGGCGCATTTTGCTGCTGTCTTCCGTGGTCATTCCCCTCTTCTCCATTCTCCTGGTATTCCAAAAAGAAATGCCTGCCTTGTTGGTGCTTTCCTTCTTGCGGGGTGGATTCCTCGTGGTTTCGTTTACCGTGGTGCAGGCGCTCATGGTGACGCTTTCCGAAACCCGCCACCGGGCCAAGTTGTTTGGCTTGAATATGGGGTTGATGATGGGAAGCGGGGTACTGGGGAATTTCCTGGGAGGATGGATGGGCGACACGTTGGGGTTGCAGCCCACGCTCGTGGTTTCCATGGTTCTGTTCTTCGTTTCCTTCTTCCCGCTGTTGCGTATTCAAGCGGTAGAGCCGGTACGCCGGCTGAAACACGTTTTCGATTTTTCCGGGTTCTCCCTCGGCCAAAAACGCATCTTGTTCTTCCACTACATGACCACGGTGACGGTGGGATTCGGGGCGGGTTTGTTCATCCACTTTGGGAACTTGATCTTCAAGGATCTGTTCGACATGTCGGCGACGGGTATCGGCATCGCGCTTTCGGTCGCACAACTGGGGACGGCCTTTGGCAATAGTTTTGCCCACCGCCTGGGAAACCGCTTCGGTCCACTGGAATTCCGGTTGCTCACCCAGGCACTTGTGGTGCCATTGATGGTGGGATTGGTGTTGGTGCGCAATCCTTTCGTGTTCACGGTGCTCTACGCTCTTCGCTTCGTGCTGATGAACACCGCCACACCCATTTTTGCGTCCATCGTGAACTCCAGTATCCCCTCCGAATCCATCTCCACGATTTCCGGCATCAACTCGTTCTTGAACAACGCGGTACGGGGGGTAGCCGCCATGCTCTTCGGTTTCATCGTGGGAGCGAGCATCGAAGGGTATAACTTGCTGTTTTCGATCTCCACGGTTTTTTACGGGGCAAACGTGCTGATTGCTTTCTTCATCCTCAAGCTCTACCGGGATGACCCCGTGGTACAGTCGCTGTTCACGAAGAGAGCTGGGAAAAGTGGGAGATCGAGCCGCGGATAATCTCTTCCACTCCGCGAAGCATGGTTTCAAAGGAGAGGCTGGCGAACTCCGACCGATCCAACACGTGTTCGTGAAGGAACGGCACGTGGACAAACCCGCTCAGGGTGTGGGCGAAGCCCGGTGTAGTGGGGGAAAGGACGTGTCGGGATAGGTGTAATCCGAGGTACATCACGTAGTTGCAAAGGTAGGTCCCCGCGCTGTTGGAAAGAACCGCGGGGACCTTTTTCTCGTGAAGGCGTTGCAGTAACGGGCGAATGGGAAGCGTGGAGAAGTACGCCGCCGGACCTCCGGGAACGATGGGTTCATCGCGGAAGTGGCTTCCGTCGTTGTCCGGGATGCGCGTGTCCAACACGTTGAGGGCAACGCGTTCCAGCGTGATGTGACGGGCGCGTGCGCTGAGGCCAACGCTCACCAGCACATGGGGTTGCACCTCGTGGAGCAACGCGCCAAACCCTTCCCGGTTTTTTTCCACGGAAACGGGGAGGATGCGTCCCATTACCTGCCAGTTTTCCACCTGCAACCCGTCAAGCGCTGCGATCAGGTCACAAGATGGGTTGACCTTTTCCTTTCCAAAGGGTTCGAAACCCGTTACCAGCAACCGGTGCATCTGCTCAGAAATTGCTGAAAGCTTCGCCCGAAACGGAAATGGTTCCACGCCCCACGAACGGAACGAAGTAGGTGATCACGAAATCCCAAATGGTGAAGCCGTAGCTGATCTCCAGGTTCTTGGCAAAGGCGCCTCCCCGGGCAAATACCTCCGGTCCAATCATTTTGTCCAGGTTCTCGTGGGGCCGGGACATCGGGAAAAGGATGGGATCGATAATGAACCACAATTCCTGGGATGCTTCGAACTTCCCGACAGGTGTTCCGATAATGTTGGGGAAGTACCCCAGGTTTCCATCCGCCGTTTTGAAGAGCATGGAACAAGAACTGAACACCAGCACGAGAGCAACGAACACGAGCAACAGCACGAACTTTTTCATCAAACTCCCCCTTTATTTGGATGGTTCTTGCACTTGCAACGGGTAGATACCCCCACGGTATGCAAGGGAAAGGGTGGGGTGCAGCATTCGATTTACCCCCACGGCAACTTGCACGCCACCGATGGGAGAAACGGGAATCATCATGCCGGCCTCCACGAAGAGATCCCAGTGCTCCAATCCCAGATTGCCCAGCAGGGAAATATACCCCCCAAACTGGATTCCGTAGGATTCGTTCAGGGTTTCGAACACCACCCATTCCACTCCCGCAGAAACGTAGGGCTTTTTGAAGGACATGATCCCCATGCCGCCGCGAAAACGAAACGGGGAAAACCAGGAAGGACCGTACACCGCGTTGAAGGAGAGATCCACGATGTCCCGTTTCTTATCCACTTCCGGCAAAAGGAAAAAATCGGGTTTCACTTCCAATATCAACCCAATAAAATCTTCACTAAAGGTCCGAGCGGAAACCGAAACACACAAAAAACAGGCCGCCAGGCAAACCAGGCTTTTCCAGCGCATTACGCTTCTCCCTTCCTCCCACTGCCCCGATTATATCACACGCATTGCCCACGATGGTACCCTGGAAATCCGAAGGCTGGAAATCGGAAATGTCTATGTAATTGACAATTTTCGTCATAGGTGATATAATGCGCCGTCTGGTGACGAACTTTGTCAAATAAAGCGACAAACTCCCAAAAAGGATGGAATGATGACCCCAGGAGAGAAGATTCGCAAACTTAGGCTGGCAAAGGGATTGACCCAAGAAGACGTGGCCGCGCGAGCGGACCTGGCCCGAAGTTTCATTTCGCAGGTGGAAACGGGAAAAACCTCTCCCACGCTGGACAACTTGGAACGCATTCTCAAGGCAGTGGGAAGTGGCCTCAAAGATTTCTTTTCGGATGCCCAGCAGGAAATGGTGGTATACAAGCGGGAAGAGCGTATTCCCGTGTACGACGAACCCAAAGGCATTCGCTCCGAGATGCTCATGGACGAGGTGGAGAGCAAGAAAATCGATGCTTTCTTGGTAACGTTGGAACCTCGCGCCCAAACAGAAGAGGAAGATTACCACGAAGGAGACGAGTTTGGTTTCGTGTTGGATGGCCAGGCGCAGTTGGTACTGGATGGAAAACCATTTTCGGTGCGCAAGGGAGATTGTTTCTACTACCGCGCCGACAAGAAGCATTTTCTGGAAAACAATTCCACGAAGCGAAAATGCATGATTCTATGGATTAAGATCGACTAACCGATAGACACTTCACCCGGAAGGAGTTGGGATCATTGAAAGCCCTTGGAAAACACCTGATCGCCGAATTTTTTGAATGCAACCAATCCGCGTTGAATAACGTGCAAGTTGTGGAGGAATCCATGAAAAGTGCTGCCCTTTTGGCAGGAGCCACGATCGTGGACAGCAGTTTCCACAAGTTTTTGCCACACGGAGTGAGTGGCGTAGTGGTCGTGTCAGAATCGCACTTGGCGATTCATACCTGGCCGGAATACGGGTACGCTGCGGTCGATGTTTTTACCTGTGGGGACCACGTGGATCCCTGGGTGGCTTTCGATTACCTCAAGCAAGTGTTCGAAGCAGGGCGCACGAGTACCGACGAGTTCAAGAGGGGTCGTTACCTGGAAATCGGAATCGAAGAGAGTGCGCCTTACAAGGTGGGGGCTTGATGGATCCGAAAGAGCTGTCGCATTTGCGCTTCGAGGAAACGTTTCAGGGAGGGCATGCTGGGGTTTTCTTTTCCGTGTCCCGCGTGCTTTTTTCCGAGCAAACTCCTTTCCAAAGGATCGATATCTTGCAAACCCCCTACCTGGGGAGAGTTTTCGCCTTGGACGGCATTACGCAAACGGTGGATGCCTTCGAGTTCATGTACCACGAGATGCTGGTGCATGTTGCCCTTTTTGCGCACCCCTGTCCCCGGAAAGTGCTCGTCATCGGTGGGGGGGATGGGGGAACCCTGCGCGAGGTGCTCAAGCATCCCAGCGTACAAGAGGCCTGGTTGGTAGAAATCGACGAAAAGGTTGTGCAAGCTGCGCGCGAGTGGCTTCCCAAACTTTCCTCTTCCTTTTCCGATCCCCGATCCAAGATCCTGTTCCGGGATGGGGCCCAACTGGTGGGGGAATTTCCCAACACCTTCGATGCAATCTTGATCGATTCCACAGATCCCACCGCGGGAGAAGGGGGTACCCTTTTTACCCCGGAATTCTATAAAAACTGCTTGCAGGCACTGACCCCGCAGGGTTTCCTCGTGGCGCAAACGGAAGATCCGGTGTTCGATCGTAGTTGGCTGGAAATGGCCTTTTCGCGCATCCACTCCGTGTTCCCCCAGACCATGCTGTACACGGGTTTTTCGCCGCAATACCCCTCCGGTTTTTGGACCTACACCATCGCATCAAAGCAACTCGACCCTCGCCAGATCCGTTCCAACGTTTCCGCCGCACACATGAAATTGCAGTACTACAACCCCGCACTGCATCTTGCCAGTTTTTGCCTTCCCACCTTTCTCCAGCAAATCTTGGAGAAGCTGCGGTAAAAACCCCTCTTTTTGTGGCACACGGATTCCCCCAAAAACAGCGAGAAGGGGAGAGAATATGGTAAGATAACCCAAGGAGAGCCAGGGAATGTCCTGGTATAACAAAAATGGGAAAGACATTTTGGAGTTCGCTTTTCTTTCAGGGAGTTGGAATCGGTTTGGTTTTTTTCCCAGGATTGTTGCAGATCCTGGGAGTTTCGCTTTTTGGGGTGGGCTTCTTTTTTCTGGCCCGCTCGCTTGTGCACGGCATTCGGAGGGAAACCCAGTATTCTCGGGCTCTTTCCGAAAGTTCCATGCGTGTTGAGCAGCTGGAAGTGGAGAACGAAACGCTGCAAGCCCGCGCCCACGAGTGCAATTTGATGGTCCGTGAGCGGGACGAGTCTTTCCAAAAGGTCGAATCCTTGCGGGAAGGCATGGAACGCATCATCGCCCTTACCTCGCACATGTCGTTGGCCGTGCAGGAAGACAACGATGGCTTCTTGAAAGAACTGCTCGAGATGTTGATGGTGCTCGTTCCCAAGGCGGATTATGGAAGTATCTCCCTGGTGGAAGGTGCGCAGTGGCGGTACGTTCATGCCATCGGGCACAACATCGAGAAACTCAAGGAGCTTGCGCTGGATGCATCCCTTCTGTTTCCCATCGAATCCGTTTCGCTCGTGGAGGATATCCTGCGCAAGGACAGGGAGTTCTTGCCCGAGGATACGCACGAGAAACTTACGCAGGCAACACTCCCGGTGAATTACTCGCTGTTGAGTCGTTTGAAAATTGGCCACGAGACGGTAGGGAATGTCTCGCTGGATATTGCTTCGGAAAGTGATAAAAACTTCGATTCCAACGATATCCGCATCTTGGAGTCCTTTTCCAACGTGGCATCTGCTTTCTTGGCCATGCAGAAGTACTCCATCAAGCAAGGCCGCTTCCAGAAAGAACTGATCATGTCCATGATCCGCATGTTGGAACTCCACGACCCCTACACCAAGGGACACTCGGAGAACGTTGCCCAATTGTCTGCACAGGTTGCCGAGGAGCTGGGTTGGAGCAAGGAACGGGTCGCACGCGTGTATTGGTCGGGGTTGGTGCACGATGTGGGCAAGATCCTGGTTCCGGGCGCTATCCTGACCAAAACAGGCCGGCTTACCGCCGAAGAGTTCCAAATCATCCGCATGCATCCAGTGTGGGGTGCGCAGGTGTTGGATACTTCCACTGACTTGAAAGATATCGCCAACTACGTCCGTTTCCACCACGAGCGTTGGGACGGTCGTGGCTACCCCGAGGGGATGGCGGGGCCAGAAGTCCCGATGATTTCGCGGGTGTTGGCCATTGCCGATTGTTTCGATGCCATGACCAGTGATCGACCGTATCGCAAAGGGGTTGCCCCAAACGATGCCCTTTCCGAGTTGCAAAAGGAAGCGGGAAAGCAGTTCGACCCCAAGTTCGTGGAGGTTTTCACCAAGATCCAACGCCGGTACACGTAATTCTTTCCCATATTCCCAAAAGAGGTGTTTTTCTTGATCCGAAAATTCATAGCGTACTACCGCCCCCATTGGAAGCTCTTTTCCATTGATTTGACGTGTGCCTTCCTGATGGCGGGAATTGACTTGGTTTTTCCGCAGTACACGCGAAAAGCCCTTGACTCCTTCATCCCCGAGGGAAACGTGCGGGGTTTGGTGATCGCTGCCATCGTGCTGGGGGCTCTGTTCTCGCTGCGCGCGCTCTTCAATTACATCGTGGACTACTGGGGGCATGTTCTGGGCACGCGCATGGAATACGACATGCGCAAGGACATCTTTTCGCACCTGCAAACGCTTTCCTTCAGTTACTTCGATAAGGTGCGCACCGGGAAGATCATGTCCCGCATCGTCAACGACCTCAACGAAATGACGGAATTGGCCCACCACGGTCCCGAAGACCTCTTCCTGTCCCTGGTCACGCTGGTAGGTGCGTTTGTGCTTTTGTTGCTCACCAACGTACCGCTCACGTTGATCACCTTTTCCTTCATTCCGGTGATGCTCTGGTTTGGCATCATCAAGCGCCGGAAGATGTCGCGGGCCTTCCGCGAGGTGCGCAAGCGCATTGCGGACGTGAATGCCCAGTTGGAGAACAGCATCTCGGGGATCCGAGAGGCCCAATCGTTTACCAACGAGGAGTTCGAGATGGAGAAGTTCAACGTGGGGAACGACGAGTTTCGACGGTCGCGCGAGAGTGCTTTCAAGACCATGGCAGAAATGACCTCGGGCATCCATTACCTTTCCAACATCCTGAAGGTGCTGGTGTTGGGCCTGGGAGGGTTTTTCTGCTTCAAGGGTTGGATCACTCCCGGTGTGTTGGTGGCCTTTTTCTTGTACATCGAGATTTTTTTCCAACCCATTCGCCGGCTCATGCAATTCTCCCAGATGTTTGAATCCGGAATGGCAGGTTTCGAGCGTTTCGTGGAAGTCATGGAGATTCGGCCCGAGATCCAGGATGCTCCCGATGCCCGGGAGATAGAGAACGTGGCGGGGAACATCCAGTTTGAGAACGTTTCCTTCTCCTACGATGGGAGCGAACCCGTGCTCGATCGGGTTTCGCTGCAAATTCCGCACGGCAAGACCATTGCCGTCGTTGGCCCCTCGGGGGGAGGCAAAACCACGTTATGCCACCTCATTCCCCGTTTCTACGAGGCCACCGAGGGAGATATCACGTTGGATGGGGTGCCCATCAAGCGCATCACGCTGGAAAGCTTGCGGCGGAATATCGGTTTCGTGCAACAGGATATCTTCCTCTTTGCGGGAACGATCCGCGATAACATCGCCTACGGCAAGGGAAACGCCAGCGAAGAGGAGATTATCCAGGCTGCAAAGCACGCACGCATTCACGACTTCATCACCACGCTGGAGAAGGGCTACGATTCGTACATCGGGGAAAGAGGCATCCTACTGTCCGGTGGCCAAAAGCAGCGTATTGCCATTGCACGCGTGTTCTTGAAGAATCCCCCGGTTCTCATTTTGGACGAGGCAACCTCCGCGCTGGACAACGAAACGGAACAAATGATCCAAAAGTCCCTGGAAGACCTTTCCCGCGGTCGTACCACCCTCGTGATTGCCCACCGGCTTTCCACGATCCAAAACGCCGACGAAATCCTGGTGATCGTGAACGGGCGCATCCTGGAACGAGGTAACCACGCTTCGTTGCTGCAAGAAGATGGACATTACGCACGGTTGTACCGTTCGCAGATGAAAGGGTTCATCCCCGATGACCTGTAAGTTGGGCAAAAACCTTTGCAGGAGCACGAAGTGGTTTTTGGGGCTCGCGTTGCTCCTTTTCTTCGGGACCCACGCGTTTGCAAACAACGACCCCATCCTGGTGGAAGTGTTTTCTTCCTGTTTCTGCGAACCTTGTGAGCAACTCAACCAGCCACTCCTGGAATGGCAACGCTCCCACCAAGACGCGCTCGTGGTGAGTTTTCACCTGTGGCAAGACGCTCTGGAGGTTCCGGGTGGGGAAGAGCGGTCGGATTTCTACGCGCTTTCTTCCCTTCCTGGTTTCGTGGTGCAGGGAAACCAGAAGTGGGTGGGCAGTATTTCGCATTTCCCCGCAACCCTGGAATCCGCCCTGGGGGTGGAGAAAAACCGGTTTCGCCCGGATTACGGTATGCAAGCAAGCGTGGAGTTTTCCAGTACCCAGGCCCGCTTCGATGTTTCGCTTTCCAAGCAGTATTCCAGGGGGCAGATCGTGGGCCTTGCGGTGCAGAAAAGCGTGTTCGTGGAGGGAACGCGCTACTCCAACGTGGTGCGGGAAATCCAGGTGATCCCCTGGAAAAACCAACCAACTCAAATGGTCTTCTCCGCGCGAAAGGAATGGACCGGAAACAACGTGCTGTTTGCCGTGCTTTTCCAGGACACCCGTTCGGGGAAAGTGTACCACTTGCAAGTGTTTGAGCCCGATTGGTAAGCAAACGAAGGGAGAAACAGAGAAGGCATGGAATCTCCACCGAAGAAAGATGTGCAGTTCTACCGGTTTGCCGCCTACGGTTTCCTAAAGAATCTTCGCTTTTTCGAACCGTTCCTCGTGCTTTTCTTCCGCGACCAGGGTTTTTCCTTCTTGCAGATCGGCTTCTTCTTCTCCGTTCGTGAGGTGTCCACCAACCTTTTGGAAATTCCCACCGGGGTGGTGGCGGATCTTTTTGGAAGGCGCATCTCTATGGTACTTTCCATGGTGGGGTACCTGCTCTCTTTCGGCCTTTTCTTTTTCTTTCCCACTTTGGCCTGGATCTTCGTGGCCATGGTTTTCTTTGCCGTGGGGGAGGCCTTTCGCACGGGTACGCACAAGGCCATGATCTTGGAATACCTTCGGTTGAAAGGTTGGGGCAAGTGGAAAGCCAGCTACTACGGTTCGACCCGTGCGGCTTCCCAGCTGGGGTCCGCCGCGAACGCTCTCATCGCTGCGGGGCTCGTTTTCTTCTCGGGTTCCTACCGCATCGTTTTTGTTGCCTCCATGGTGCCCTACTTCTTGAACCTCCTCAACCTTGCTTCTTACCCTAAGGTCCTTGACGGCGAACGATCCCCAGGTAGCAGCCGGGCCACCTTGGGGCAATTCTTCCAGGTTTTCACCAATCCCCGGGCACTGCAAGGGCTATTGAACGGGGCCACCTTCGATGCTTTTTTCGAGGTAGCGGGAAACTTTTTGCAGCCCATCTTGAAAAGCCTTGCACTCGCGTTGCCCGTTTTCCTTTTCTTGGAAGGGCAGCAGCGGGAAGCCATCGTGATCGGTGTCGCCTTCTTCGGGATTTACCTTGCAACCAGCCTGGCATCCGCACGAGCCGGGCACTTCCAGCAGAAGGTGGGATCCGCGGAAAAGGCACTCAACGCTACGTTCCTGTTGGGGGTTGCGTTGCTTACCTTTTCGGGTGTGTTCGTACTGTGGGGTTTTTCCATCGGGAGCGTGGCCGCTTTCTTTGGGTTGTACCTTTTGCACAACTTGCGCCGCCCTCTCACGGTTTCGTACGTAAGTGACCAGATCCACCATCGTACGATGGCAAGTGGACTCTCCGTGGAATCGAGCTTGAAAACTCTTCTGATGGCGATTTGTGCGCCCATTGCGGGTTGGGTGGCGGACCGTTTTGGAATCGGCTGGGCGCTGCTTTCCGGAGGCATCGTGCTGGGAGGCTTGTTTTTCGTGCTGCGCTTCACCAGGCCCTCATTCCCTCGAATCACAGGGGAAGAAGGGTAACAATGCCCACTTCTTCCCCGTGTAATGCCGTGGTGGTTCTTTCCTCTTTCTTTGACTTGGGATCCCTGGAAGCCTTCCTGCGAAACCTGCTTCTTCCACCCGCAACAACCCTTTTCGTGGCGCAACGCTTGGCACCCGATTTTCCCGGCTTACTGGAAAGGGTCATACAGCGGAGCAGCAAGTACCCCGTGCGTTTCCCTTTGCCAGGAGAGAAGGTTTTGGATGGGGTGGTCTACCCTTACCCCGTGGGGTCGCAAAATGGCGTGATGCTCAGCGGTGAATCCTTCCAGCGGCAGCTTCGTCCGGTCTTTTCCCTTTTCTTCCGTTCCTTGCTCGAGGCTGAAAGAAAGGTTGCACTGGTTGTCCTGGGTGGGTTGGGAAATGAGTTTCCGGGTATGGTCGATCTCCTTTCCTGGTGGGATGGGCCTTTGCTGGTGCAGGATCCTGCTTCCACGCCGTTTCGGGCTCTTCCCGTGCTGGTGCAGCAAAAGCGTTTCGTCCAGCGGATGCTTCCCCCGGACCAACTGGGTAGCTCCTTGGAAGAGCTTTTCCCGGGGCACAACGGAACTGCTCCCCCCCCCTCTTCCGCTCGCGACGTGCACTTTGCTCCTGCCTTCCTTCCGCGCGTGTTTTCCGCCCTCCGGGAGCATACCGGAAGAAACCTGGATCGTTACCGGAAAAATACCATAGTGCGCAGAATCGAGCGGCGCATGATCCTGCTGGGGATTTCCCAGGCAGCAAGCTACGTGGAACTGCTGCAAGCCTCCGCGGAAGAAGCCAATTCGCTGTTGCACCACCTACAAATCCATGTGACCTCTTTTTTCCGTGATCCGGGGGCATTCGAGGCACTGGCACAGCAAGCCCTTCCGCTTTTGGGTCATGACTCTGGGAGCACGAAGCTGTGGGTCGCGGGTTGTTCCACTGGCCAAGAAGCGTTCAGCCTGGCAATGCTTTTCCAGGAGCGATGGGGGCCAGCCGCTTCGGAAAAAGTGCACATTGTTGCCAGCGATGTGGACCCTGCCTCGCTGCAGTTCGCACGGCAGGCCGTTTACGCAACGCAACAGTGCGAGGGAATTCCAACCCCTCTCTTGCAGCGATTCTTTCACAAGGTGGGAAACGGGTACCAACCCCGTAGCTTGTTGCGTGACATGGTGGAATTCAAAATGCACGATGTACTCGTGGATCCCCCCCTTCTCCACGTGGACCTGGTGAGTTGCCGCAACCTGTTGATCTACCTGGAACCCTCCCTCCAGCAGGAAGTACTCTCGCTTTTCCATTTCTCCCTTCGTCCTGGTGGCTTGCTGTTCCTCGGGAAGAGCGAATCAACGCGGAAAATGGCTACCTACTTCCATCCACTTGTTCCACGATGGAAAATTTTCCGCCGCAAAAAAAAGTAACCCCCGCAAGGGGGGTTATCCGAGTTGCTTCGTTTGGTAGATCGTTTAGCGCGAAAGCCACCCGTCCACGTTGTTCCATACCACGCGGGACCTGGCGTCAAAGGGATGGCCATCCCAAAGGCACATCATGGGGACCTTCCCTTCTTCCAATGTTCCGTAGCTTTCCTCCAGCTGCAGGATTTTCGCAGGGTTGATGGTGAGCGATTCGAGCATGGCCTTCTCCGAGGCACCGTATTGCACTCCCAGGCCAGCCTGGATGCGCAGCACCTCGGCGGGGAAAACCGGGTGATCGCTCATGCAGCCAAAAAGGATACCGGCTTTCTCTGCGGCACCGTAGGTGCGGTAGGTCATCTCGCGCAATTCCACCTTGGGGCGGCTTCCCATGTATGGTCCGAGAAAAACCGGGATCTCGTTCTGCTTGAGCTCGTCGGCCACCTTGATCAGCTCGGTTGCGTGTTCGATCACGATGTTGATGTCGAATTCCTTCTTGATACGAATGGCGGTCAGCATATCTTCCGCGCGGTGGCAGTGGATGCGTGCAGGGATTTCTTTTTCCAGTACGAGTTGGGCAACTTCCATCTTCAGGTCAGTTTCGCTGAACGGTTTGCCTTCCTTTTCGGCTTTTTCTTTCTTCTGCATGTAGTTCAACCCGTCAAAGAAGAACTTGCGCATCACCGCGGCTGTTCCCATGCGGGTCACCGGCATTTTCTTGTATTCCTGGTACACGCGCTTGGGGTTTTCCCCGGTGGCCATCTTCAACCCGCAGTCCGCTCGGATCACCTTGTCTTCCAGCAAGTTGGAACGGGTGTACTTGGCGATGAATCCCAGCCCCCCCACTGGGTTGGCACTCCCGGGAAGCACGCAGTACATCATCACGCCACCGCGGGCGGACTCCTCGATCCCCATGTCCGTCGGGACGAAGGCATCCATGCAGCGCACGTCGGCCGTGACGGGGTCAGAATACTCGTTCACGTCGTCGTACTCCCAGCCGTAGCCTTCGGGCATCAAGCCGATGTGGGAATGCCCGTCGATGAAACCAGGCATCAGGAGCCCGCCCTTTCCATCCAACGTTTCCTCTGCAGTTCCCTGCACCTTGGGCCCCACTTCGAGGATGCTGCTTTCGTCGAAGAGAAGTTCGCCTTCGAAGGGTTCGGAAGAAATGGGAAAGATCTTGACGTTCGTAATGCGTTTCTTCATAGTACCAACTCCTGTTTTGAAGAATCAAAGGCCACCTTGCCGTTGACCAGCGTGAACAGCAACCGGTGGGTGGGATCGAGCACGTCCCGGTCACACACCAGCAGGTCCCCGTCCTTTCCCTTTTCGATGCTTCCAATGCGGTCTGCTAATCCCAGGTTGCGCGCGGGATTGATCGTGATGGCCCGCAACGCCAGGTCTCCTGAAAGCCCGTGGTGCATGGCCAGCCCCGCTTGGATCGGAAGGTTAAGGATGGGAATCACGGGGTCGTCGGTGATCAGGCTGATATCGGAAATGCCCGCCTTTTCCAGGATCCCCGGAGTGCGAAGCGTGCGGTTGTTCACCTCGATCTTGTAGCGCGCGGTGAACATGGGTCCCACCGCGAGCTCCACGCCTTTTTCCGCCAACAGATCCGCGATGAGGTGGGACTCGGTGGCATGCTCGAAGCTCAGCTGGAAACCAAACTCGTCGCGGATGCGCAAGATCGTGAGCATGTCATCCGCACGGTGGGCATGCACGTGTGCCTTGAACTCCCCATCCAAGACCTGCAATAGAGCCTCGTTCTTGGGATCGAATCCTTTCTCGTCTTTCTTCTTGCGGTAAGCGATCGCGTCAGAGAAAGCTTTTCGGATCACCGCCGCTGTTCCCATGCGGGTCATGATCTTCTTGGATTCCTGGTGGGTTTTCTTGGGATTTTCCCCCATGGCCATCTTCATGCCGGAGCGTTCCAGCAGCACGCGTTCTTGGTAGGGCACGTCCAAGTCGTTTTTGAGGGTGACGCCGAACCCCCCGATGGGATTCGCACTGCCAGGGAAGATGTTGAGGGTGGTGACCCCGGCGCTGATCGCGTAGCGGAAGCCTTCGTCGAAAGGCTTCACCCCGTCCATCGCGAGCAACTGCGGCGTGACGGGATCGGACCACTCGTTCACGTCGTTGTCGCTTACCTGGTTGGTCTTCTCCCCGTGGATCCCGATGTGGCAATGCTCTTCCACCAATCCCGGGAACACGTGGAGACCAGAAGCCTCGATCAATGTATCTGCCTTCACTTGGATGCCGGGTTCCACCCCGACGATTTTCCCGTCCTCCACGAGGATGTCACCCACGAAAGAAGGAGACGTCACCGGGTGGATGGTTCCGTTTTTAATGAGCGTCTTCATCCCATTCACCTCCCACGACTTTCCCCTGGATGTAGGTGTTTTCCACCACGGATAACACGTCGAAAAAACCAGACGAAAGGACCATGAAGTCTGCGTCCAATCCAGCGGAGAGCGAACCCACACGATCCTCGATTCCCAGGATCTTGGCGGCATTTCGGGTGAGCAGGTCCACGATTTGGGCTTCCGAGAGCTCCAACCTGGCCAGTATCCAGGGTTGCACGCGGATCAGGGACAGCGGGATCACGGGTGCGTCGGTCATTAGGGAAAGAAGCAATCCCTGGTCCTGCAAGATCTGCACGCTGTGGAACGTAAGGTCGTAGGTTTGGAACGAGCGTGCACACACGTTGAGTGGGCCAAGTATTGCCGGGACCCCAAGCGAACGGGCGAACTCCGGGTTCGTGTGGAGCGCCGTGGCGTGGTCGAGCACGTACTCGAAACCGAACTCGGAGGAAATGCGTGCGATGGTTTCGATGTCTTCCATGTTGGCCACGTGGATGCGGGCCATCGCCTTGTGGTCCAGCAGCTCCTGGAGCAACCGCGTTTCCAGGTCATTTCCCCTTTCTTCTTCGGGTTTCTTGGCCTGGTTCTGGGCTTTCACCAGTTGTTCCCGAAGCAAGGCCCCCACGGCCATGCGCGTAAAAGGAGATTTCTTCTGCCCTTGCCAGAACCAGGATGGGTTCCGCCCGAATGCCATTTTCACCAGTTTCTTGGGTGTGGGAACGACCATCTTGTCCACGTTCTTCCCCGCGGTCTTGATCACAACGCCTTCGCCACCAATCACGTTGCTCGAGCCAGGTAACACGCAAACCGTGGTCACCCCGGCGTTTCTCGCACTGCGCAACCCCGCGTCCAGCGGGTTGATTGCGTCGATGGCGCGCACAGATGGCGTGGCGGGAGAACTGTATTCGTTGGTATCGTTTCCCGCTTCCCATCCCGTCATTTCCTCGAAAATCCCCACGTGGGTGTGGGGGTCGATCATTCCCGGGTACACGTACTTGCCCTCCAGGTCAATTACCCGGGTGTCCCCTGAAGGTTGTAGATCCGTGCCAAAAGAAACGAAGCGCCCGTTTTCCACGCGAAAATCCAGTCGTTGCAGGCGGTCGTCCTTCCAAACTTGGCCACCTTTGAAAAGTTCCAAGTGTACCACCCCTTTCAAAATCCAATTCTATCATAAAATACGCTTTCCGAAGAAAAAGTGCGCGCCAAATGTGTTACAATCCCTGTATCTGGACGAAGGGGGAAAGGGTATGAAAAAAAACGAGAAGGTTTCCCTGGCAACCAAGCTTTTCTTCGGGGCCGGGGACATTTTTGGCGGGGGCGCTTTCAACATCGTGAACTTCTTCTACGCCATTTTTTTAACCGATGTTGTTAAGCTTAACATGGTGTACGTGGCACCGATCTTCTTGATCGGAAAGGTCTGGGATGCGGTGACTGACCCGTTCATGGGGCAGATTTCCGACCATACGCGCACGCGTTGGGGACGTCGAAGACCCTACTTCCTTGCGGGTATCGGGTTGATCTTCCTCTCCTTTTTCCTGCTTTGGTTCCCGGTGGATTTCGCGGGGCAGGGTGGGCGATTCGCGTACGTTCTCGGGGCCTACCTTTTCTTCAATACCGTGGTCACCCTGGTGATGGTGCCCTACCAGGCCATGACCGCGGAAATTTCGCTGGACTACCACGAACGCACGTCCATCAACTCCATCCGCCTCATCTTCTCGTTGGGGTCCTCCTTGGTGTGCGCGCTGTTCCCCATGATGATCGTGAACCGCTTTTCCCCGGACGTGCGCACCGGCTACATCGTGATGGCGCTGGTGTTCGGCGTGTTGTTTGCGCTTCCCTGGATCGGGGTTTTTGCCGTGAGCAAGGAGCGCAAGGAATTCCAGGGGGGCTCACGCGGTTTTTCGCTCAAGCAAATGATCGTGCAACCGTTGCAGATCAAGTGTTTCCGCCAGTTGCTCTGGATGTTCATGGCCGCGTACCTCTCCATGGACATCGTGTCGATGATTTTTGCCTACTACATGAAATACTACCTGGTGAAACCCAACCTTTTGCCGCTGGTGCTGGGCACGCTGCTGGCGGTGGAAATCCTGGCCATTCCGCTGTATGCAATGATCGCCAAGAGAACTTCGAAGACCCGCGCCTACATCATCGGCTCGCTGGTGTGGTCGGTGGGCGGGGTGATGGTTTTCTTCCTGCCGGCAACGGCTCCTTCCTGGACGATCTTCGCGATGGCGGCGCTGATCGGTGCAGGCGTGAGCGCCGCGGCTGTGATGCCCCATACCATTTTTGGTGACGTCACCGACGTGGGAGAACTGGCCTTTGGCGAACGCCGCGAAGGCAACTTCAGCGGATTGATTACCTTTGCCCGCAAGCTGGCCTCCGGGGTTGCTATCGCGCTTGTGACAGCCATTCTGGGCTGGATGGGGTACCTCAACCCGGTGGAAACCGTGGAAAACGGTGTGCGCACCGTAACCGAACAGGTGCAACCTTCCGGGGTACTGCTCGCCATTCGTATCGTATTGGCGTTCGTTCCCATTGCCCTGCTCGTGGTGGGGATTTGGGCCGCTTCCCGTTTCCCGCTGGATTCCAAGACACACGGCGAACTCATTGCTTTTTTGGGCAAGCAACGCCAAAAGGGCAAGGGGAAAAAGACCGATCCCTCCTCTGAGGCGGAGCGAGAAGCCTTGGTTCGAAAACTGGTGTAACGGGGATGACACTTACCCTGGTAGTTTCGCTTACCGTTCTTTCGCTGGTGTGGAGCAGCTACTACACCAGCGCGGGGATGGTTGCTGGCAGCATTTCTCCGTTTCTACTGGGGATCTTGATTCGCTTGGTTACCCTGGTGTTCTTTTCGATTGTCTTCGGGGTACAGCGCAAGCTCAAGCGGTTGCTTGCCGTGCGTGGAGTCCTGGGGGGGCTGATCCTGGTGGGGCTGCTGGGTTTCTCGCTGGACATCACGGCGTTCCTGGGGCTGCGCTTTTCCAGCGCCACCGACGGGTCCATCCTGCTAAAAATGGACTTGATCTTTGCCAACATCCTCACCAGCCTGATCTGGCGGAAACACCTGGGTTGGCAAAACTGGTCGTTCACCGGTGTTGCCCTGGTGGGGGTGTTCTGCGTGTTGGGCATCTCCCCCGCGAACCTGGAACCCGGGTCTTGGGGTAACCTGTTTTTCATCCTGAGCGCGTTTTTCATCGCACTCAACGCCTTCGTGATCCAGCGGTTGCAGCACCATCGCAGCAACCCGGTCCCGGATGGGGTGATTGCCTTTTACAACAATGCCGTGACGTTGCTTTTCTTTTCGGCAACTTGGGTGCTCTTCGACCGGGGAAGCGGGGGTCCCGTGAGCGGGTGGCAACCGGGTATCGTGGTTCCCGTGCTCGTGGCAGGGATTTGCCAGTCGCTGCTCTACCTGTTGTACTACTACAACCTGCGCCGACTGCCGGTCTGGGTGGTGAAGCTGTTTTTGCTGCAAATTCCCGTTTTCACAGCCCTCTTCGAGTGGGGACTGAGCGGGAGTGCCCCGACACGCCTGCAGTGGTTGGGTATGGGCTTAATTCTTTCCAGCTCAGCGGGCATTCTGCTGTCGGGGAAGAAGAAAGGATTCGTGGGAAACGTTTCCGGGAGGTGATTTGTTTTGCATCATGGTTCTTTTCCAGCTACACCCAAAACATTCGATTGGTGGATACCCACCACGATTCACTTTGGTGGGGGGTTGGGTGGGGCTTCGCGGGCACTGGCAAAAAAGAACGTTCTGGTGGTCTCCGACGCGGTTCTGAAAAAGCTGGGTGCCGTACAAAAACTGGTGGACTCCTTGCAAGGGGTCGCGGGTGTCCACTTTTTCTGTGACGTGCAACCCAACCCCACGCTGGGCAACGTGGAAGAAGCCACGCAGCTCGCGCGCGCCAACGGGGTAGATGCCGTGGTCGGTTTCGGCGGGGGGAGTGCGCTGGACGTGGCCAAAGCGGTGGCCTGCATGGTGGGAGAAGAAGGCCCATTCTCCGAGTTCTGGAACGGGGAACGCTCCTTTTCCAACAGGCGGCCATTGCTGGTGGCTATTCCCACCACGGCCGGAACGGGGAGCGAGGTGACCTCGGTGGGGGTGTATTCGGCGCCGGAACTACAGGCGAAGAAGGCAATCGGTTCGCCCCATTTCTGGCCGGATTTCGCGGTGGTAGACCCGTATTGGACGCTGTCGGTTCCCCCGGGGGGCACGGTGTCCACCGGTTTGGATGCGTTTTCCCATGCTCTGGAGGCCTTTTGGGCGTCCTCTTCACAGCCGCTGAGCCAGGCGTTTGCCCGCGAGGCCATGCGCACCCTTTTCGGAAACTTGGAGACCGCGTTCCAAGATGGTTCCAACGAGCAAGCTCGGGCTGCGTTGAGCCGGGCCTCGCTGATGGCGGGTATGGCCTTTTCCCAGACCCGCACCACGCTTCTGCATGCCATCAGCTACCCCCTCACGGCATGGTACGGCGTGCCCCACGGCCTTGCCTGCATTGTTACCCTGCGTCCCGTGCTGGAGTGGGTGCACGAAACACGCCCGGAAGTGTGCGAGGAGGTGGCCCGGGCGGTTGGTTTCCCGACCTACGGGGAGTTCCGCGCACCCTTCTTTGAATGGCTGGACCGGTTGGGTGTTCCGAAACGGCTCCAGGAGCTGGGAATCCCCGAAACGGACATCCCACGCCTGGCAGAGGAAAGCTTGAAACCCCCCATCGTGCAGCTGACCCCGCGCGTTCCCTCGCGGGAGCAAATGCAGCAACTGTTCCGATCGATTTTCTAAAAACATCACATACGAATTGGAGTGAGAAAACATGGATCCAAACAGGATAGCATTCCTGCAAGAAAAGGCGACGGACATCCGTTGCCTGGTGCTGGAATCCATTGGAAAGCTTGGCGTGGGACACATCGGAGGCTCTCTTTCCATCGTGGATGCCCTCACGGTGCTCTACCACGAAATCATGCGCCTGGACCCGTCCAACCCGAAATGGGAGGAGCGCGACCGCTTCGTCCTTTCGAAAGGGCACGGTGGCCCAGGGGTGTACGCGGTGCTTGCCGACAAGGGCTATTTCCCCGTGGAATGGCTGGACACGTTGAATGGCCCGGATACGTTGCTCCCTTCCCACTGCGACCGGTTGCGCACCCCCGGTATCGACATGACAGCGGGTTCTTTGGGACAAGGTTTGTCCGCTGCCGCGGGCATGGCTCTTGCCGCGAAACGTGACGGAAAAGGTGTGCGGGTGTACGCCATTATCGGGGATGGCGAAAGCCAAGAAGGGCAGGTATGGGAAGCGGCGATGTTTGCCCGGCAGTACCAGCTGGACAACTTGACGGCTTTCACCGATTACAACCACCAACAAATCGATGGAACCATTTCCGAGGTCAACGAACTCGAACCGCTGGCCGACAAGTGGCGGAGCTTTGGTTGGAACGTGATGGAAATCGACGGCCATGACATCGAGGCGATCGAAGCGGCCATTCGCTTGGGGCAAAAGCAGAAAGGCAAGCCCAGCATGATCATCCTGCACACCATCAAGGCGAAGGGGGCCTATTTTTGCGAGGGAAAAACAGCGTCGCACAACATGCCCATCAGCGAAGAACAATGGAAGACGGCGGTACAAAAGCTGCGGGGGGAGGAATGAACATGGCGAGCAATCCACAACTGCGACAGGTGTACACCCAGTGGCTGGTGGAAAAAGCCGCGCAAGATCCGAGGTTGTTCGTGGTGGAAGCGGACCTGATGGGTGCCTCCGGAACAAAACCTTTCCGGGAAGCCTACCCCGAACGTTTCGTGGACACGGGTGTGGCAGAAGCCAACATGATGGGCGTGGCCGCTGGACTGGCCAACATGGGGAAAATCCCGTTCGCGCACTCTTTCACTCCCTTTGCGACCCGTAGGGCGTTCGACCAGGTGACCATTTCCATCGCCTACGCGGACTTGAACGTCAAGATCGGTGGAACGGATCCCGGCGTGACCGCGGAGCTCAACGGTGGCACGCACATGAGCTTCGAAGATGCAGGACTCATGCGTGGGCTGGCCAACATGATCGTGGTGGAACCTGCAGACCAAGTACAGCTCCTCGCGTTGCTCCCCCAGGTGTTCGAACACGAGGGCCCGGTGTACATGCGGCTACACCGCAAGAACACCGAGGTGTTCGTGGACGAAGGCATGCCTTTCACACTCGGGAAGATCGCTACGTTGCGCGCGGGAACCGACGTAACGTTGGTGTGCAGCGGGTTGATGATTCCGGGAACGCTGGAGGCAGCACGCATCTTGGCAGGGAAGGGCATTTCTGCACGGGTATTGAACATGCACACGCTCAAACCCGTGGACGAAACCACCCTGGTGGAAGCGGCGCGGCAAACCGGTGCCATGGTAACCGTGGAAAATCACAGTGTTCTCAACGGATGGGGAAGCGCAGTGTGCGAAACCCTTGCGGCCTTTTGCCCTGTGCCCGTGCTGCGTATCGGGGTGCAGGACCATTTCGGCGAGGTGGGAAGTACCGATTTCCTGCTGGAGAAATACCACATGACCCCGCCGTACATCGTGGAAGCCGCGCAACAGGCCATCGCGCTCAAGGCAAAGCGCTGAAGGGACGGTGAACGCCATGGGTTTCTTCCTGGTGAATGGGGATATGTTCGCTGTGCGGGACAGCGAAGACGAGGCACAGCAATGGTTGCTGGAGCATTCCCTGGAATCGCCCGCATTCTTCGTGGGAGTGGGGGATGCCACCATCAGCATGCGCAAGGGGAATTTCACCATCGACCCCGCATTGGAATGCCGCCTGCCCCTTCGGCACTGGCAGGTTCTCGAACAAGGTCCAGGTGTTCTGGGTATTCGATTCTTGCACGAGGGAGAGGTTGCGTTGCAGGCACGCTTCCAGTTGGAAAAGGGTAGGGTACGCGTGGAGCTCTCCGCCCTTTCCAAGCGCTGGAATCGCTTTTGGATGCGGGTTCCTTCCTCCCCGGAAGAGAAGGTGTTTGGCTGCGGCGAGCAGTTCAGTTTCTTGAACCTGCGCGGCAAAAGGGTGCCGTTGTGGACCAGCGAACAGGGGGTGGGAAGGAACAAGAATACCCTGGTGACCTTTTTCGCCGATGCGCTGGATGGTGCCGGGGGCGATTGGCACACCACGTACTTTCCGCAGCCCACGTTCGTGACTTCCACGCGAAAGTGGCTGCATTCTTCGGGTAGCGCGCAAGCCTACCTCGATTTCCGCAATCCGCGCTGGTTCGAACTCGAATGCTGGGAAATCCCCCCGGTAGTGTGGTTGGGTTCTTCCCCAAGTTGGGAAGCGTATTGCACGAGCATCACATCCCTCGTGGGAAAGCAACCACCGCTTGCCGAATGGAGCATGGATGGAGCTTGGCTCGGGTTGCAAGGTGGAACCGACGTCGTGCAGCGAAAGATCGAGGCCGCCCAGTCACACGGGGTGCAGGTTTGTGGGCTCTGGATCCAGGACTGGGAGGGGAAACGCATCACCGCTTTTGGCAAGCAGTTGATGTGGAACTGGGTGTTTGACCCCTCCATGTACCCCGAACTGCCAGAGCGTATCCGCGAATGGAAGGAACAGGGAATCCGCGTGCTGGGGTACATCAACCCATTCCTCGCACTGGAAGGAAGCCTGTATCGCGAAGCATCCGAGAAAGGATACCTGGTGCAAAAACCCGGTGGGGGGGAGTACCACGTGGTGGTGACTACTTTCCCTGCCGCCATGCTGGATTTGACAAACCCGGAAGCATTGGAGTGGATCCGTAGGGTGATCCGGGAGAACATGATTGGCATTGGTTTGTCGGGATGGATGTGCGATTACGGGGAATATTTGCCCACCGACGCGGTGCTCTTTTCGGGGGAAAGCGCGCACTCCTTCCACAACCGCTACCCCGCTGTTTGGGCACAGACCAATTGGCAGGCCGTTTGCGAGGCGGGCAAGCAAGAACAAATCGTTTTCTTTACCCGGGCGGGGTTTACAGGTATCCAGGCACACACCCCCCTGGTTTGGGCGGGAGACCAGACGGTCAACTGGGACAAGGACGACGGGTTGCCTTCCACCATCCCCGCGGCTCTGTCGCTTGGCCTGTGCGGAATCGGTGTGCATCACTCCGACCTGGGAGGTTTCACCACGCTGGACATCCCGGTGCAGGTGGAAGGGAAACACTACGAAGGTCTCGGGCGCGTTGCCCGCAGCAAGGAATTGTTCCTGCGCTGGTTGGAGATGAGTGCCTTCACCCCCGTGATGCGCACGCACGAAGGCAACTGGCCGCATCTGAATTGGCAATTCGACTCCGACGAACCAACGTTGCTCGCGTACGCCCGCTTTTCCCAGATCCACGCGCACCTCAAACCCTACTTCCAGGAACTGCTTCGCGTGTACCAGCAGACAGGCCTTCCCCTGATGCGCCCCATGTTCTTTTCCAGCGAGGAGGAGCAAGCCTGGGAAGTGCAAGACCAATTCCTGTTGGGAGAGGAGTTGCTCGTCGCACCCGTGGTGGAGAGGCAAGCAACGGAACGAGAAGTGTTCTTCCCCACCGGCAGCTGGGTGCACCTGTTCACGGAAGAAGAGTTCGGGCCTGGGAAGAGCAAGGTCGCGGCCCCGTTGGGAACCCCCCCGGTTTTCTTCCGGCAGGGAGGATGTTTCGCATCCCTCTTTCAAGCCCTTTCGAAACGGCAAACACAACCAAAGGAGGAAAAAGGATGAAAAAGATCGCCATCGGTTCGGATAAGTCCGGCTTTCCTTTGAAGGAAGCCTTGAAAGAATACCTGGTATCCCAGGGTTTCGAGGTACAAGACCTGGGCATGCAGAACATGGAGGATTTCCAGGCGTACTACCAGGTAGCGCCCAAGGTTGCGCAGAAGGTACAAAGCGGTGAGGTGCAACGTGGGGTGCTATGCTGCGGCACGGGCATGGGTATGGCCATCGTGGCCAACAAGTTCAAGGGAGTGTACGCCGCCGTGGTGGAAGGAAGCTACTGTGCCAAGATGGCCAAGGTCATCAACCGAGCCAACGTTCTCACCATGGGGGGATGGGTGGTGGCTCCCCAGCAGGGAATCGACATGCTGCAGCGATGGCTGGAAGCCTCGCCCGGTGAAGGATTTCCACCCGACCGCCAGGATTTTTTAGAAAACGCCTTTGGAAAAGTGCAGGAAATCGAAGAACAACAATTCAAGTAAACCCCCTTCCGGGGGTTTTTTTATGGTAGAATGGGAAAAATAGCGGGAGGGCATACGTTGAAAAGGGCTGCGTCGTTGATGGGGCGTATCTTGCGGAATAATTTCTTCTGGATGCTGGTGATCGGGCTGGGAATCTGGATGTTCGGGAATTTCAGCTTCATGGGGTTTTACAATCAATTTATCTTCCAACCCCTCTTCGAGACCAACACCCAGAGCGTTTTTACCTTGCAACGCACGTGGAACCAGACCATCACCGGGCAAAATTTTTCCACCCACCAATTCCTTGCGGCCACGCTCGAGCACGTTGCGCAACAGCTCAGCGGCCCCCAAAAATGGCAGGCTCAAGACATCTCGGAGTACCTTTCCCGACAAATCCCCGGCATTCCCCAACTCGAGGACATCAACTGGTACTTGATTTCCCCGGAGGGGATTATCGTGCAAACGGATTACCCAAACGACCTCGGGTTGGATATTCCCGCGGTGGTACCCCAGTACTGGAAACTCCTGGACAAGCTGCAACCCGGCGAACTGCGCCTGGAACCCCTATTGTTTGAGACCCAAACCAACCGCCCCCGCTTCTACGGCTACATCCGGCTCGACGACGGCTCGTTTCTGGAGATCGGCCTGGCCATGGGTTCCGAACTGGTCGAACAACTGGAACGTGAGATCCAATCCCTGGTGGCAGGTCTTCCCTACCTGCAATCCATAGACGCCTACAGCATCCTCTTTCTCCCGTACGGTGACGCTCCGGAGATTTCCTCCGAGGAGAAACAATACTTCAAGCAGACCGAGGATAACAGGGATTTCATTTCCGTGGAAAAACCTGGCGGGCAGTTCTTCGTGTACCAAAATCCCATTCTTCCCGAGGGCAACCCGGTGATCAATTCCATGCTGCGCGTGCGCATGCACCTGGACTTCAGCAAGCTCATCCTTTACCGCAACCTTTTCCTGGCTTTCATCAACGTGTCCTTCGGCTTGATCGCTTTCGTGCTGCTTTTCACCAATTACCGGATCATTCACCGCTTCCTCGCGGGGTTGCGCGCCATTATCCGGTCCATTGTTGCGTTCGAGAAAGACCCGGAGCGCCAGCTGCCCGAGTTTCCCAGCTGCAAGTTTTCGGAACTGGGCGAGCTGAATGCCTCTTTCCAGCAGATGGCGATGGAGATCCACACCCAAATCCACCTGCAGAACCGCGTGAACCAGAACCTCGAGAAGAACCTCCTGAAACAGAAGAAGCTGGAGGAAGAGCTGCAAGAAATGGTCATTACCGACGAACTCACCGGCATACACAATCGGAGATTCGCGTTGGAATACCTGGAACGCCAGCTGCGAAACGGCCCACGCCCCATTACCGTTTGTTTCGTGGACATCGATGCGTTCAAGAAAATCAACGACACACACGGCCACCACATGGGGGACCGCGTATTGAAGCGTATCGCCAGTATCTTGCAAAGCTCCATTCGCGCAGAGGACATGGTGGGACGCATCGGGGGGGACGAGTTTGCCCTTGCGTTCATCTCGATGGAGCCTGCCCAGGCGCGTATCGTGATGGAACGCATCTCCACGCTTCTGAAAAACGATCCCCTCTCGGACGAATTGGGAAGCCCGTTGGGTATCAGTTTTGGTTTGTCCACCGTCCACAGCGGTGAGCGGGTGTCACTGGAGGAACTGCTTCGGGAAGCCGACCTGAAAATGTACGGGCAGAGGAAGAACAAGGAAGGCTAAACGGCTCTCCAGCCCCGAAACCACTCCCAGCATAGGCTGTTGTGCAGTGCCCTTCCCTCTCAAGCACCCTTTTTTCCGAGGTGCACCGTGAAGGTAGTCCCCACCATCCAGGTGGATTGGAATTCCACCTTGTACCCCGCGAGTTCCGAAAGGTACTTCACGATGGGAAGCCCCAGTCCAGACCCCTTGGCATGTTTCACCGCGTCCACCCCACGGAAAAAACGCTCGAAAATCCGGATGTTCTCGTTTTCCCGGATGCCAATCCCGAAGTCTTTCACCTGGATCTTGCCCGCGCGCACGCTCACCTGCACATCCGACCCGTCGTGGGAATACTTGATGGCGTTGGAAACAAGGTTTCGAAGAATGGTGTAGAGCACGAAGCGGTCGGCTTCGAACGTGTTGACCTTGCACTCCCATTTCACGCTGATGTTCTTCTTTCGGGCTTTCTCTTCCAGGTCGAGCAGTACTTCCTCGATGACTTTCTGCGGGGAGAGGATTTCGGGACGAAGCGAGTAATTCCCGAATTCCGCCAGTGTCAGCAGCGAAAGCTGGGAAATGATCTTTTCGATCTTGTGCAACGAGCGCAGCGACTTGTCCACGAGTACTTCACGGTTTTCCTGCGTGCCGAAATCGCGGATCATCTGCACGTTGCCGATGGCCACGGAAAGCGGTGTGCGCAACTCGTGGGAGATGGACGTGACGATGTCGGTTTTGACCTTCTTCAGAAGCTCCCACTCCGAGCGGTCAAACAGGATGAGAAGGTGGTTCTCGGGGTTGTACTCCAGCCGGCAGTAGCGTGCGCTGGTGTTGAACAAGTAGATGTTTCCCTCGTAGCTAAAGGGTTTCTGCCCAAGCACACTCCGGGTGAATTCGTCGATGGCATCGAAGGAAAACGAGGATAGAACTTCTTTTCCCTCCTGCAGCCCCAGTTCCCGCGCCCGTTGGTTGGTCTCCGTAACCAGCATGCCTTGCAAGCGTGCCAGGGCTTCCACGAGAGGGTCGAAATCCCCCAGCGAAAACACCCTACTTCTCCTCCATGATCAGGTCCGCATCCTTGTTGAACTTGTAGCCGACGTTTCGCACAGTCTTGATCCAGTGCTTGCCCACCTTGGAGCGTACCGCGCTGATGTGAACATCCACCACACGATCGGTGATGTACTCGTCGTCGAACCAGAGTTTCTCGATAATCTCGTCGCGGGTGAAAATCTTCTTGGGTTGACGCGCAAGAAGGTAAAGGATTTCAAACTCCTTGGCGGTCATTTCGATCAGCTGGTCCTTGTACTTCACGCAGTAGTTGTTGGGGAAGATCTGGAGGTTCCCGAAGGCCATAATGTCGTCGTCCTTCTTGATCCTCTTGAGAAGGGCGCGAACCCGTGCAACCACTTCGCGCGGGTTGAAGGGCTTGGGAACGTAGTCGTCCGCACCCGCCTCGATGCCGAAAATGCGGTCCTTGTCCGTGCGTCGCGCCGAGAGCACGATGATGCCGAGGTCCTTGTTCTTGGAACGAATGTAGGGTAACTCGTCGAAGGCCTCTCCATCGGGCAGCATGATATCCAACAGCATCAGGTCAACGGGGTTCTTCGAAAGCTGCTGGCGCATCTGCGCCATGCTCTCCGCTTCCAGGATGTCGTACTTCTCGATCGAAAGGTACGTTTTGAGGATGTCCCGTATGTCTGCTTCATCCTCCACGATCAGAATGGTTGCCATTACATCTCCTCCACCAGGGAACTCAAATCCTTCCCCGTTTCAATATACACGATTTCTTCGCATAAATTGGTGGCATGGTCCGCGATACGTTCGATATCCCGCGCCAGAAGCAGCAGGATGGGAACCAGTCGCATGTCGAATCCCTCCGTGTTGAGTTGTTCCATCACGTAGTCATCGATCTTTCGCTCCAATTCATCGACCAAAGAATCGGTTTTCCAAACCTCGATAGCCTTGTGAACGTTTCGTTCGCCGAATGCGGAAAAAGCGTCCTTGATCATCTGCATCGAATGCCCGATCATCTGGCGCATCTGGGGGGGAGGGTTGAACACGATACTCCGGTCGAAAAGGGTGATGGCCTTTTGCGCGATGTTCACCGAAAGGTCACCGATACGTTCGAGGTTGTTGGAAAACTTGATCATGGTGATGGTGTAGCGCAAGTCCTTGCCCATGGGGTTGAAGCGGGCTATGATCTGGTACACGGACTCCTCCACCTTTCGATTGATGTCGTCGATGGGATCGTCGAGCTTTTTTACGCGGATGGCCAAGCGCTCGTCCCCATCCTCGATCGCACGGATCGACATCTCGAAAGACTCCAGCACCAGCGAAAGCAGCTTGGAGATATCCGCCTTCAGGATCAGTAACTCGTTGTCGAAATGAATCGTTTCCACCGTTCTTCTCTCCTTTTTTCCGGGTAAGGGTTCAGCTGATCTTCCCCATCAGGTAATTTTCGGTGAGGGATTGCTCGGGTTGCTTGACGATGCGTGCAGTGGGACCGGTTTCCACCAGTTCTCCCCTGTACATGAACACCATGAAATCCGAAATGCGCACAGCTTGGGCCAAGTTATGGGTGACGATCAGGATGGTGTACTTCTCGGAGAGTTCCTCCAGCAGGATCTCGATGTTCTGCGTGGCGATGGGATCCAACGCCGATGTGGGTTCGTCCAGCAGGATCACCTCGGGGTCCACCGCAAGCGCCCTCGCGATACAGAGCCGTTGCTGTTGCCCTCCGGAAAGGGATGTGGCAGGCTTGGAAAGCTCGTCCTTTACTTCGTCCCACAACGAGGCCTGTACCAGCGCTTCTTCCACCCTTTCCCCCAAGGAGCGTTTGCCGCGCATGCGGTGGATCTTGGGGCCAAACGCCACGTTGTCGTAGATCGACATGGGGAAAGGAGTGGGTTTCTGGAACACCATTCCCACTTTCTTGCGGTATGCCGTAAGGTCCAGTTCCTTTTCGAAGATATCCTGTCCCTCGAAGAGGATCCTTCCCTCGGTGCGAAAACCGAAGATCGTGTCGTTGATGCGATTGATACTACGCAGAAGCGTTGATTTTCCACATCCCGAGGGGCCAATGATGGCGGTGATCCGGTTCTTGGGAAAAGACACCGTGACATCCTTCACCCCCACTTTCTGTCCGTAGAACGCGGAAAAATCCTGTACCGAAATGATATCATCGCGCATGGTTTTTCCTCCTGAAGCGAAACGCAACCAGGTAAATCGCCAAAACGAGCAGAAGAAGGAACGCGGAGGTTCCCTTGGCCATCCACTGAGCGTCTTTGCCGTATGCCATTGTGATGTAGTAGATGTGCGAGGGAAGTGTCATCACCGGGTCTCCCAACCCACTCGGATACTGCGTGGCATAGAAAACAGCTCCCGTGAGAAGAACTGGGGCGGTTTCTCCCATTACCCGCCCTCCACCAATCAGGCAGGCGGTGATGATCCGCGCGCGGGAAAAGGGAAGAAGGATGCGGAAGATCACTTCCGTCTTGCGGGCACCCAGCGCATACCCCGATTCGCGGAGTGCAACGGGAACTGCCGCGAGCGCTTCTTTCACCGCAGAGGAGATCACGGGAAGCGTCATCAACGACAGCGTGAGGCTACCCGCGAGGATAGAAGTCCCCAGCCCCATCGTGATGCAGAACAGCGAAAGCCCAAAGAGCCCGAAAACAATGGAAGGCACGCCTCCCAGGGCCGTGATGGATACGTTGAGAAAGGTTCCCAACTTGGAATGGCCCGCGTACTCGCTCAAGTACACCCCGGTGAGAATGCCAACCGGAATGGCCAGAAGGAGGCTGAAAAGAAGAATGATAAGGGTTCCCAGGATGGCGGGCAAGATCCCCCCTTGTTCCATCCCCTGGCGGGGAACTTGGCTGAAGAACTCCCAGCTGAAGTACCGGGCTCCATCGATGAAAAACATCGCGAACAGCAACACCACGCTCAAGAAGACGAGGTAAGCTACTACACGGAACAAAAACGCGATCCAGCTATCTTTCCGCATTGGGAAATCCCCCCTTCCATGGCTCAAGCCTTCCCGTTGCTTTTTCCCACGATCTTGCGGGATGCCAGCGTGAGCAGGAACGAAAAGGACAGGAGAATCAAACCGGCGCTGAAAAGGGCACTGTAATGGAGGCTGTGAAGCTCCACTTCCCCCATTTCACTGGCGATGGCAGCGGTCAGCGGGCGCACCGGGTCAAACAGCGAAAGGGGAATGATGGCTGCTCCCCCCGCCACCATCAAGACCACCATGGTCTCCCCGATGATGCGGTTCACGGTCAACACGGCGGCATTGAGGATACCGGATAGCGAAGCCCGGCTCACCACCTTCCATCCCGCGGTGAAACGTGTGGACCCGAGCGCAAGCGCACCTTCTTTCAACGATCGATCAACCCCGCAAAGTGCTTCGTGCATCAGCGATGCGGTGTAGGGAAGAGCGAGGATGGTCAACGCCAGTGATGCCACCAGCAGGTTCTCTGGGGAATACACCCCGATTCTCAGCATCCACGGTGAAACGTACAGCAGAAAGAAGGATCCGATGAGCACCGAGGGAACACCAGCCAACAGGTCGATGGCGGATTTGATCATTCTTTGCTCCCGGGGGGTGGCATACTCGTACAGGAAAAAGGCGGTGACGTATCCAAGGGGAAGAACAAACACGCTGCTCAACAGGGTTACCAGCAGCGAATCCACGATCATGGCCAACATACCGAATTCGGGCGGATCACAAGTGGGATACCAGTAGGGACTGGTGAAAAACGTTCCGCCGACCGCAAGCAACGAGGGTATGGCTTCTTTGAGGATGAACCCCGTTAACAGGACAAGCACGAGGATCCCGGTCAGCGCAAAAAGAAAAATGATCCCCGTGTTCCAGCGATGCACGAAAACCCTTCGATCCAAGGACACACACTCCCCGGGGGTCAGGAATTTGGAAGACCCCCTTTCGTGAAACATTGTAAAAGAAGTCTTTTGGGTTTTCGTGAGTCTTTGTGAACTTTTTTATCCCGGAGCTTTTGTGCCCGGAGGGGGGTACAAAACCTGGGGACGGGAAACCACTGGATGTGGAATCACCAGCGCCCGAACTCCGTACACGCGCTGGATCAAGTCCGCATCGAGTACTTCGCCGGGTGTACCTTGGGAAACCAGTTTTCCCGACTGGAACACCGCGATCTGGTCGCAGAAAAGCGAGGCCAGGTTGATCTCGTGGAACACACCCACCACGCAGGTTCCTTCCTCGCGGTTCCGCAGGCTCACCTGCTCCATGAGTTGCTGCACGTGTCCCGGATCGAGGTGTGCCACGAATTCATCCAGCAGCAGCACGGGGGTTTGCTGCGCGAAACACTTGGCGATCAATACCCGTTGCTTCTCTCCACCACTCAATTGTTGGAAGACATGCTCTTCGAAGCCGCAAAGATCAGCGCGTTCCAGCGACCGGGCAACGATGGATGCATCCGAAACCCTCTCCGAACCCAGGAAACCCAGGTAAGGGGTGCGCCCCATGGAAACGATCTCTTCCACGGTAAAATCGTAGGCGGGGGAAAAGTCCTGCAGCACGGCGGAAACCAACCTTGCGAGTTGCTTGCGCGGGATGCTTCCCACACGTTGGCCGTCTACCCGGATCTCTCCGGACCAAGGCTTGAGCAACCCGAGGATCAATTTCACCAGGGTACTCTTCCCGGAACCATTTGGCCCGATGATGCCAAAGATCTTTCTCCGGGGAATGCGCAGCGACAAACCTTCGAACAGTGGTTTGGTGTCGTAGCCAAAAGTCACGTTGGAAATTTCGATCATGCGAGCCTATCCCTTGCGGGTGAGTTCCACGATTTTCACCTCGAAAGGTTCCAGGACCAACTCGCGTTGCACCGGGATACTTGGCCCCTTCTTCGAGGAAAACAAGACCTTGCCGAACTCCCACTCCCTGGCAACCCGACGGACCTGCCGGGATTCGGAGAAATTCAACAGGATACCAACACCCGTTCCATCGTGGACTCGACAGAAACTCAGCAACTGGGCATCGTTGGGTTCCATCCATTCCAGCTTCCCCCACTTGAGCGCATCGCAGGCACGGCGCAACCGCAACAACTGCCGGGTGAAGTTGAGCATCGAGTGTGGATCTTTCTCCTGCGACACCACGTTCACCCATTCCTTGTTGGGGTGCACGGGTAGCCAGGGAGTCCCCTCCGAAAAGCCAGCCACCGGACCATCGTCCCACTGCATCGGGGTGCGGCAACCATCGCGCCCAGGAACCTGTGGCCAGAGGTTCTTTCCCTGTGGATCCACGATTTGGTCGAAGGGGATAACCGCCTCTTCCATCCCCAGTTCCTCCCCGTAGTACAAGAAGGGGGTGCCCCGCAGTGTGAGCAGCAAGGCAAGCAAGACCTTTGCCCGCTCCACGCGGTGCCCGTCGTCGGGCAAGCGGGAAAGGAAACGGGGAGAATCGTGGTTGCCCAGAACGTAACTTGGCCAGGAAAGGGTGCTGAAAAGCTCCTCGCAGCGCGCAACGTGCTGCCGGTAAACCTGGGGATCAAAACTCCCCAGATCCTTGAAGACGAAGTTGAACGCGAGGTCCAATCGCCCGGGCTTGGTGTACTCCAGGAACTGGAACATCCCCCCATCCGTGATCACTTCCCCCACGCCCATTGCACCGGGGAAGTCGTGGAGGGTATCGGCGATGGCTTCCACCGCGAGAAGCGTTTCAGGTCGATCGCGGTCAAACACGTGGAAGAAACGCGCAAACTCCGGAACGTTGGGAGCATGGGGGCAGGGTGGATTGTCCCGCAGCGCCTGGTCCTTGAAGAAAAGGTTCACCACGTCGAAGCGAAATCCATCCACCCCCTTCTCCAACCAGAAGCGAAGAGAATCCATCACCGCGTTTTGCACTTCGGGGTTTCGCCAATTCAAGTCAGGTTGCCCGGGCACGAACAAGTGCAGGTAATACTGACCGCGGCCTTCGTCCCATTCCCAGGCACTGCCCCCGAAGTACGAGAGCCAGTTGTTGGGTGGCTTTCCCCGCTCACCATCCACCCAAATGAACCAATCTGCCTTGGGGTTCTCCCGCGAGGAGCGGGACGCGACAAACCACGGATGCTCGTCGGAGGTGTGGTTGTATACCTGGTCGATGATCACGCGCAATCCCCTGTCGTGGGCTGCCTTCAACAACTCGTCGAAGTCTTCCATGCTGCCAAATACCGGGTCGATGGCGCAATAATCCGAAATATCGTAGCCGAAATCCTTCATGGGGGAACGGAAAAACGGGGAAAGCCAGATGGCATCGACCCCCAGCGAAGCGATGTACTCCAATTTGCACGTGATGCCCTTCAGGTCACCAGTGCCATCTCCGTTTGCGTCGAAAAAACTGCGGGGGTATACCTGGTACACCACCGCTCCTTTCCACCACGGTCTCTGTTGGGTATGCAACGCAATCCCTCCCTTGAATCGCCGATTCTGTTCCCTTTGATTCTAACACAAATCGGATGCGAGAAAAGCCGAGGATACCAAGGATTTCGGCGAAAACCGTCACAAAATAGTCAAATCGAAAGGAATTGGGCGATTTCCTGGATTATTTACCCTTCTTCAAGGTATTTTGGGTTTTTGTATTTGGAACGATGGTGTTATAATGGAAGCGTTTCCAACGAATTGACTCCGAGGAAGGCAAGACGATGGATCACAAGAAGGTCACCATAAAAGACGTAGCGAAGGAAGCCCGTGTTGGAATTGGAACTGTTTCCAGAGTTTTGAACGCGGGAGTAGTGAATCCAAAGACACGGGAAAGGGTGCAAAAGGCGATCGACAAGCTGGGGTACCAACCCAATTTTTTTGCCCGCCAGCTTGCCGGTGGAAAATCCCGGAGAATCCTCGCGTTGATTCCCGAGGTGAAAACCGAATTCCACTGGCGCATCCTGGAAACCTTCGACGCTTGCCTGGATAGAAAGGATTACCAGAGCATCATTTACCCCCTGACATCCATGAAACGATTTGAAAACCTCGTCTCAAACATGTCGTTCGCGCAGGAAGTGGAAGGAATTGCCCTTTTGACCATCAACGCGGATATCCTGGACGATTTTTGGGATTCCCAGCTTCCCGTGGTGCTCATCGAGCAGAAGCATCCCGATCTTCCCTGCGTTTTCCTCAACAACTACCGGGGGGGGAAACTAGCCGCCCAGCACTTGATTTCCAAGGATGCCACCGATTTTTTTGCGTTGTACTCCGTGGTGGAAAACCCCCTCGTAGACCCGTTGCACATGGAAGAACGCCTTGGTGGATTCCGCGATGTTTTGGAACAGGAAAACCGTTCCCTTTCCAAGGATCAAATCGTGTACGGTGATTTCGCCCTCGGACCTTCGCACGCCAAGCTCACGGAAATCCTTACCAAGTACGAGCGCCCCGGCATTTTTGCCTTGACCGATAATTTCGCCCTGTTCTTGTTGCAAGTGGCTTCCTCGCTGGGGAAAGTCCCCGCGAAGGATTTCCTGCTCGTGGGGTACGATAACCAGTCCTGGGCGGAAAAAGTGGGACTCACCACGATTGAGCAACCCATTGACGATTTCGGAGATATTGGCGCCCAGCTCATACTGGAACGCATCCTGACCCCTGAAAAACCCATTCGCCAAATCGAGTTCAACCCGCAACTGATTTTGCGTGCGACAACATAATTTTCTTCAAAGGGTGGTGAATTAATGGCCAAAAAGCAATCAAGCCTGTTGCTCAAACGCCAACAGAGCCTGGCGATCAAGCTACTGCTTCCGACCTTCATCGTGCTGGGTCTCGTGGCGATCTACCCCCTCGGGGATGTGTTCGTAACCAGTTTCACCGACCGTGAATTTGCGGGCGGGGAGGACAATACAACCGACTTCGTTGGCTTCCAGAATTACTTCTCGCTACTGGGTTTTACCTTCAAGGAATTGCCCCCCGTGCTCAACGACGATGGCACCCAGAAAATCGATGAAAAGACGGGAGAACCCGTGTACGAAAGGGCAATCCGTGTTCTTCCCCGGGATCCCTACCGCTACCGCGAACTGAGCCAGTTTAACTGGTTTGGAAAGAGAATCGTGGTGGGTGCACGGAACCCCGATTTTCTAAAGGCCATTTGGAACACCCTTGTTTTCACCGTGTTGTCGGTTTTCTTGGAAACGTTGCTCGGGTTGTTCATCGCGTTGGTCGTGAACAGTAATTTCAAAGCCAAGGGAGCACTACGTACCACCATGCTGGTTCCCTGGGCCGTGATCACCGTTGTGTCTGCCCGGATCTGGGAATGGATGCTCCAACCCGGGAACATCGGGTTCTTCAACATGTTGCTGTTCCGGCTCGGTCTTGGGGACGGCCAAGCTTCCTTCCTCACCTCTGCCGCGCTGCAGATGCCATCCATGGTGATGGTCGACGTGTGGAAGACGACCCCCTACATGGCGCTACTGATCCTTGCCGGGTTACAGACCATCCCCAAGGAACTGTACGAGGCGGCAAACGTGGATGGAGCGCACAAGGTTCGCCAATTTTTCTCCATCACTTTCCCACTTCTCCGCCCCGCACTCGCCGTAGCCTTAATCTTCCGAACCCTGGATGCTCTCCGTGTTTTCGACGTGTTCCAGGTTCTGCTGGGAAGCAAGATGTATTCCATGGCTTCCTACAATTACTTCCAGTTGATACAGAACCGCCAGATGGGGCTGGCTTCCGCGATCGGTGTGATCATCTTCATCTTCATTGCGGTGTTTGCCGTCATCTACATGCGCTTGATGGGGGTGGATAAAGAATGACACGCAAGAAAACGAAGCAGCTCATTTCCAAGATCCTTTTCTACATCCTGATCGTGGTCATCTTTTTCTACCTGTTGTTCCCCTTCTACTGGGCGCTGAATTCCTCGCTGAAAAGCGAAGCGCAGTTGTCCCAAACCCCCGCGACGTTCATCCCACGGGATGCGAACGGCAAGATCTCGATCTTCTGGAACAACTACGCCAGCATCTTTGCCAACGCGACGTTCGTACGCAGTATCTTCAACAGTATCATCGTGGCGGGGAGCACAACGCTGGTATCGCTCCTAATCGGCTCCTTTTCTGCCTTCGCGTTGGGAAAATTGTATTTCAAGGGCAAGAAGGTCACGCTCTACTTGATCCTCTCCATGACCATGTTTCCCCAGGTCACCGTTTTGAGCGGGTTGTACGCGGTCATCACCACCTTGAACCTGGCGGCGGTTCCCAGCATGATCCTGACGTACATGATTTTCACGCTTCCGTTTACCACCTGGGTATTGACCACGTTCTTCAAGCAATTGCCCAATGAAATCATGCAATCGGCTCAAGTCGACGGTGCCACGCCTTTCCAGACCTTCTGGATGATCCTGCTGCCACTCACCGCCCCGGCGCTTGTCACCACAGGGTTATTGGCCTTCATCGCGGCTTGGAACGAGTACCTGTTCGCCTTGACCTTCACCTCCATCGAGCCAACCGCGCGTACCATTCCCGTGGCCATCTCGATGTTCTCCGGAACCATTGCACGGCAGGAACCCTTTGGGGAAATCATGGCCGCCGCTGTGATGGTTACCATCCCAGTCGTTCTGCTGGTGTTGATCTTCCAGCGAAAGATCGTCGCGGGGTTAACCGCTGGCGCGGTAAAAGGATAGAATTCGCCAAAAAAGCTTGGGCGAAAGCCCAATACAACTTAGAAAGAGGAGGTTCACTATGAAGAAATTTCTGTTGGTTTTGACCCTGGTTACCTTTCTTCTCAGTGTTAGCTTTGGAGCGGTAACGCTCACCGTGGCGGCTGGTGCCGTTGGAATCGAGCTCGAACTGGCCCAACAAGCCGCCGAGGAATTCATGGCGCTGTACCCGGGGGTTGAAGTCAAGGTTCTGGAAACCCCTGATCTTGCAACCGACCGCCTTGGCCTGTACCTGCAGTTCTTCGAAGCCAAGAGTTCCGAGGTTGACGTGTACCAGATCGATGTCATCTGGCCCGGCGACTTGGCACAACACCTTGTTGACCTGTACCAGTACGGTGGACACGACTACGCGGGCAACCACTTCCCGGCGATCATCGAAAACAACACCGTGGATGGCAAGCTCATCGGTATCCCCTGGTTCACCGATGCTGGACTGCTGTACTACCGCACCGATCTTCTGGAGAAGTACGGGTACGACCATCCTCCCGCAACCTGGGACGAACTCGAAGAGATGGCAAAGACCGTGCAAGCTGGCGAAAAGGCCAACAACCCCGACTTCTGGGGCTTCGTGTTCCAAGGCAACGCTTACGAAGGCCTGACCTGTGACGCCCTGGAATGGGTTGCTTCCAACGGTGGCGGTACCATCATCAACACCGATAAGCAGATCACCATTGCCAATTCCAAGGCTGCGGAAATCCTGGAACAGGTGCGCGGTTGGATCGGCACCATTGCTCCCGAGGGTGTTCTTGGCTTCGCCGAAGAAGACGCCCGCAAGGTGTTCCAAGGTGGAAATGCCCTGTTCATGAGGAACTGGCCCTACGCATGGAGCCTGGGACAATCCGACGACAGCGCCGTGAAAGGCCTGTTCGGAGCATGCCCACTTCCTGCCGGAGACAGTGGCAAGGGTGCTGCCGCTCTCGGTGGCTGGCAGCTGGCCGTCAGCAAGTACTCCAAGAACCCCGCACTTGCTGCCCAACTGGCATTCTACCTGGCGAACTACGAGAACCAGAAGAAGCGCGCCATCATCGGGTCCTACAACCCCACCATCATGTCCCTGTACCAGGATCCTGACGTTCTCGAAGCAACGCCCATCTTCGGAAGCCTGTACGACGTGTTCATCAACGCAACTGCTCGCCCGTCCACCGCTTCCGCACCTCGCTACAACGAAGTTTCCACACTGTTCTTCCAAGCCGTCCACAGCGTGATCAGCGGCGAAGAAGAAGCCATGACCGCCCTGGAAAACCTCGCGCTTGACCTGGAAGAAGTAACCGGGTTCGAGGTCATCTGGGAATAAGTACTCCAGCAAAAAAAAAGGAGCCCGAAAAGGGCTCCTTTTTTTCTTTCCTTTACATCTGTTTCCGTGCTTCTTCCATCCCTCGATCCAACGCCTGGCAATTCATGTCCAGCAACTGGGCTTTCTTGCCGGTGAGCTTCTTTTCCAACGCTTTCACCACGCTATCCTTCGAAACAACGTTGGTGGCCTGGATGTACGCTCCCAGCACTACCATGTTCGCTACCTTTGGATTGCCAATGGCCTCCGCGATGGCGTTCGCGTCCACGCTCACCATTCGGATGTCGGTGCGTTCGGGTTTGCGGTCCACAACCGATGAGTTGATGATGAGCCATCCATTGGGAACGATTTGCCCTTCGAACTTGATGAGTGAGGGGATGTTCATCACCACCACTTCGCTGGGTTGGTCCACCACGGGAGATCCCACGGCGTTCTCGTCGTCTACCACGATGGAACAGTTCGCGGTTCCCCCACGCATTTCGGGTCCATAGGAAGGCATCCAGGTGACTTGCTTGTTTTCCAACATTCCCGCGTAGGTCACCAGCTGGCCCATCAACATCACGCCCTGCCCCCCGAATCCGGAAATGATCGCAGTATGCATGCTCATTTCGCATCACCCACCTTGTCCACGAAAACCCCCAGTGGGAACTCTTCCAGCATGTTCTTCTTCGCCCACTCCACCGATTCTACCGGGGAAAGACCCCAGTTGGTGGGGCAAGTGGAAACCACTTCCACGAGCGAATAGCCCAAACCCTTTTGCTGTGCGATGAAGGCCTTCTTGATCGCTTTCTTTGCCTGCAGAATGTCCTTTGGGCTGAGCAGGCTCACACGCTGCAAGAATGCCACCCCCTTGAGCCCTTGCAGCATCTCGCACACGTGGATGGGATATCCCACGTCGTTGACATCCCGACCGTAGGGAGAAGTGGTGGTTTTCATGCCCTCCAGGGTCGTGGGAGCCATCTGCCCCCCTGTCATACCGTAAATGGCGTTGTTGATGAAAATCGTGGTGATCTTTTCCCCCCGATTCGCGGTGTGAATGGTTTCCGCGGTACCGATGGCTGCAAGGTCACCATCGCCCTGGTAGGTAAACACGGTGAGGTCGGGGCGCGCGCGTTTCATGCCAGTGGCAACCGCAGTTGCCCTTCCGTGCGCGGCTACGGTTCCATCCACGTCGAAGAACTCGTAGGCGAACACCGAGCAGCCTACGGGGGCTGTCATAAGCGTTTTTCCGCGCAATTCGAGTTCATCGAGCACTTCGGAGATCAGCCGGTGGGCCACTCCGTGAAGGCAACCGGGGCAATAGGTAAATTCCTTTTCGTGGAGGGACTTTGGACGTTTCATGTGCACCTTGGTTTGCATTACTCCACCTCCCATTCCCGTTTCAGCGCTTGCAGTACTTCCGTGGGTGTGGGAACAACCCCGCCCATGCGTCCGTAGAAGGGTGTGGGCACGCGGCCTTCCACCGCAAGGCGAACGTCCTCGAGCATCTGCCCTGCGCTCATTTCCACCGTCATCACCATTTGGAGTTTTTCTGCAGCCTGGCGAATGGCCGCGTATGGGAAGGGCCACAGCGTGATGGGGCGGATAAGCCCTACGCGCAAACCCTCGGCACGTGCCATTTGCACAACGGTTTTGATGATGCGTGCCATGGTTCCGTATGCCACGAAGGCAACCTGGGCATCTTCCATCTGGTACGATTCGAAACGGGTCTCGTTCTTTTCCACTTCGCGGTAGGTTTTTTGGTACCCGATGTTCATTTCTTCCAGTTTCACAGGATCGATGTCAAACGAGGTTATCTTGTACGATTCCCGCCCTTCGCTTCCGCGCATCGCCCAATGCATGTGGCGTTCGTGGTCATGGCGGGGTTTCATTTCCGGCAAGCACACGGGTTCCATCATTTGCCCCAACAAACCGTCCGCCATGATCAACGCGGGCACCCGGTACGTGTCGGCGAGGTCGAATGCCAGCGAAACGTGGTCCACCGCTTCTTGCAACGTGGAAGGCGCAAGCACGATCAAGTGGTAATCCCCGTGGCCACCACCCTTCGTGCCCTGGAAGTAGTCGGACTGGGCAGGTTGAATATCCCCCAGCCCAGGGCCTCCGCGCACCACGTTGATGAAAACGGAGGGCAATCGTGCACCCGCGATGTACGAAACCCCTTCCTGCATCAGCGAAAAACCCGGGGAAGACGTGGATGTGAACACGCGTGTTCCGGTACATGCCGCTCCGTACACCATGTTCACTGCCGCCACCTCGCTTTCTGCTTGCAAGAAGGTACCTTCTACCTCCGGAAGCCTGCGGGACATATACTCGGTCAATTCACTTTGCGGGGTGATGGGGTATCCAAAGTACAGCCGGCAACCCGCCCGGATCGCGGCTTCCCCCATGGCTTCGGTGCCTTTCATCATCAATTGTTCATTCATACACGGTTCCTCCCTTACTCCTTGACAACCCGGTGCACCGTGATACAGGTATCCGGGCAGGTCAAGTAACAGAATCCACATCCCACGCACTTCTCTTCGGGGTCCACTTGTTGGGCGGGATGGTATCCCTTGGAGTTGAACGAGGAAGCAAAGGCAATGATTTTCTGGGGGCATACGCTGATACACAACCCACAACCCTTGCAACGCTCGCCATCGATTTCGATCATGGCTCGTCTTGCCATCTTCTCTCCTCCTCTATGCATTTTTCTTCCTTTTCTACGGGTTTTGAAGGAATCTGTCCACCGCCCACACCGGAAAACGAAAGGGATGGTCTCCCTTTTCCAGTCCATGGCCCTTCTCTACGCAAGTTGCCAGAACGGGAAGTTCGCAATGCTTGGACAGCTCTTCCATTTTTTCCTCGCCCTGCAAGATGACTTCCACGGAAGTTGCTGGCCCCAGGTTGCTATTATGCACCAAACCGTCTACGGTAACCCGGGCTTTTTGCGAGAGCCGCCGAAGGTTCTCGGCCATCTCTTCACTGGAACGGGAAAAAGGACGGCGCGTGTTCACAACGTACAGCACCTTTTTGTGAACACCCAACAAAAAGCGAGAAAGCGAACCCAAAACGGTTGCACCATCATCGTTTCCTCCGATATCCAGTACCGTGGTATATACGGGGTTTTGGATTACCCCCCCCACTTCCCCAATGACGATGGGCATGTCTGCATGCTTGAGGGCGCCTGGAGGAGAGATCACGCGAACCCCCCTCTTTTTCAAGGGGAACTGGAGATCGCGGGAACGGAAATAGGGGCTCACCGTGTCCAAGTCGACAAGTGCAACCTGGCGGTCCAACTCTGCAAGGTGCAAGGCCAGGTTGATCGCCAACTCGGTCTTCCCACAACCGAACATCCCGAAAAGGAGGAAAAGCCTTTGGTTTTCCGCAAAGCCGGCAATGTCGAAGGTTTGTGAATTTGTGCGCGTCATTGGCGAATCACGTTCTCCAAGTAGTGTTTCCCCTCTTCCTTGCCTTGCAGAACCCGTAACGCGGCTTGGGCAAGTGCCTGTTCTTCGTCGCCACCGGGGAACACTTTTACCGGAGCAAGGAAGTGCACCATCTGCGTAATCCAGGGAACCAGGAACTGGTCATCGTAGGCCAACCCCCCGGTGAGCACGATGGCATCCACCTGCCCCTTGAGGACGGCCGCCATTTGCCCGATTGTCTTGCCAACTTGGTACGCCATGGCATGGTACACTTCTTCCGCCTGCGCATCTCCCGAGCGGATGCGTTGCTGGATGTCCATTGCGCTATTTGTTCCCAAGTAGGCTACCAACCCCCCCTCGCCCTTGAGTTTCCTCTTGAGCTGGGGTAAACTGAATTTTCCGCTGAAGCAAAGGTCCACGAGCCCCGTTAGGGGAAGCGTGCCACTGCGTTCCGGTGAGAAGGGACCATCGCCGTCCAAGGCGTTGTTGACATCCACGACCTGTCCCCGTTGATGTGCGCCAATGGAAATCCCTCCGCCCATGTGCGCGACCACGAAATTGCAACTCTCGTAGGCTTTTCCGAGTTCGCGGGCAGCGGAACGCGCGACGGCCTTTTGGTTCAGGGCATGGAAGATGGATTTGCGTTGGATGAGTGGGTGGCCGGAGTAGCGGGCAATCGGGCAAAGTTCATCCACGACAACCGGGTCGGCAATCAGGGCAGGGATACCTGTTCCCTTCACCAAAGATGCTGCCAGGATGGCACCCAGGTTCGAAGCATGTTCGCCATAGATCCCGGTACGCAGATCGGTGAGCATGGCCTCGTCCACATGGTACACACCACCTGGAATAGGTTTCACCAACCCTCCGCGACCGATCACCGCAGAAAAATCCGTGATATCCAACCCGGATTCCCCCAGGAAACCCAGGATGATCTCCTTGCGAAACGCGAACTGGTCCACCACGCGTTCAAACTGGTTGATCTGGCTTGCCTCGTGGCGCAGCGTTTGCTCCAAGAAAAGTTCGTCCTCTTTGAAAACCGCCAGCTTGGTCGAGGTAGACCCTGGATTGATCACCAAGATCGTCGCCCTCATGCTTGTACCCCACCCAACGCGACGTTCAACGCGATGGAAAACATCTTGGTCTCGCTACTGTCCGCGCGTGATGTGACGATGAGCGGGACGCTTCCCCCAAGAATGGTTGTGGCAGCCCTGGCGTTTGCAAGGAACACAAGAGCCTTGTAGAGGATGTTGCCGGCCTCGATGTCCGGCATCAACAAGATATCTGCCTTTCCGGCGACCGGGCTTTCGATGCCTTTGTGCTTGGCAGCTTCCAGCGAAACAACGTTATCCAGCGCAAAAGGACCATCCACGATGCAGCCATCCAATTGGTGCCGCAGGTTCATCGTGGCCAACACCGCCGCATCCAAGGTGGCAGGCATCTTGGGGTTCACCACTTCCACCGCAGCAATCACACCCACCCGGGGTTCGGGATTTTGCAGCGCGTGGGCAAGCTGTACGGCGTTTCGAACCAGGTCCACCTTTTGCTCCAACGTGGGGGCGATCACCATACCCGGATCGGTGATGATGAGCAACCGGTCCAAGGTGGGAACTTCGAACACACCGCACAGGCTCATCGTGTTCCCCGTTCGGAAAGAGTACTGGCTTTCCAGGAGCACCTTCAGCAAGCTCCCCGTCTTGATGTTCCCCTTCATCAGGGTGTGTGCTCCGCCCTCGCTCACCAGACGAGCCGCAGCGTGTGCAGCTTGCACGGGGGAAGAACAATCTTTCAACGGGTAGTTCCCCGGCTCCTCTCCCAGTCCGCGTAACTTTGCGGCGATCTGCGCTTGGGGTCCGAAAAGCACGAAGTCAGCAAGCCCTTCCCTACGGGCATCCGCGACAGCCTGAAGTACCGATTCCTCTTCTGCAGCCACCACCGCAATCGTGGCTTGCTTTCCCTTGGCCAATTCCAATACTTGTTCGATCTTCCGTATCATTCTTTCACTCCTTGAAAAACAAAGGTCCTGGAATCCTCTTGGCCTTCCAGGACCCGCAAAGTCCCCGTAGCAAGGGCCTCTAGCTCGTCTTCTCCCGGAACAAGTGTGACCAGGGCAAAACGAGACACGTACCCTTTTATCTTTTCCACGAATTCCACGTGGTGGGCAATACCACCCGTCAAGATGATCGCGTCGATGTTTCCTTCCAGCACTGCGCACATTCCACCGATCTCCTTGCTAATCTGGAAAGCCATGGCTTCGATGACCTCCGCGGCGTGGGGATCATTTCGTCCCATATCGTACGCTTTTTGGAAGCTATTGGTGTTGAGGTAGGCAGTAAGCCCACCTCTCTTGGTGAACAGTCGCTTGAGTTCCTTGTGTGCATACTCCCCGGAAAACGCCATCTTCACCACGTCGCCACATGGCAATGCGCCGGTTCGCTCGGGGCTGAACGGCCCCTCGTCGTTGGCGTTGTTCACGTCCACCAAGCGCCCGCGTCGCTGCGCGCCGATGGAGATACCCCCACCCAGATGGGCAACCACGAAATTGCATTCCGCGTAAGGTTTTCCGATTTCGCGGGCCACCTTGCGCGACACGGCCTTCATGTTCAACGCGTGTAACAAGCTTTTGCGGGGAATCTCGGGCAACCCGGAGTAGCGGGAAAGGGCATGGAACTCGTCCACAGACACCGGATCGGTGATAAAAGCTGGCTTGTGTACCGTTGTCGCAAACTCCCACGCAAGCACAGCCGCCAAGTTGGAGGCATGTTCCACGGGCGAATGGTCTTTCAAGTACTCCACCATCTGTTCGTTCACCCGGTAGGTGCCGCTCTCGAGGGGCGGTAAAATTCCCCCGCGCGCGGCGAAAGCATCGAATTGGGACAGTTCGTACCCTGCATGATCCAGGAACTCCAAGATGTTTTTCTTGCGGAGGGGAACCTGCTGCATGAGGGATCCCAGGGTGGCCAATCGATCGCCATCATGCGCAATGCTCTGCTTGGTCACCAGGTGGTCGCCGTCGTAGATGGCAAGCTTGGTGGACGTCGACCCGGGGTTTATGGAAAGAACCAACGGCATCTTAGTCCCCGTTCTCCTTTTGGTACGCATCGATGGCATCTGCGAGGCGCACGACACCTTCCTGGATTTCCGCTTCCGAGGGCAAGCAGAAGGAAAGGCGCATGCAATTGCCGTTGCTCTTCCCGTCCACCGAAAAGGCGGAACCGGGAATGAAAATAACCTTGCGTTCCTTGGCATATTCCAGCAACTCCACGGTATCGATGTGCTTGGGCAGGCAAACCCAGGTAAACAAGCCGCCACAGGGATTGGTCCAGGTGGTTCCCTCGAAATGGATCAAGTGTTTCTCGAAAGACTCCAGCATCACATCCCGTTTTGCCGCGTACACCTTCAAGGAGTTCTGCAAGACCTTCAATGGATCGTGGCGTTCCAAGTAACGCGCGGTAAGGCGTTGCAAAAGGGGAGATGTACACAGGTCCGCTGCTTGCTTTCCCATCACGATTTTGCGTACGACGTGGCGGTTTCCGATGACCATTCCCATGCGCAACCCAGGGGATAACACCTTGCTGAAGGTGTTTAGCAACAAAACCTGCTCCTGCAAACCACGTTGTTGCGCCAGGTGGTAAATCGTGGGAATCTTCTCTCCCTCGAAGCGAAGCAAACCGTAAGGGTCGTCTTCGATGACGGGGATCTTGTACTTCTCGGCGATATCCAGGATATGGTGACGCTTTTCCAGGCTCAACGTCAGACCGGTGGGATTGTCGAAGTTGCTCACCACGTACAGGAACTTGAAGCGCTCCAGCTCGTCGGCGCTCATCTTTTCCAGGCTATTCTCCAAGATCTGCAAATTGGGGCCATCTGGTTCCATGGGCAAGTTGATGAACTTGGGGGCGCGAATGCGAAAGGCACTGGCGGCTCCCAAGTACACTGGGTCGACGATGGCGCAGATACTGTCTTCGTCGAGGAACATGCGCCCGATGAGGTCCAACGCCTGCTGGGAACCGGAGGTAATCACGATCTGGTCGTCGCTCAACCCGTGGATGTTTTCATGACGCTTGAGGTATTCCAAGTACTGCTGCTTGAGCAACGGGTCACCCTCGGTGGTTCCGTATTGCAGCGTGATTTGGTACTCCTCCAGAACGATCTCACGCGCAATTTCGGCAAGCTCAGCTCGCGGGAAGGTTTCCGGGTCGGGCACCCCCCCACCGAAAGAAATGAGCCCAGGGATGCTTGTCGCCTTGAGCAGTTCCCGGATAATATTCGCAGTGGTGCGTTTCGCGATCTTCGAAAGTTTTGATTCGATGACATCTCCGTTCATTTGAACACCTCCATACCAGTTTCCCGATTTTGCTTTCACTACCATTGTATCAAAGCCAACGGGAAAAGAGCAAAAAAAGGGGCAAATTCTTATATTCTAATGAACTAACTTGCAGAAAAGAAAGAACATGCTCCGCCCACTCGTGCAAAAAAATTCACCGAGAAAAAAATTGCAGGTGCAACCGGAGAAGGATTTTCGAGAGATTTGCCCCAAAAAGGTGTACCATTGGGGTGAGGCTTTTTGATGGGGGAGGGATTCAAGACATGCTGATCATTTTCCAGCTGCTGGTACTGTGCCTGCTCATCTGGGTGTACTACAACCTCATCACCGGTCACATGAGCAAGGCAGCTTCCGCCTTTGCTGCCGGGGCGCTGGTGTTGTCGTTCAACTCCATCTTCCAACTGGTACCCGGCCTTGACCTGGAACACCTCAGCCAGTTCGTGGATTTCAAGACCATTTCCCTTCTCGTGGGAATGATGTTGCTGATGCCCTTCGTGGAGAAATCGGGTTTCTTCCATTACATCGCTATCCAGGTGGTTCGCCTCAGCAAGGGAAGCTTGCTCGGGCTTTTCGTGATCACTTCCGTTGCCGTGGCGTTGAGTTCCGCCTTCTTGAACAACGTGAGCACGGTAATGGTGTTTGTTCCCGTGATCCTCGCCATCCTCGACAGTATCGGCAAAAAACCATTTCCCTTCCTGATGATGATCGTGCTTTCTGCCAACCTTGGGGGAACAGCGACGCTCATCGGCGACCCCCCCAACATGATCATCGGCTTCGCGGCGAATAAGTCTTTCAGCGCGTTCCTGGTGAACGTTGCTCCCGCGGTGCTTCTTTCGCTTGCGGTCGTGCTGTGGATGATCCTCCGCAGGGAAAAAGGTTTCTTCCAGCTGGATGCCGAGGAAAAGAAGGCACTGCAATCCTTTCGAAACCAAGACCCCAAAAGTGCCATCCGGGACAAGAAGCTGATGTTCCAATCCCTCGGGGTCTTCGCGGGTGCCATCATCGGGTTCATGCTTCCCCCGAGCTGGGGCGTGGATCCCGCCATCGTATCGCTGATCGCGGGGTCGATCCTGTTGATCATGCTAAAAACCGACACCCCAACCATGGAGGAAATCCTCAAGAAAATGGAATGGGGAACCCTCTTCTTTTTCATCGGCATGTTCACCCTGGTGTTTGCCCTACAGCAACTGGGATTCATCGATGGAATTGGAAAGCTGTTCCTGGCCCTCGGGGAAATGGGAGGCGCCTCCCCCGTTCTTGCAAACATCCTGCTGCTATTGACCATGGTTTGGATTCCCCTTTTTGCCGCGGGGATCATGGGTGCCGTTCCCATTGCCATGATCATGGTGCCCATCGTGCATTCACTTCTCCAACGGGCAGCGGAAGCCTCGATCGCCATTTCCCCGGATATCTGGTGGGCCCTCGTGCTGGGGGCTTGCTACGGGGGAAACCTCACGTTGGTGGCGGCAGCTGCAAACATCGTGGTTGCCGGAATGGTGGAAAGGATGCCAACGGGAAGGATGACGTTCCCCACTTTCTTTCGTTACAGCTTCCCGCTGGTGATGGCCTCGGGGATCGTGGCTTCTGGCTACATCCTACTGAAGTACCTGCTGTAGAACCCGGTGGTTCTTAGATTTCCAACGGCTTGGTCTCGTGATCCTCGTAGCGAATCATGCGGCCTTCCCAGGTACGGATGGTGATGTACCCCTTTCCACGAGATACCAGGTATTGGGGGAGAAGGGGTGTCTTGCCGTACCCCCCCGGGGCGTTCACGATGAAAGTGGGAATGGCAAGACCCGAGGTGTACCCCCGCAGGTATTCCATGATCTCCAAACCATCGTCCACGGAAGTGTTGAAATGCGTAGTGCCCCGCACGTGCTTGGCGTGGAAGATGTAGTAGGGGCGTACACGCACCTTCAAAAGGTCCTGGTTGAGCTTTTTCATCACGAAACGATCGTTGTTGATGCCGTTGAGCAACACCGCCTGGTTTCCCAGTGGGATTCCCGCGTTTGCCAGTCTTTCGCAGGCTTGCTTCATCTCGAAGGTGATTTCTTTCGGGTGGTTGGTGTGCGTGTTGATGTACAGCGGATGGTATTTCTGGAGCATGTCCACGAGTTCCTCGTCGATTCTCTGCGGCATGGTCACCAGGGTGCGCGAACCGATACGGATGATTTCCACATGCTCGATTTGCCGCAAAGCCCGCACGATCTTTTCCAAGTGGGGGGTGGGAAGGGTGAGAGGATCGCCACCGGTGATGAGTACATCGCGGATCTCCGGGTTTTGGCGGATGTAGGCGATGGACTCCTCGATTTCTTCCATCGGGCGGGGTACATCCTTCTCCCCGATATTGCGCCTTCTCTGGCAATGGCGGCAGTACATCGCGCATTCGTTGGTGACGTAGATGATCAACCGATCCGGGTAGCGCCGCGTGATCGCCCCCGCCGGGTTGGTATATTCCTCCGACATCGGGTCAAGTTGACCTTTCTTGCGCGAAATTTCGTGGCGTGTGGGTACACCCATCAGCCGAATGGGGCCCAAGGGTTCGTCGATGTCCATGAGGCTGGCGTAGTAAGGGGAAAGGGCCCAGCGATAGACCTTGCCCACCTGCTCCACGGCTTCCCGTACTTCCGGGGTGAGGTTCAAGATCTTTCCCAGGGTTTCCACGTCACGGATGCGGTTGCGAAGCTGCCAACGCCAATCGTCCCACTCTTGCTGGCTACCACCCAGTACCTGCAAGATGCGTTCCTTGTTTCGGGCAAATTCCTCCGCCAAGTCCATGCCATTGGGAATCTTTTTCTTGGCCTCCAAGTAATTGGAGATTCTCTTTTTTAGGACCTCTGCCCTTTCCAGCGAAACGGCGCGCCGGTCCTTTTTCTCGTTTCCGCTCATTCTTTCCTCCTTTCAAAATCACATCACTCAAAATGACACCACGGGACGGCCCGGTAAAACCGGACCTTTTGGCAAAACAAAAAGCTCCGCCCGTGGCGAAAATGCTTTTGTATTCACATACTCTGGCGAAAAATGCGTGTGTTTTCCGGGTGAGCCTTAGAGCGAATCCCAGATTTCGGTGACCAGGTTCTGGGTCACCTGCCGTCGATACCGGGCGGTGGATCGAACGTCCCCGATGGGGGAAATCTTTTCCGCAATCGATGTGCGGACCTTTTCAAGGGTTGCGGCGTCACAGTGTGAGCCTGCCAGTTGGCCTTCCAGCTGGTGAAAACGAACGACAACGGGTGCAACCGAACCCGCGGCCAGCCGGATTTCTTCGATCACGAGTGGTTTTCCGGGTTCGTGGTCTTCCTCAGCGGCAAGCAACATACCAATGCTGGCAATGCTGATTGCCATAGCCTTTCGCTGCCCCACCTTCTTGAACCAGCTTCGGAAACGCTTGGGGGGTTTGGGCAACCAAATGGAGTGAATCCATTCACGTGAAACATCCAACGAAGTTTTTCCCGGACCGACGATGAAATCTTCCACTGTTTGGTTTCGGAAGGAACCATCGGAAGCGTGGATTTCCAACTGCGCATCCAGCAAAACCAGTGCAAGCACGACGTCTCCAGCAGGAGATGCGTTGACCACGTTGCCTACGGGAGTTCCCCTGTTACGAATTTGCACGGACCCCACCTCGTTGGCGGCCTGGCGCAGCAAGGGGAAATGCTGGGCAATAGCGTGGCTTCCCAACAGGTGGGAATGCGTAACCCCTGCCAGTAACCGGAACCCCTCGGGTTCCTCCTCGATCGCATCGAAACCTTTCAAGTTTTGCAAGCTGATCAACTTCGTGGCGGGTAGCTTCCCCAAACGGCGTTTCACCAAAAGGTCGGTTCCGCCGTTCAAGATCACGCTTCCAGCTCCCAATTCCTGCAATAGGGCTTTCTCGGATGTGGGAAAAACCACTTGCAAACTGTCCATACGCTTCCTCCGGGTTCCGTGATTTCCTTCATTATACCATATTCCAGGAAGGGGGGTGGGAAGAATGGCATCGCCAAATCCTACCACCCGTGATAACAACAGGAGTATACTCCCTTTGCCATATGTTGTCATCGCGTTTTGGAATTCTTTTCATTTCGCTTGAACCTTTGGGGCAAACGTGATATAATATGACACATATGGGAATCACTTCCCGACTTTTTCGGTCCTGGATTACCGAACGGAAAAACATTCCCCTGAAACGGGAGAAAGGATGATTGGCGGAATGTTGCATAAGGAAGAAGGAAAAGAAACCATCGGAATGCGGCTGCGAAGGGCCCGCGAATCGAAGGGGCTACCCCGGCACGTGATTGCCGATGCTGCTGGCATTTCCACGAACGGATTGTACATGTACGAATCGGAGCGAAGGGGGCCTTCGGCGGTGTTGCTGCAGCGCCTGGCAGATGCCCTGGGTGTTTCCATCGCCTACCTGGCGGGAGAAACCGACCTGATGAATCCACCCCCAAAGGTCACGTCCAACCTCAAGATGTTCGAGGAAAACCTTGCCACGTTACCCGTTTACAGCTCTGTGAGTGCCGGATATGGCAGTATTCCCCTCGAGGAACCCATCGACTTCATTCCCCGCCCCCCGGACATCAGCGGTGACATGTGGGTGGTGGTACGTGGCGATTCCATGTCTCCCAAAATCAACGATGGAGACCTGGTGCTGGTTTCGCGCGAGGCGCATATCGGCGAGAAAGACATCGTGGTGGTGATCATGGAAGGCGAAGCTTTGGTGAAGTGTATCGAGATGCATGGAGAAAGCAAAGTACTCACCTCGATCAATCCCGAGTATCCCCCGATCTACGACCATGGAACCACCTTCTTCCTCGTGGGAAAAGTGACCCACATGTTGAAGAACATCTGAGAAAAGAAGGGATAGAACGTTCTGCCGCAGCTTTTCTCCGCCGCACATTCGTGCGGCGTTTTCTTTTCCCGGGGCACAACCCGAAAGTCCAGCACATGAGAAAACCGGGTCACTGCCGCGAAAAAGGGAGAAGGGATGCGGGAGCAAACTGGTATATACCAGAAACCTTCGAGAATCGCCCAACGGAAAACCTACGCGTGCCTAATGGGGATTGATCGCCTGTCGTTTCATGTGACCAAATTTGCAAATAAGCGGAAATCAATATATGATAAAACCAGTGGTCTATACCGGAGGCCACTGGGGAATGGAGGAGTCATGGAAAGCGTGTTCTACCTGTTGCCCAAGTACCACCAAATCAAAGAGTTGCTCATTGAAAAAATTGAAAACGGGGAATTCAAGGCCGGAGACAAGCTTCCTTCCGAAAGGGACATCAGTGAAACGTACTCGGTGAGCCGTATGACGGCGCGCAAGGCGTTGCTCGAAGTGATCAACGCGGGGCATGCTTTCACAAGGCCGGGGTGTGGAACGTACGTGAAGGAAAGGACCGTGGACAATTACCTGACAAGGCTCGAGGGCTTTTCCTACATGGTGAAGCGGAGTTCGGGGAAGGAAACGATTTCCCGGGAAATCCACAAGCAAGTCATTGAAGCGGACAGTATCCTGGCATTGAAGCTGAAAGTGCCCATTGGAACACCCATCAACATGATCGCCCGGTCCCGGGTCGTGGACAACGAACCCATCGCCTTCGAGTATTCGTTTACGAAGGCCAGCGACTTTCCCGGTTTACTAAAGATCGATTTCAGTCGGAATTCCCTCTTTGAAACGATGACCAACAAGTACAACGTGGAGATTGTCCATGCTACGCAGACCCTGGAGATCGTGTACTCGGATTCCGAAGTCTCCGAGGTCCTGGAAGTGCCGAGGAAAACCGCCTTGTTCCTTTTCAAGGATGTCAGCGAGGACAAGGATGGAAGGCCAGTGGAATTTTGCGTGCGCTACGTGCGCGGAGACAAGTGCCATTTCCACAACGAAATCCACAAGGTGGAATGAAAATTTTCCCCCTTTCCAGTTGAAGGAGAAACGAATGTTGAAAGCCATAGGGATCGGAGATAACGTTGTCGACAAGTACATACACCAAGGCATGATGTACCCCGGGGGAAACGCGTTGAATTTCAGTGTTTTCGCCAAGAAGCTCGGGGCACAAGCAGCCTACATGGGCATTTTCGGGGATGACGAAGCGGCAAGCCACATCAAGGCAGTGCTGGATGAAATAGGCATCGATTATTCCCACAGCCTCTCGTTGCATGGGCCAAACGGTTTTGCCAGGGTGAGCCTGGAAGACGGCGAGCGCGTTTTCCTCCCGGGAAACAAGGGGGGTGTCAGCAAAAACCATCCTCCCTCTTTTGATCCAGAGGATTTGGCTTACATCAAAGGCTTCGATATCCTGCACACCAGCTGCTACAGCTACATCGAACCCCAACTGGAAACACTCGCTTCCACGGGCGTACCCATTTCCTTCGACTTTTCTGATCGGCTTTCCGACGCGTACCTTTCCCAGGTAGGAAAAAGCATCCAGTTCGCTTTCCTTTCCTGCGGGGACATGGAAACCTCCCAGGTGAAAGAAAAAGTGAAAACAGCCGTCCAGGCTGGCTGCGTTTTTGCCGTGGCAAGCCGCGGTGGGAAAGGGGCCCTGTTTTTCAACGGGGAGGAATACATCGAGCAGCACGCATTCCTCGTGAAGCCGGTGGACACGATGGGAGCAGGGGATTCGTTTTTGGCAGGCATGCTCATCGACTTACTGGGAAAGGACGCCTTGTTCACAAAAGACCCGGAGTTGATCAAGGAATCGATGGATTTCGCCGCGAGGAAGGCCGCCCAAACCTGCATGGTTAACGGAACGTTTGGTTACGGCAAAGCATACGAATCCTCCCGAACGATGGGAGTATCTCATAAGGAGGGATTGGAATGAACAAGAAGGTAATCACCATTTTGTTGATCACTGTTTTCCTTGCCAGTGGTTTATTGCTGGCGGCAACAGTGAACCTGAAATTCTTGCACCGCTGGACGCAGGAACCCGACAGGTCATTCTTTGAAGAAGTCGTGAAGGAGTACGAGGCGTTGAACCCCAACGTCAAGATCGACATCCAAACTGTTTCCAACGATGCCTTCAAGGAAAAGATCAAGGTTATGCTCGGAACCGCCGAAGCTCCAGACGTATTCTTCACCTGGCCGGGCGAATTCACCAACCGCTTCATCCGCGCAGGAAACGTACTTGACATCACGCCCTACATGCTCGAAGATGGCTCCATGTTCCATTACTACGGTTCACAGCTCATTCCCTTTGTCTACGAAGGTGCACTGTACGGGCTTCCCTACCGCCTGGACGGAAAAGTGTTCGTGTACAACAAGGAGATTTTTGCCCAAGCGGGAATTGATTCCGCACCGCAGACGCTGGACGAATTCATGGAAGACCTCGAAAAGCTGGCCGCACTCGGGATGAAGCCCATCGCGTTTGGGAACGAGAGGCCCTGGGCCGTGTCCCACTACATCGCGGCGCTGAACCAGAAGTCCGTTCCGGAAGAGATCTGGGAAATCGACACCGACCCCGCCATCGGGACTTGGACCGATCCAGGATACGTGAAGGCCCTCGAAATCTACGAGGACCTGGTGCCCTACTTCAACAACTTCACCAACGCCCTGAAACACGACCAGGCACGGGTTGCCTTCATGCAAGGGCAGCACGCCATGATGTACCTGGAAATCGTGGAAATCCCCGAAATCGAACGGGATGGCCCCGCTGGCTTCATCGACAAGATCGGCGTGTTCCCGTTCCCCGCAACCGATGGACCTGGGAACCAGAGTTACCTCGTGGGATATCCCGAAGGATTCGTTGTTTCCTCCAAGACCAAGCATCCCGAAGAAGCCGTGGATTTCTTGAAATTCCTCACGGGCAAAGAGATGGGAAGGCTTGAGCTGGAAATGCTCGGTTGGTTCAACGGGATCAAGAACCTTGTGTCCCCCGACGAAGTGAAACCCATCGTGTTCGAAACCACTCAGCTGATCCTTGATTCCGAAAAAATGGTGAACTGGCTCGATTCCTCGCTGCATGCCAAGATCTGGAGCGTGTACTCCGTGGAATTGCAGAAACTCACCGACTTGGTTACCACGCCCCAAAAGGCGATGGATGCCGTTATCAAGATTGCCACGGAAGTCAGGAGCGAGTTCTGATTCGTTGAATTGCATCTTCTTCCCCGGGGTCGTCGTGGCCCCGGGGGAATTTTGAGTGGGGTTTTACAATGACAAGGAAAAGGTACCTGAATTACATGTACGTTCTTCCGGCAATTGCATTCGTGCTGGTGTTCGTGTACTTCCCCATCGTGATGAACTTTTACAACAGCCTGTTCCGCATGAACAGCTACAGCGATGCCAGGACGTTCGTTGGATTCAAGCATTACGTGAGGATGTTCAATGATCCCATCTTCTACACGGCGATCAAGAACAACTTCCTGTATGCCGCGTTTTCCATTCTTTTTCAAGTAGGCCTCGGCATGGTTTTGGCCATTTTCCTCGAGGGCAGGTTTATTGGGAAAAGAATGGGAACCTTTTTCCGGAACACCCTATTTATCCCCTCGATCATATCCATCCCGGCGGTTGCCCTGCTTTGGTACTTCATCTACAACCCGCAAATCGGCCTTCTGAATGGAATACTTGGTGTAGTGGGACTAGATAGCCTCAAAACTGCCTGGCTCGCCAACCCGAAGACGGCCATCTACTCGGTGATCATGATGAGCCAGTGGCAGTATACCGGGTACATCATGGTACTGCTGGTGGTGGCGATCCAGAAAATCCCGCGGGAACTGTACGAGTCCGCGGTGATTGACGGGGCCAACGAGTTCCAAAAAGCAGTGTACATCACCATTCCATCGATAAAAAGCATGCTTGCGGTTACCACTATCATCACGTTCATTGGATCCTTCAAACTGTTCTCCGAGATCTACATCATGACCGACGGGGGACCCTACAACACCACCCAGGTGCTCGGGGTGTACATGTATCGGGCGGCGTTCAAGTTCGATGAAATGGGGTATGGATCAGCCGTCGCCGTGATCATCTTCACCATCACATTCCTGGTTTCCATCCTACAACTCAAATCGTTCAAGAGTACCTGAGACTACAGGTCGGGGGATTGCGTATGCTGAGAAGAAACCCATGGTACGTGTTCAATAAAACTTGGATCAACGCCCTGTTTTGGATCCTGATGATCATGATCATCTACCCGCTGTTTTGGATGATCATCAACTCGCTGAAGACGAGTACGGAGCTTTTCATCAATTCCTTTGCCATGCCGGAAAAACCCCTTTTCAAGAACTACGTGGATGCATGGAACATGGGATTCGCCGACTTCTTTTTGAACAGCATCCTGGTCACTGCCACCTCCGTTGCTGTTACGGTACTGCTTTCCGCGTTTTGCGCCTATGCACTGGCGAGGCTGGATATTCGTTTCAAAAACACGGTACTGTACCTGATCATCGGGGGGTTGCTGCTCTCGCCCCAGTCTGCCTTGATTTCCCTGTACCGCATATTCGATGTGCTCAACATCTACAACACCTACTTCGCGATGATTGTCCCCTATATCGCCTTCCGGATTCCCTTTGCCGTTTTCCTCATGTACGGGTATTTCAAAGATTTCCCCGGGGACTTGGAAGACGCTGCGCGCATAGACGGCTGCAGCACTTTCAAAACATTCCTAAAGATCGTCATGCCCATATCCAAGCCCATTTTAGCCGCTACCGCGATTGTATCCTCCATCTTTACCTGGAACGAGTTCCTGTTTGCCCTCGTATTCATCGAAAGCGAAAACCTTGTCACCATACCGGTTGGCTTATCCAGGTTCCGAGACGCGCTGCAGACAAACTGGACCGGCATGATGGCGGGGATCATCATTGCGAGCTTGCCCATGATCATAGCATTCTTATTCATGTCCAAAGCGTTTATCAGTGGACTCACCGCGGGTAGCGTGAAGGGATAAATCCGATTAGGAGGGTAAAAAACAATGGTTAAGAACGACAACGATGTCTACAAGAAGGTCCTTGAAGTAGGATTGGCAAAGAGGAGTGAAATCGAGAAGACGGTCAAACAGATCTTCGACGACAACACCATCGAAAACATCTTCCTCGTAGGCTGCGGGGGATCGCTGGCAGTCATGCTGCCCTGCAAGTTCATCCTGGATGAAATTTCCGACATAACGACCAACGTGTACAACGCCTCGGAGTTTATCAACCTCAAGCCCAAGACGTTCACGAAGAACTCGCTGGTGATCGTTTCCTCCTACTCGGGGAAGACACCGGAAACGGTGAAAGCCGCGCAGATGGCCAAGCAAATCGGCGCACCCACCATTGGTTTCATGGGAAAAGCCGACACACCGCTCGGGGAAGCCGTGGACTTCGTGTTCACCAACCACGCGGAGACCGGCGTCACCGATTCCAAGATCATCATGCTCTACCAGATCATCTTCAACGTGCTCAAGCTCCGGGGAGAATTCGACGACTACGACGCGTTTTGCAAATCCCTGGATGCGCTGCCCGAAGGCCTTGTCAAGATCAAGGAAAAAGTGGAAAAGAGGGCGGCCCAATTCGCCCAGCAAAACAAGGACGAGAAATTCTTCATGGTACTGGGTTCCGGGATCTGCTACGGCGAAGCCTACGCCCAGGCCACCTGCATATTCGAAGAAATGCAGTGGATCCACGCCCAGCCTGTACATTCCGGCGAGTTCTTCCACGGCTCGTTTGAAATCGTGCGCGAAGACACCAACATCATCCTGCTCAAGGGAGAAGACCTTTCCCGGCCACTGGGAGAGCGGGCAGAAACCTTCTGCAACAAGTACACCAAGAAGCTTACCGTGCTCGACACCAAGGAATTCGAGCTGGAGGGTGTGGACGAGAAATTCCGGGGCTACTTCTCCCCGCTGGTCTGCTCCGCCGTGCTCGACCGCTATTCCAAGAACATCGCCGATGTCCGAAACCATCCTCTTTCTACCCGCAAGTACATGGGCATCGTGGAATACTGACCCGGTAAAACCAACCAGATTATCCCCTTCGTTTTGGGAACGCCGCACCCAGTGCGGCTTCTTTCTTTTCCTGGGACCGCTGCACCCCAGTGCGGCTCATTATCGTGGCGTAGAGTCCAAACAGCCGCAGTGGGCTGCGGCGCTCCCAGGAACCCCTCGGTGCCGGCCTTTTTCGCTTCCAAAACCTGGAATTGCTCTTCTGGGACCGCCGCACCCCAGTGCGGCTTGGAAATTTTGGTCTTCACGTGCAGCGCTTCAATCCCCTCCTTCTCTTTCCAACAAGTAGAAATTCCTCCGAACCCCGTTCTCCTTGCCCGACACGATGTGAACCCCCGCATACCCCTTCCGGTTGATCCACTCGTCGAAAAGCTCCCGGGTCGCCAGCCGTACCCTCGTAGCCTCCTCGATGCTCCCCGCCTTCAGCGACTTGTAATCCCCGGGGATTTCCAACAACACGCGCCCTTTCACCGGAAAACCCTCGGCCCCAACCACGGGAAACCGCTGCAAGGCGTCCTCCATTTCAACCGTTTCTTTCGAACCCCGATCCAGGCACGACAAATCCACCTCGCACACCATGCGATCCAGGGGAACGCCACCGTTGATGGTATCCTCGATCTCGATGTACTCCGGCAAGTACCGCGTCGCCCTTCCCCCCAGCTTGTTGATATACACGGTTGCGTTCCCCGCGTCCAGGGGCTCGTAGGTCCAAAAGAGCTCCTGCACCCCCCGCTGGTGCATGAAGCGAAAACTATCCAAAAGGAAGCGTGTGCCCAGTTCCTTGTTTCGAAAAGCAGGCTTCAAGCAAACCAAGTGGCCGTATACCCTTCCGGGAACCAGCGAAGCGAAGTACACGCTTCCCCCGAACAACTCGTCCCCGAGAAAAGCCCCGAACGTGTACCCCATTTGAAACAACTGGTTGGACATCACCTTGCGCGTTAGCACCGAATCGCTATCCGCCTCCGAAAACCCCCACACCTCCCGCTCCAACTCGATCAATTGCCGAATTTCCTCCTGCTTTTCCAACAACCGCAGCTGGTATTCCACGATCCCACTCCTCCCCCGAATCCCCGCGCCCCGGTGCGGCTCCTCAAACCCCGTGCTTGAAACTTGTTCCAACACGTCCATTTTTTTCTCCCTTGCTTCCTCAAGTCCCCAAAA
>DAOPKN010000005.1:107887-112958 GCA_035391225.1 Thermotogota bacterium
ATTTGTTTCCCCGAGCCATCGAAACATTTCTCCGCCAAAAATATGATACAATGGAGCAACGCCTTTACCGGCGGGAAGCTGGACGGGGGAGGGTTATCGATGCAACTGGAAGACATCAAACCAGACACCGTTTTGCGTGGGTTGGTTCCGGATGCGCAGGTGTCGGTGGTGAGTGTGCGCTGGCATGGCTCGAACGCCATGAGCGTGGTGTTTCGCGAGCCTTCGGGAAAGGTGGAAGAACAGCTTTTATACCGCGACGACGAAAGCCGGTTGGAGGTTTCCCAGCAAGGAAGGCCCTGGAGTTTCGACGGTGATGGTGCGTTGTTCCGATTGGTGTCCGAAGCCCGGCGCATCGAGTTGGCACACCTGTTTGACCCGTTGCTTGCCGTGCATTCTTCGCTCATCGACCCACTGCCCCACCAAATCACCGCGGTGTACGAAGCGATGCTTCCCCGCCAACCCTTGCGCTTTTTGCTCGCGGACGACCCGGGCGCGGGCAAAACCATCATGGCGGGGCTTCTCATCAAAGAGCTGATGGCGCGTGGCGATTTGCAACGTTGCTTGGTGGTGTGCCCCGGGAACCTTGCCGAACAATGGCAAGACGAGTTATCCAGCAAATTCAACCTTCCCTTTGAAATCCTCACCAACGAAGGCCTTCGCACTGCGCGCAGCGGCAACTGGTTTTCGGAAAACGATTTGGCCATCGCCCGACTCGACAAACTGGCGCGCGACGAAGAAACCCAAGCCAAATTGCTTTCCAACGATTGCTCGTACGACTTGGTGGTGTGCGATGAAGCCCACAAACTGTCCGCTACCTTCTTTGGAAACGAAATCAAATACACCAAACGCTACCACCTGGGTCAAAAGCTTTCCACCATCACCCGCCATTTTCTCCTCATGACAGCCACACCCCACAACGGAAAAGAAGCCGACTTCCAACTCTTTCTCGCGTTGTTGGACGGAGACCGCTTCGAAGGCAAGTTTCGGGACGGGGTGCACCACGTCGACGTATCCGACCTCATGCGCCGCATGGTCAAAGAACAGCTGGTAAAGTTCGATGGCCGCCCCCTTTTCCCCGAACGCATTGCCAAAACCGTACCCTACCGCCTTTCCGATGGCGAGGCACGGCTATACAAAGCGGTCACCGACTACGTACGGGAAGAGTTCAACCGCGCGGACAGCCTGGATGACAAACGCAAAGGCAACATCGGTTTTGCGCTCACCATTCTGCAACGCCGGTTGGCATCCTCCCCCGAAGCCATCTACCGCTCACTGGAACGCCGCCGCAAACGGCTGGAAAAACGAATGCGCGAGGTGGAGCTGGACCAACGCGCACAACTGCTGGACACGCCCTTGCTGGGAGAAGAAGAACTCGAAGACCTGGAAGACGCCCCCGAAACCGAATGGGAACAAACCGAAAAAGAAATCTTCGATAGCGCCACCGCCTCCCGCACCATCTTCGAACTCAAACAAGAAATTGCCCACCTCCAACGTTTGGAAAAACTCGCATTGGATGTGCGACAAAGCGGTCATGACACCAAATGGCGCGAACTGGCGGGGTTGTTGCAACAAATCTTCACCCCCCAAGCCATTCTCGGACGTGTGGAAGAAAACCAAACCGGATTGGGTGCCCGCACCCCAACCGCCTCCCCCCACCAAAAACTGGTTGTGTTCACCGAACACCGCGACACGCTGCACTACCTGCACCAGCGCATCAACACGCTGCTGGGCCAACAAACCGCCAGTGTACTCATCCACGGAGCAATGGGACGGGAAGAACGCCGCAAAGCCCAAGAAACCTTCCTGCACAACCCGGAAGTCAAAATCCTTCTCGCCACCGATGCAGCGGGGGAAGGCATCAACCTCCAACGTGCCCATCTGATGATCAACTACGACCTTCCCTGGAACCCCAACCGGTTGGAGCAACGTTTTGGCCGCATCCACCGCATCGGGCAATCCGAAGTGTGCTACCTGTGGAACCTCGTAGCCGACGAAACCCGTGAAGGCGACGTCTACCGCCGATTACTGGAAAAACTCGAACAAGCTCGGGAAGCGTTGGGCGGCCAAGTGTTCGACGTGTTGGGAAAACTCCAATTCGAAGGCAAACCGTTGAAAAACCTACTCATCGAAGCCATCCGCTACGGCGATAGCCCCGAAGTGCGCCAACGGTTGGAACGCGCTATCGAAAAAGCCGTGGACCGCGAACACCTCAACCAACTGCTCGAAGAAAAAGCTCTGGTACACGAAACCATGAACAGCGAACGCCTGTTCCATCTGCGCGAACAGATGGAACGCGCCCAAGCGCGGAAACTGCAACCCCATTACATCCAGTCGTTCTTCCTCGAAGGGTTCAAACGCCTGGGAGGCACACTCTACCCCCGGGAATCCCAACGCTTCGAGGTTACCCACGTGCCCAGCGCGATGCGCAACCGCGACCGACAAGTGGGAAACGGCCCGCCGCTGCTCAAAAAATACGAACGCATCACCTTCCAAAAAGAACGCGTGACCCTTCCCGGCAAACCCCTGGCGGCGTTCATCTGCCCTGGCCATCCATTACTTCAAGTGTGCATCGACCTGCTTTTAGAACGCCACCGCGATTTACTCAAACGCGGCAGCGTGCTGGTGGACCCACAAGACACTTCCTCCACCCCCCGGGTGCTCTTCGCACTCGAACACGCCATCGAAGACGATGTACGCGTGTCCACGGGAAAAAAACGCACCGTGTCGCGGCAGCTGCTCTACGTAGAAATGACACCCGACGGCGCCCTTCGCTTCCTCCAAGCCGCCCCCTATCTGGACTATCGCCCCCTTGGCCCCGAAGAGCCCGACATCTCCCAATGCCTGGCACGCCCCGAACTGGAATGGGTAAACGCCTCCTTGGAGAGCCAAGTGCAAGATTTCGCCATCGAAAACGTGGTGCCGCGCCATTTCGAAGAAGTACGCTCCCGCAGGCTTGCCCAGGTGGAAAAGAGCCGCAACGCCATAAAGCAACGCCTTACCCGTGAAATTGCTTACTGGGACCACCGGGCGGTGGAATTGCAAGAACGGGAAAATGCCGGCAAACCCTCCGCGCGCCTTCCCGCATCCGAAGCCCGGCGCCGCGCCGACGAAATGCATACCCGGCTGAAACAGCGCATGGCGCAACTCGATCGCGAATCGCGCCTGTACCCCACCCCGCCCGTTGTTTTGGGAGGCACCCTGGTGTTGCCCATCGGACTGGTTCAACACATCTCTGGGACACAATCCCAGAACACATCCTCCATCGACACCCAACTGAGTGCGGCGCGCGCCCGAGCGGTGGTGATGGACATCGAGCGCAACCTGGGATTTGAACCCATCGACCGCGAACTGGACCGCGTGGGCTACGACATCGAAAGCCGCGACCCCCAAAGTGGACATTTGCGCTTTATCGAAGTCAAAGGGCGGGTGGCGGGAGCCCGAACGCTCACCGTAACCCGAAACGAAGTCCTCACTTCTCTCAATCAGCCGGAACGCTACATTTTAGCGATGGTGGAGTTTTGTGACGACCACACCCACCGCGTGCACTACCTGCGCCATCCCTTCCGCTGCGAGCCAGACTTTGGCGCCACCAGCGTGAACTACGACTTTTCCGAACTCATCGCCCGATCGGAGGAACCAACATGAAAAAGAAACTCATCGAAGTCGCCCTTCCCCTGGAAGCCATCAACAAAGCCTCTGCAAGAGAGAAATCCATACGCCATGGCCATCCCTCCACATTGCATCTTTGGTGGGCTCGCCGCCCGCTGGCTGCGGCAAGGGCGGTTTTGTTTGCCCAGCTGGTGGACGACCCCGCAGAACATCCCGAAGTGTTTCCCACCCCGATGCAACAAGACATCGAGCGAAAGCGCCTTTTCTCCATCATCGAAGAACTGGTGCAATGGGAAAACACCACCAACGAGCAAGTGCTAGATAGGGCCCGAAAAGCGATTCGTGAGAGCTGGGAACGCACCTGCGCGCAAAACGCCCACCATCCCCAAGCGGCGGAACTGTTTGACCCCCACAAACTCCCCGCGTTCCACGACCCCTTCGCAGGAGGAGGAGCCATTCCGCTGGAAGCCCAGCGGCTGGGGTTGGAAGCCTGGGCCAGTGACCTGAACCCCGTTGCGGTGCTGATTAACAAGGCGATGATTGAAATCCCTCCCCGCTTTGCCGGGCGAGAACCCGTGAACCCCGACTGGCAACAGGAACCCTCCGAAAAAAAAGTGATGAGAAAGTGGGAAGGTGCACAGGGGCTGGCAGAGGACATCCGCTATTACGGAGAATGGATGCGCGAACAAGCCGAGCAGCGCATTGGAAAACTGTATCCCAAAGTGTTGGTGACAGCGGAAATGGCCAAAAACCGCCCTTCTTTGGAACCCTACGTGGGCAGGGAACTCACCGTGATTGCCTGGCTGTGGGCACGGACGGTGAAAAGTCCCAACCCAGCCTTTGCTGATGTGGACGTTCCTCTCATTACCAATTTCATGCTTTCCACCAAAAAAGGAAAAGAAGCATACGTGGAACCGGTGGTGGAGGGAAAGGGCTATCGCTTCGAAGTGCGGGATGGAAAGCCTTTGGATGTGGAGAAGGCGAAGAAAGGGACGAAGGTTTCCCGAGGGGCAAATTTCCGATGTTTGTTATCAGGAGTACCTATCAAAAGCGATTACATTAAGGCTGAAGGAATGGCTGGAAGGATGGGCTCTCGCCTAATGGCCATTGTGGCAGAGGGGGATAGGGGAAGGGTATATTTTTCCCAAATTCCGGAACATGCTTTTGTTTCTCAAGAGGCAAAACCGAAATGGGTTCCCGAAAACCCACTTCCTGATGACCCTCGGAATTTTTGGACAATTCCTTATGGGTTAGGCACTTTCGGTGACCTCTTCACCCCCCGCCAGTTGGTTGCCCTAAACACGTTCTCCGACCTGGTGGGAGAAGCCATCGAAAAAGTGGAGCAAGATGCCCGAACGGCTTTTCTTTCGGAAACCCCCACCGACATGTCCGACCTCCCCCTGGAAAAGGGCGGAAACGGCCCCCGGGCTTATGCCGAGGCGGTGGGAACGTATTTGGGGTT
>DAOPKN010000006.1:0-106122 GCA_035391225.1 Thermotogota bacterium
ACTGCTTGCGCGCTTCACTCATGGAAAACCCCTCCTCCTCGAAAATTGTTTAACATAGCTAAGACGAAACTCCAGTCCTTTTGTTCCCCGAAAAAAAAAAGACCCCGGGGGTTTCCGGGGTCTTTTTCCAATGTGGATTTTACTTGACAACCGTCCAGTTTTCGTCGATTTGGGCATCGATGGTGCCGTACTCCAGGATGTAATTCCCCATGAGCTCGGACACTTCCATCATGATTTCCTTCACCATGGGCTTGCCCTGGAACATGGAATACCCACCGCCACCGCCGGCGCGGTAGTTGTTCAAAACGACATCGTACTGGGCATCCATGTCAAGAGGCTTTCCCTCGAAGTCCAGCTTCACGACGCGCTCGCCCACTGGTTTGCTCACGTCGATCACGTAATCGATGCCTTCCCAGATATCGTAGTTGTAGTGGCGTGGCTTGGGATTGACCCAGGAATCGGTTACGGTGATCTCGCCATCTTGCAGGGTGAAGTACCCCGCGCTGATTTCCAGGGCATCCTTGATGTCCTGCCCGCTCACGCGAATCACCTTGAGGGTGTTGGGGTAGATGTACACGCCGTTGATATCGCGCAGCGTCACGGGGCCCGATTTCCAACCCTTGATATCGTTGCTGAAAAGGGCCGTGGAGGAGATCTTTGCACCGCTGTATTCCATCTGCACGGTGTTGACAAATTCCATCAGTGGGTGGTCTCCCAGGCGAACGGCCAGGGGGTCTTCCACGTAGAAATCGCCGTTTGCCCTTCCCACGGGTGTATCCAGCCATTGCTGCACTTTATCCTCGTAAGGCTGCACCATCTCCATGATGTCCGGATCGGCTTCTACACCCGCGGTGGAAATGAGTTCCACGGACTTGGCCGTCACCAGCCAGCTGCCACTGGAGTTGTCGAGGGTGATGTCGATGCGCCCCACGTTTTCTCCCCATTTTCCCGTCTGGGAAACTGGAACACCGAGCACGAAAGCGGCAATAGCGCGGTGTTGGTGGCCGGTGAGCATCACGTCGATGCCGGGAACCTCTTCCAGGATTTGGTATCCCACGTTTTCACCCACGAGTGCCTCGGTGGGTTTGCCGGTCTTGGGGTCTTTTTCCAGTCCACCGTGGTACACAACGACCACGAGGTCCGCCATTTCTCGCAACATGGGGACGTACTTTTTCGCGGTTTCCACCGGGTCGAGGAAATCCACGAGCGCGATGTTCTTGGGTTCTTCCCAATTGGGAATGTGGTCAGTGGTCAAGCCAAGGAAAGCAACCTTCACACCTTCTACTTCCTTGATGAGGTAGGGTTCGTAGTAAGGGATCGTGGTAAAGCGTTTCACCACGTTGGCACTCAGGAAGGGGAAGGTAGCCTCGGAAACGGCCTTGTTCAGAAGGTCCATGCCGTAGTTGAACTCGTGGTTCCCGATCACGGTGAGCAGGAACCCCATCTGGTTCATGGCCAGAACCATGGGATCGATGGGCTCGTTGTCGATCTTGGCGTGGTAGTATTCCAGGGGGGTCCCCTGGATCAGGTCTCCCGAATCCACGGGCAGAAGAATGGCTCCCTGGTCCCGGAGCATTTGGAAAATGGTTTGAACCTTGGCAAGCCCCACGTTGGAAGGCGTGTTGCTGGCATAGTTGATGGGGAACACGTTACCATGCAAGTCGCCAGTGTGGGCGATGGTCAGGGTAACCGTTTGTGCGAACGCCAGAAGGCTGAGAAGCGCGAGAAGGGAGAAGATCAGTAGTCGTTTCATTCTTTCACCTCCAAAAAGTTCATAACTCTTTATTATAGCAAAAAATGCATGGAAAAACGTCCCAAAATGTGATAGGATCAAGTATATTTTTGCCAGTCGAAGGGAAAATCCCAGTTTGGAGGCTTCTTATGTGGCAGACTTTCTTGCGGATGGTGTCGAAGAAACCCGTTACCATCTTTCTTCTTTTTAGCACACTGATCGTTTTGGGGTACTTCGCCTACACGCGAATGCCCATGGACCTTCTTCCCGAGTTGGAACTCCCCTACGTCGCGGTCTTTGCACCCTACATCGGGGCAGAACCGACCGAGGTGGAGCAAAGCGTTACCCGCCCCCTGGAAAAGGTGTTGGGGGTGGTAAGCGGGGTGAAATCCATCGCTTCGGATTCCATGGAAGGCTTTTCCATGATTCAAATCGAGCTGGACTCGGAAACGGATCTCAACGCAGCGGTACAACGCATCAGGGATGCCCTCTCCCAGAAGATGTTCCTCAACCTTCCGGAAAACGTGGAACCCATGGTGTTCGAGATGAGCACGTCCATGATCCCCATCTACATCCTTTCGCTTTCCTCCGACGACCGCTCCCTGTTGAAGGAAGGAAGCGACGATTTGCAAAAGGCCCTTTCCCGCGTGGATGGCGTGGCTTCCATCCAGGTGGTGGGGTTGGATGAGACCATGGTGCAGGTGCAAGTCAAACCCAACTTGTTGGAAAGCCTCGACGTACCCCTGGAGATCCTGAAAACCAACCTGGGATCGGGGATGCGCTTTCCCATGGGCACCGTGCAAAGCCAAGGCAAAACGTTCCCCCTCACGGTGAGCTCGCGCTTCGACTCCATCGAGGCACTGAAAAACACCGTGATCGGGTTCCGGGGAATGGGCGCCATGATGAGTTCGGAAAGCTCTGCAGCCGTGGGAGGTGCGGCCTCCGCCATGACCGGGGGATTCTCCTTCCAGCTCCCGGCACTCCCCATCCCCGTCCCGTTGAAAATGGTGGCAGACGTGCAGCAGGTCGTGGCGAACCCGGACAACTACGCCACGGTGAATGGGAAGTCGGCGGCGGTGTTGATCGTGCAGAAGATGAGCAACGCCAACACCGTGCAAGTGGTGAAAAAGCTGCAGCAACAAATCGAACAGTGGCAGGCGCTGAATCCCAAGTTGGAAACCAGCGAGGTTATGAACACCAGCGCCTTCACCGAGGAAGCGGTGCAGGGTTTGTTCCAGAACTTGCTCATCGGAGCGCTTGCCGCGGTGTTCGTGATCTTCTTTTTCTTGCGGAACTTTTCCGCCACGATCGCCATTGGGCTTTCCATACCACTCTCCCTTCTGATTGCCCTCGTTTTCAGCTACTTCTCTGGTTTGGGGCTGGACCTGATGACGGTCGGTGGGTTGACCATGGCGGTGGGGATGATCGTGGACAACAGCATCGTTGTGCTGGAGTCCATTTTCCGGTACCGGGAGAAGAAGGCTTCCTTCGAAGACTCCGCTGCGCTCGGAGGCTCGGAGGTCGTGGAGGCCATCTTCGCTTCCACGCTCACCACCCTGGCAATGTTCGTGCCACTGGCGTTTACCACCGGGATGGCTTCGCAGATCTTCAAGTACTTCGCGCTCACGCTGGCCCTTTCGCTGGGTGCCTCCCTTTTCGTGGCCATCGTGATGGTTCCCGCCTTTTCGCGCGTGTTGAAACCTCGAAAGCCTTCGTTCGTGAAAACCACGCAGTGGTATTCGCGGCACTTGCAAGGGTGGCTGAAAAAGAAAAAGACGCTGTTCGCCTTTTTCGGGGGACTTTTTGCCGTGAGCATTCTGCTGGTGGTGTGGATGGGTATCGAGTTTATCCCCACAATGGATAGCGGGCAAGTCGTGGTTTCGATGCAGTTGCCCAGCAACCTTCCCTTCAGCCAGTTCCGTTCCCTTTCGGAAGAAATGGACCAGCTGCTGTTGCAACAGGCGGAGGAACTGGAGGTCGAGGTGTTCTTCACCCGCGCGGGAAGCGGGGGAGGATCAAACATGATGGCGCTGTTCACGGGATCCGCGGGAGGATCTGTGGAAACCCAGTTGCAGCTCAAGCCAAAGGCACAGCGCTCGCTTTCCACGGACGAAGTGCAGGAACGACTACTACAGGCCTTGCAACCCCTCGCCCAGAAGTACCAGGCGGAGGTAAACGTGTCGGCGCAGGGAGCGGACTTTTCCCAGATGTTCGGGAGCCCCATCCAGGTGGTGTTCTTCGACGAGGACCTGGAAAGCCTGGAAAAAAAGGCAAGTGCATTGGCGCAAGGGTTACGGGATATCGGGGGCCTCACCGATATCCGCACCAGCTTCGAGGAAACCGAAGAGTTCTACGAGCTCTCCATCGACCGCAGCAAAGCGTTGATGTCGGGCACGTTGTACTTGCAAGCATTCGGTGCGCTGCAACCCTACTTGTCTGGGGTCGAACTGGGCACCATTTTCATGGATGGGAAGGAAGTACCCGTGAAGCTCTTTTTGGAACACGCGGAAGTGGATCCCATTTCCCTCATGCAGATCCCCGTTTCCACGCTTTCCGGTGATGAGAAATCTTTGGGAAGTTTCTCCACGCTCGCCAAGAAACGTTCTCCCTCCGTGATCAAGCACCTTCGGAGCCAACGCGTGGCCTACGTGTATGCCACTCCGGGTGGAGACAATCCCCTGGGATTGGGCAAGGCGGGGGAGCAAGTGGAAGAGTTGTTGCAGCAGCTGTTTCCCAACCTCCCGCTCCAGGAGAAACCCGTTCTGGAAGGCCAGGTCAACGCGATGCGCAGCACCTTCTCGCAATTCCTGATTGCCTTCGCAGCGGGAATCTTGCTGATGTACCTCATAATGGGAGCACAGTTCGAATCGTTCGTGTTCCCCCTCATCATCTTCCTCACTCTGCCCATGGCGCTCGTGGGCATCGTGCTCACGAACTTGCCCGGCTTTTCCCCCATCAACATTTCCAACATGATCGGGATCTTAACGCTCGCTGGCGTGCTGGTGAACAACGGTATCGTGATGATCTCACACATCAATCACCTGCGGGAAAAGGGCATGGAGCGCGTGAAAGCCATCGTGACCGGTGCAGGAGAACGCCTTCGCCCCATCTTGATGACCACGTTGACCACCGTCATCGCCCTGGTACCCACCATGTTCGCCGCGGGGGAAGCTTCGGAAATCCAGCGACCCATGGCAGCTACCATCGCCGTGGGACTGTTCGTGGGTACCATGTTCACGCTGGTGCTGATCCCCTTGCTGTACGATACGCTTGATCGTTTTTCCAAGCGGTTCCGGGAGGGCAAATGATTGCGGCGAATCGGGAAGAATACCCTACGTTTGCGGGGTACTTTCCCCAGGGTGCATTCGGAATAGCCCCCCTTTCCATCCTGGGGGGCAACACCCTGGGAGAGGTTTTCGTGGACGATGGGCAAAACCCCCGGGTCGTTTTGGTATGGACGCGCACGGATGCGCTGTACCTTTCGTTCCGGGAGTGGGTTTCTCCCGGGCTGTGGATGCCGTTCATCTGGGATGTTGTGGCCCCCCGGGCCCATCACATGGGAATCGATCGCTTGTTCGTGCAGTTCCCCGACGGGGTGGAAAACCTGGCGCAACGTCTGCAAGGTCATGTTCGCGATGCCCGTTGGGTGGGGCAGCTGCACTACTCGTTCTCGAACAACCGCTCGATCCCCCGAGTTTCCCGGGAAGGTTGGACGCTTTGCCCCATAGACGACGTGCTGGAAAAAGGAACGGACCTGCAAGGCTACGACGAACTTTGTGGTTGGGTGTACTCCTTTTGGCCCGCGCTGTCCGATTTCCGAAAGCTGGGGACGGGAACGTGCGCAACGCGCGACGGCCAGGTGGGCGCATGGTGCCTGACGGTGTTCGCCCACGAAGGGAAGCGCGAACTGGGAGTTGCCACACGTGACGCTTTTCGGAAACGGGGGTTGGCAACATTGGTGTGCCACGATTGCCTGGACAAGTTGGCGCAAAAGGGGCTTCAGCCTTGCTGGAGTTGCCTTGCGCAAAACCAGGCTTCGCAGGCGCTTGCCCGCAAGTTGGGCTTCCATTCTCCCCGGTCCCGGCAACTGCTTTTCCTGGTGCCCGAGTCCAGGCAAAAAAAGCCCGGTGTTGTGTTATAATAGCCATGAAATGCTTGATTGCGCCTGTTGCACCGTGAAAAAGTTGTGAACCGAGTGGTTTTCGGTTCTCTTTTTTGCTTCTTCCGCATTCCTGCTTTTCGCACCACATCGTTGGAGGTTTCGCATGAACGGAAAAAAGTATTACGTAACCACTCCCATTTACTACGTGAATTCCGAACCCCACATCGGTTCGGCCTATACCACGATCGTTGCCGATATCATCGCCCGGTACAAGCGTTTTTGCAACTACGAGGTCTTCTTCCTCACGGGAACCGATGAACACGGCCAGAAAATCCTGGAAGCATCGAAAAACCAAGGAATGGACCCCCAAACCTTCTGTGACGGGTTGGCGGGAAAATTCCAGCAACTCTGGAAGGACATGGGTTTGACGCACGATGATTTCTTGCGCACGACCCAGCCCCGGCACGAAAAAGTGGTGCAAAAATTCATCGCGCGCCTGGAAGAAAAAGGTGACGTGTACAAGGGGATGTACGAGGGTTGGTACTGCGTTTCGTGCGAAACCTTCTTGAGCCCCGACGACCTGGTCAAGGACGGGGAAAAGAAGTTTTGCCCGGAATGCAACAAGGAAGTCCATTTAGTCAAGGAAGAGAACTACTTTTTCCGCCTGTCCAAGTACAACGATCGCCTTCTGGAACTGTACCGTTCCAACCCTTCCTTCGTCGAGCCCGATTTCCGGCGAAACGAAATGCTCCGCCTGCTGGAAGGGGGATTGAAAGACCTGAGCATTTCCCGCACTTCCTTTTCCTGGGGGATTCCCATGTCCAATGACCCCAAGCACGTGGTCTACGTGTGGGTGGATGCCTTGCTCAACTACATTTCCGCGCTGGGTTATGACAGTGATGATCCCTCGCTGTTTGCGAAGTACTGGCCTGCGGATTTGCACCTGATCGGCAAGGAAATCAACCGCTTTCATTCCATTATCTGGCCTGCGATGCTCATGGCCGCCGACTTGCCGTTACCCAAGAAGGTGTTCGCACATGGATGGTTAACCGTCAACGGGGAAAAGATCAGCAAGTCCAAGGGAAACGCCATTGATCCGCGTATCTTGATGGACGCGTACGGCAGGGATGTGATCCGTTACTACCTGTTGCGCGACATCCAGTTCGGCAAGGATGGCGATTTTTCGGAAGACAACCTGATCAACCGCGTCAACGCGGACCTTGCCAACGACCTGGGGAACCTCGTGCACCGTTTCTCCGCCATGCTGGCGCAGAACTTCGAAGGCATTCTTCCCCCGCTTTCCGAGCCAAATGGCAACATTCCGGATATCAAGCTCAAGGCGTTGGTGGAAGAAACCCGCCTCACCTACTTCGAGAAAATGGACGGTTACCAGTTCACGCAAACACTCGAAAAACTCTGGGAATTGGTGAGCTACGCCAACAAGTACATCGATTTGACGCAACCCTGGGTTTTGGCCAAGGATCCGGAACAAAAGGAAAGGCTGGGAGGGGTTCTGTCCAACCTGGGCGAGACGATCCGCAACATCGCCCTATTCTTGAAACCCATCATGCCGGAGACATCCGCGGAAATATTCCGCCGCCTGGGCTACTCCGATAACGAGTGGTTCGAAACCAATTCGCTGGACATTGGTTGGGGGAAGCTCCGGGCAGGAAACCACGTGAGCCTGAAAGAACCCCTTTTCCCGCGCATCGATACCAAGACCTTCCAGAAGGTCATTGGAAGCACCCCGCTCCCACCACTGGCGGGAGAGAATAAGGTCGCCCACGAACCAGAACAACCAGAGCCTAACGTGCTGCAAATCGATTTTGCATTGCTCCAGCAAGTGCAGCTGAAGGTGGCCCTCATCGTGGAAGCGGAAAAAGTCCCGCGATCCAAGAAGCTGGTGAAGCTGCAACTGGACGTTGGGGAAGCAGAACCACGACAAATCGTGGCGGGGATTTCCCAGTACTATTCCCCTGAGGAACTCGTGGGAAAACGGATCGTGATCGTTGCAAACCTCAAGCCGGCGAAGTTGATGGGCATCGCTTCCAACGGCATGTTATTGGCGGCAAAAGATGGAACCAACCTCGCGTTGCTCACCGTGGACCAACCGGTGGAACCGGGGGCTCATATCTCATGAGCAAAAAGTCTTCTCCGGGCCGACCATTCACGCCCGACGAGCGGATCATTCCACGGCCCTTCGACGATGAGCTAACCGAGTCGTACATCAACTACTCCATGTCGGTCATCGTGGGTCGTGCCATTCCAGACGTGCGGGATGGACTCAAGCCCGTGCAGCGAAAGATCCTGTACGGAATGCGGGAATTGAAGAACTGGAGCAACCAGCCACACAAGAAAAGTGCCCGTATCGTGGGGGAAGTCATGGGGAAGTACCACCCACACGGAGACATGGCGATTTACCTCGCGTTGGTCCGCATGGCCCAGGATTTCAACATGCGGGAAATGCTCGTGGATGGCCAGGGGAATTTTGGCTCCATCGACCGTGACCCTCCCGCGGCACCCCGCTACACCGAAGCCCGCTTGTCCAAGTTGGCGGAGGAAATGTTGGCGGACCTGGACAAGGAAACCGTGAACTTTTCTCCCAACTTCGACGAAACGCTCACCGAACCCGACGTGCTGCCTTCCGGGCTTCCGAACCTGTTGCTCAACGGGGCTTCGGGTATCGCCGTGGGAATGGCAACCAATATCCCCACGCACAACTTGAAGGAACTCGTGGATGGGCTCGCGCACCTCATCGACAACCCCGACGCTTCGGTGGAAGACCTGATGCGCTTCATTAAGGGACCCGACTTCCCCACGGGGGGAAAGATCATGGGGTCGGCCATCCTGAGGACTATTTACACCGAGGGACAGGGTAGCCTCGTGATGGAAGGGGTATACGAGGTCGAAGAAGACCGTATCGTGATCACCGAGATTCCGTACGGGGTGTGCAAGTCCAGCATGATCGAGCAAATCGCGGAGTACTTCAAGAAGCAAGACCGAAAAATGGTGCGGGACATCCGGGACGAATCTGACCGCAGGGGGATGCGCGTGGTGATCGAAATTGCCCGTGGTGTCAGCCCCAAGGTGGTTTTGAACCATATCCTGAAGCATTCCCAGCTGCGAACCACCTTCCCCACCAAGTTGCTGGTCATCGATGCCCGCCGCAAACCCCGCGTGATGAACCTCAAGGAATTGCTGCAAGCATACTTGGATCATCGGTACGATGTCATTCGCCGCAAAGCGGAGTTTGAGCTATCTGCCGCGAGCAAGAGGGCACACATCGTGGAAGGCTTGATCCGGGCCATTCGCTCCATCGACACCACTATCGATATCATCCGCAATTCCCGTGACAACGAGCAAGCCCGCACCAACCTGATGGAAATGCTGGAGATCACCGACGAACAGGCCCGCGCCATCCTGGACCTCCGTCTCGGGCGGCTCACCAACATCGAAATCAGCAACTTGAAGGGCGAGCTGCAGCAGCTGACCCAAACCATTGGTGCACTCACCCAGCTTCTGGGAGATCCGGCGAACATCCGGCAGGAAACCAAGCGCTTGTTGCTGGAAGTGCGAGAAAAGTACGGGAACCCCCGACGCACGCGCATTCTTCGCGGAGAGGCAGATGTGTTGGAAGTTGAGGATCTCGTGGTGGACGGCGACGTGGTGCTCACGGTGACCAAGAGGGGATACCTGCTGCTGTCCAGCTTGGAAAGTTACCGCAACCAAAACCGGGGTGGAAGGGGCTCAAAAGGCATCAAGACCCGGGAAGAGGATTATGCCCGGCAGATCATGGTGACCACCAAGCTTTCCAACACGCTGTTCGTTTCCTCGCTGGGAAAAGTGTACGTGCTCAAGAACTACGAGATCGATGACGCTTCCAAGGGATCCCGTGGCAAGCACATCATGACCTACCTCAAGTCGGGGGAGGGAGAGCAGATTCGTTCGGTGTTGAAAATGGGGAAAGAATTCGATGACAATCGAAACATCGTTTTCCTTACTTCCCAGGGAAAAGTGAAAAAGGTCCCACTTTCCCAGTTCGCCCGGGCAGGAACGAACGGAATCATTGGCCTTCGTCTCGCCGAGGGAGACCAGGTGGTGGATTCTGCACTGGTTCCGGCGGATACCGAGGACTTGAACTTGTTCATCGGTACTTCCCACGGAATGGCCATACGCTTCCCGGTGAAAGATGTGCGCACCATGGGAAGAAATGCCATTGGTGTGAAAGGGATTTCGCTGAAAAACGGAGACCAAGTGGTTTCCCTCACCGTGATCGATCCGGAGGATAGTACCCAAACCGTGCTCACCGTTACCGAACGCGGGTTCGGCAAGCGAACCTCTTTCTCCGAGTACCGCCTTCAGGCACGTGGCGGAGTGGGGTTGAAAAACTTCTCGTGGAAACCGGAATTGGGAGAAGTCGTGGCGGTGAAAGTGTTGAGTACGAGCGACGAGCTCATTGTGGTCACTCGCCTCGGTTTCACCATTCGGTTTTCTGCAACAGATATCCGCGCTATGGGAAGAGTAACGCGCGGCGTGAAGACCATCGATCTGGGTTTGGAAGATAGTGTGGCATCGGTAGAACGTATCGAAATCGAAGAGTAAAGGAAGTGTTATCGTGTTGAATTGGCGCAAGGTTAACGATTGGATCGTTCTCTCGCTCACGGGAGAACTGGAGATGGGAAATTCTTCCACTTTGAAGGACGAGGTGGTGGAGCAATTCATCTCCAAGGGACAAGTCAACATCGCGTTGGATTTTTCGGGCCTGGAATACATCGACAGTTCGGGGCTGGGTGTCGTGGTCAGCTTGCACAAAAGATGCAAGCAAAACGGAGGGCGCTTGGCAATCTTCAACATGAACGAGACGTTGTACCGCCTATTCAAGCTAACCTCGCTGGAGAAAGCCTTGAATATCTACCCGGATGAACAGAGTTTCTTGGCGAAGGGGTAATGTTCGGTGATTCTGGCAATCGGTTCGGATCATGCTGCTTTTGGGTTGAAGGACCACCTGGTGCGTTTCTTGTCAGAAGCAAATATCCAAGTACGCGACGTGGGGCCTCCGGATGCAGAAGAGCGCGTGGATTACCCGGACTACGCAAAAATGGTGTGTGAATTGGTCCTGAAAAAGGAAGCACGCTTCGGCATTTTACTGTGTGGCACGGGGATCGGGATGTCCATTGCGGCGAACAAGTTCCCGGGCATCCGTGCAGCGCTGGCCTACTTCCCGGAAGCCGCGGAGTTGTCACGTCGCCACAACCAGGCAAACGTGTTGGTCTTGGGCGGGCGCATCATGGGGCCAGAGCTCGCGGAATGGACGGTTTCCGCTTTCCTGAACGCGGAGTTTGAAGGCGGGCGACATACCGCACGCGTGGAAAAGATCGCACAACTGGAGCGAGAACGGCTGAGGGGTTTTTTGGATGCGTAAGCTACGCGGGGAAGCACGTTTTTGGGGCATTTTGGCTCTTCTTTCTTGCCTGCCTTTTTTCCTGGGGGGTTGTTTTCTCCTGGAAATGGTCTTCCCCCCGTTTGAAAAGGGAACTCCCAAGCTCGCGGTGTACTTGCATTACGGCAAAACGCGTTTGGATTCGCATCGCTTCCAATCCCTGGAATTCGTTGTGGACTCGGTTCAAATGGCAGGTCAGACCCTGCAGGATGACCAAACCGTTACCATCCGGGTACAACCCGCCCAAACATTGACATCGCTTCCCCTTTTCTTTGAATCCACTCCGTTTTTGGGGCAGTTTTCCTTTACCGCGGACGAACCCATTTCCAACCCGAGGGTGCGGCTTACCTTGAAGCAAAATGCCACGTTGACCTACTTGGAAAACGTGGAGGAAACAGCCGTATCCACTTCCATTGCCGTGACCATAAACGCTTCCAGCCGGGTAATGGATTATCCTATCAAAGTTTTGGAGGTCACCGAGTTCAAGACACGCTCCCTTTTGTCCTTACCTATCGGGCAAAGCCAGCTGATCGTTTTCTTGAACCTGGCAACGCTTCCCCTTCTGTCCGAAGTGGACCCACTGGTTCCCGTAACGCTGGGAGCCAGTTTTGGTATGCTCTCCGGCGATTCCACGCTGCTGTATGGCCAGCTGCGCAAGAATGCTTCGTCGGTTACCCCTCGCCGGCAAACCCTCGAGCCCGGTGAAGGTGTGGTGGTTTCCTACGAGGACTGGAACAATCTCTTTTTCACGGACAATCCCTTTTCCGCCCAGACATACCCGGTGAACGGCAGTACAGACCAACAAGGATTTTTCTGCATCGTTCCGCGCCAGAGCCAATCTACGTACGACGGGCGATTGAGCTATTTCTTTCCCGAGGAAATCATCAGCGCGACCGATGTACGTGTGACCATCAACCAAGCAGCGATTTCCATTCCCACGCTGCTTTTCCCACTTGGGGGCACGCAGTGAGCGCGTATTCTCCCAAGAAATCTACCCAGACCCTGAACCTTACGGGCACGCGCTCCACGGCACCCCGCAAAAAGAAGAAGCGCCGCCCCATCAATATCTTGTACTGGGTTTTGGTGATCTTCCTCACTTCCTGGATGCTGTACCTCAACCTGAACGTTTTCTTCGAGTACCGCGAGGTGCAGAGTAAGTACCAGCAAGTTTCCGAGGAGTACGAGAACCGCAAGCAAATCCTGGAACAAAAATTGAACGAATACCAGCGCTTGAAACAGCGGCTGCAAGAAATGGACGAAAACGATGACCCTACCCCTTGAACATCCCTCCACGGAACGCTTCGTGGTTACCACCGCGAACAAACCCGATTCTGTTCTAACCCAACGCGCACGTCAATTCGCGCACAAAATTGGGGTGCCTTTCGTTTCGCGTCGGCACTTTCCCAGTTTCTTGAAAGAGCATCCCCAAGATTTCTTCTACGTTTTCGAGCGGGAACGCCTGGTGATTCGAAGGGCAAACGAGACTTTCTTTTTCCATCCGGGAAGCGCTGTGATGCGTATGCGAAACTTCAAGCAAGGCCAGGAAGACTACTTGCTGCAGACCATGCAATTGACCGGAACCGAGTCGGTGCTGGATCTCACCCTGGGTTTGGGAAACGAGGCCATCTTGCTGGGGGCTTTTCTCCCGGAAGGGCGCGTGGTGGGGGTGGAAGGATCCCAACACATTTTCCACATCGTGCAAGATGGATGGAAAAACTACACGGGGGGCCCACCTTGGGTTTTGGAAGCCATGAAGCGGGTGTCGCTGGTACACAAGGATTACCGGGATTTGCTCCGTGAACTCCCGGAGGATGCCTACGATATCGTGTACTGTGATCCCATGTTCGAAAACCCGGTGATGAGTTCCTCCGGGCTAAACCCGTTGCGCCCTTTCGCACTGTACGATCCAATGGAACCCGAAGACGTGGAACAGATGAAACGCGTCGCCCGGAAAAAGGTGATCCTCAAAGCGCTGGAAAAGGATTCGCTTTTCTCTCGGATCGCGGTGGATACGATCCAGGGAAGCCGACACAGCGGGGTGATGTACGGGGTGATCGTGCCGTGATTCCCATCGTGTATGCTCCCACTGCGAGTGGAAAGTCCGAGCTTGTGCTGGCGCTGGCCCAAGAGCTTCCGGTAGAGATCGTGTCCATGGATTCCATGCAGGTGTACCGGAAAATGGACATCGGTACCGCAAAACCTTCCCAGGCGGAAAGGCAGGCAGTACCCCACTGGATGATTGATCTCGTGGAACCAGACGAACCCTTCAACGCGTACCTTTTTCGCCAACAATGCTTGCCCCTGCTGGATGACATTCAACGGCGCGAGAAAATCCCGCTGCTCGTTGGGGGAACCGGTTTGTACCTCGATACCCTTCGTTACGGGATCTTCGATGGCTTTTCCAAGAACGAATCGATACGGAGGTACCTTCGCAAGCACGAGGAAAACGACCCCGGGAGCTTGCGGACAATGCTGGAAGAAACAGATCCACAGAGCGCGCGTGCCATTCATCCCAACGATTTGAAGCGGACCATTCGCGCCCTGGAAGTGTTCCTCTCCTCGGGTGTTCCCTTTTCGCAGGCCAAGCAAAAACGCATTCCCGATTCCCGCTTTTCCCTGTTGGTGCTGCAACGTGATCGCCAAGATTTGTACGACCGGATCAACCAACGGGTGGAGCTCATGTTGGAAAAGGGCCTGGTAGACGAAACGCGCGCATTGTTGGAAAGGGGTTTTTCACCCGACCTCCCTGCCTTCAAGGCAATCGGCTACGCGGAATCCATCGCGTGGATCAACGGCAAGTGGGAAGACGAAAAACAGTTTGTGCACGTTCTCAAGAGAAACACGCGACATTTTGCGCGCCGCCAAATGATCTGGGCACGGCGCTACGAAGATGCGCGGGTTGTCGAACTGCAAAATTCTGCTTTCTCGGCGAACTTACGGAATCTCAAAAAAAGTGTGGTAGAAGTCGTAAACATGATATAATGGGTTATCGTCCGGGGAGGGGGATAAAAATGGCCGACAAATTTAACCTGCAAGATCGGTTCCTAAACCATCTTCGCACCCAGCGGGTGGATGCGAAAATTTTCCTGGTAAACGGGTTCCAAATCAAAGGTTCCGTGCGATCTTTTGATAATTTCACCGTTTTGATCGAGGACGGAAAAACCCAAAAATTGATCTACAAGCACGCCATCAGCACGATTTCCCCGGTGAATTACGTCAAGCTTTCCAAGCCGGCCGACGACACTCCCGACGGGGGAGAGGCTCCAGGAGACGGGGAATAGGTTCGTTTTCCATCATCTACAACAAACCGCCCATGATGGGCGGTTTTTTTGTGTGGTAAAATACCTGTGGTGCGAAAAGTAGAGAGGGTTGAATCATGGCCATTTTTTTCCGAAGAAAGCTGGAGGCTTTAAGCGATCTTGAGCTTCTCAAGAATCGAAAAGAAATCGGGGACAAGCGTTTTTGGGAAGAGGTATATCGCCGGTATGGGCATTACCTCTCTTCCGTCATTTCCTACAAGTACCCCGACTTCCGGGAAAGCGCGGAAGACATCGTTCAGGAAACGTTCCTGCGTATGGCCTTTGAAGACATGGATAACATCAAGAATCTCAAGGCCTTCTTGGCTACTACTGCCGCGCACATTTGCATCGACCGCCACCGACACCGAAATGCCAAGAAACGCGCTGATTCCAACATGGTTGCGCTGGATGCCGAGATGGGTCACGATGGTTCGGATGATTCCTTCCTGGAAATCACCGAAAACACCGAATCCCTCAACCCCGAAGAAGAAGCCCTCAAAGAGCTGCAAATCGAAGAATACCGACGAATCCTGTCCCAGTTACCCGAGGAATGCCAAAAAATGCTCATGTTCTCGGCGGAAGGAATGAAATACAAGGAAATCGCCAAGTTGATGGATTTGCCCATCGGAACCGTGGGAACAAAGCTCCTTCGATGCAGGGAAAAACTCAAGACCATCCTTGAGCAAGAAATTGACGAGTCCAGCCTAAACTTGAAGGGGCCCAAGAATGGTACAGAAAGTTGATCCCACCGTTCCAGTCGGTAGCCCGGAGGCAATGCGCCTTCTGGGTTGGAAATGGCTGGATGTGTTGCTTCTGTGCGGAGATGCCTACGTGGACCATCCCTCCTTCGGAATCGCCGTCGTCGCTCGCTGGCTGCAATCTCTGGGGCTACGGGTGGGGGTTCTTTCCCAACCTTCCGGAGACCTGGGCCAAATCGCTGCTTTTGGCATGCCCCGCCTGTTCGTGGGAATCAGCGCCGGGAACCTGGATTCGATGGTTTCCAACTACACCGCGTCGCGAAAACCACGGAGGAGGGACGATTATACCCCGGGAGGGGTGGGGGGGAAACGCCCCAACCGTGCCACGATCGTGTACGCCAACTGGGTGCGTTCCGTTTTCAAAGATGTTCCCCTGGTTTTAGGTGGCATTGAAGCGAGCCTGCGGCGCTTCGCCCACTACGACTGGTGGACCAATCGTATCCGGCATTCGGTGCTCATGGACGCGCGGGCGGATTTCATCTTTACCGGCATGGCCGAGCGAACCTTGGAGCAAGCTGTGCCCTTCTTCCAGGATGGGAGCTGGAAGAAAAACGTCCCGTTGCTACCGGGCGTGGTTTCCCGGGTGGCAAAGGGGGAAGAGATCCCCGGGAACCCGGTGTTCTTGCCTTCTTTTTCCGAAGTTTCCTCCGATCCGGAAGAATACGCGCGCAGTGTCCGCCTGTTGTACCGCGAAAACGACCCCATTCGTGGCAAAAGCCTCGTGCAAGCAGATGGTGCTTCTTACGTGTTGCAAACACCTCCCCCCCATCCCTTGAACACGGCCGAATTGGACCGTGTGTACGCGCTTCCCTTTACGCGAGCGGTGCACCCCGAACTGCAAGATGCGGGAGATGTCAAGGCATTGGAGACGGTACGTTTCTCCATCAACAGCCACCGGGGGTGTTATGGAGGCTGCAGTTTCTGCTCCATTGCCTTGCACCAGGGTCAATGGGTACGTTGGCGCTCGGTCTCTTCGGTTGTGCAAGAAGCCCAAAAGATCCAGGCGCTGCCCGGCTTCCGTGGGTACATCTCCGATGTGGGGGGGCCCACCGCGAACATGTACGGGTTCGAGTGCGAAAAGAAGTTGCGCCTGGGAAGTTGCGTGGACCGCAACTGCCTTTTTCCCACGGTGTGCCCCTCGCTCAAACCCACCCACAAACCCTACCTGCACCTTCTCTCTCGCCTCCTGGAATTGCCGGGAATCCAGGGAGTGTTCGTTTCGTCGGGAATCCGTCACGACCTGGTGCTGGCGGATCCCCAACACGGAGACGCCTTCCTCCAGCAGCTTGCCGCCAAGCACGTCAGTGGGCAACTCAAGCTTGCACCGGAGCACTCCAGTGAAAAGGTAACCAACCTCATGGCCAAGCCACCGGCTTCTCTTTTCCTGGAGTTCCAGAAACGCTTCGAAAAAGCGTCCAAGGCAGCAGGGAAAAAGCAATTCGTAGTTTGCTACTTTATGGTCGGGCATCCCGGAGAGGATGCACGAGAAAACCAGCACTTGCGCCAATGGATACCCGAACACCTGGGCTATTTCCCGCAACAAGTCCAGGTTTTTACACCCACCCCTTCCACGCTATCCACCGCAATGTACCACGCGGGTGTGCACCCGTTTTCCGGGGAAGGGGTTTTTTGCACGCACTCGGACAAGGAACGCCAGCTTTTCAAATCACACATTGTATCACTACGGGAGGATGTAAAACATGAAAACCATGCAAGCCCTGGTCAAAGAAAGGCCAGAAAAGGGTCTGTGGCTAAAGGAGGTGCCCGTTCCAGGAACCATTCGGGAAAATGAAGTATTGGTTCGGGTGCAGTACGCTTCCATATGTGGCACCGACCTGCACATCTACCAGTGGAACCGCTGGGCCCAAAATCGGATCAAGTTGCCACAGGTTGCCGGTCACGAGTTTTCGGGGGTCGTGGTGGCAACCGGCAAAAACGTGCAACGCATTCGGGAAGGAGACTTCGTTTCTGCGGAGACCCACATTCCCTGCAAGATTTGCCCGCAATGCCGAACCGGAAAGATGCACATTTGCCGGAACATGGAGATACTCGGCGTGGACCGAGACGGAATCTTCGCGCCCTACGCGGTGGTTCCGGAGATCGTGTTGTGGAAAAACGACCCTTCGATTGCCCCGCAGTTTGCCTCGGTGCAAGAACCCCTGGGAAACGCGGTGTTCACTGTGAAAGAGGCCGATGTCGCGGGGAAATCGGTTCTGATCACGGGAGCCGGACCAATCGGGGCAATGGCCATTCAAGTCGCCCGGGCAATGGGTGCTGGGCCCATCATCGTTTCGGAGATCAAGCCGTTTCGCCTGGAACTGGCCCAGAAAAACGGCGCGGATTTCGTGATCGACCCCGCCCAACAGGATGCACTCGCCCGGATCCTGGAAATCACGGATGGAAACGGCGTGGAAGCCGTTTTGGAGATGTCCGGAAACCAGAAGGCGATGCAACTGGGCCTCGACGCCCTTACTCCCGGAGGAACGGTTTCCATCTTGGGGGTTTTCGATGACCGCATCCCCTTTGATATCAACCAGGCGGTTTTCAAGAACTTAACCCTGAAGGGCATTACCGGACGGAAGATGTTTGAAACCTGGTTCACCCTTTCGTCGCTGCTGAAGTACGGACGCGTTTCACTGGACAAAATCGTCACGCACGTGTTGCCTTTCGAATCGTGGCAACAGGGATTTGACCTGATGGAAGAGGGAAAGTGCGGAAAAGTCGTTTTACAAGTTTCCAACTAAACCAAACGGAACGCCAGCAGAAGCGTAGGATCTGGTTTTTGGCGTGCATTCTTCTTTTCACCCTGGCAGGGATGATATTTCGTGCCGCCCAGCTGCAGCTCGTTCGCGGGGAAATGTACCGCGAAAACCTCGAGCAAATGCGTTTGTCACGGAGTTTCGTCCCTGCAACCCGGGGTTCGATCTTGGACCGAAACGGGGCCTTCCTGGCAAACTCCACGGTTTCCCGTCAAATCAACATCACCGAAACATTCAAGGGAGTTTTCGGCCAAAAGCGGGCCGAGTTGCTCTTTGAGCTCTCCTTACTCACCGGACTGAGCGAAGTGGAAATCCGGGAAAAAATGGGAAAAGGACAAAACATCCCTCTTGGAAGCGAAACCACGGTATCCAACCCCCTTGTGCTGGTGGAATACGATTTCCTGCGGCACTACCCTTTTTCCGGAAGCATCTCCCACGTCTTGGGGTACACCCGCCAGGGAGTGATCGGTGTTGCCGGCGTGGAAAAATCCTTCGATTCGTGGCTTGCCGGGACACCAGGGCAGTACCGCATCGAAATGGATTCCTCCACCCGCCAACTTTCCACCCACTGGATTCAACGGCCCGTGCCCGGAAAAGACCTGGTGTTGAGCATTGACCTTTCCCTGATGCAGTTCTTGGACCAATTGCTTGCCGAGCAAGGCAAGAACGGCGTCATCCTTGTTTCCAATCCGGCAACGGGTGAAATCTTGGGAATGGCTTCCCACCCCTACGTAGACAGCCAAAAGATGGCGGGGGACTTTTCCGAAGAAGAATGGGAAAACATCACCGCTGACCCCACGCATCCCCTCGTGAACCGTGCCATCCAGACCACCTACCACCCCGGTAGCCTCGTGAAACCCCTGATTTCCCTGTGCGCGCTTTCGCAACCCGCCCCCTTCGTGCAGCAGCTGGTGGTGGGGCGGGAAGAATGCAAGGGCACGCTTCGTATTCCCACGTCCACTGGAATCGATGCCATCTACCGGGATTGGCGGGAAAGCGGGCACGGTGTGCTCTCCTTTTTCGAAGCCATCGAAAAATCTTGCAACGTGTTCTTCTACCGCCTGGGAATGAAAGTAGGCATCGACGCCATGGTGGAATTCGTGCGCAACAGCGCGCTTACACAGGTCTCGGGCATCGAACTCGCGGGGGAAGTGCCCAGCATCTTCCCCTCCGAAGAATGGAAGATGAACCAGCTGGGGGAACGATGGTACCTGGGAGACACGATACTGACCTCCATCGGCCAGGGATTCGTGCAGTTCACACCCATGGGAATGCTCAAAATGTTGGAGCTGATCGCCAACGAGGGGTGGGTGTACGACAGCACCCTTCTTCGCGCAAAGAAGGGAACACCGCGCAAGTCTGTTTTCCTTCCGGACAGTTACTGGAATTACCTGAAAAGCGCGATGGGGGCCGTGGTATCGCGCCCTGGGGGAACAGCCTATTCCGTGTTCCGTGACTGGCAACGGGGCAAAGAGCTCGCGGGAAAAACGGGGACAGCGGAAACGGGGGAAGCAGGGGTATACCACTCCTGGTTTGGTGGCTTTTTCCCCAAGAAAGAACCAAGGATTGCCATCCTCGTACTGGTGGAAAAGGGGGGGTTTGGCAGCGAAACAGCTACTCCCCTTGCCCGAAAAGTACTGGAATGGCTGGAGAAGGAAGGGAAACTACCCGAATGAAGGATTACCGGCTACATTCCGTAGCGAGGAAGTGGTGCGAAAAAAAGGACGCGAGCATGGAGGCGGGCAACGGGGCGAACGAGGGGAAATTCTGGTTGTACTCCTCCTGCGCTTTCTCGTCGCAAACATCCAAGATCACCTTGATGGACTGGAAGCAAACCCCGTTCAATTGGGCAACCCGGGCCACGGCCGCCGAATCCATGTCCAGTGCAATGGCCTGGAACTCGGCCAGCAGCGCATCCCTTCGCGAGGCGGTTTGCACGATCTCGTCGCCGCTGATGATCTTCCCCACCTTGACCTCGGGGAAATCATGGCAGAAGAGTTGCAGAAGCGGAGGGAAACCGGCAACGGGTTCCGGTTGGCACCCGCCGTGCAGCACGCGATCAAACTCTTGGTAGCAGTTTCCGGCCACCACGGTACCAACCTGCAATGCGGGATCCAATGCACCCGCACCGGACACGAGCACCACGGACTGGATGGGGAAATCCCCCAACATCTTTTGGGTGATGCAGGCGGCTTCCACCTTTCCCAAGATGCCCGAAAGGGTGATCACTTCGTTGCGCCCCAGAACACCACGCAAAAAAGGGCGGGAAAAAACTTGCCCGCTTTCAAACGTAACCATATGATGCGCCAGTGGTTCCATTTCCTGCTCGAAAACACTCAAAACCAGAAGCATGAAAACCACCTCCAGGAGGAAAAATGGTGTGCCCGGCGGGATTCGAACCCGCAACCTCTGGATCCGGAGTCCAGTACTCTATCCAGTTGAGCCACGGGCACATCCTGGGTGGGTTCCCCACAAGAAACGATACTCCAGAACATGGGAACCGAAGGTTTGGTCTCTGAGTCTACGAAAAACGAGGGGATTCCTTTCGAAAACCCGCACCGTATCGGGAAGTTCCTCCTCCAAATGGGGAAGCTCCATACCTCCGTCTACGACCAGGCTTATTGTATCATGCCCAGCCGGATTTTTCAACAAGCGGATTTTTTCCCGCAACTGGGCGATGCTCAGGAAACTCTCGTTGTAGCGGTAGGCTCCAGGAGGGTTCCGAACGAATTGCTCCAGGATGAGCGCGGCACTCGAGGAATCGATCGTCGCACGTCCTTTTTTCTGGGAACGCCCCAAGGCCTGGTGCAGTTTCAACGACTGCGCCGTGGTGAGACGTTCGTCCACGAAATACAGCGTGTACGCGTCCGGAAAGTACAACCCGGTTGCAAAATCCACCGCCATATCGGTGGAGGCAGAAAACCCTCCTTCCATGTTTAGCGGAAGGCCTACCACCACGGAATGTACCCCGGATTGCTGCCATCGTTCGCGCAGTCGCCCTTCGATTCCGGGAACATTTTGCAGTGGTTCTTCGGGGAAGACCCACTCCCCTTCGCTGCGGGCTACGCCGATCCGTTTCGTTCCAAAATCCAGCGCATACATCAACGCCATTTCCCTAAAGGGTCTGGAAAAAATGGGAAAGAACGCATTGATCAGATTCCAAGCATTTCAGGGGGTTTATCCCCTTGTTCTGCAACGTCTCAAGAATCGTTTCCAGGTCCTGCTTGCGCACCGCAATTCCCAAGGAATTTGCGGGGAAAAGAGACTTCGGAGCGGGAACCGTTTTCGAGAACAACCTCATGGATTGGATAGACTCTTGAGCGTGTATGGTTTGGAGGTAATCCACAAAGATCAAAAGAACGTTGAGTTCATCCGTTGAATAAAAGCGGGCACACAAAAGAGCGTACACCTCCGGGTTACAGTAAAGGTTTTAATGGATTTTCCATGATTTCCAAGATCTGCCTTCCCCGCGCCTGTAGGAAAAACTGTCCAAAGAGTTGCACCAGTTGGCGATCCATCCTTCCTTCCTGAACACGCAACAGGGAACCAAGCCGCCCCTGGAGTTCCTCCAGGGGAACGTGGTGCACTTTTTCTCCCTCCAGGAAACCAAGCTCCTCGAACGTTTTGGCGAAAATTTTCCACTGGCTGGGCTGCATCAATTTTGCGTCAACCAGGGATCTTTGAATGGAAGTGGGATCTTGGAAACCATTGGAAGAAAGGATTTTCAACATCGAATGGATCTTTTCCTCGTCGGGAAAGAGTTCGGAAAAACTCTGCTGGTACTTGGTGATTTGCTGGTTCCTGAACAAAAGGTGCAAAATCGATTGCGGAGCGTTGCGGTCAAGTGCGTTGTTCAGGGTGTAAATTTCCAAGGGGTTCAGCGGGGCATCCAGGATGCATACATTCGCTCCCTTCGGGAACTGCATGGTTCCTCCAAACTGGGGCGTGGTAAAGAAAAGGCGCACCTTGCCCTCGGAAACCAATTCCTCGATGCGGGTGCGCTGGAAAGGCTTGAGTTTCTGGTTGTAAAACACCACTTCCCCGTTGTGAAAAAACTCGCCCAGCTCTTTGCCAAAGGTGCGCGTGAGTTCCACGGTACCAGAATTGGAGTTGATGACCACGGCAACAAAAGGATTGTTTTGAACCAGTGAAGCGATGTATGCTTTTGGATCCGAAATGTTCCTCTTGTCCACAAGTCCACAACGATGCGGGTGAATATGCTCGATCAAGAAGGAACCCAAGTGCAGGTGTTTCTTCACCAAGTCCTTTTGGCCCGGGGAAAGTTGCGTTCCGAGCACCAGGACATCTCCGCCAAATTCTGCCACCTGTTGTCCCATCTGCTCGAACAAATCCTGGCGGTCCATCTTTGGGCTCAACAGGAACTCCGGATCGAGGAGGATCCACTGGCCGAACTCCTCACGGAACATTTTGGCCTTGCGCAGGAACAGGGGTAGTGTGGCAAACACCACGTCGAATCCCGAGCCATCGCCGTTCAACGAATTCAAGTACGCGCTTTCCAACCAGTCGAAGCGCCGCAAAACCTGGAAACGGTGGGAAAGCAACAGGTTGGAGGGAGAAACCAGCACCACCCGTTGGCCCTTCTCCTTGCCTTGGATCAGCCGAAGGATCAACAGCATCTCCTGCACCTTGAGGTTTGCAAAAATCCCCACGTTTCCCGGGGAATCGATCACGCGGGAAAAGGAGGGGTGGCGGCCTTTGAGCTTGTGCGCAAACTCGGTTTTCAACACCTTCAAATCCTGGAACTTATGCGATTCCACCTGGTTTTTCCAGTTCTTCACCAACCCGAAAACGAAGGTCTTGTCCTCCTCTTCTTCCTTGAAAGAGGGATCGATGGAAAACTGGATGTCCCGCAGAAACAGTTGCACGTGCTTCACACCATAGTGCCAGAGCGTTTTGATGGTGCCCACTACGTCGGCACGAAGCAAGTTTGGGCGGATGTACCGGAAGTCTTCCACGCGTTCCGAAAGGTTGAACCCGATGGCGTCGAGCTGTTTGTCGTCTTGCTTCAAGATCATGCGAAGGTGCTGTGACCGGTTCCCGAGCATTTTCAAGCGATCAATGGACACGTCGCGGATCAAGAACAAAGGTTCATGGTTGCACTGCCCGAAAGGACGAAGAAGGCTGATGGTCTGCATGAGGTTGTCGTCGATGTCTCCCACGCGCAACGTGGCATCAACGAAGATCTTGGAAGTGAATTCCTGGTCCTTGTACATGGAAACGTACGCTTGGGTAATCCCTTCCCGCAACTGATCCACGGCTCCAGAAGGAATCGTGAACCCTGCCGCCATGGGATGCCCCCCGTACTCCTCGAAAACACCCGGAACCCGGTTGAACATCTCCATGATGTTCACGGGTTCAATGCTTCTGGCAGATCCCCTTCCTACCTTTTCCAGCGGATCCAGCGAGATCATCAGCGTGGGTTTGTAATACTTTGCGGCAAGCCGCGAGGAAACGATGCCGATTACCCCCGGATGCCAATCTTCCCGCGCCAAAACGAGTACGGGAAGTTTCTCGAACTCGGGGTGTTCGCGCAGTTGGGCTTCGGCCTCGCGGTAGATCTGGTTCTCGATGGCCTGGCGCCGGGAGTTTTGGGACAGCAAGTAGCGCGCCAACTCCATGGCTTCCTCTTCGTCCTCGGAAAGCAACAAGCGGAGAGCCGCGGTGGCACTTTCCAACCTTCCCACTGCATTTAACTTGGGTGCGATCTTGAACCCGATATCGTGGGTCACGATTTGTTGCAAGTTGATGCCCGATATCTGCATGAGCTTCTTGAGCCCCAAGCGCTTGGTGTTCGCCAAAGAGGCCAACCCCTTGCGCACGATCACCCGGTTTTCGCCGCGAAGCGGAACGATATCCGCAACGGTGCCCAAGGTCACCAAGTCCAAGTACTCCATGATGTCCACGGGGTTTCCCAAGCGGCGCAGCAAGGCGTCCATAACCTTGAAAGCCACACCCACTCCGGCCAATCCCTTATCCGGATAGGTATCGTCCATTCGCTTGGGATTGACAACAGCCACCGCCGGAGGCAAACGATCCTGCACCTCGTGGTGGTCGGTGATGATCACCTTGAACTGCAAGAAATTGGCGTATTCCACTTCGGAAAAGGAAGAAATGCCGCAATCCACCGTCATGATGTTGCGTACACCCTTGTGGAACAACTCCATGATGGCCGCCTTGCTGAGCCCGTATCCTTCCTCCAAGCGCGAGGGGATGTAGTAGTCCACCTTCCAGCCCAAGCGTTTGAGGATGGAGTACACCATGGTGGTCGAAGTCACACCATCCACGTCGTAATCGCCGTACACCACGATTTCTTCGCCGTTTTTCCGGATATCCAGCAAAACCTGCACGAGCTTGTCCATATCCTTTAGCAGAAAGGGGTCGAAGAAATCCACTTCTTCCGGGTGCAAGTATTGCCGGATTTCCTCTTCCGCCACGATCCCGTTATTCACCAAGATCCTTGCCAAAAGGGGATCAATACACTGTTTTGCGGAAATCTCCGCAACCTGTTCCTCCTCAGTCTCCAGTATAACCCATTCGCACTTCATTCACTCCTTGCTCCCTTTTTCTTTTATTTTCCTAATTATACCACTTTTCGGGAAAAGCGCAGAGGAGAGGTGCGTGTGATGTTCCGAGCTGCTGGGCAGAAACCATTCGCGCGGGTTCGAAAGGATGCCAAACTCTCACCGAAAACACATGCGGGGCAACCCCTTGGTTGCCCCGCATGTGTTGCACCCCTTTTCCGTGAGGGGTGTGGTTTTTTATTTTTTTGGGGAGTTACGGTTTATTCCACGGGTTGCACGTACACGTGTACGAACAGGTTCCAGCCTTCCACGGTATCCGCGGGATCCCATGGCCTACGGTATTCGAGCTGGACGGAGGTTACCCCGGGGTCCATTGCCGAAAAAACCAGGTGTTGCCATCCACCCGCGCCCATCAACTGGGAGTTCGGGGGAAAATAGTCGTTGCTTTCCAGTTTCAGGAAACGTTCATCTACCTCGGATACCAGTTCCCACTCGTAACCGGTTGTGGCGTTGGACTCGATCTCGATGCGCAGCACATCACCGGGGTGCAACGTGACCGTGGCCGTCTGCTCTGTGTCCCAAACCGGTACAAGCGGAACGTCATTCACGAACAATTTCACACCAAACTCGGGAAGGTTTTGGCTCGCTGCCAAAACACATCCCCCAACAAGTAGCACCGCCAAGAACAAAAACCACCTGCGGAAACAGACATTCTTCATCCTTTCACCTCCAAAGAAAAAACCCCCGCTCCGGGGGGTTGTTTGGCGGAGAGAGTGGGATTTGAACCCACGGAAGGGGTCGCCTTCACACGCTCTCCAGGCGTGCGCCTTAGACCGCTCGGCCATCTCTCCATGCGCCAGGGATTATATCACATCGCCCCAGAAAGGTCAAGAAAACGCGTGTGCGCGGGAATCGCGCTCACCCATGCCATGGACTTTGACGTAAGTATTCCAGTATATCTTCGAACAGGGGATGGGGGTCGCTTCGTTGGAGCTCTTCCACCAGGCCTCCCAGTTCCTTGGCTCCCAGGAACGCCCCCGGCAGTACTTGGTTGAGCCGGTCCACGCAGTCGGGTTCCAGCGAATCGGAGAAAACCATGGCTTGCTCGATCTTTCCCTTCTTGACGTCCAGGTTGAATTCGATTTCTCCCCAGTCAAAGCGCTTGCCGAAACGAACGTTGCAGTCGGGGGATTTGCCGTATCTCCAGGATTCGCCCGCGTATTTCTCCGTGAGCTTTTGACGGTGTTCCGGTCCGCCAACGGGATCGGCATCTTGCCAGGGAATGGCCCGGAAATTGTACTCCCTGTCAAATTCCGCCATGAGTGCGTGTTGCAGTTCTTCAACGGAGAGAGAGGGTTGGAGTTCCTGCAGGTTCACAACCCGCGACCGAACCGATTGCACACCCTTGGACTGGAGTTTTTGGTTGGAAACGTTCAGGTAACGCTGCACCCGGGTTAGGTCGGTGTGCACCAAAAGGGTACCGTGGTGTAGCGCAACCCCGGGGCGGAAGTAAAACGCGTTTCCGGAAAACTTCTTTCCCTCCACCAAGATATCGTTGCGCCCGCTCCGTTTCGCATCGATGCCCAGGGATTGCACCACGTTGCAGATCAGCGAAAGCTGGCGGTCAAGGTCGTAGAGCTGGCGATCCATGATGAAGCTGAAATTCAGGTTCCCCAAGTCATGGTACACCGCACCTCCCCCCGAAAGCCTTCGTGCCAGCTTGCCCCCCTCGGATTCCAGCCGGTCGATGTGGCATTCCTTCCAAGCGTTTTGGTTTCGGCCAATCACCACGGTGTGCTGGTTCTGCCAGAGGTAAAACAGCACTTCCCCTTTTCCGATGGTGTTGACCATGTACTCTTCCAACGCGAGGTTTTCCCAGGGATCGTTCCCTTGGGCCATGGCTTTGTACGTTCGCGAAAGGTTCATTTCCAATCCCCCTCGCCGTGGAAGATGTGCTCCAGTTTTCGCTTGGGTACATGCATCTTCTTGTTTTTCAGGTAGTAGCGCACCGATTCGTTTTCCTCCATTTCCACCAGCAACGACTGCTGGTCACTCCTTCCAAGGGCCACGACAGAATCGATGCCCAGCTCTTGGGGAATGGAAAAGGCAGCGCGGAGTTCCTCTTTGTCCACGCTGGCCAACCAGCAAGAAGCCAGGTCCATTTCCAGCGCTCCGAGCAAAATGCTTTGTACCGCGGCTCCCACATCGTAGGCAACGTAAGGACTTTCCCAGGAACGTTTCACCAGCACCACAATGTAGGCGGAAGGCTCGTGCCCAGGTCCCGGGTTCCCCCGGGGGTAGATGTACGAAGCCCAACGTAGCAGGGGAAAAACCTTCTTGCACCCTTCCCGCGAACGGATGGCAAGGTATTCCAGGGGTTGCCGGTTTGCAGCCGAAGGGGCCACCCGTGCCAAGTTTACCAGTGCCTCCAGCGACTCGAGGGGCACCTCCACGGGTTGGAAACTCCGAATGCTTCTCCTTTGGCGAATGGCGTGTAGTAGTTCCACAAAGCCACCTCCCTTTACAAGATGGAAAGCAACTGCCGCAAGTCATCGATCACGGGCACCGACCGATCGTCTGGTGGGGCGGTTGCTTCTTTTTTCTGGTACCAGATCACGTCCATGTGGGCGGCGCGCGCACCCAGGACATCTGCCTCGTAGGAATCGCCGACGTATATGGCCTCGGAGGGCTTAACCTTAGCCCGCGCACAGGTTTCGTGGAAGATACGCGGATCGGGTTTGAGCCAACCCGTTTCTTCGGAGGTGACGAACACGGGGAAGAACTGGTGCAAGCCCGAGCGTTCCAGCCGCACGTGTTGCACGCTCTTGATACCGTTGGATAGCAGTGCCAACTTGTATCCCCGCTGCGTGAGAGTTTGCAAAACGTGCAGCGCATGTGGTTCGAATTCCACCGGTTCGGTCACGTGGCGCAAGAACTGTGCGTTGATTTCCGCGGCATCGTGCCCCGTGAGGTTGATTTTTTCCGCGAATTCCTCGAATCTCTTCACAACGGTTTCTTCCTTGGACTGCAACTTTTTTTGCATCCGTCCCCATTGCTTGTCGTTGATCTGGCGGTATAGCTCCAGCTCCATTTCGGAGAGCTCTCTTCCTCGACTGGAAAAGGTCATTTGCAGTGCCACTTCTTCGGCGGCATCGAAGTTGAGTAAGGTGTTGTCCAGGTCAAAAATCACTGCCTTGTATTTTTTCATGGATGGCCCTTCCTTTCTTCGAGCAGGGAAAAGAATCCTTCTTGATCCAAAACAGGCACTCCCAGTTCCTTGGCTTTCTGCAGCTTGGAACCGGCATCTTGCCCCGCAAGGAGGTAGTCGGTTTTCTTGGAAACGCTCGTGGTGACCTTGCCCCCCAGTTCTTCGATCTTCTCGCGCATCTGGTCCCGTGAAAAGGAGGGAAGCGTACCCGTGAGCACGAACGTCAGCCCCTGCAGGGGGGTGGAGGCGGCCAATTTCTTTCCCCCATGCTCCTCGAAGTTCACACCCGCGTTTCGGAGCTTTTCCAAAGTGTCTTTCACCGATGCGGTTTGGAAGAAGGTGCGAATGCTTGCCGCGACTTCGTCACCGATACCTTCGATGGCGGTTAATTGCTCGGCGGAGGCTTCCTGCAGCGCCTCGAGCGAACGGAAGTGCAACGCGAGATCCTTTGCCGTCTTGCTGCCAACTTGGGGGATCCCCAGCGCAACCAGTAAACGGTGCAAGGGTTTTTTCTTGCTTTGCTCGATCTGCACCATCAGGTTGTGGGCGGATTTTTGGGCCATGCGGGGAAGGGCGATGAGCTTTTCCTCTTCCAGGTAGTACAGGTCTGCCACCGTGTGGATCATGCCTTCCTCCACCAAAAGTTCGATGAGCTTCTCTCCCAACCCTTCGATGTCCATCCCCACCCGCGAAGCGAATATGCCCACGCTTCGCTTCACCCGCGCGGGGCACAACGGGTTCAGGCAGCGTATGGCCACCTCGTCGGGGTTCGTCTTTCCCGTTGGGCCTTTGCAAATGGGGCACTTTTCGGGAACCTGGATGGATTGCTCGCTTCCCGAACGTTTTTCGGGTAACGACGCCACGATTTGGGGGATGATGTCTCCGGCCTTTTCCACCAGCACCCGGTCTCCCACGCGGATGTCTTTCTGGCGCAGGTACTCGAAGTTGTGCAGCGTTGCCTTCCGCACCGTGGTCCCCGCCAAGCGAACGGGTTGCACGTGCGCTACGGGGGTGATGGTGCCCGTACGCCCCACCGAAAGCTCGATCTTCTCCAGCGTGCTTTCTTTTTGCTCGGCGGGAAACTTGAAGGCAATCGCCCAGCGCGGGCTGTGGGAGGTGTAGCCCAAGAGGGGGTGGAGGGCAAGTTGGTTGACTTTCACCACCACGCCGTCGATTTCGAAGTCCAACTCGTGCCGACCCCCGATCCACCGTTTCCAAAAATCGATCACACCCGCGATATCCCCCACCTCTTGCCAGTGGGGTTCAACTCTCAGCCCCCAGTTGCGCAGAGCCTGCAAAACCTCGGCCTGTGTTTGCGGAACCTCTTGGTGCATCACCTGTTCCGGATGCAAGAGGTGGTACACGAAAAAATCCAACCCTCTTTTCCGGACATACCCGGTATCCAGTTGCCGGAGCGTCCCGGCCGTAGCGTTCCTGGGGTTGGCGAACGGTTCGAGACCTTCCTCGTCGCGTTGGTTGTTGATGCGGGCAAACATGGCACGGGGCATGTATACTTCGCCCCGCACTTCCAGGGAAAGCGGCTGGGGCAGCGAGAGGGGCAGCGAGGGGATGCGGCGCACATGGGCGGTGATGTCCTCACCGGTTACCCCGTTTCCGCGCGAAATGGCGCGTTGCAACTTGCCCTCGTGGTAGCGAAGCGCGAAGGAAACCCCATCGATCTTCAATTCACAGCTGTAGGAAAAGGGCGCACCCTTGAGGATGCGGCGCACCCTACCGTCGAAATCCCGGATGTCCTGCTCGTTGTACGTGTTGCCCAGGCTCAGCATGGGCTGCGCGTGGTCCACCGTTTCAAAACCGGAAACCACCATGCCCCCGACCTTTTGGGTGGGGGAATCCGGGGTCACCAGTTCCGGGTGCTGCTCTTCCAGGGTCTGCAGTTCTTTGAACAACGCGTCAAACTGGGTATCGGAGATTTCCGGATCCGCCAGCGCGAAATACCGAAAATTGTGGTGCTCGATCTGCTTTCGCAGTTGCTGGATTTGTTGCTGCACGCCTTTCTTGCTTTCTTTTTCTTGCGGCTCCACGGAATTCTCCCCCTCCCTTTATGTGGGGTTTCGACAACGATCCAGGATGTTCCGAACGGCAGCAGCCGGGTCACTCGCGCCAAACACCGCGGAACCCGCCACGAGAACCTGCGCACCCGCTTCCACGAGATCCACGGCCGTGTTTTGGTTAACTCCACCATCCACGCAAATTTCGAAGTCACATCCCAGCGACTGCGCCAGGGAACTTAGCCTGCGAATACGCGCCAACGAGGATCGGATGAATTCTTGGCCACCAAATCCCGGGTTCACGCTCATGATCAGCACGCCGTCCAGTTCCGGCAGGATATCTTGCAGGAATGCAACCGGGGTGTGGGGGTTCAACGCTACCATGGCGCGCACTCCCAGCGCGTGGATTTGCTGGATCACGCGGTGCAAGTGGGGGCAGGTTTCGAAGTGCACGCACAGGATGTCCGCCCCGGCTTGGGCGAAACTCTCCAGGTAGCGTTCGGGATGCACGATCATCAGGTGCACATCGAGGGTCAGCTGCGTTACCTTGCGGATATCACGTACCACGGGGATTCCAATGGAGATATTGGGCACGAAAACCCCGTCCATTACGTCCACGTGCAACCGGGAAACCTCCGGTTCCACCTTGCGGATATCTTGTTCGAGTCGGGCAAAGTTGGCAGAAAGGATGGAAGGGGCAACTTGGATCATCGGCTCACCTCGCAGCAGCGCAACAGCATGGAATGGTAACTTTCGTAGCGGGAAGGCAAGATTTTCCCCTCTTTCACCGCTTGAATCACGGCGCAATCGGGCTCACGATCGTGCAGGCAATCTTCGAAGAAACAGCGTGCGGCGAAGGGGGCAAAATCGGGAAAACCCTTCTGCAGTTCGCCCGGTTGCAACCCTTCAACGGTCAGCAAGCCAATACCCGGGGTGTCCGCCACCAGCCCGCCGCTTTGCACGGGCAACAGGTTGGAAAACGTGGTGGTATGCTTTCCCCGTTCCAGGTTCTCGGAAAGTTCTCCCTCTTTCAAGTTCAACGAGGGGTCTAAGGAATTCAGCAAGGAACTTTTCCCCACTCCCGACATTCCCGCGAAAGAAGAAATCCGGCCGTTCAAAACGCGCCGCAACCCTTCCAATCCTTGCCCACTACGGGCGCTGGTGCGCAAGAAGGTGTAGTACTGGCCGTAGTAGGCTTCGAGTGCATCCAGTTCCACGAGTTGCTCTCCATCCAGCAAATCCACCTTGTTGAACACCACGAATAGCTCCAAGCCCTGTTCTTCTCCCAGAACCAGGAAGCCATCCAGCACCTGCAGCGGAACGGCGGGCGCGCGCATGGTGGTGATCACCACGACCTGGTCGATGTTGGCGATGTTGGGGCGCTTGAGCTCGCTTTTTCGGGGGAGAATGCTTTCGACCCGACCACTTCCATCCGGGAACACGAGGAATTCCACGTGGTCACCCGGGATGGGGCGGATATTCTGCCGCTTGAAACGTCCGCGCAGCACGCACGAAAAGAGGGTGTGGCTTTCCTTGTGCAACACGTCCACGCGGTTGGAATGGAAGCGCGTGACGATACCTTCCCGGGGGGCATTCATGGGGTTTCCTCCAGGGGGCGCGCCACGAACAAACCCATCATGATGAGGTCTTGGAAGGTTCCGTCGTCCATGCGCACCGCTTGCTTGCGGTTGCCTTCCACCTGGAATCCAAAATTCCGGTAGAAGCGGATGGCACCCAGGTTGTCCCCCATCACGAAAAGGGTGATCCTGCCCACCAGCGGGTTGTTTCGCGCCCAAAACAGCAGGGTTTTCATCATGCAGCCCCCGATGCCTTCCCCCGTATGGTCGTAGGCAACCGAAATCCCCATTTCTCCGTCGTGCAAAACCCGTTCCCGGCTTCCTCCCATGAAATTGAGTACACCCAGAAGGTCTCCACCCACATCCCCTTCTTCTTGGGCAACCAGCAGCAAGCAATTCGCACGCAACTGGTGTGCCTTGATCCACTTCTTGCGCCACTTGCTGTCCGTCTCGATCTCATGTACGCGCGAAATCATGTAGGGATAATGGGGCTGGTTACGCTGCAGAAAACGAAGCAGCGCTGCGGCATCCCCCTCTTGCGCCTCCCGTACCTGTATTTTCGTTCCATTCGGGATTTCGAACAGCCAGCCTTCGCGCTCCATTGGGCTTTGAACCATCTTCCCCTCCCACAACAAAGTTTCTTCCTTTCAAGGATTATAGCATACCGCCAAACCGATACGCGGTTTGGGTGTGGGTCAAGCCATGGGGCGCGGCTGCGCAAGCAAACCCTGGAAAGCAAGCGGGTTTACATGCCCAGGTACGCCTTTTGCACGAGAGGATTGGAAAGGAGCGTATGGGAATCACCGGAAAGCGTGATCTCACCTGTTTCGAGGACGTAAGCACGGTTGGAGATTTGAAGCGCACGCGTGGCGTTCTGCTCCACCAGCAAGATGGTGACACCGTCATCCCGGTTGATCTTCTGGATCACCTGGAACACTTCCTTCACCAGTTTGGGGGCCAGTCCCAGCGAGGGTTCGTCCAGCATCATCAGGCGGGGTTTACTCATCAGGCCGCGTCCAATGGCAAGCATCTGTTGCTCTCCGCCGGAAAGTGTTCCACCGGGTTGTTTCTTCCTTTGTTCCAGCACGGGGAACAGTGAAAACACCTCGCGTACATCACTTTGTACCTGCGCTTGGTCCTTCCGATGGTAGGCACCCATGAGAAGGTTTTCCCACACCGTGAGCCCCGAGAAGATCCTTCGTCCTTCGGGGATGTGGATGACACCTTTTTGGGCGATGCGCTCGGGGGAAACCCCGTCGATTCTTTGCCCCTGGTACCAAATCGCGCCCGAAACCAAGCGATGCAGACCGCTGATCGCGGTTAACGTGGACGTTTTCCCCGCTCCATTTGCCCCAATCATTGTCACGATCTCCCCCGGGTGAACCTCCAAGCTGATTTTCTTCAAGGCGCGAACGGGCCCGTAGGCAAGTTCGACGTTTTCCAAGCCAAGCATGGGGTTAACTGACTTCGACATCGTTCCACTCCTCGCCCAGGTACGCCTCAATGACCTTGGGATCGTTTTGCACCATTTCGGGGGTGCCTTCCGAGATTTTCTGGCCGTAATCCATTACCATCACACGCTCGCAGAGGTTCATGACGAACTTCATGTCGTGCTCGATGAGGACCACCGTCACATCGAATTGTTGGCGAATTCGCCGAACCAGTTCCATCAGTTCCTTCGATTCCGAGGGGTTGAGCCCCGCGGCAGGCTCATCCAGCAACAAAACCCGTGGACCCGTTGCCAGCGCGCGCGCGATTTCCAGCTTGCGCTGGATGCCGTAGGGCAAGGAACTTGCCCGTTCGCTTTGCCATTGACGTAAGCCCGTTTTTTCCAAGATCTGGAGGGAATCTTGACGCTGCTTGTTTTCCGCGGAGAAGTAGCCAATCTTGGAAACCGCTCGCCAAAACCAGGTCCCATGACCCGTGGTGAGGCGGTGGTGCATTCCCACCTGCACGTTTTCCAAAACGGAGAGGGTTTGGAAAAGCCGGATATTTTGGAAAGTGCGCGCAATGCCATGGTGCGTAATCACGTGCGCGGGAAAATGGTGGATCGCCTTTCCTTCGAAGAGCACTTTCCCCCGGGTTGGGCGGTACATCCCCGAAACCAGGTTGAAGACGGTGGTCTTTCCCGCACCGTTGGGACCGATGATTCCGAGGATCTCGTGTTCTTTCACCTGCAGGTCCAAGGCTTCCACGGCTTTGAGCCCCCCGAAATGGATGGAAAGGTCTTGCAGTTCAAGTACCGCGTCATGCATTGCGGTTCCCCCTTTTCCCAGATGTTGGTATTTTTTGCCACAACGCGTTCCAGGTCAGTTCTTTGCGTCCCATGATCCCCTGCTGGCGGAAGATCATCACCAGGATAAACAACGCGGAAAAGACCAGCATGCGCATCCCGGAAATCCCCGCGATGCGGAACCCGAAAAGAACGGTATCGGATTCCACGACACGCAGCAGTTCCGAAAGCACCGCAAATAGACCTGCCCCGATCACAGCACCCGAAAGGCTTCCCAAGCCTCCGATCACGATCATGATCAGCGTGTTGAACGTAAGCATCATGCCCAGGGTCGTGGGTTTTGGGTCTATGGAGGTCAACCAATGTGCGTACAGCGACCCCGCAATCCCCGCGAAAAAGCCACCCGCGGTGAACGAAACCAGTTGGTGGCGAAACACGTTGATGCCCATCGTCTTGGCAGCGACCGGATCATCGCGTATTGCGCGCAAGGCCCTTCCAAATGAGCTCTTGGCATAACTGGCGAAGAACAGGAGCGTGACCAGCAACCATCCCCAAGACCACCACACGTTGGTGAACGGGGAAATGCCTTTAAGACCCAGCGACCCGTTGGTGAAACGCGAAGCGTTTAGCAAGACGATGCGGATGATCTCCGCGAACCCCAGCGTGGTAATGGCCAGGTAGTCCCCTGCCAGTCGCATGGAAGGCCATCCCACCACGAAGGCTACTCCTGCTGCAACAATTCCCCCGAGAAGGGTCGCCGGAAGGAACGGCATGTTGGATAGCAACTCGGTGTTCAACGGAAACGCTACCCCGGTGAGTAGGAAGGAGGTTTGCTTCTGCGCAAGGCTCATGGTGAGCAGCGATGAGGTATACGCTCCCACCGCGACGAAACCAGCGTGTCCCAGCGAGAGCATCCCGGAGGCTCCGTTCACGAAAGTTAGGCTCACCGCCATGATGCCAAACACACCCGTCAGCGAAATGATCCGCACCAGGTAGGTATTCAAGTTATCCTCCGCGAGCAGTAGCAACAAGACTGCCAGAACCACCAGGCCAAACGTGAGAATGGTTTGCGTGGTGTTGGAAAGTTTCTTTGGCCTCATCCTATCACACCTTCACCAAGTTCTTTTTCCCCATGATCCCGTTGGGCTTGAACGAAAGCAACAAGATCAGGAGGATAAAGGCAAAAACATCCCGGTACCCCGCGAGCGAAGGCATGATTCCCACTGCGAGGATTTCGATGAAACCCAGCAAGATTCCCCCGATCACAGCCCCGGAAACCGATCCAATCCCTCCGATCACCGCTGCAACGAAGGCCTTAAGCCCCGGCATGAACCCCATGATGGGCCAAACTTGTGGATACTTCCCCACCCAAAGTATGGCTCCCACTGCGGCCATGGCCGAACCCAGTGCAAACGTCAACGCGATGATACGGTTCCCGTTGATTCCCATCAACGACACCGCGCGCGAATCCATGGCGATGGCACGCATGGCCATACCCGTTCGTGTGCGGAAAAGGATGTACCACAACAACAAAAGCGCCAATCCCGTGACGGCAAAGGTGATGATGGTCATGGCGGGAATCCGGATTCCATTCACGATGACCTGTCGGCCCCGTTTTTCCACGATCTCTCCACCAATGATGAAGATCTTGTCGAAAAAAGCCGGGTACACTCCGCGGAACGACTTGGGAACCCCGCCAAACACAACGATGGCAAGGCTTTGCAAGAAGATGGAAACCCCCACCGCGGTGATCAAAGCGGAAATTTTCGGAGCTTTGCGTAATGGCCGGTAGGCGATTTGGTCTACCAACAGACCCAGTAAGGCTGCTCCAGCAATACCTGCCAGCATCCCCAGCCACCAGGGAAACCCGAAAAGGGTGATGGAAAAGTAGGTGAAAAACGCCCCCATCATGAAGATCTCGCCGTGGGCGAAGTTGATGAGTTTCAAGATACCGTACACCATGGTGTAGCCAACAGCAAGCAGGGCGTACAGCGCCCCGAGGCTGAGTCCGTTGATCATGTGTTGCACCAGCAATTGCAGCTTCACGCTTTTCCCTCCCGAAAAAAAGCCCGGGCCCTTCCGGGCCCGGGAAAACGAAGAAACCTTACGGGTTGATCATGGAGTCGTACACGAACTGGCCATTTTCGATGCGCACGACCGTCACGGTTTTCTCGGCGTTTCCTTGCTCGTTGATGGTAATGTACCCCGTGGCCCCGGGGAAATCCTTGATCTGGCGAATGGCCTGGGCAACCTTTTCGCGATCAGGCTCTCCCGCCATCTCGATGGCCTTTAGAAGAACCATGTAGGCATCGAACCCCAAGCCCGCGAATGCAGCGGGTTTTTCGCCCGGGTACTTCTTCTCGTAGGCGGCGAGGAACTCCTCCGCGTTCTCGTTGAATGCGGGAGCATCGGGATGGTAATTGGCAGTGAGGAAAAGGCCTTCCACGGCTTCCCCGGCAATCTCGACCGTTTCTGGAGCATCTGCGCCATCCGCAGAAACCAGGTCACCGTAAAACCCGTTCTGGTAGGCTTGCAAGCAGATCAGGGCCACTTCTTGGTAGTACCCGGGCAGGTAGAAGGCTTCCGCACCCTTGGCGATGGCGTCCAAAACTTGCGCGGAAAAATCCTGGTCCCCGGTTTTGAAGTACTCGTAGAGCACTTCTCCCCCTGACTGGGTGAAAGTGTCCTCGAAGAACCTGGCCAGGGCAACCGAGTAGTCTTGTTCCACGTCCATGAAAACAGCGACCTTTTGGTTCCCCAGCTCTTGCATCAACTTTGCCGCCGCTTGCCCCTGGAATGCATCGATGAAGCACACGCGGTTCACGAACTTCTTGCCTTCGGTCACCAAAGGGCTGGTGGAAGTGGGAGAAACCATAGCGGTTTTGAGCTCTTCGGCAACCGCCCCTCCTGCCAAGCTGTTTCCGCTGATGATATTCCCCAGGATCGCCAGCACCCCATCGTTTTCGATTGCCCGGCGCACACCGTTCGCGGCTTCTACCTTGTCCGACTTGGTATCGATCAGGTACACATCGATGGGGATCCCCAGAACCTCAGGGTACATTTCCCAGGCAATTTCCACCCCTTCCCAGGTCATGCGCCCGTACCCGGAAGCACCTCCCGTCATGGAGAAAACCGCCGCCACCTTGATCTCATCCATGTTCTGCGCAACCAGCATGGTTCCAAAGACCACCATCACTACCAGGAAAACTTGTACAAAACGTTTCATGCTCTTCCTCCCTTGCTTTCAAAATGTAGTTATGGAAAACGTTCCGTGCGGGGTAAAAAAAAAGGGAGCCCTCCGTTTCTGGGTTCCCCGTTCCTTCGCGAGAAATTTCTACAAGAAATTAGCCGCTCCCCGGAACGGGGCAGCTAATAAGTACGGTGACAAGCAATGATTCGGATGGTTGGAAAGCTGCAATTTTTTTCATCTTTTTTTGCTCCCACGAAATTTTCGGTATTATAGCATAATCAATCGACACTGTCCAGTTTTCCTCGTATAATTTTCGTATTGTTCATAAATGTTAACACTTACGGGCTTTTCAGAATACGGCAGAACACTATGGGTGCAATTTTTTTCCATCACCCCCGTACTTGCACCGCGCAACAACCCCAAACGGGAGTGCTGCGCAACCCGCGTGGGGTGTGGTAAAATGAAAGGGGGAGGTGCTTTTTCCCTCACCCAAGGGGGAGAGAAATGATCCAAGCAAATGGATTGACCAAGAAATTCGGCGATTTCGTCGCCGTGGATGAACTGGAGCTGCTCGTGGAAGCGGGAGAGATTTACGCTTTCCTGGGTCCAAACGGCGCGGGAAAGACCACCACGATTCGCATGCTGACCGGTACGCTACGTCCCACCGCGGGGAAAATCCACGTGCTCGACTTAGCGTTGCCGAAAAACGAGATCCAGGTCAAACAACGTATCGGAGTGGTACCCGATGAACCCCGCATGTACGAAAACCTGCGGGGCCGGGAATTCTTGGATTTCGTGGCGGGCGTGTACCGCATGGAGGAAGCGCTGTACACATCGCGGGTTGAGGAACTGTTCGATGCGTTTTCCATCGATTACGCCAACGACTACATCGGAGACTACTCCCACGGAATGAAGCAGAAGCTGATGCTCGTTTCGGTGTTGATGCGGCGCCCGGAGGTGGTTTTCCTGGACGAGCCCACCGTGGGTTTGGATGCCCGGGCCGCGCGGATCTTGAAGCTGCTCCTGGAGAAAATGAAATCCGCTGGCACCACGATATTCTTAACCACGCATATCCTGGAAATCGCGGAGAAAATGAGCGACCGCATCGGTATCATCCACAATGGAAAGATGCTTGCGCAGGGCACCATGGAACAGTTGCGGCAACTCTCCCAGGGCCAACATGGTTCGCTGGAGGAAATCTTCCTGGAGCTCACGGATTCCGGGGAGATCCCCGAATGGGCACGGGAAAACACGGAAGAAACCGACCATGCGTGAAGTCCTCCTTCTCGTTCGGCTGTTTTCCAGAAGCAAGGCGCGAAGAAGTGCGAAGAAAAAACGCTTTTCGCTTCCGGGGCCGGTATGGGTTATTCTTGCGTACTTCATGCTTCCCCTGGCGTTTTTCCTTGGTTTTTTCACCCCCGTACTCTTCCCCCTGCTGAAAAGCTTGAATTTCCCACTCGTGGAAAGGGGGATCCTTAGTCCCTTTCTTGCGCTGGATCTGCTGATGGCCCCCATGATCTTCTTTTCCGGGGTGATGCTGCTCATCCAGTTTTCCCAGTCGCTGATCATTGGGCTGTTCGATAACGAGATGATCCCGGTACTGTGCAGCATGCCTTTTCATCGCTCCAGCATTGTGTTCACGGCTTCCCTGGATAGCCTGGTGCAGACGGGGATGTTCATCACCTTCCTGGGGGGTTTTTCCATCTTGTACGCGGTGGCGATCCAAGCGGGGTTTTTCGCTTCGTTGGGCGCGGTGGTTTCCCTGTTCCTCTTCTTGTTGGGGTTGGGAATGCTGATTGCCACTTGGACTTCCCGCTTCGTGGGAAGAACTTCGGCGAAGCGATTCACGCAGGTGTTGTATTTCTTCGGGGCACTGGGGATTTTCGGGGCTCCACAGGTGCTTATCCCACTTTCCCGTCAAAACCCAGACATCGTGGCGTCCAAGCTGCAGAAATGGATCCCGCTTTTCCTGCACCGGTTCTGGCCCCACACGTTTTTCCTCAAAGCCATTCGGGGAGATGTTTCCGCTTTGCTCGTGCTTTCCTCCACGGGTATCGCCCTTTTCCTTCTTGCCATGTGGCGCGCCAACGGCATCGAGCTTTCGCTTTCCCGCAAGAAAACGGCATCCAACCGCACAAGGGTGCAGTGGGGGAAGAAGTTCCCCCTGTTGAAAAAGGAAATCCTGCTGATGTTCCGCGATGGACAAATGATCTGGTACGTAATCTACCCCGTGATTTTCCCGCTGATCATGTTCCGCGCGGCAAAAGAATCCCTTCTCGTCATCACGCTCTTTTTCACCATGGTTGCCTCGTTGTATTCTTCGTTGATCACCACCAGCCTTTTCGCCCAGGAGCGCAAGGTTTGGCCTGTTCCGCTGCTGTTTCCCATTTCTTCTTCCAGGCTGATCGGGGCGATCATCCGGACCTCGGTGGGGCTTTTCTGGCTGGAATACCTGGTAATGGGCATCGTGCTTTTCTTCCTCTTCCAACCTTTCTGGGCGGAACTCTTCCTGTTCGTCCCTGTTTTTTTCTTGCTCCGCTACGGGGCTCTGATCGGGATCCGCATGTACTTGCAAGATGCCGGACGCGACATTTCGCGCAAGGGCATTTTGCTCAAGGGTAAGGAAATCCTGTTCCTGGAAGTGTTAACCATGGGATTCTCCGGGTTGTTCCTGGGCATCTTGTTGGTGTACCGGCAGGTTTTCGCGCCGGGAAGCACCGCTTGGTTTTCCTCTTGGCCACCGTGGCTCGTGCATTCCCTTTTCCCCGGTGCCGCAGTGGGCGTCTTCGTAACCGTGATCCTCCTTTCTTCCTGGGAAAAAAGGAGGATCCAGAAACTGCTGGAGAACCTGGACAATACTTGAGCGCGCTTACGGTGAAGTTGGGGTTTTGACCACCAGTACTTCGAGGGGGCTCTCCCCGGTGTTTTCCACCCCGTGAAGGACCTTTCGGGGGCAAAACAGCGTGTCTCCTCGACGTACCCGGAAACCCTGTTCGCCCACTTCTATCGTTCCACTTCCCGCGATCACGTGGAAAAAAACGTCCATCGGAGTTTCGTGAGGTGCAAGCCGCGCACCCGGGTCAAGGGTGAGGTGCACCAGTTGCGTTCCTGCACCATCACCGACTTTCCGTCCCAGTACACCGTCGCGGTCCCAGGCCACTTGTGCATTGGCAAGCTGTATGATCGTCATTCTTTCCCTCCTTTCGGTGTCATCACGATGGCATTGGTCGGACATACATCCTGGCACCGCGTGCACACCAGGCACTCGTTGGCGGTTACCTGGCGTTTTTCCAGCCCTTGCCCCTTGATGGCCGAGGAAGGGCAAACCTTCTGGCACGCCCCGCAACCCACGCAGGCCTCCGGAAGAACGCGCGCGGAAAAGAAGCCCCTGCGCGAGAACACGCGCAAAAAGGTGCCAAAGGGACAGAATACCCGGTGCCAAAGGTTTTCTCCCAGCAACAGCGAAAAGAGCAGTCCCGCCACGGTGATCCAGCCAAAGGCATTGAAGGGGATCTTCTGCACGCGGATAATCACCAGCAACGCAAGGAAGCCCAACGCCACCAGGGAGCGCACCCATTTCCACCCCTTGGCTCGCGGTGTGGGTTCCCAGCGCAACCCCAACTTTTTTCGAAGCCAACCCGTGAGGGAAAAGCCCGTGTGCATCGGGCACATCCAGCCACAGTAGAAACGGCCGAGAAATGGGGAAGCCACGAGGGCCCCCCCGAAAAGGAACATCCAGAGTTGCAGCTTTCCCTTCCACCACAGGAAAGCGAACAATGCCAAAAAAAACACCTGCAGGGATACTTGTGCCGCTTTCCGACTCCGTGCCGTTTTCCCCTTCATCTTTTCCCCTTGTCAGTTACCAGCCATCATGGCTGCAACGTCGTTTTCCACCGAATCGATGGGTTTGAGGGCAAACTTTTCCACCAACACCTTGAGCACGCCCTCCGAAACGAACGCGGGCAGGACGGGCCCCAGGCGGATTCCTTTCACCCCAAGGTACAGCAGCGCCAACAGAACGGCTACGGCCTTCTGCTCGTACCAGGCGATGTCGTAGGAGATCGGCAGGTCGTTGATGTCCTCCAACCCAAACGCCTCCTTGAGCTTGAGAGCCGTCACGACCAGCGAGTAGGAATCGTTGCACTGCCCCGCATCGAGCACCCGGGGGAAAGGACCGATACTCCCAAGGTCCAGCATGTTGTAGCGGTACTTGGCACAACCCGCCGTGAGGATGATGGTGTCGTTGGGCAACGCTTTGGCAACATCGGTGTAGTACTCCCGGGAATTGGCATGCCCGTCACAGCCAGCCATCACCACGAAACGCTTGACGAGTCCCTTTTTTACCGCGTCCACCACTTGGTCCGCTACCTTGGCCACCTGCTCGTGGGCAAATCCGATGGGGATCGTCTTGCCCTCGGAAAACCCTACGCTCCCGAGTTCCTTGGCCTTCTGGATCACCCCGGAAAAGTCCTTGGGTTTCCTGTCGATGCGGTTCGGGATGTGCTGCACACCGGGCCACCCCACCAGTCCCGTGGTGAAGATACGGTCGAAGTAGGAATCCCTGGGTTTCTGGATGCAGTTCGTGGTCATCACGATGGCGCCGTTGAACGCATCGAACTCTTGCTGTTGGCGGAACCACGACGTCCCGTAGTTTCCCACCAGGTTCGCATACTTCTTGAGCTCCGGATAGGCGTTGGCGGGCAACATCTCCCCGTGGGTGTACACGTTGACACCCGTACCCTGCGTCTGGAGCAACAGTTCTTCCAGGTCGAGCAAGTCATGTCCACTCACGAGGATCCCCGGGCCTTCCACCGTGCCGGTGGATACGTGGGTGATTTCGGGGTGGCCATAGCGTGTGGTGTTGGCCTTGTCAAGTAGCTTCATTGCCTCCACCGCGAAAGCTCCCGCTTTCAAAACCAGCTTGACCAACTCCTCCGCGGACAACGAATCGTCCAGGGTCGCTGCCAGCCCTTCTTCCAAGAAATCCAGGATCTCGTGCTGGAAGTTTTGCAAGATGTAGGCGTGATCGGTGTACGCCGCAATGCCCTTGAGCCCGTACACCAACAACTCCCGCAACGAACGGATATCTTCGTCATGGGTGTTCAACACCCCGGTGTCTGTCCCCTTCTCTTCCAACTCATCCGTGGAGAGGGCTCCGGGCGTGACCCCCAGTTTCCAAGACGCGGGGTGGGGAACGGTGCCGGGAATGTTCCCTGCCTGCAGCACCTTTTCGCGTAACCGATCGCGAAGCATCAGCGCCTTTCGCACGCTTTGGGCAACGCTTTCCGGGTCAAAATTCACGTTGGTGATGGTGGTAAACAGACCCTCGGCAACAAACAAGTCGGCCTCCGGGTCGTGCACGTTCACCTTCTTTCCTTGCACTCCCCAAAAGGAAATTCCTTTGAGTACCCAGATCAACAAGTCCTGCAAGTGGGCCACCTGGGGACTTTTGCCACACACACCCTTTACCGTGCAACCCTTTCCCGCAGCGGTTTCCGAACATTGAAAACAAAACATGCTCATACGAACACCTCCAAATTTTGGGTCTGGTTTCTGGAAAGGAGCCAGGTTCACCTGGCACAATCGCGCCATGGTATTTTCGGGAATGCCCTCCCGGGCCAGCTGGGTTTCCAACTCCTGCACCTGTTGGGGCAAAAGACTCCGCGCCAAATCGGAGAATTCCCGTGCCATGCGGGGAGTTGCGCCCGTGGGATCGCGGAAAAACCGCCGAACCAAATCGATTGCCTTTCGTTTTTTCTGCTGCCACTCCATTCTCCGCGCTCCTTTCCCTTTCCCTTTTCCACTATGAGCATACCGTACTTTCCCGGGAAAATCGGTAACACAGGTTACGTAACCTTGCGTGGACAGCGGAAGCAAAATGGGGTATGATGGAAGGAATGGTAAAAAAGGAGGGGTGAGCCCATGAACCGCTTGATTCTTTTCCTTTCCCAAACCCCATTGTTCCAGGGAATCTCGATCGGGGAACTCGAATCCTTTTTCTCCGGGGCACGGTTGTCCTTGGAAGAGTTTGAAGAGGGCCAGATGGTGCACCAGGCGGGGGATCCCTATGACTCGCTGGTTGTTCTGCTGGAAGGATGCATCCATTCCCAGATGGAAGACGTGGAAGGAAAGGTCATGACCATCGAAGTGTTCGCTGCACCCGCGGTGGTTGCACCCGCTTCGCTGGTGGGTTCCCGAAACGTCTTGCCCGTGTCGCTTCAGGTACGCAGCCCTTCTACCCTGCTCCGCATCCCGCGGGAACATATCCTTGCTTGGAGCGCGAAAAACCCCCGGTTCCTGCGTAACCTCCTCCAGCTACTGGGAGACAAGGTTCTGTTCCTGGCGCAGAAGGTGTGGATGTTGGAATTCCGCGACCTGGAACAGAAAATCGCGGGGTACCTTTTGCGATTGTGGGGAGACGCGGATGGAACCACCCAAGGGGGGGTGGTGGAATTGCCGTTGAACCGCGAGGAATGGGCGGAATTCCTGGGGGTAACACGCCCGTCGCTTTCGCGGAGCTTGGGTCTGATGGTGCAGAAGGGCTGGATCGAGGTGGAGGGAGCAAGGGTTACGATCCGCTCTCTCAAAGCGCTGCAGGGGGTGTTGCAAGAGGAAACGGGTCTGTTCGAGGACTAATCGGAACGTGGTGGCAGCGACTTGCTTTCGCGGGAAAAGAAGAATAGCGCTACCATTCCGCTCAGCCCTAACCAGGCATAGTACGAGCAAATGCGCCAGACCATCATCGTCGCGACCAGTTGTTGCTTTTTCACCAACCCCGAAAGGAACAACCCGAAGAACCCTTCTGCTCCCCCCGAGGTCCCCGGGGTGGGAACAATCGTGGTGGTGCCGTTCATCAAAAGCAGGTTCCAAAGTACCGGGAAAACCGGGATACGCGTGCTGCCGGAAATCACCAGCAACGTGGCAAATGCGTAGAGCACGAACTGGAACAAGTACACCAGGAAAATACCCGTGATGCGAAAGGGGTGGTGGCGGTATTCGCGAGCGGTGCCGTGGAACTGGGCGAGCTTCTGGTGCACTTTTCCTTGGATGCGCTCGGGGTTTTTGACCAGGTGCAGCCGTTGCAGCACATGCACGAAAAACCCCACGAGTTTCCAGGTGAAAGCTGGCTTCCACACGAGGAAAAACAGCAAGAAGATCAAGAAACTGTTCAAGAAAACCGAAAGAATCCCCAATCCCCGCACCCAGGGCGAAAACCCGGACCATCCCATCGCCAAAGCCAAGCACCCCAGAAACGAGAGCATGAGCTGGAACACCATGGATTTGAGCAATATGGCAGCGGCGGAATGCCCAAAATCCACCCCTTCCCTTGACAGGTAATACACCGCAAAGGGCTGGCCCCCGGAGAAAAACGGGGTGAGCATGTTGAAGAAATGGGTAATCAGCGCGATCTTGAAGCCGGAGAAAAAGCGAAGGGGCACCAGGAAGGACACCGAAAGTTGCAGGGCCCAGGTTTCGCTCAACCAGCCAAAAAGAACCAGTGCGAACCCCGCAAGCGCAAACCGCCAATCGTAGGTCTGCAGGCTATCCCGCGTTTCGGAAAAGCCCGCAATTCCGCAGGCAACAACGATGATCGTGCTTCCGAAGAGGAAAGCCAGGAAAAAACCGCGAAGGTACTTTTTCGCCTGTTCCATGCTGCATCACGAAGGGGAATCTACCACGTTCTTCAGCCACTTGCCCGAAATGTACCGTCGGAAAAGGAAGACCAGCTTCAACGTCTCTTCCACCAGGGTCATGGCATACACCACGGGGAAGGGAAATCTCCACACGAGGCCGGCCAGCGCGGTTAATGGAACCCCTGCCAGCCAAAGCGAACCGCTTTCCACAAGGAAGGAGAAACGGGTGTCGCCTCCCGCGCGAAGGGTGCCTACCACGAACATCAGGTTGAGGTTTTTCAACGGCAGGAAGAGCATGGACAAAAGGATGAGCGTTTGGGCAAGGCTTTTGACCTCACCGGGAACGTTGTACAGCGAAAGCAACAGCGGGGACAGCAGGAAAAGCACCACGCCGACGCTCACGGAAAGGATGAAGGAAAGGCGCAACACGCGCGCGGCTTCGCTCTTTGTCTGCTCGAAACGGCTTAAGCCCAGGCTCTGGCCCAGGATAACCGCTGTACCGGAAGCGATGGCGAACAACAGGGAGAACGTGAAACTTTCGATGCTGTTCAGTATGCGCTGCGCGGACAACACGCGCGTGGAGATGTGACCGTACACCACCGAGTACATGGTAATGCCCAGCGACCAGAACAGCTCGTTCCCCATGGTGGGAAGGGTAACCTTCATGTACCTTTTGAAAAAGCCCAGGTGGATCTTGCGGAACGATTCCCATTTCAGGCTTCCGGGAAAGCGCTTTCCAAACACAACGACCAACACCAGCACCATTTCCAGGATGCGCGCCACCAGGGTGGCTATTCCGGCCCCGAATACCCCCAACCGTGGAAAACCCAAGTTTCCAAAGATAAGGAGAAAATTGAGCACCACGTTTGTCAAAATGGCCGTAACGCTTATGAACATGGCCACGAAGGCATGTTCGGTACTGCGCAGCACGCTGTAGAACGTAAGCGAAAAGGCCGAGGCAAAGAAACCGATGGAGATCACCGCAAGGTACTCTTTTCCCACTTGCAAAACCTCAGGGTCGGGAGTGAACAGGCGAAGGGTTTGCGCGGAGAAGAAGAAACCCGGCACGAAAAAGGGCACCGAAAACAACAGGGCCAGGCTGAGCGTCAGCGCGGTCGTGGTGGAAATGTGATCCGTTTCCCGCCTTCCCCAGTACTGCGCCACGAAAACAGCTCCCCCGGAGGTTAATCCGAACAGCAGCAGGTTGTACACGAAGAAAACCTGGTTGGAGAGGCCAACCGCGGCGAGAGCGGTTTCTCCCAGTTGGCCGACCATTAACGTATCCAGGAAGTTCACGCTGGCAAAGATGATCTGTTGAATGGCGATGGGCGTTGCGATGGAAAAGAGCCGTTTATACAGTGTCATGTTGGTGATTGTACCATAAAGGGGGCTTCATCCTTCATCCCGGTGCCGGGCTGGTTGGAAAAGGGGTTTGAGTTCCTCTTCCCCCCTTTGCTGGAAAAGTTCCTTTGCCCACTGGATCATGCGGTGCTGTGAATCGACGGCTTCCTTTCCCCTACCGTCCACGAAACGGTAGGCACCCTGTGCATCCGCCTGCCGGGCGCGCAGAGTGTCCGAAAGCTGCAACTCCAAGAAGCCGAGAAGCTGGTTGCGCAAGGACTCGTCCAGAACGGGAAAAATCGTCTCGATGCGCCGGTCCAGGTTCCGGGGCATCATGTCCGCACTCCCCAGGAAGACTTCCGGGCTTCCGGCGTTTTCGAAGTAGAACACCCGGCTGTGTTCCAGGAAACGTCCCACGATGCTCACCACGCGGATGTTGTCGCTTACACCGGGCAATCCCGGGCGAAGGGAGCAGATGCCGCGCACGATGAGGTCAACCTGCACCCCTTGCTGCGAGGCTTTGTACAGTTCCTGGATGATGGTCTGGTCGAGCAGCGAATTCACCTTGAAAATGAGCCGGGCGCCCATGCCTTCCCGCGCAAACTGTGCTTCGCGCCGGATGAGATCGAGGAAGCGATCCCGCAACCCCAGGGGGGCAACGGAGAAGACCTTCCATTGCGGGGGCAGGGAGTAGCCCGTTAGCACGTTGAACAACGAGGAAGCATCCCCGCCGAACAGCTCGTTGGAGGTAAACAAACCGATATCCGTGTACAACCGGGCAGTGCTGTCATTGTAATTTCCGGTGGACAGGTGCACGTAGCGGGCAATGCCTTCGTCTTCGCGGCGTACCACAAGCAACACCTTGCAGTGCGTTTTGAGCCCCACGAGCCCGTACACCACGTAGCATCCCGCTTTCTCCAGCTTGCGCGCCCATTGGATGTTGTTTTCCTCGTCGAAACGCGCCTTGAGTTCCACGAGCACCGTGACCTGCTTGCCGTTTTGAGCGGCTTCCATGAGCGTTTCCACCACGGGGGAATTTCCGCTCACACGGTACAACGTTTGCTTGATGGCTAGCACGTTCGGGTCTCGGGCCGCTTCCTTCAAGAAATCCAGGACGTGCTCAAAACTCTGGTAGGGATGATGCAGCAGGACGTCCTTGTCGCGCACCACGTCGAAAACAGAGGGCTGGTCGTACAACGCCGGCACCGGCCGGGGGGCAACGTGTTCGAACAGGAGTGCCTCTTTTCCGGGAAGGGCGGTCAGTTTCATCCATGCCGACAGGTCGATGGGGCCGGGGACTTCGTACACGTCTCCCGACTCGATTTCCAGCATGTGCAGCAGCGCATCCCGCAAACGGGGTTTGGCCTTGTGCGCGATTTCCAGGCGAACGGGAAATCCACTTCGTCTCTGCTGCAACGATTTCTCGATTTCCACAAGCAGATCCTGCGCATCATCCTCGTCGATGCTCAGGTCGGCGTTGCGGGTGAGGCGAAACGGTACCATGCCTTCCACGTGGTATCCCTTGAACAGAAGGCTGGCAAAGTGGGCAATCACGTTCTCCATCAAGATGTACCCCTGCCCCTCCTCCAGGGAGACTGGAACGAAACGCGGTAACACCGACGGCACCTGCACCACGGCCAGGAGCTCTTCTTTCTCCGGGCCTTTGAGGTACACCGCCTGATTCAGGCTCTTGTTGGGAAGCTGTGGAAAGGGGCGACCCTGGTCCACCGCCATGGGGGTAATCACGGGGAACACCGTGGAACGGAAGTAGTGGTCGAGAGATTCCACTTGGTCGGGGTCAAGATCCTTGATGCCCAGGAAAAAGACCTTCTCTTTCTTGAGTGCAGGAAGAATCGAACGCACGAGGCAGTTGTACTGGTTCTTCACCATGAGATGCACTTTTTGGGAGATCTCTTCGAGCTGCTGCCGGGAAGTTCTGCCGGAAAGGTCACGCCCGGTGTATCCCGCCTCCACCTGCTCCATCAAACCGGCTACCCGGATCATGAAAAACTCGTCCAGGTTGGAGCCGGTGATTGCCAGGAATTTGATCCGTTCCAGCAAGGGGTTGCGGGTATCCATCGCCTCCTCCAGCACGCGGAAATTGAAGTCCAGCCAGCTGAGTTCCCGGTTGAAGAACAGGTTTTGCTCCTTATCCTTCCGGGGTTCGTTGGGGTTTTTCATCCGGTTTCCCCCTTTTCAAACGCAACTTATACCCAAAGACCTCTTCGAAGAAATCCACCTTTTTCTCCACGGCCCAGGTTTCCAGCGAAATGTCCCGCGCGGTGTGTACCACCACGCGTATCTCCTCGGGCTTGGCTTTCACCCCAATCCGATCGATTTTCTCGGAGTGGGAGCGATCCAGAGCGTCTGCGATGCGCAGGATGGCCAACAACTTCGCAGTGAGGATACTCTCTTCCACGGTTAACGGTCCCAGTTCCATGTTGTCCACATCCAAGAACTCCTGGCTGTGTAACCGGGCCACGTGGGCCACCACCTGCAACTCCCGCGATGTCAGCCCGGGTAGTTCGGAATCCTTGATGATGTTGAACGAATGCAGCGCGTGCTTTTTCAGGTGGATGTACTTGCCAGCATCGTGCAAAATGGCCGCCACGCGCAGCATCAGGCGGGGTCGCTGTCCCAGGCGATGGATCTTCTTCATGCCATCGAACAGTTCCAGGCAGTAGGTTTCCACCCTTTGTGCGTGTCCGGTATCGTAGAAAAAACGTTCCCCGAGGTTGCGCGCGGACAACAAGCTGGTTTTCTCCAGGTCGGCCTTTTTCTTCTTGGCCTCCTCCTTGAACAGCATTTCGCGGAGCAGTGCATCGGTTAACCGCGCGGGGATAACCAGGATGGAATCGGTTTCGATGATGTCGAGCAGCATGCGGTAGATGCCGAAAAAGGGGAGCAAGATCTGCGCCTTGGTCTCGGGGATCTTGTACTTCTCCGCGACTTGCCGCGGAGTTTGGTCCTTGATCTGTTCAAAGGCATCGAAAAAAGCCTTTTGCGAAATCGAGAGGAAATCGTCCTTTTCCTTGGCATTGCATAACCGCGCGATCATCTGGATCTCCTTGCCGCACGAAACCAACCGCTTGACCTTTTTCAACGGGAGCAACGAGTGAATGGGGTGCTTGAAGGAGCTCAGGTACTCGTTGACGATCATGGAAAAGCGGTCGTAGGAATCTTGCAAGTCACCCAGGATCTCGAAAAGCTTGAGCGTACCGATGCGGATGTTCTGCGAGAAAAGGATGGAGCCTCCCGAAAACTCCGCGATGCCCAGGCTTCCCGTTCCGATGTACGCCATCAGAAGGTCTTCCTTGCTGTACCTGGGGCTTCGGTTGATCACATCCAGCATTTGGCCGTAGATGTACGATTTTTCCTTGGCATCTTCCAGAACCTCCACGTTCAAATGGGTCTTGGCATTGATCTGGTCGATGATGAACCGTGCGTTGCTGGCCTCGCGTAGTGCAGTGGTTGCGGTGGTCCGCACCCGGCTCACCCGGTATTCCTGGATGATCTTCTTGAAACCGTTGAGCACCTCGCAGGTCTTTTCCACCTTGTCGTACCGAATCTTCCCGGTGGAAAAGGTATCCTGCGCGAAGTTGAAGGGATGCTCTAACCGTTCGAGGATCTTGAGGGAATCATCCTTGCGTGCTTCCGCCACCTCGCAGTACAACCCATCCGAGGAAATCTGGATAACCGCGGCAGTTCTCGCCGAGGAGCTATCGGACTTGGGGGCCGGGTTCATATGGACTCTCTTCCTTTCCTACGCCTCCCTGTTCGATTCCTTTTCCTGTACCATGGAAAGGGCACCGAACAGGCAGGCATCGTCACCCAGGCTGGCAAGCGTGAAACGCGCGGCCTGGAAATTCTGCAGGATGGCGTACTGCCGGGCGTGTTCCACGATGGAGGGTAGCAATAGGTCTCCGAGGCTTTGCATCACGCCACCTCCCAGCACGACGAGCTCGGGGTTCAAAAGGTTGATCATCGAGGCACAAGAAACGCCGATGAAGCGCCCGGTATCGTCCAGGATCTCCCGTGCAAGGCCATCCCCCGCTTCCACCGCTTCCTTGAAGTGGGAACTCTTCAAGATGTAGTCTTCTTCCTTCACCCACTGGGCAAACAACGTCTCGCGCCCCCTCTCCACCTGGCTGCGGATTTCCTTGAGGATACCCGTCTTGGATGCCACGCTTTCCAGGCAACCCCGGGCGCCACAACCGCAAAAGGGTCCGTCCGGAAGCAGGATCATGTGGCCAATTTCGCCAGCGGCCCCAATGGAGCCTGTGTACAGCTTTCCGTTACAAATGAGGCCGCCCCCGATTCCCGTACCGATGAAGTACCCCACCACGTCCGTGAAACCCTTCGCCGCGCCGTACTTCCACTCCCCCAGCAACGAAACGTTGGCATCGTTTCCCACGCTGGTGGGGAGGCCATACTTCTCTTCCAGCTTGGCTTTCAGGTCAAATCCACTCCAGGGAAGGTTTGGGGTAAAGTGGATGAAGCCGTCGCGAATGACCCCTGGACATCCCGCCCCGATGGCAACCGCCTCGGTTCTTTCACCGTTCTGTTCATGCTCCAGCAGCCCGTCGATGACCTTACACAACTGGTCAAAAACCCCTTGCTCCCCCTTGTACGCCTTGGTGGCTTTCTTCTTCCTCTGGACAATGGTGCCTTCCTCGTCGAAAAGGGCTCCCAGGATCTTGGTCCCCCCGATGTCTACCGCAATTTTGGCCTTCGTAGCACACACCTCCCCAGAAATGGTAAGAAATATTAAGAAATGTTGGTTTTGTCGGTAACATTCTTTCTTGATTATATCATGGAAAGGGGTTCTGCACTCCAGAAGAACGCGGGACACCCCTTTGTGGTAAAATGGATTACCTGTGGGGAGGTGAGGGCATGTTGGATTCCATCGTAACGCGCCGGCAGGTTTCAAAGAAGGAGCGGAAAAGCACGAAAGAACTTCTTGAGCCCTTGATGCAGCAGCTGCAAAGAACGATCGTGGAGAAACAAACCCGGATCTTGCTGCTTTTCGAGGGGTGGGAAGCAGCGGGAAAAGGGAAGCTCCTTTCTCGGCTTTTGCAGCCTTGGGATCCCAGGGGTTTCGAGGTGGCCCCTTTTCCCAAGGTACTTCCAGGGTGTTCCTACCCTCCTTCCTTCTGGATGCACTGGCGCGAGCTTCCGCCCGCGGGAAAAATCGGCATCTTCGACGAGAGCTGGTACCACGATTTGTTCTCTCGCCTCCTTGCGGGCAAGGAAACCACGCACGCCTCTTCCCTTCTGGAGGAACTCTACGCTTTGGAAAAAATGCTCGTGGACGATGGCATGCAGCTTTTCAAGGTTTTCGTGCACACAGGCGAGAAGAAGCAGCAAAAGCGCTTGGAAAAACGCTGGAACGACCCGGACCGGCGCTGGCAGGTTTCCCCTACCGCAAGGTACCAGAATTCCCACCACAAACGGATTTCCAAAACCCTTTCCCGCTTGCTCCAAGAGAGTTCCTTTCCCTTTGCCCCTTGGATCGTTGTGCCAAACGATTCTCCCTCGCTGGGCGTTCAACTCGTGCAAAGGGAACTGCTGGGCCGCCTGGGCGTGCACTGGCAGGATAAGGCGTTGGAAAGCTTCTACCACGATTTCCCGGGGGAACTGCGGGTCAGTCCGGATTCCTCCGTTCCCACCAAGACGAAAGCCTGGCAGGGAAACCCGGGGTTTTCACTGGATTCCATGGACCTTTCGCCGAGCTTGGACCGCGAACAGTACAAGAACCAACTGGATACGCAACGGAAAAGAATGCGCGAGCTCTCCTTCGAACTCTCGGCGCAAAAAAAGTCTCTTGTCGTGGTGTTCGAGGGGTGGGACGCAGCGGGAAAGGGTGGGGCCATCAAGCGATTGACCTCTTGCCTTGACCCCCGCCACGTGCGCGTGAACCCGGTGGGTGTTCCTACAGCCGAAGAGAAAAAACGTCATTACCTCTGGAGGTTCTGGTCCCATTTTCCACGGGCTGGGAACATCGCCATCTTCGATCGCAGCTGGTATGGCCGGGTACTGGTGGAACGGGTGGAAGGCTTTGCCGCGGGACACGAATGGAAGAGGGCTTTCTCGGAAATCTGTGCCATGGAGCATTCACTGAGCCTGCACGGAAGCCTGGTGGTGAAGTTCTGGTTGCAAATCGACAAGCAAACCCAGCTGCAACGCTTCGAGGAACGGGAGAACAACCCCCTGAAGAAATGGAAAATCACCCCGGATGACTGGAGAAACCGCGAGAAATGGGATATCTACCAACCCTGCGTGGAAGAGATGATTCAAAGAACGGACTTGCCTTTTGCCCCTTGGATCGTTGTGGAAGCAAACGATCCGTACTTTTCCCGGGTTAAGGTGCTCTCTTCGCTTGTACGCATCCTGGAAAAGAACCTTTAATCCGCTGACAGGAGGAAAAAAATGGCTTTCATCTCCGTGCAAAACCTCAAGAAAGTATACAGCTCTGGGCGAAGCGCCTTCGAAGCATTGAAGGGGTTGGATTTTGACATTCACAAGGGAGAAATCCTCTCCATCCTTGGCCCCTCTGGGTGCGGGAAAAGCACGCTGCTCAATTGCCTTTCGGGGATCGACGATCCCACCGAGGGAAAAGTGTTGATCGATGGTGTGGACCTGCACGCGCTGGCAGACGATAAGAAAACGCTGTTCCGCGCGGAGAAAATGGGCTTCGTTTTCCAGTTTTACAACCTCATTCCCGTGCTATCCGCGGTGGAAAACGTAGAAATGCCGGTTTTTGCGCTTTCCCCCGGAGAAAAGAAAGCCAGAACACAGGCCCTGGATGTGTTGAAGCGGCTGGGCATGGAAGACCGCTGTTCCTATTTTCCCTCCCAGCTTAGCGGTGGGGAACGCCAAAGGGTTTCCATCGCCCGAGCCTTGGTGCACCGCCCGCAAATCATCTGGGCGGATGAACCCACGGGTGCGCTGGATACGCAAACCGGGGAGATGATCATGGACTTGCTACTCGATCTCAACCGCTCCGATGGACTCACCTTCGTCATCGTGACCCACGACGAACGCATCGCACGCTACTCCGACCGTATCCTTCGCATGGACAGCGGAACCATCCTCGGCATCGAACAGAACGCCCGCGCCCGTCAAGGTGAATTGCCATGATCATCCCGCTTGTCATTGCTGCATGGTTCTGTTTCATCGGGTGGAGCATGCTCCGCTACCGCTTGTTCACCCGGATTTCGTTCCGCAACATCTTCCGCCGCAAGATCGATACTTTCCTCATCGTTTTCGGGGCACTCATCGGTACTGCCATGATTTCCGGTTCTTTCGCCATGAACGATTCTTTCAAGTCCTTTCTGTATTCGCAAGTGGAGCAAAACCTGGGTCCCGTGGACGAGGTTCTGGTGAAGGAGATTTCCCGCGACAGGACACAGGGCAGCCCGTTTTCGCTTTCGGAGATCCAACCCTTCTTGGATCGCATCCAAGACGCCCGGCAAGTGGATGGTATCCTGCCGTTGGCAAAGAAAGAAATCACGCTCGGGGGCTTGGGAGAAACACGGAAGTTGCTGGGGAACACTTCCCAAACGGTGATGCTGCTGGGGATGGAGGGATGGGAGTCTTTCTTCTTCGCGGACGCGCCCCCAGCAAGTTGCCCCGAGGAGCGGGACGGATTGCACGCCGTGGTGCTCAGCCAGGGTATGGCTGATGCACTGCAACTCGAAGTGGGCGATCGCGTGGAACTCCTGGTGAACCCGGCGGACCGCCTTCTCATCTGGAAGGCTCTTCCACAGGCCGTGGTGGGGTGCATCCTTCCCGACGATAGCATGCCCGGTTACTCGGGGGTGAACCAGAATCGCCCCTACTCCGCGGTATGGGTGTCGGCAAGGGGATTCGGTGAACTGACCAGTTTTCCCGCGGACACGTACCACGAGCTGCTGGTTTCCAACCGTGGGGGGCTTCGGGACGGCGTCCGTTACTCGGGCTGGGTGATTGACCAGTTCAACGAAAGCAATCTCCCTTCGGCTTTCCAACTGGAAAATGTCAAGCAGGAACGTCTGCTTTCCGCGGATAGCGCCAATTTCGGCCTTCTTTTCCTTGGATTGAGCGCCTTCTCCATCCTGGCGGGCATGCTTCTGATCGGCAACACGTTCTACATGTTGGCCGAAGAACGCCAGCAAGAGCTGGGAACGTTGCGCGCACTTGGGTATTCGCGCAGGAACGTGGGGCGCCTGTTGTTGTTCGAAGGGTTCTTCTACTCGCTCATCGCTTCCGGCTTTGGGGTAGTTGCAGGATTGCTGATCATGCGGTTCATTCTGGGCCAGTTCACGGGGTTCTTCGACGACATCACCAGCCTGGTGCAAACTTCCTTCGCCTTCGGCGACACACAGATGCCCGGGGCCCAAGGATTTGCCTTCGAGTTCTCGGTGACCCCGCAATCCATTCTCTACAGCTTCTTGATCGGCATCGCGCTTCCCATGGTGGTGGTGTTCTTCACCAGCCGCAGGATTTCGCGGATGAACATCGTGAGCGCCATTCGCGGCATTCCGGAACCCATCGCGGGGAAATGGAAGAAACGTTTGGGAGTGTTCTGGGTCTTTGTTTTTGTTCTTGGCTTGGTTTTCCTTGTTATTGGCCTTTGGAAGGGCATCCCAGCGCTGCTTTTCACCGGTGTGGTGCAAACCAGTTACGGCTTTTGCTTTGGCTTCCCGTTCAAGCGCCGCCGGATCATCCTTACCCTCGTTTGCCTTGGGGTAATCTCCTTTGCCATGGGGTGCACGCTTTTTTCCCCCTACCAGGGCATGGAAAACTCGGTGTGGCTGATCTTGCTGCGTACCGGTGCGGTGCTCTCGTCGTCCATGCTGCTGGTGATCTACAACCTCAAGGTGTTGGAGCACCTGGTGTCCTTGCTCTTCCGGTTGTTCAAGATTTCCCCGGGGGTCACCAAGATCGCCATCGCCTTCCCTGCACGCAACGTGAATCGTACCGGGCTCACCATCATGATGTTCACCCTCGTGGTGTTTATTATCATCAACATCTCCATCATTCCCTTTTCCCAGGAAGAAGGCATACGCAGGAGCGAGAAGACCCTTTTCATGGGGTTTGACGCGCAAATCCCGGTGATCCCCTTCGGGTTGCAACCAGATCGCGACGCGCTTCTCTCCGAGATCAAGGAGCAACCAGGGGTGCGGTCGGTTGTTCCCTCCTGGTCGTTTGGCGGCAGTGAATTCTCCCCGGGGCAAGAGCGGCAAAGGGAATCCCTGCTGGTTTTCCCCCAAGACTTCTCGTTGCCGGAGGAAATCTACCGGGCAAGGGCGGTCGCACCCACGGGGCAAACTTCTCCATCTACCCAGCAGAAGTTGCTGGAACAATTGCGCCAACCACAGTCCGACGATTCCATTCCCGTGCTCTGGCTGGGAGAAGAACCGCCTCCTGGGGGCCCAGAGGTGGTGGACCATACCATCCAGTTGGGAAACGGTGGGCCAACCCTTTCGTTGCGCATCGTGGGCAAGCTCGAATCGGACTTGCTCTCTTTCTTCTCCGGCTACGTGCTGTTGGAAAATGCCCAAACCGCGGCTCTGCAGGCAAGCAACGATCCCACGCTGTTGATCCGCTACGATGCGCATGATTCCCAGAGCAAGGAAGAGGTGGGGCAAGACCTCACCGAAACGGTTCGTTCCAGCGGGCTGTTTTTGTTGAAATCCCAGGATATCGTGAAACTTTCTTCCGCCCTCATCCAAGGGTTCGTGAACATTTTGAACTCTTTCTTGTACTTCGGCATGCTGGTGGGCATCACGGGCATTGCCATCATCATGTTCCGAGCGCTGCACGAACGCAAGCGTATCATCGGCATGCTCAAGGCCATCGGGTTCACCCGCCGCAAGATCTTCCAGAGCTTTTTCCTGGAGACTTCTTTTGTCGTCGTGGTGGGTATCCTTTTGGGAATGGTCGCTGGTGTGCTTACGAGTATCCAATTCGTGAACGTCTTGGCCATGAACGGCGCCCCGGGGAGCACGGTAGCCATTCCCTGGGGAAACCTGGTCATCATGGCGGTGATTTTCTACGGTGTCTCGGTTGTCGCAACGCTTTTCCCCGCGCTTTTGGCCTCTCGGCTTCCTCCCGCAGAGGCTCTTCGATACTTCGAGTAAGTGATGTAAGGAGTGAGAAAATGGACGTTCGAATCCGTGGAGCAGAAATCGACGACCTGAACGCTTTATGGGAGATCCGCAACCAGTTCTCGGTGGCACACCAGACCATGGGCATCCCCTGTACCTCCCGGGCCTTGCTTAAGGAGAGGTGGGAAAAGAGTTTCCAGGACCCAAATAACCGGGAGTTGGTGGCAGAGGTGGACGGGAAGGTGGTTGGTTTTTCGGGTTTCCAACTGATGGTGGGAAAGCGCCGCCACGTGATGGGAATTGGGATGATGGTGCACGAAGAGTACCAGGGAAAGGGCATCGGAACGCTTTTGTTGCAAAAAATCGTGGAGCTCGCGGATCGCTGGTACCAGGTTCACCGCATCGAGCTACAGGTTTTTTCCGACAACACCCGTGCCATTCGGTTGTACGAGAAATTCGGCTTCGAGGTCGAAGGTACGCAGCGGAAATTTGCCTTCTCGGACGGTGCGTACCGGGACGTTTTGATGATGGCACGGCTGCGCTTTCCTCCCGACGAAACATGTTCCTGCTGATCCTTGCCGCCTTCGCGGTGGGCTTGCTGCTGGGCATGCGCGGACACCTGCAAAAGATCAAGCGAATGAAACTGGTTCTGCCCATCACGCTGTTCTTGCTCTTCGTCATGGGTTTCGAGCTGGGCACCAACGAGGAGCTTGTGCGGCAGTTGCCAAAAATCGGGTGGATGTCGCTGTCCATCGCCCTTCTTGCTTCGCTGGGAAGTTTCCTGGCCGCTTTTTTCCTCGAGCGTTTGCTTCGAAAAGTGCGGAAGGGCTGGTTCGAATGATCTTGATGCTGTCTGCCGTAGTGGCTGGAATCGTTTGCGGTAGGTTCCTGGGTTTCCATCTCCCCTCGGAGCTGGTAACGGGGCTGCTCATGGTGCTGGTTTTCGTCGTGGGACTCGACGTGGGGGGAGAAGAGAAGATCCTGTCTTCCATCAAGGCAAACATCCCGTTGATCCTGGTGCAATCGTCGGTGACCATTGGGGGCACATTGCTCTTCGCCGCCCTTGGGGTTCTCTTCCTTCCGCTATCCCTCAAGGAAGCCATGGGTGTTTCCGCGGGCTTCGGTTGGTACAGCCTTTCAGGGGTGATGATCAGCGAAATGGCCTCTCCGTTTCTTGGGGCGGTTTCCTTTGCCGCCAACATCTTCCGCGAAATGATTGCCATCGTGTGTATTCCCTTGCTTTCACGCTTTTCACCGCTGGGGAGTATTTCCCTGGGGGGCGCTGCTTCCATGGACGTACTCGTGGGCTTGATCGCCCGGCACAACAGCAAAAAAAACACCCTGGTGGCTTTCGGCCAGGGTGTGTTGGTGACGTTAAGCGTTCCGGTCGTGATTTCGCTATTTTTTCGAGCCGGATAAATCGGAAAAGGTCTTGAGCAACAGGTAAAGGCCAACCAGGATCAACCCGGCGGGAAGAAGGAAACGGAAGAAAGAAACACGGGAGAGATTCCCCGTAAGGAAGATCAAGCTGATCACGCTTAGGATTCCGACAGGGATCAACAGTCCCTTTTCCCTTTTCCCAAACCAGTACAGCTGGAACAACCCCACAGCCGGAGCAGCGATGAAAAGGGGCCAGAGGAATTCCATGACCTGCCACCCGGAAAACACATTCACGTACATGATGATCCCGACCGTGAGCAATATCCCTCCGGGAACGAGCACCCCGGGGTCTTTCTCTTTCCCGGAGAAAAAGGAGATCTCAAACAGGATACCGGGACCCAGGACGAAAATGGGCCAGATGAAATCCCAGGATAGGTTGAAATCCGTGAAAACAGCCAAAAGCGCGAGCACACCAATCGTGATGAACAGGATGCCAAAAATGATGGAAGAAGCCTTTTGCATGGTACTCTCCTTTCTTTCCACGACCATCAGAGGTTGCCGGTGTCATCGGTAACCTGGATTGGAACCAGCGGGTTCTCCTACCAGGACTGGGTCGGAGCCGTCTACCCCGAATCCACCCCCAAGTCCCGGTGGTTCGAGTTCTATTGTACCATGTTTACCGCCCTGGAGTGGAACATGACCTATTACCAGATTCCTTCCTCCCAGGTGGTACAATCGTTCGCCCGGCGTGCTCCGCGCCCTTTCTTGCTGAGCATCAAGGCACACCGGAGTATCACGCATCAAGGGAAACTTGACCTTTTGGCGCCCCTACAGGATCTATACCATTGCGCCCAGCAGAATGGCCTCACGCCCCAGTTGCTCTTCCAGTTTCCCTTTTCGTTCCAAAACGACGCGGACGCCCGAGGTTACCTCGGGAAAATGGTGGAACAAGTACCTGCCCGTTGTTCGTTCGAGTTCCGCCATGCATCCTGGGCGGTTCCCGAAGTACTGGGTTGGCTGCAGCAGCGAGGCTTTTCCATGGTCAGCGTCGACCAGCCTCCGCTACCCCACCTCATGCCACGCATTCTTTTTCGCTGTGAACCCATCTACCTTCGCTTCCACGGGCGAAACGCGCAGAAGTGGTGGACCCACGAGCAAGCGCACGAGCGCTACGATTACCAGTACTCTTCCGCGGAACTCCTCCCCTGGGTCAAGCGCCTGATCGAGGCACGGGCCCAGGAAAGGATCGTCTTTTTCAACAACCACTTCCGGGGAAAGGCCGCCAAAAACGCCAAGCAGTTCTCCTTGTTGCTGGAAGAAAAGGCTTCGCGGCAAAGCTAACTCCGTTTCTTCTCGATGTCCACCAGCTTTTCGTCTCCGTCCAGGGACTTGAGGCGGATGGTTTTGCGCGAGAGGTCGTGCGTGGTGATGATCTTGCGTACGGTGGCACTCGAGCTGCGCATGGCAAGCGACTCGGTCACTGCCTTTCCCTTCACGAATTTCACACCTTTCAAGAAATCTCCGTCGGTGATCCCGGTAGCCGCAAACACCACGTGATCCCCACCCACCAGTTCCTGCGTACGGAACACGCGCTCGAGGTCCCATCCTCCTTCCACACACTTTTGCTTTTCCTTCTCGTCGAGCGGCCACAGCTTGAGTTGCATCTCTCCCCCGAGTGTCCGCAATGCCGCTGCGGCCAAGATGGCTTCCGGCGATCCTCCCACACCAAAGCAAATATCCACCCCGCTTCCCGGTGTTGCTGTGGCGATAGCGCCTGCGATGTCCCCATCGCTGATCAACCGGGTACGTGCACCGATTTTTCGAATCTCCTCGATCATGGCACGGTGTCGTTCCCTTTGCAAGATCACCACCGTGATCTCCCCAACGGGCACACCAAGCGCGGCAGCCGCAACACGAATGTTTTCGCGCAACGGGGCATTCACGTCCAGCTTGCCCTTCAAATCCGGGCCCACGGCCATTTTCAACGCGTAAAACGTGGGAAGCGGGGCGATGGTTCCCGGTTGGGCCGCTACCATCACCGCAATAGCGTTTGCCAACCCGTAGGCCACCAATCGGGTTCCATCCACCGGATCCACGGCAATATCCACCTGCGGCATTCCCTGCTGCCAACTTCCCACCTTTTCCCCGGTAAACAGCATGGGGGCTTCGTCCTTTTCTCCCTCACCGATCACGACCGTGCCACAAATATCGATGTAGTCCAGCATCCCCCGCATGGCGTCCACGGCGGCACCATCCACGGCTTCCTTGTCCCCGTAGCCCAGGTACATGCTGCTCATGAGCGCAGCAGACTCGGTCACACGCACCAGGTCCAGCGAAAGCTCGGGGTACGATTCCTTGATCATGGTCTCCTCCCTTCAAGTTCCTTGCATGAAAAAAGCAGGGGCAAAGCCCCTGCTCGGAAACAACGGTGCTAAACGCGAATGTCCAAAAGCGAACCAAGACCCGGCTGGGCAGGAACTTTGGGCATGGATTCCAGGAGTTGGCGGTTTTGGTCCACCGCCTGGTCCATCACCTTTTTTAAGACGGCCGTATCCACTTGCATGGACATCTGCGCGTTCTGCATGCGCATTGCATCCATCGAGATTCCATCCATCTTCCCACCTCCTTCGTTCCGGAAAATGTGAGTCGATCTTTCAGAGGACTCCAAACCGGGGTCGTGAATCGTTCTTCAAAGGAAAAAACAAACGATCCCCGCCCCCCAGCAATAGTACGCAAACCAACGTAATTTTCGATGCACGGTAACCCAGCGCAAAAGCCACAGTGCGCCAATTCCGGTAAACATGGCCACGACAAAACCCGGCCAACCCTGCGCCAACTCCAAACCATGACGGGCTTCCAACAACGAACCCCCCAAGATTACGGGAATGGAAAGCAAAAAGGAAAAGCGAAACGCGTCTTCCCGTTGCAAACCCATGAGCAAAGCACCTGCAAGGGTGATTCCACTGCGGGAAATGCCCGGCACCAGCGCCGCAGCCTGGAAGAGGCCTACCACCAGGGCAACGCGTATCCCAACGTCCGCCAACCGCTTGGTTCCCGTTTCTTTGCGATCCACGAGAAACAGGATGAGCCCGGTGAGCAGAAGCGAAACGCCGATGGTCAAGTACCCGGTGAGGTGGGTATCCAAGAAATCTTGCATCCATACCCCCACGACCCCCGCAGGAATCGTACCGACCAACAGGGCAAAAAAGAGCTTCCAGCTCACGAAATCACGTTTCCAAAGACCCTTCAGAATGTGCAAGAGGTCTTTCCCGAGAAAAAGGCAAACCGCAACCAGCGTTCCAAGGTGCAACAGCACCACGTACGATACGGAGAAATCCAGGGAAAGCAGGTTCCGCAACAGGAACAGGTGCCCCGAACTGGAAACCGGCAAAAACTCCGTGATACCCTGGAAAAAACCCGTGAATAGGGATTGTGAAAGATCAACCATGTGTTGCCTACAATTGCTCGCACACGGCGATCAAGATCTGCCCAATCTTTTTGCCCGTCTTCTCCGCAATTTCCAAAACTTCTTCGGCGGTGAGGGGTTGCAAATCATCTGCCACCGCTCGATCAGTTATCGCGGAAAAAGCCAAAACCTTTAATCCGCCGTGAACCGCAACGATCACTTCCGGAATGGTTGACATCCCCACGGCATCCGCTCCCATGTGCCGCAGCATCCGGAGCTCGGCGGGAGTTTCAAAATTGGGGCCTGCCACTCCCACGTACACACCCGATTGGATGGGGATGCCCAACTGGTGCGCCGCTTCCCGAGCCAATTCTTGCAAACCAGGGTCGTACGCATGCGACATGTCCGGGAAGCGCGGACCCAATTCATCCAGGTTCATCCCCGTCAAGGGATTGTCACCCATCATGTTGATATGATCCTGTATCAGCATCGGGGTCCCCACTTCAAAGTCGGGGTTTAGCCCTCCCGCTGCATTGGTAAGCATCAGGGTTTCCACACCCAACAACTGCATCACCCGGATGGGGAAGGTGATGGTTTTCATGTCGTAGCCTTCGTAAAAATGGGTTCTTCCGTTCATGAGCATCACCGGCTGTTTGCCCAAGCGCCCGAACACCAATTCTCCCTTGTGCCCCGGGGCAGTGGAAGTGGGGAAACCCGGGATTTGGGCATAGGAATACCCCCGGGAGTCTTCCAGCTGATCGGCAATATCCCCCAAACCCGAACCCAAAACGATGGCCACCTTGGGAATGGAGGGAACCTGCTTTTTCAGGTATTGCACAGCCTTTTGAATCTGTTCCATCATCTCGGAATGCACCATGTTGAAACCTCCTCCGAAGCCGGGTTTACTTGATCTTGTACACGTTGGACCAAAGGCTGGAAATTTGCATCTGGTAGATGTTCGTGCACACCGCTTTCACGCGCACGAAAAGGGGTTCTCCCGGCTTGGAATAATACTCGGGAACCTCCAGGTACACGTTACCCTGGTAGTACACCTCGTGTTCGTAGGTGTAGGCTCCCGGGAAAGATGCGTACTTGCTGAACTGCAACACGTACTTCGTGGATATGGTGGACACGTTCAGGTACGGGTTGGGGAAGGTAAAGTTCACGGTGGTCTCCCACTTGTACTTGCTGGGGTTGTAGCGGTAACTGGCGGAATTCACGGTGGGAGAACCGATGGGTTCGATCGAGAAGCTGTATACATCTCCGATGGTTTGGGTATATTCGTCGAAGCTATCCACGCGAATGTAGTACGTCTTTCCCGACATGAAGGGATAATTCAACAGAACCGACTTGTTGTAGGAGGTCCCGACCAAGGCAAAGGAGGAACTTTCCTTGATGTACACCTTGTACCCGACTTCGTCTCCCAGGTCCGGGTCTTCTCCACCCGTCCAGTAGGCGACGAAATTGGCAAGATCCACGTTGTACAGGGCGCCAACCGGGTAACTCACGCGTACCTTGGTGGGGGGTCTGTTGGCCACGTTGATGGGGAAAAGCCCTTCGGAACTGCTTCCCGCACCATCCACCGCAACCACTTTATAGGATACGGCTCCCTTCATGGGATGGCGATCGTAGAATTCCACGTTGGCGGTTCCGTTCAAAAAGGCGTTCCCGATGAATTCGTAAACCCCGGATCCCACTTGTGCCTCGCGGTACACGCTGTAGTAGTAAGCATCCGCAGAATAGGAGAAAAGCAAGCGGTAGCTGCTCAAGTCGTTGCTCCAACCATGCTCGATCAACGTGGGAACGGTGGGAATCGCGGTTTGCACGTCGAAAGTTTGCACGGAGGGGAAGGTATAGACCAAGTTAAAGATGTCTTTCACCATCACCTGCAACTCGTACAAACCCTTGTCTGGGAACACGAAGGAGAAATCGGTGCCCTCATCCAGCTTCTGGTAATCCTGCGAACCCACCAAGGTTCGGCCACGATTTGCGCTGTCCGGAGTGACCTCGTACATTTCCCAGCGCACGTAGTACTGCCCGATCGAAGTTCCCGGAACATCGTCGTCTTCCAAGCTGAGCACTTCGAAAAGCACGTGCTGGTTTTTTCGCACGGAGCTGTTGTCGGTAATGGGTTGCTCTTGCTCCGTGAAAACCCCCGTGGTGATGCGTGGCGTTGCCTTTAATACATCGAAAGACTTGTTCTCGGTGGTTTTCGAAACGATGGTATCTTCCTTGTTGGTGGTGATTTTCACCGAAGCGATGTACTCACCGGGATAGGTGAAAGAAACCTGGCAGGTATCCGTACTTACGGTTTTCTTGAAGGTTTGCGCGGAATTGGACAGGTTGGAAAACGTCCATTCCGCGGACGCGATCGTGGGGGGTTTGCTGAAAAAGCCTCCCAGACCTCCCGCCGTTGTTCCCGTGATCTCGGCCTTGAATTGCACCGAGGTATTCAAGTTGGTGGAATCGGGACCAGAAATGGAAATTCCTTCCGTAGAAGGTGGTTTGAAGCACCCAGAAAAGAAAAACAACACGGCCACGGAAATGACCAAAAAGATGAGCGTTTTTTTCACGTTCACCACTCCCCCTTATCGTTGATTGAAATTGAACTCACAAGAAAACTGCAACACCGGCCAGGACGAAAACCCTGTCTCACTGCTGTACCACTCCTTCACACGGAAAGACAACTGGTACCCCCCTTGTTGGTACATCACACCGCCCACGAGGAAGAGCCCGTGCGTTTCCAAGAAAAAACCTGTGCCTGTTTCCAATCCCCAGGCCATTCCCAAACCCAAGAAAGGGGAAATCGGAAAATCCAACTTGCCATAGGCATCCAAAAAACCGACCCATCCCGGGGTAGTCAGGAAAAAAGCGGAGTGATCCACTCCAAAGTACTTCGTGCGAAAAGATTGCACCCATCCCGGAACCAACGTTTCCTCGTGCTGGAAAACCCCAAAACCCGCCGCAAAATCCGCCGAAAAAAGGGAGATGCCTGCAAAAAGGGCAAATCCCAACAAGAACAACCGGATGCACCGCGGCAAAGGCATCTGGATTCCCCTTTAGGATTCGTTCAATTCTTCCATGAGGGTTTCCCGTTCCAGGTTCCTTTCCCCGTTCTGCTTCTTCTTGCCTTCCTCCAGCAACTGGCGAAGGTAATCACCGTCGATGACTTCTTTCTCCAACAGGATCTCGGTAAGGGAATCGAGTGTTTCCCGGTACTTCACAATGAGTTTCTTTGCCCGGGAATACGCCTTGCTCACGAGTTCCTTCACTTCCCGGTCAATGTGGCTGGCCGTTTCTTCGCTGTAATTTTTCATGCGCGAAATTTCCCGTCCGAGGAAGACCTCTTGCTCTTCCTTCCCCCAGGAAATGGGACCCAGATCATCACTCATTCCCAGCTGGCAGATCATGGTCTTCGCAAGGTGGGTGGCTTTCTCGATATCGTTTGCGGCCCCGGAGGTTACCTCGTTGAACACCACTTCCTCGGCGGCTCTTCCCCCAAGGATACCGGTCATCTCATCGAAGAGCTCTCCCTTACTGATCAAGTACTTGTCTTCCGCGGGGAGCTGCAGCGTATACCCCAGTGCCTGGGAGCCGCGAGGAATGATGGAAACACGGTGCACGGGATTGGCCTTTTCCAGAACCGAGGAAACCAGCGCATGCCCCAACTCGTGGTAAGCGATGATGCGTTTCTCCTTGGGTCCAATTAATCGGCTTTTCCGTTCCGGCCCGGCAATCACGCGATCTATGGCTTCTTCAATTTCATCCATGCTGATTTTTTCCTTGTTCGAGCGGATGGCAAGGAGTGCGGCTTCGTTCACGAGGTTTTCCAAGTCGGCCCCCACGAAACCGGGGGTACGCCGTGCCAAGACTTGCACGTCCAGCTGGTCTTCCAACGGCCGCCGCGCCAGGTAAATATTCAGGATCTCTTCGCGCCCTTTCACATCCGGCGGATCGACAACGACCTTGCGGTCGAATCGCCCGGGACGAAGCAACGCATGGTCGAGAATATCCGGACGGTTGGTGGCCGCCATCACGATAATGCCCTCGTTCACTTCGAAGCCATCCATTTCCACCAGGATTTGGTTGAGGGTCTGTTCGCGTTCGTCGTGGCCCCCACCAAGCCCTGCGCCCCGATGGCGACCCACGGCATCGATTTCGTCGATGAAAATCACCGCGGGTGCGGAACCCTTTGCCTGGTTGAACAGGTCGCGCACACGTGCTGCCCCAACCCCCACGAACAGTTCCACGAAATCCGAACCGCTCATATGGAAAAATGGGACATTGGCCTCCCCCGCCACGGCTTTTGCCAGCAAGGTTTTCCCCGTGCCAGGAGGCCCCACCAGGAGTACTCCCTTGGGCATGCGTGCACGAAGCCTTTCGAAACGCTTGGGATTCTTCAAGTACAGCACCAGCTCTTGCAAATCTTCCACCGCTTCGTCCACACCGGCAACATCCTTGAAGGTCACTTTTTTCTTTCCACCCACCATTTTCTTGGCGGGACTCTTCGTGAAACTAAAGGCTTGGTTGTTGCGTCCACCGGAGAACGTGCGCATCATGGTAAAGAAAAGGAAGATCAGAAGCACGAACGGAAGCACGTTGAGTAAAATCGCCCAGATGAAATCGCCGGACGATTTCTTTCCCCGCACCACGATATTTTTCTGCAAAAGTTCGTCCATGATTTTTTCGTTGGACATGAGCCAGGGAGCATACACCTCGTACACATCTTCCTGGAACCCACTCAACTTGGTGGAAAAGATCACGGTACCCGTGTCTTCGATCACCACTTCGCTCACTTTACCCTCTTGCACCATGTTCCAAAAAGCCGTGAAATCCACGGTTTGCACCGTTTCGAACATGGGACCGCGATAGGCCAGTGCAATCAAAATCACCAGCACCACCATGAAAACAAGGAATAACAGCTGACCGGAAGGCCGTGGGGGCTTCCGGTTATTGTTGAAGACAAATCGTGGTTCCTTTTTTTCGCCGTTGTCTGACTCTTTGTCGGGATCCTCCTCCGAAGCAAACATGCGCATCCGGAGATCCAACAAACGCTTGCTGTGTGTGAACAAATCCGTGCGGAAACTCACCGCTTTCCTGCGGTTCCGCTCCCTCCTTTCAATCCGATAGGGTTGACTCCGTCGAAATCCGCAAAACCCGTCGCGTTCCAGGTGTCACCTGGAAACCTTCCGCGATACGAAAAGGGACACACCAAATTATAACATGTTTTGCGGTGCTCACGACAAAAACCCCTGCTCTTTGGTCACGTGGCACTTTCTGATCCGAAAGAAATCGCGCCACCGTTTTGGTTCCCGTCATTCCCAGTGGCCGGAAGCGATCACCCACCTTCCAGGGGCGTACTTCCAGCGGAAAATCCAACTGGTCCGCATCGACGAAAACTTGTTTCCCGGGATGGAGAAAAGTTCTTGGAAGCTGTTCGCGCGGTATCAATGAGAAGTACAGCCCTTTCCCCACTACGGGGAAATCCTCCATTCGGAAAGGCACAGTGTGCACCTTACGTGCCATGGCCTGGGGGCCACGTGAAACGTCTGTGGAAAAAAAACCCACGCTTTGGCGGGTTCGCCGGAAAAAAATCCCTTTCGCCAATTGGTACTGGAATTCATACCCATGGGAAGAGTCGAGCCGGGCACGGATGGATTGCATTTTTTGGGCATCCAGGCCCTCCGGATCCCCCTTCCATCGTTGGTAAAGGCGAAGCAACGCTTCATCCTGCACTTCCCCAGGGTAGCATTCCCACTTCTCTGTGGGAATCCAACATCCCTGTTCGGAAAACACGGCAGCGCGCAAAACGTACTCTTGTAGGAAGAACTCCAACGCTACTTTTCCCCGGTGCACGAGTGCAAAATCCCTGGCAAGCGTTCTGGTTACTCCCTTTCCAAAATGGTTTCTCAGGAAAGGCAAAAGAAGGTTCCGCACACGATTCCGCAAAAAACGATTGTCCGCGTTGCTGTGATCTTCGAAGAAATGCAGCCCGTTCTCGCGAGCGTATGCGCGCAATTCCGCTTTTTCCAAGGGCACAAAGGGACGTAACAGCTCCCCTTCACGGGCAGAAAAGCCCGAAAAACCGTTGAGGCCGCATCCCCGGAAGAGCCGCAAGAACACCGTTTCCACGCGATCATCCCCGTGGTGCGCTGTCACCAGCAAAGCTCCCTTTTCGCTTTGTTGGACTTGACGGAAAAAGGCGTACCGCTCTTTCCGAAATACGGCTTCGAGGTTGGCGCCGTTTTGGGGGAGCGAAACGGGATCCAGCTTCTTCCCCACGAAGGCAATACCGTCCCGGGCACATAGCTGCTCCAAGAAACGGTATTCCTCGTCGGATTGCGGGCGCATACCGTGGTGAACGTGTGCTACAACCAGGCGGTGCAACTCATGTTGGAAGAGAGACCGCATACCATGCAGGAGTACCATGGAATCCACCCCGCCCGAAATGGCGAGAACAAAACGATGGGAAGTGTCTTGAAAGGGTTGGAAAAAGGAAGAAAGAAGGCAGGATATTTTCCCGGAAACGCTTTTTGGGAAATCCAAGGCAGAGCCTCCAAAAAAAAATGGAGCCAGCGATAGGATTCGAACCCACGACCTGCTCATTACGAGTGAGCCGCTCTACCGACTGAGCTACGCTGGCCCGGGCATGGGTATTGTACCAGAAAAAAAAGGGGAATTCAAGCAACCCCCGTGGTTTCTGGCCGAGTATACTTCTGGGAAGGGTAGCGAAGGCAGCAACAGGTTTTTTTCCCGGCGCGTCGAGAAGATCAGCGCGGTAATTTCTCCGGACGGGATGCCACGTGCCTATGAATATTCCAAATTCAAGAGAGGTTCTTTTTCCTTCGACGTACGGAGAAACTGGGAGAGTGGAGGACCATACCCCTCGTAGATTACCCGGGGTTTCGAGATCTTGTACACCCCCGGTTGCGTGGACTTGGTCTTGGTCTTGCGGTCGAACTTGGTGTACATGCCTACCGTGGCATCGAATCGAAACTTTGACCCTTGGCATGGGTCGATTTCGAGCACCTTGTCATTGATGGAGGTCCATATGTGGTCAAGGAACACCACGGTATTCTGGTGTGTCACCCGGACATCTTGCAGAAGGATCGTCACCTCGCAGGCTCCCCGTCGATTCTGTTTGATCCCGAATCGTTCCAGGTACCCGGAAACATGGACCTTTTTGTGTAGAAGTCGTAGGAGTTGCTCTCTGTCTTCTGTCAAGGAACGGCACCACCTTTCTCACTGTTAGAGGTAGATGATACGGGATGCGTTTCGCTCCATGACTCCCTCCCGATACGCGATTTGAAGGTCGCCTTGATGGGTTTCTTCTTTGTGGTTCTTTGGGGTATCGGGGGGTTTCCATGGAAAAGCAGCCGATTCCATAGCAGGATCTCCCCAGGTGGGGAACAACGATGGCGTTGGGGGTATGCCCCAGTACGATGTTGTGGAAATCATCCTCGTACTGGAGGAAGAGTTATCCGGCCGTCTCTGCGGTTCTTCCTTTACGGGAACTGTAGTAATCGGGGTGGTCAAAGATGACATCTCCATACTGGAGAGACCGTATTGAAAAAAAGTATACCTAATCCGCGGATAAATTTCCAACTTTTTCCGATTTTGGAACAGAAGCGCTTGCAACAGAGGCACGGAGTACTGGGGAGGCATAGGAAGAACGTGTGGGAGAAAAACGTCGTATGTGCCAAATCCCTTCGGAACTGGACACGCGCCTTTGGTTGCAATCCAAAAGAGCTTCTGGTATAATAACACGCATGGCAACGTAGCCAAGGGGTCAAAGGCGGAGGTCTGCAAAATCTCTATTCGTCGGTTCAAATCCGACCGTTGCCTCCATATTTTTCTGTGAGAAAAAGGGGTTGAATGCAACCCCTGTTTTTTTGGGAACAGGAACGTGCTCTTTTTCCCTCGCTGCACCGGAAAATGCTATAATTATGCAAATGCATAAAAATGATGAAGAAAGAAAAAAATAGAGGAGGTACCTGGCTTGAAAAGTGAAACGATCGGGCACGAAAAGAACCTGGAAACCATCCAAGTTTCCTTTGATCCAGGCGATATTCAACCCCTGGTACAAAAGGAGATCCAGCAAGCCCAAAAAAACTACTCCTTTCCCGGATTCCGAAAGGGAAAAGTCCCCCTTCCCATTATCAAGAAAATGCTCAACGAGGAATCGCTGAAAGCTTCTGCGGTGGAGGAGCTGCTCTACCAGTTCATGGAAGGCGAGTTGAAGAACAAGGACCTTTTGTTGCTTCCAGAAGTGGTTTCCATCGACATGGAGTCGGAGAATCCCCTTGCCAAAGTGAACCTGCACCACCGCCCCCAAGTACACCTTCCGGATTTTGCGGCGCTCGAAGTTGAGCGAATCGTTCCGGACGAAAAAACCATCGAAGGAGTCATCCAGGAGCAACTGCAGTACTACCGCGAAGCGAACGCCATACTGGAGCCAAAGGATGGGCCCATTGCATACGGGGATACCGCCCGGCTGCGCTACGAGGTGTTCAACGAGCAAGGCCGCGAGCTCTACAAAAGCGATAGCCTGGAATATATCATCAGCGAGGAGGACAAGCGCCCCATCATTGAAGCGGTCGTAAACCGAAAAGCCGGTGAAGAAGTCGAATTCGAGCGCACCTTCCCCAAAAGCCAAGAAAGCGAATCCTCCAATGACACCCCGGAAATGGCTTCCTTCACCTACCACGTACACGTGGAAGAGGTGTATTCCCGCACGCTTCCCGAGGTAAACGATGCTTTTGCTTCCCAGGTGGACGAGAAGCTCGAAACGGTGGAGCAACTCAAGAAAAAAATCGAGGACGACGCTCGAGCGGTTTTCGCCGAAAGTGCTGACGAAGCACTGGTTTCCCGTATTGCCCACGAGCTGGGGGAAAACACACAAATCGATATCAGCCCGGAGACCATTGACGTTTTCGTGCGGAAGAACGTGCAAAAGCTAAAAGAGGAGGATAAGTACCAGAAAGAAGTAGAGAAATCCGGCTCCGAGGAGTCTTTCCTGGAAAAATTGCACGAACAAATGCTTTTTGACCTTCGCGAATACCAAGCCATTGAAAAGATCATGAAAGAGGAAGGGTTGGAAGTTTCCGAGGAGGAAATCAAGGAGCATATCGAAAAAATGGCTTCCCGCTACTACATGGAGCCGGAGAAGCTCCGTGCGCTGTACCAGAAGGATCCGGATTTGAAATCCGAAATCCTCTTTGAACTTCGCAAGCAGACCGTGGGAACTTTCTTGAAAGACAAGGTCCAGGTGGTGGAACGCGAAGTAGGACGGGAAACCGAAAACCCCGAACCGCAAGAAGTTTCTGAGGAGTGATTGCATGTATCCTTACGAAAGCGAAAAGCAAGAACTGGAGAAAACGTTGAACCAGGTCATTCCCATTGTCATCGAAACCACCGGCCGGTACGAGCGCTCGTACGATATCTATTCCCGCCTTCTGAAGGATCGCATCGTTTTCCTCGGTAGCGAAGTCAACGATCACGTTTCCAACCTTGTCGTCGCGCAGCTTCTGTTCTTGGAAGCCCAGGACCCCGAAAAAGACATCAGCCTGTACATCAACAGCCCTGGTGGTTCGGTTTCCGCGGGACTCGCCATCTACGACACGCTGCAGTACATCAAACCAGCCGTTACCACCATTTGCGTCGGGATGGCCGCTTCCATGGGTGCGGTGCTGCTCATGGCGGGAGAAGAGGGGAAACGTTTTGCCCTCCCCAATTCCAAGATCATGATTCACCAACCCTGGGGAGGAGCCCGTGGTACCGCGGCTGATGTGGAGATCCAGGTGAAGGAACTCCTGAAAACGAAGGAACAGCTCAACCACATTATCAGCAAGCACACGGGGCGAAACCCGGAAGAGATCGAAAAAGATACCGATCGCGACCGCTACATGACCCCTGCAGAAGCGGTGGAATACCACATCATCGACCAGGTCATCGAGAAGAACCGCTGACCCCGCCCAGAAAGGTTGTGTTGAGATGAAAATGGACAAGAAATGCTCTTTTTGTGGTCGAAGTGCGACACAGGTGAAGCGGTTGATAGCTGGCCCCAACGTGTACATATGCAACGAGTGCGTGGAACTGTTCAACGACACGCTCAAAGAAGACCAAACGCTTCATTTCCGCGATTTGAGCGAGGGATTGCCCACCCCGCTGGATATCAAGAAAGAATTGGACCACTACGTGATCGGGCAGGAACGAACCAAGAAGGTCGTCTCCGTGGCCGTGTACAACCACTACAAGCGCATTATGCTGGGAACGCCTGGCCGGGATGAGATCGAAAAATCCAACATCATGTTGATTGGTCCCACTGGCTGTGGAAAGACCCTGGTGGCGCGCACGCTTGCCCGTTTCTTGGATGTTCCCTTTGCCATCGTAGACGCCACGCCCATCACCGAAGCGGGGTACGTGGGAGAAGACGTGGAAAACGTTTTGCTCAAGTTGATCCAAGCAGCCAACTTCGATATTGAGCGTGCGGAAAAGGGCATCATCTACATCGATGAAATCGATAAAATTGGCAAGAAGGGACCCAACGTTTCCATTACGCGGGATGTTTCCGGGGAAGGCGTGCAACAAGCATTGCTCAAGATCCTCGAGGGCACTGTAGCAAACGTTCCCCCGCAGGGGGGGCGAAAGCATCCCTACCAGGAGTTCATCAAGATCGATACCACCAACATCCTCTTTATTGCGGGCGGGGCTTTCGATGGCCTGGAAGAAATCATCCAACACCGCACCGAAGCCTCCACGATGGGGTTTGGCTCGGAAATCCAGTCCCGTTTCTCCCGGCGTGTGGGAGAAATCTTATCCCATGTCCGGCCCAACGATTTGGTGCAGTACGGGCTGATCCCCGAGTTTATCGGACGGTTCCCGGTGTTTTCCACGCTGGATGACCTGGACGAAAGCTCCCTGGTTCGTATCCTCACCGAACCCAAGAACTCCATCGTCAAGCAATACCAAAAGTTGCTGGAACTGGAGAACATCGAGTTGCGCTTCGAGGACGAAGCCCTTTTTTCCATCGCGCGAAAAGCCCTGGAGCACGAAACGGGTGCGCGTGCCTTGAAAAGCGTGGTTGAATTCGTGATGCTCGACCTCATGTTTGACCTTCCCTCGATGCAAAACGTCAAGGAAGTCGTGATTACGAACGATAGCGTGGTGGGGACCGACAAACCCTACATCGGGCTCAAGGAATCTGCCTGATTCCGATCCTTCCAAGAAAAAGACGCCCGCTGGGCGTCTTTTTTTATCCGCTTTTGGGACTCCTTACGCTTTTTTGTGCCCGTGCACGATCGCCGAAAGCTGGGTGATCATTTCTTTCAAGGCTTCCGACTGGGCTTGGAGCTCCTCGGAAGCAGATGCACTTTCCTCCGCGGTGGCAGCGTTCTGGCTTGTGGTCTGTTCGATTTGGGAGATGGCCTGGTTGATTTGGCCAATTCCCTCAGACTCCTCGTGGGCGGCCGCCTGGATTTCATCCACGAGTGCGGTGACCTGTTCCACCTTCTGGTTGATTTCCGAGAGGAAGGCGTTCACCTTTCCGGCAACCCGCGCACCGGTCTCCGACAGCGCGATGTTCGTGTCCACGATTCCGGCAGAATCTTTCGCTGCTTGCGCACTTCTCTGTGCGAGGCTTCGTACTTCCTCCGCAACCACGGCGAATCCCGCTCCCATTTCACCCGCTCTCGCGGCTTCCACGGCAGCATTCAACGACAGGATATTGGTTTGGAAGGCGATATCGTCGATCACGCTCATGATTTTGGAAATCTCCGTACTGGATTTGCGGATCTTTTCCATGGAAAGCATCATCTCTTCCATTTCTTCTTTTCCCGATGTGGAAGCCTTTGCCGTTTCCCGGGTGGCACGCGATGCTTTTTCGGTGTTTTGTGCGGTTTGGCGCACCATGGAACTGGATTGGTTCAACGTGGCGGCGGTTTGCGCAATGCTGGAAGCTTGCTCGCTGCTGGATTCGGCGAGTTGCTGACTCGAAGCAGAAAGCTGGTCCGCAGCAGCGGAAACCTGCTCCGATCCATCGTCCAACCCGCGAATGATTTTCAGGATCGGCCCCACGATGCCCCTGGAAACCCAAACCCCAAGGGAAAGGCCGAAAACAACCGTGAACCCAAGCACCCAGATCATCACGTTCCGCAGCAAGTTCGCCGTGGAAAAGGCTTCCGCCGCATCGATTTCGATGATCAATCCCACCATTTGCGTTCCCATGGCTACCACGCCAAGGCTTCCAAGAACCTTGTTCCCGACGTAATCCACGTATTCCTCCACCTGCTGGAAGGCTTCATCCTTACGCTGCAGGGGGTCTTGCAAGAGTTCCATGGCCTTGGTTTGGAGACGTTTTTGGAGGATGGCGCCGGACGAAAACTCCCCGAAGCGGGCATTGGTGAGGAGGTAGCCATCCGGGTTTACCAGGTAGGAATCGGCGGATTCTCCCAGTGTTTCCAACCCATCCTTGACCAGCCCGGAAATTTCTTCGGCGAAAACTCCTACCGAAATGCTTCCCAGGATTCGGTTCGAAGAAGCCGAATTATCCCGCACCGGTGCAGATACCATCACAACGTGCCGTTTTTCCAAGTCGGAATATGCCATCGGGGAAAATGTGATGGCACCGGAAAGCGCACGCAAGATATGGTTTTGCCGGGAGAGGTTTTGGCCTACCCGCTGATGCGCACCGTCGTACAGGACGATCCCGGAGGCATCGGAAATCAACAACATCTCGAATCCGAAAACCTGGGAAACCTCGGCGAAAAAAAGGTCGAGCACATCTTCCGTTGCCTGCCAGCCGACCGGGTCGCTTTCGCGTTTGCCAGAAGCCTTTATGGCATTGATCACGCGGTTGATGGTCGATAGGTAGGTGATCTTCTGCGAAACGTCCCCAAAATACTGGTTCAGTAGCCCCTCGGTCTGTTCCAGGTAGATTTGGTTCGCCTTGTTCACTTCCGCCCGAAGGTTCCTTTCCGAAAGCACAAGGAAGAGAATCCCGATGGTGACAAGGGGAATCACACCGACTACGATGACGAGAAAAAGCAACCGGTTTGAAAGTTTCCATCTGTTCACGTTCCGCACTTCCCTTCGATTGTGAAAAAAATCTCGATGCTTCCTTGCATATTGTAACACGTTTCCCAAGAAAAAAGAAGGAAAAAAGAGAAATGCATGCGTCAAAAAATGGATTTCCGTTGTTTTCCTCGCGTCTCCCCCAAAAACAAGCACTTCCCTGCTGGAAGGGAAGTGCAGACTCTTGGGTGTGAATCGATGTTACAAGTGAAATTGTTCGATTTGTTTCTTGAGGGTTTCGGAGATTTCGCGCAACTTGGTGGATGCCTCGTCCACGCTTTGCACCGAACGTCCCTGCGAAGCCATTTCCTGGACCATGGAGCGGACTTGATCGGACACTTCCACCATGGAACGGGCGGAAACGTCCGCAGCGGACGCCATCTCTTCGGAAGCAGCACTCTGCTCCTGCGCAGAACCAGCAAGGTTTTCCACCATGGTGGAGATCGCCTCCACCTTCTGGAGGATGCGGCCAAATTGGGTCTGCACCTTCGCCGCGTCCACGTTGACTCCGTTCACAAGTTCCACGGTCTGTTCCGTGGCGTTGTTGGCCTGTTCAATGCCCGTACCAATTTCTTTCAGGATTCGTGCGATGTTTCCCGCCGCGTTCTTACTTTCTTCCGCCAGTTTTCGAATTTCATCGGCCACCACGGCGAAGCCCTTTCCGGCTTCGCCAGCCCGAGCAGCCTCTATGGCCGCGTTCAGCGCCAGTAGATTGGTTTGCTCCGCGATGGAAGAAACGGTCCCTACGATTTCGGCCACCTGCCTGGCCCGCTGGGAAAGCTGGGAAACGATCTGAGAAGTCGTGGCGGTTTGCTCCACGGTTTCGCCCACTCGAAGAACCACGCCGTCGATGGCTTTGCCCCCGTCCTGCGCCTCGCTGGACGTTTCATCCGCGCGGGAAGCCAGCTCTTGCGAGATCCGCGATACGTTCTGTGCGCTGGAAGCCACTTCCTCGATACCCGAGGTCAGTTCTTGGATGGAAGCAGACGTGTTTTCCGCGTTCTCTTCCACCTGTTGCCCCCCTTGCGCAACGGTTTGCATCGTGCGTTTCTGGTCTCCCGAGACGGCGGAAAGGCTTTCGGAGGCTTCTCCCAACTGTTCCACGGAATGGAAAAGGTCCTGCAGGATTTCGCGCCACGTGGTACGCAGCGAATCTAAGCCACGCGAAAGGTCCCCGAATTCGTCCTTGAGTGCAAGCGATCGCTCGGAAACGGGTTGGGAAAAATCCCCTTTCGCAAGGACCTGAGAAATGAAGGAAGAGGAATCCTTGATGTTTCGAATCAGTGGAACGAGGAAGAACCACACAAGCAGGAACATTCCAATGAGTCCTGCTGCAGCAAAAATCCATCCGTTTCGGAAAACCCGGTTCGATTGGGCCATCATCTCTTTCTCCCGGATAACCATGCCGTAGGACCAGGGAGTTTTCGCCCCTCCCACCCAAACCGGGAAGAAGGTTTTAAAGGTGTTTTGCTTCAGGGAGATGGACCAGGACAGCCCACTGAATTCTTTCCCCTGCTGGATGATGTCCCGGTAGAACTCCCCGTCCTCTTGCTGGATCTCGCCCGTGATGTCCCCCACTCGCGCTTCGTCCGGGTGCGCCACCACGATGCCGCCGTAGGACATCAGTCGCCCAAAACCTGTCTCGAACAACTTGATCTGGTTGTTCAGCTCTTGGAGGCCTTGGAGCGAAACATCGACACCGCAAACCCCCACGACCTTGCCGTCTTTCTTGATGGGAACTGCCAGGGAGGTCATCCATACGCTTTCGCCCGCGATCTGGTAATCGTAGGGTTCCGTTATTACCTCGTTCCCGGAATTCCGTGCAAGCAGGTAGTATTCCCCCTCCACGGGGTCTTCGTACCCCTCCAGGGGCTGCAGAATGATGTTGTTGCCGTCCCGACTCCAGTAGGGTACAAAGCGTCCCGTCTGGTCATGACCCGGTTTGTTCACCCAACTGGAATCGTTGTTGTCGAATGCATCCGGTTCCCAGGCCGTCCAAACACCCACGAATTCCGGATTGGATTCCAGGGTTTGCTTCAAGATGGAATTGGCACAATCCCGGTTCAAAAATCCACCTTCCTGCAACCCTTCGAAGGTGGTGGAGAGTGTCCTTGCCGTATCGATCCCCCGCTCCAGGAACGCCTTGATTTCGTTGGCCTGTTGCCCAGCGAGGTACGTGGCCATGGCCTGGGCTTGCTTCTTGCTAAGTGACTGGGTTTGAATCATCACGATGCCCAAAACGCCGGCAAAGACGAGCAACACCGGTAAAAGAATGGTGACAAGCAACTTGGCACGAATTTTCATTTTTTTCCCTCCCCGTGGTGTCTTCCCGGAAAACCGGGGGAAATCGGACTACATCGAAAACAAGATGCACGTGGGCTCCTGGGGGAGCTCAGCGGCAGAAATGTCGAGTTCGTGAACCGTGCGGGTTTTCCAGCCGAGGTGCTGCAAAAAGGAACGGGTATCTGCAATGGGGAAATCCAGGTAGCTGGTCTTGTAGTGCATGGGGCAGACGATGGAAGGTGCAATATCCCGCGTGAGCTTCGCCGCAGTTTTGCCATCCAGGGTGTAGGTTCCTCCCACGGGAACGAGCAGGATGTCGATTTTGCCGATTTGCGTACGGAGATTTGCCTCCAGGGCATGCCCGAGGTCACCGCAATGCAAAAGCTGGATGCCAGAGGGGAAACGCACCTGGAAAAGCAGGTTTTCTCCACGCTTTTTCCCCCCTTCCTCGTCGTGGAAGCTGGGAAAGGTACAGATGCGCAACCCGTTTTCCTCGAAGGGATGCGAAGGGGGAATGGGGTGGGAAAACACATGGGCGGGCTTCGCTTCCAAGCGGTCATGGGCATTGTGGTCGTGGTGTTGGTGGCTTTCCAGAACGATGTCGGCTTGTACCCTTGGAAAGGGGTAGCGCACGCTTTGGTCAAAGGGGTCTGTTAGGATGGAATGCTCTGCCTCTTGCATCCAGAAGCAGGCGTGACCATACCATTTGAGTTTCACGGTTTCACCTCCTTTTACGAAAGGGGTTTTCTCGCCGCAACTCCCGCACGTCGGGGAAAGCCCGGGGGGGTGGGCGCGGTTTTTTGCAACACCAGCAGGTTCCTTTGGAAAGGGGTTTCCTCCCAGCGTACCTCCTGGAAAAACATATCCATCTGTTGGAAGTGCAACAGATCCATAGCCCGGTTGGCTTGCTGCAACTCTTGTTGCCATGCTGGCCCCTTAAAGAGGAGAAGTTTTCCACCCACCCGTAAATACGGAGCGGCGTATTCCAGGCAAACCCGAACCGGAGCAAGGGCGCGCGCGGTTGCAAAATCCATTGCCTGCTGCAAGGCGGTGGGAACGCTTTCCATCCTTTGGGGATGTACCGTCACGTTTTCCATACCAAGTAAAAGGGCGGCTCTTTCCAAGAAGGAAGCCTTGCGGAGCTCGCTTTCGAAAAGGGAAAAGTGGGAGCCGGGAAAGAGGAGCGCCAGCACTATCCCCGGGATCCCTCCCCCGGAACCCATATCCACTCCATTCCCCTTGACCAGGGACGAAAGTTGCCTTTCGAAACCCAAAACGTCTTGGAAATGTTTTTGGAACAATTCCTCGGCAGAATCCACCCGCACCAGGTTTTGCCGGGCATTTTCCTGCAAAAGCAACTCGGCGAAGCGTTCCAGTTGCTGTTTCAGCATTCCTCCACGATCTGCACCATGTCCCCGGTTTTGAGGTTAACCGCATTCGCTTCATCCGTGTCCACGTGGAATTCCAACGCGTACGAATCGCTCACGCGCACCAGCACGTCCATCAGCACAGCTTTCCGATCCTGCGTATCACAAAACACGGAAACCAGCTGCTTGTCTTTCACACCCAGTTTTCCTGCGTCCTCGGTGGTCATATGAATGTGGCGCTTTGCGATGATGACACCCTGGGAAAGGTCCACTTCGCCTTTGGGACCCACCAACTTTGCACCGGGCGAACCGGCAACGTCACCGGAATCGCGTACCGGGGGGTTAATCCCGAGCTTGAACGCGTCGGTGCGGCTGACTTCTACCTGCGTGGACTTTCGCGTGGGCCCCAGGATGCGCACTCCCTCGAAGCTTCCCTTGGGCCCCACCACGCTCACCTTTTCCGCGCAGGCATACTGCCCGGGTTGCCCAAGGTCTTTCACGGGTGTCAAGCGAGCGTCTTCCCCGAACAGGATCTTCAAGTCGTTTTCGCTCACGTGCAAGTGCCGTGCGGAAACCCCCGCCATGATCTTGCCTTCTCTCGATTTCATTCCTTCGTTTCCTCCTTGTCTTGGTATTGAATTTGGACCGTGTTGTTCACGATACGCAACACCTTGCGGAATTCCTCCACCAAGAACGGGTCGATGGTGCTGAAAAGTTTCCGGATGAACTGAGCCCGCCTTTCCAGAACGTCGCGAATCAACCCCAACCCCTTTGGCGTCATTTCCAGCTTCCGCACCCGGTGGTCTTCTTCACATACGCTGTAGGAAACGTATCCATGTTCCTTGATCTTGCCGACCAACCCGGTAATGGTGCTCTTGGCAACCCCCAGGCGCAGCGCCAGGTTCGTCATGCTGGTCTCACCGAAGTAAATGCGTTGCAGTACATCGAACTGGGAGGGAGTAATGTCGTAGTTTCCCTCTTTGATCACCTTCCTGCCTTCTGCCTTCACCCAAACGGAAAGTTGGCGAAGCAGGAGTTCAAGCTCCGCGTACGTTTCTTGTTTTTCAATGCTCAACACTTTTCGCCCCTTCCAGCACCAAGGTAAGTTCCCCTTTCACCGGTTCCACGAAAACCTCCAAGGCCTGTTGAACGGTCCCCCGGAACCACTGCTGGTGCACTTTGGTCATTTCCCTGGCGATAAAAACTTCCCGGTTTCCAAGGATTTGCCCGATCTGCTCCAAGGTGCTCCGCAACCGAAAGGGGGATTCAAAGCACACCAATACCCTGCTATCGGTTGCCCAAGCCCGTAAAAAACGCCTCAGGTTCTTTTGCCGCGGCAAGAAACCCTCGAAAACGAACGCTCCCCGGAAGCCCGAAGCCGCGAAGGCAGCGGTCACCGCGCTGGCCCCCGGAATCACTTCCACACGAATACCTTCCCGGTGACATTGCTCCACGACCAACGCCCCCGGATCGGCGATCCCGGGCATCCCTGCGTCCGTGAGAAGGGCAACATCTTGTCCCTCTTTCAAGATGTGCAACACCTGGGATACCCTTCCCCTCTCTTTTGCGGCCGCCAGAGAAACGAGCTTTTTTTGCCCCAACGCGTAATGGTTCAGCAAGTTCAGGGAGCGCCGCGTATCCTCTGCAACAACCACGTCTACCTTTTTCAGGGTCTCGATGGCACGAAAGGAAATGTCCTGGAGGTTGCCAATGGGCGTTCCGGTCACAAAAAGCGTTCCACTCATTCCGCGCCCTCAAAATCCTCCAGCAGGGTTCTCATCTTTTGGAAGTGCACGATCGCCTCTTGGTGCTTTTGGCGCGTCTCTTCCACCACCGTGGGATCCGCATTTTCCAAGAACTTGCGGTTCGCGAGTTTCTTCTCGAAGTGTTTCACGTCCACGTCGGCTTTCTGCACTTCCTTCTTGATCCTCTCCTTCTCGCACTCCCAGTCCACCAGTTCCCCGGCACGCACAAAAACCTGGCAACCGGCATCCACGAAAGCGGTGGCACTGCGTGGAGGCTTCTGTGCGACGAACTCCACTTTGCCCACGCGGGCCAGCGATTGCACCAGTACAACGCTCTCCGGGCAGAAGAAACCGTCGTCTTGCAGCTTCACCACCGCCAGGTCCAATTCCAGTGACGGGCTCATCTGCAGTTCTGCACGAACGTTCCGCACACCCCGGATCACCTGGACCAGGCGTTCAAACGAACCATGTTCCTGCTCGTAGCGCGGCACTTGCTCGCTCTGGGGCCATCGGGCCACGATGAGCGCTTCTTCTGGGGAGTCGAGGGGGAGCTTTTCCCAGATCTCCTCCGTGATGAAGGGCATGAACGGGTGCATAAGGCGCAAGCTGGTGTCCAAAACGTTCAGAAGCACCTGCAGCGTATTTTGCACCAGAGCGGGGTTGGACGAGTCGTACAAGATCGGCTTGATGGATTCGAGGTACCAATCGCAGAACTGATTCCAGAAGAAATCGTACAGTGCGCGTGCGGCCTGGTTGTAATCGTACGCTTCGAGTGCGCGGGTGACCGTTTCCACCGTGTGCGCCAAACCCGTGAGGATCCATTGGTCTTGCAGCGTGAGAAGGTCTTTGTCAAGCGATCGATCCGTTTCGCGTTTTTCCAGGTGCATCAGCGAAAAACGCGCGGCGTTCCAGATCTTGTTTGCGAAATGCTGGAACGATTCCATAGCCTTCACATCCAGGTTGATGTCCCTACCCTGGGCTGCGAGCATGGCAAGCGTGAAACGCATGGCATCCGCGCCGTAGCTTTCCACCACTTCGATCGGGTCGATGCCGTTTCCCAGCGATTTGCTCATCTTGCGCCCTTTCTTGTCACGGATCAACTGTGTGATGTACACGTCCCGGAATGGCACATCGTCCATGAACTTCAGACCCATGATGATCATGCGCGAAACCCAGAAAAAGATGATATCAAACCCCGTCACCAACAGGCTCGTGGGGTAGTATTTTTCCAAATCCTCCGTTTGCTCTGGCCAACCCAGCGTGGAGAACGGCCAAAGCGCAGAGCTGAACCAGGTATCCAGCACGTCGGGATCTTGCTGCAGGTTGGCCGAACCACAGTGCGCACACACGTGCGGGGTTTCCTCCTGCACGTTCACGTGGCCGCAATCCTGGCAATACCAAACGGGGATGCGGTGACCCCACCACAGCTGGCGCGAAATGCACCAATCACGGATTTCGGTGAGCCAGTTGCTGTAAACCTTCTCCCAGCGCGCGGGGTGGAACACCACTTGCTTGCTCTCCACGACCTCCATGGCTCGCTTCGCCAACGGTTTCATGGACACGAACCACTGGTCGGAGAGCCGGGGATCGATCATGGAGTCACAACGGTAGCAATGCCCCACCGAGTGGGAGTAGGGCTTGATTTCCACGAGCAATCCCTGTTGTTGGAGGTCCTGGACCACCTGCTCCCGTGCATCCTTCCACGAAAGGCCCTCGTACTTGCCCGCCTCGGAACCCATGAACCCCTTGGAGTCGATCACTTCGATCATTGCAAGCTCATGGCGCACGCCCATCTGGTAATCGTTGGGATCGTGTGCGGGGGTTACCTTCACCGCACCGGTACCAAATTCCTTGTCCACGAAATGATCCGCGATCACGGGGATTTCGCGGTGCATCAGCGGTAGCACGAGTGTCTTTCCCACGAGGTGTGCATAGCGTTCATCGGAAGGGTTCACCGCCACGGCGGTATCGCCCAGCATGGTTTCCGGGCGCGTGGTAGCCACCAGTACCCTTTCCTCCGATCCCTTCACGGGGTAGGCGATGGTCCACAGCGAAGAGGGCACATCCTGGTACTCCACCTCTTCATCGGAAAGAACGGTATGGCATCGCGGGCACCAGTTCACGAGGTACTTGCCCTTGTAGATAAGCCCTTCCTTGTATAGCTCCACGAAAACTTTGCGCACCGCACGGTTCAAGCCTTCATCCAACGTGAAGCGATCGCGCGACCAGTCCACGGAACAACCGATGGACTCGATCTGTGTGCGAATCTTCTCGCGGTACTCGTTTGCCCATTCCCACGTGCGCTGCACAAAGGCATCGCGCCCCAGGCTTTCCCGCGACTGGCCCTGGGCGTGCAGCATTTTTTCCACCACGTTTTGCGTGGCAATGCCTGCATGATCCTCACCGGGTAGCCAAAGCACATCTTTCCCCCGCATCCTTTGGAAACGCGTGGAAAAATCTTGCAAGGAGAGGTTCAACCCGTGGCCCATGTGGATCTTGCCGGTAATGTTGGGCGGGGGAATGACAATGACGAAGGGTTCACCGGAACCTTTTGGGGAGAAGAAGCCTTTTTCTTTCCAGTAACGGTACCATTTGCCTTCCACTTCCTTGGGTTCATACCCTTTTTTGAGCGTAAACATGAAAAACCTCCCGTTTTCGTGGAATTTCAGGCAATTATAGCACAACTCGGGGGATTCGAAGGGAGAAAGGTTGGAACTGTCTACTTCTTCTGCCCGTAAAAAACATCGGCGAGGTACTCGTTGAGTTGGATGATCAAACGGCGTTCCATTTCTTCCCCCACCTTTTCCAGCTTTTGGATGCGGGCTTGCTGTTCCTCGAGCGTTTGCTTCAGGCTTTGCATGTCCGCACCCTGGGAGTTGAGCTGTTGCAACTCCCGGGCGATGATGCGAAACGACCGGGTGTTTTGATCGAACAACTCACGGATTTTTTCCAGGAAATGGTCGAGGCTTTGGGGGTAAGCAGGGTTCGTGTCTTTTTCGGGAAGGATTTCCAGCGTTTTATCGTGGGAATGGCTCAAGGTATCGTGGATCTCGGTGGTCTTTTTGCCCTCGCGGTACAGCTGGGAGATTTCTTGCACGAGGGAACGGGAAGAGGGGGGGAAAAACTGTGTGCGGTCGATGCGCTTGAAGGGGAAGTACTCGGGAAAAAGCTTGATGTACCGCCGAATGGTATTTTCTGGAATGGATGTTACCTGCACCAGGTCGCTCACTTTCAACCAACCTTCCATTTTCTTCCCCCTTTCCTCGTAGTAGTATAGCACAATTTCCCAGGGGAAACAGCGTAGCTGCCGAAAAATCAGCGCTGGGAAAAATGGGGGGGGTGGTCTTGCAAAACGTTTTCATCCCCGTTCGCGAGGGCATATTGCAACTGCGCGGAGCGGAGGCTTTCAAACTTGGTGCGCGCAATCCCCCGCAAGGATTGTTCGATCCACCTCTTCTTTTCCGCCAGCAGCTTTGCATCCTGCATCTTCCGCAGGGAAAAGGGGGTTTGGGGTTTGGGAATCAGCGGGTTGAAGCTCATGCTTACCTTCTGGATGCCAAGCTCCTGCGCCTGCTGGCCAATTTGGGCAAACCCGGCAAGGTCCTCTTCGTTTTCCTCGTCCAAACCGTAGATGAAGTACATCTTAACCGCCTGGAAACCATGATCCGCGATTGCCTGCAGCGCACGGTGGATGTCGGACGTTTCGATTCCCTTGTGGAACACGTCTCGCATCTTTTGGCTTCCTCCCTCCGGGGCGATGGTGATGCTGTTTTGCCCACTCCGGCGAAGACCTGCGAGCAGGGTGGGCGTCAAGCGGTCCAAGCGCAGCGAAGAAAGCGAAAAGGGGATATCCTGCTCCTGCATTTTGCCCAGCAGGCTTTCCATTTCGGGATGATCGGTGGGAGTCGCGGCAATCAGGCCAACCCCACGAACCCCCTTCTCCCGGAAAAGTGCGATCCGCTCCCACAGTTTTTCTACCTTTGGGAAGCGTGCGGGATTCCGCGTGTGCCCCGCCACACAAAACGCACAACGGTGCAAGCATCCCCTGCCGATTTCCAGCAATCCCTTGTTTCCAAATTCTCCGCGCGGGCTCACGAAATGGGAATACGAAGGGTTTTGGAGCATTTGCAGGTCCACTGCCAATTGTTGGAATCGATGGGAAAGAGGGGGAATGCTCAAGGCAGGAATGGATGCCCATCGCTCCAACAGGCGTTCCCTGCTCCCGGAAGTGCGGAACTCCTCCAAGGCAATACGCAGCATGGAAGCAAGGTGCACCTCGGCATCACCGTGGTATACCACGTCCATGTACGGCTCCAGCGGGAGCGCGTTGAAGTAGGTAACCGCTCCTCCCAGCAGCAACAGCGGATGCCGAAATGTCCGCTGGTTGGCCAACCGGGGAATACCCTTGGCATCCAGCAGCGCAAGGATGTTGTACGCATCGAGCTCGAAGGAAAGCGAGATGGCCCAGATTTCAAACTCGTCCAAGGGGCGGAAGGAATCCAACGAAAAGTAGCGTGAGAAAGACGGGTGGTAGAAGAAGCGCTCGCAGCGCACACCTTCCACCGCGTTGCAGAGTTCGAAGAGCCGGTGGAATGCCAGGCTCGCAATCGCGACGGGGTACTCTCCGGGAAAGAGCAAGGCCACCCCCAAATCACCCTGGGGGTGGCCTTGCGCAATCGCTCTTTCCGATCGGGCCAGTTGCTCCACCACGCGGAATTCGCGGAATTGCTCGGTGTTTCGCGGACGGCGCATGCTATTTCTTCGCGGCCATCTTCCGGGAGAGAAACTCGTTGGACACCAAAACCCGTTCGCAACTTCCGGAGGCAATTTGCTCGAATTCGTCGAAGGCTTCCAGCGCAAAAAACAGGTGATTCCCCTGCCTTTCCACCAGCTGGATTTTCAGCGTCACCACGCTACCTGCCGGCGTAACTGCCACGTGGCGAATCTGGAAATTGCAAATGGCGGGCATCACCCCCATGGGAAGGAGGCCACGAAAGAAAACGAGGGTCATTTCCATCCACTTTTCGATCAGAACATGCGTGGCAAGCACGCGAATCTCGTGGGATACTCCTTCTTCTTCCCATAGAAAAGGTTCCTCCACGTGAAACTGGCTAATGCTTTCTCTTCCCAGAACATGGTCCAGCTCGTTCGAGATATCCATGGAATCTCCCCCCTTACCGGCGCGAAATCACGAGCATACGCAGTAGGTTCAAAATGGCCATCAAGGTGGCAGCCACGTAGGTCATGGCTGCTGCGGTCAGTACTTTCTTGGCCATTTTCTGCTCTTCGGGCGCCAGCATCAACTGACTACCCAGCATGGAAAGGGCGCGACTGCTCGCGTTAAACTCCACGGGTAGCGTGACCACGGAGAACACAACGACAGCTACGAATAGCCATATCCCGAAATTGATCAAAAGGGGTGTGGAAAAAAGCAATCCCATGAAGAAAACGATCCACGCGAAAGAGGAGCCAAACTGTGCCACGGGAACAAAGAAGTTTCGCAACAGCAAGGGGAAATAGCCTTGCTGGTGCTGCATCACGTGCCCAATTTCATGGGCGACTACTCCGATTGCCGCCACGGAGTTGCTGTTATACGTGGCTTGGGACAATCGAACCACTTTTTTTCGGGGATCGTAATGATCGGTGAGTTCCCCCTGGATGTTTTCCACGGGAACCTGGAAAAGACCAGCTGCATCCAAGAGGGTGCGAGCCGCCTTGGAGCCCGTGTATCCACTCGTGGAAGCCACACGGGAAAAGCGCGAAAAGGTTGACTTCACGTAGGATTGTGCCCACAACGCGAACAATATGCCTGGAATCAGGAAAACCATGGACCAGTAATAGGCAAACATTCCTTCACTTCCTTTCCTTGGTACTGAAATGGACGAAAAGCAGGGGGGTTTCTTTCCGTTTCCAAAGCACTTTACTTGTTCAGGTAGTTCATCAAGGTCTTCAAGTGCTTGGAGCGGGTGGGATGCCGGAGTTTGCGCAGTGCCTTGACCTCGATTTGGCGCACGCGCTCACGGGTGACGTTCAAGTATTTCCCCACTTCTTCCAGTGTTTTTTGCCGTCCATCGATCAAACCGTAGCGCATCTTCAAAACGGTGGCTTCCCGAGGGCCAAGCGTGTTCAGCACTTCGTTGATTTCGTCCCGCAAAAGCATGAGCATCGCAGATTCTTCCGGGTTGATCGTTTCGCTATCCGCCACGAAATCGCCCACCGAGGAATCCTCGTCTCCCCCCACAGGTGATTCGAGCGAAACCGTTTCCTTGTCGGCTTGCAGGATCTCCTCGATCTTCTCCGGTGTCTTTCCGGTCATTTGCGCCAGTTCCACCGTGGTGGGGTAGCTACCGTATTCTTGCAAGAATTCCCTTCGAATCTTGTTGATCTTGTTGATCGTTTCCACCATGTGCACGGGCACGCGGATGGTACGCGCTTGGTCCGCGATCGCCCTTGTGATGGCCTGGCGAATCCACCACGTAGCGTAGGTGCTGAACTTGTATCCCTTCTTCCAGTCAAACTTTTCCACGGCCTTGAGCAAACCGATATTGCCTTCTTGGATGAGGTCGAGGAAGGACAACCCCCGACCGATGTACCGCTTGGCGATGGAAACCACCAGGCGAAGGTTGGCGACGACCAACCGCTGCTTGGCTTTTTCGTCCCCTTTTTGTGCCTTGCGTGCCAACGTGCGTTCTTGCGTGGGTGTTAACAAGGGGATGCGCCCGATTTCCTTCAGGTACATCTTCACCCCGTCCTTGTTGAAGGAGCTGTTATCAAAGATGGCGGGCCCGGATTCACTGATGATTTTCTCCATGATATCATCTTCCGCCTTTTCCGGCTCCGCATCATCCTCTCCACTGCTTTCCTTTTCGGAAATTTGGATCTTGTTCTTCTCCAAGGTTTCGTAAATCATTTCCAGCAAATTGGAGTCGAACCCTTCGAACTCGGGGGGGAGCAAATTGTCGATATCCTCGTAGGTGATATACCCCTTCTTTTTCCCCATGTTCACGAGTTGGTTCATCCGCTTTTTCACTTCGGCCTCGGTTAGCTTGGTGGGTTCCTTTGGGGAACGTCGCGGGGATTTGGTGCTCCGTTTCTTGCCGGAAGATCCTTTTGCCGGTCCGCTGGAGACTTCCTTCTCCATTTAGTGGCCTCCCTTCGAAATGAAGTCGGGAACCTGGAAGACTTCCCGGTTCAAATCGTTCCGTTTCTGTATGAATGCGTCCCTTTGCTTTCCTTCCTTTTCCATCTGTATCTTGTGATCCAGTTCTTCTTTTCTCACCTTCAAGCTCTGCGCCCAGAGCTTACGCGCGTAGTCCACGAAGAGCCACTCGGCGTTTTCGTAGTACCCCTCCTCGGATAGCTCCAGCTGGCGGAAAATCCGATCCTGTATCTCTTTCTCCAACCATTTTCCCATCGCGGCGACGACGTTTTGCTCGGGGTTGCTCTCCATGATACCTTTAAAGAAGGGAACGTAAAGGGGAGAAAACCCTTCCGGCCAGAGCGAAAAAAGTTGCCGGATCCGTGGCTTGAGCGAAGGTTTCACCAGCAGAAAGATGATCAAACCATCTTCGGCAACGTAGATCTCTTTTTGGGGGGGTTTCTTCTGGGGATGCGGAGGTATTCGTTCCGGTACCGCCTCTTTTTTCTCCCCCTGGAGGGCCCACCACTCTTCACATTTTTCCTTGGAAATGCCGATTTTGCCCGCTATAAAGGCGAAAAGAGCATCCAGGCGCACCACGCTACCCAGTTTTTGCAGTGTGCGCAGTATGGTTTTTTCCTTTTGCAAAAAGGCTTCCTTGCCGGAAACCGAGGAAATGTCAAAACCTTTCAGGATTTGCTCCGACAAGAATATCTCAATCGGGAGAGCAGCCCGTAATTTCTCCCGGAATACAACTGCCCCCTGGGTAGACAAGAATTCGTCGGGATCTTTTGCACCGGGAAGTTGCACCACCTTGACGTTGATCCCGGGCATCATATTTTGAAAGGAGTGAAACACCGCTTCCCGGCCGGCGCGATCCGAATCGAAGAGAAGCACGATTTTCTCGGAATACCGTTTTAGCCGCCGGAAATGCCCCGCATTCAATGCGGTTCCCATCACGGCTACCGTGTTTCCAAAACCGTTCTGGTGGAGGCGAATGGCATCCATGTACCCTTCCACCACCACGGAAAAGCCCACTTCCTCGATCACCGGGCCCGCCAGGTGTTCGAGATAGAGCAAGTTTTTCTTGTTGAAAAAGGGGCCTTGTGGGCTGTTCACATACTTGGCCACCCCTTCGTTTTCTTCGACCAAGCGTCCGGCTACCCCCAGCGGGCGCCCAAACCGATCATGGATGGGAAAAATCAGCCGGCGAAAAAACTTTTGGGTACCGTCTGCCTGGAGGATCCCCAATTTCCGCCAATCCTCCGGTGCGCACTTCTTTTGCAAGTCGGAGGGTAATCGGGGTTGGTCCACGAAGCCCAACGAAAACTTCTTGGCATCCTCCTGGCTGATCTTGCGTCGTTGCAGGTAACGCCTCCCGTCCGCACTTCCCTCCAACCGTTGCGCGTAGTAGTCAATGAGGGCGGAAAGAAGTTGCACGTGCCGGCGCAACGCAGGATCTTCCTCGCGGAAAGGAGGTGGGGGTAAATGGGCATCCTTGGCGAGAAGGCGCAATGCGTCCATGAACCCCAGGTTCTCGTACTTGGAAACGAACTCGATCACGTCGCCGGAAGCGCCACACCCAAAGCAATGGAAGCGTTGGTTTTCCGGGTACACGTAGAAAGAAGGGGTTTTCTCGGCATGGAAGGGACAAAGGGCCCGGTATGTATGACCCGATTTTTGCAATAGGATGGAAGAACCAATGATTGTCACAATATCCAGGGAGGACTTGAGGGTTTGAATGTATTCCTTAAGGTCCAAAGTGCCCACCTGACTTGTTGTGGATTACACCACGAAAGGGATACGAAATCCCGGCCTTCGGGACTTCGTATCCTCGTTCCTCTTGGGAAAAAAACAATGCCAGGGATACTTCAGCGCTTGGAGAATTGGGGCGCCCGGCGCGCTTTTTTCAAACCATATTTCTTTCGTTCTACCATGCGGGGATCGCGTCGCAGCAATCCTGCGGATTTGAGGGTGGGGCGCAAATCGGGGTTGAATTCCAGTAAAGCGCGGGCGATTCCCATGCGCAATGCTCCCGCTTGCCCGGTCAAGCCACCTCCGGCAACCTTCATCACCATATCAAAGCGGTCCTTCGTCCCCGTCAGCATCAGGGGTTCCAGCGCATGGCGCACCAGCGTATCGCGCATCAAGTATTCCTTCATATCCGCGAAAACCCTACCGTTGATCTTGATCTTTCCATCACCGGGGCGAAGGTGCACCCGGGCAACAGAAGTCTTGCGCCGCCCGGTTCCGTAGTAATCGATAAATTCGGACATTCAGCTTACCTCCTCAAAGTTCCATTTCTCGGGGGTTTTGTGCTTGGTGGGGATGCTCCGGCGAAGCGTACACCTTGAGCTTCTTAAACATCTTGCGACCCAGGCGGTTCTTGGGAAGCATCCTTTTCACCGCGAGCTCCACGATCTTCTCGGGCTTTTTCTCATGCATCTCCCGGGCGTAGATTTCCTTCATGTGGCCCGGGTAGCGGGAAAACCTGCGATACACTTTCTTGTTCATCTTATCTCCCGTCAGAACGACTTTATCGGCGTTGATCACCACCACGTAAGCTCCCGAGTCCACGTTGGGGGTGTACCGGGGATTGTCTTTGCCCATCAAGGTACGGGCGATTCGGGTTGCCATCCTTCCCAAGACTTGGCCGGATGCATCCACCACGTACCAGGGTTTTTCCCAGTCGGCTTCGTTCAGACGCGTGCTTTTTTGCTGGTACAGCATGTGGTTCCTCCTTTCAGCGGGCCTTTTTTATTCGGCATCTGGAAGTACGTGCACGTACTTCTTGTTTTTCCGGGTTCCAAAGTGAACGCGACCTTCGGCCAGCGCGAAAAGGGTAAAATCCCGGCCCATTCCAACGTTCTGCCCGGCGAAAATCTTCGTGCCCCTCTGGCGAACGATGATGTTGCCGGGAATGACCTTCTGGCCGTCTCCCTTTTTCAAACCCAGGTACTTGGGTTGGCTGTCCCGTCCATTCTTTCCACCGCCGCTTTTGCGGTGGGCAAACAGTTGAAGATCTATTTGGAATGCCATACTTTCACCTCAACTTTCAAATTTTTCGGATGTTGCTTTGCAATCGTTCTCAGCGTTTCTTCGAGCCTTCCCACGACCCTGTCGCTTTCCAAGCTGGGCGACTCGATCCGACATTCAAAAAAACCCGCATCCACTTTCCCGTGTAAGGGAACATGGAGATCTTCCTCCAGGTGGTTCGCGACGAACAGCACCAACACGCTCACGGCAGAACAGATAATGTCCTTTCCATAGCTGTTTTGGTACGCATGTCCTTTCACCTGGTAACCGGAATAATGGGAAAGTTGTTTTTCAAAGAGCGCTCGAATCATGCGATTCGGCAAAGACTACTCTTCGCGGGTGATCTGTTCGATCTTCAGGGCAGTTTGCCACTGGCGATGCCCTTTCGTGCGGCGATACATTTTGCGGGATCCGAACTTCACGACCCGCACCTTCTTCTCGCGTACGTGCTCCACAACGGTTGCTTTCACGCTGGCCCCTTCTACGAAAGGCTTACCCACAAAAACCCCGTCATCGCTCCGCACGAAAACCACCTTGTCAAAAACCAGCACGTCTCCGGCATCTGCGTTTTGCTTTTCCGTGTACAAAACGTTGCCTTCTTCCACGCGATACTGGCGACCAGACGTTTCAATGATGGCGTACATCCTCTTCCCTCCTTTTCCTTGGCAACAGGCACTGAAAAAGGGAACCCACTGGGGGTTTTTGCAGCCCTTTTTCACGTGCGATTTTCCGACAAAGATGAAACCCATTGAAAATGCGCGTTATTATAGCACACCGCCCCAGCACCGGCGGGCGGATGCGATGTAAATTTTCGTTGAACGGATGCAGCCTCCGCGTGTCTTTCTCACGTGTCCTCCACGGAAAAGGACACTTGGGATTGCGAAATATTCGCCTTCTGGCGTAAACTGGTCAAACCTTCGATAATGGCTTTCGAACGCTTTTCCCCGATTCCTTCCACGGCCCGCAACTGTTCCGGCGACGCCTGATCGATTCCGTTCAAATCGCGAAAAGTCCGAACCAGGTTGAAGATGATGGAGCGCGGGATCTTGGGAATGCTTTTCATGAGCCGGAAACCCTTGGGAACAACCATGAGCTCCGTGATCGGGCCGTCCACGTTGTACCCCAACGTTTGCGCAATGCGGTTGTAATCCCGCAATTCCCGTTCGCCGATTTGGGAGAGGCGTGTCAAGATATCGTCCGTGTCTTCTCCGGAAAGGCGTTCCGAAACGTTCAAGTAGTCCAGAACCAGCAACTCCAACTCCTCGGGGATATCGCTGAGCATTTCCTCTTGCTGCATCTTGGCCAGGTACCCGTTTTCCCCGGCTTCCATGATACTGGGATCCACTACCTTCCCGATCATGAGCGATTTGATGCCCTTTTCCAAGCACTTGCACACGTCAAACAGCGTCACCCGGTTTTGGATTTCCAGGATATCCAGGATATTCACCGCCTTGTGGTAGCTGTCACTGTACTTCTCCAACGCCTTGAGCGCCTGGTTCACCTTGGTGAACAGGAAATTCAAGTCGTTCAACGTGTACCGGAAAGCCCCCCAGAAAATGCTCACCACGGCGCGCCGGCGGGAAATGGCCAGCGTGGGTTTCCCCGTTTGCTTGGCCATGCGTTCCGCGGTGCGGTGCCGCATGCCGGTTTCGCTGGTGGGGATCGAGGCATCCGGGGTGAATTGCACGTTGGCGTAGAAGATGCGTTCCACTTGTTCGTCCAAGATCACCGCACCGTCCATCTTGGCCAACTCGTACAGGCGTTGCGGGGTATACGCGCAATTCACGAAGAAACCGGGTTGAAGGATCGAACCCCAGCGCTTGATATCGTCCTCGTTCATTAGCAAAATGAGCGCACCGCTGTTGGCACTTAAGATATTATCGATTCCCGCCCGGAGCGAAGTGCCCGGAGCGATTAACTGGATGATCTCGCGAAAAAAATCCCCTTTTGCCATTCTTCCACTCCCCGTGGTGCGCATGCACGATTTCCAATGAAGTATATCACGAAATCCCTCCACTTGGCCAAGCACTACAGCCATCCCGAGAAGCCTGCCCAAAACTTGGTTCAAACCGGAGAAGGTTTTGGAAAGCACATGATGTATAATAAGGAAGCAACTTCACACGAGAAGGTGATGCATCTTGGCGGAGCGAAACATCTCCGGGGTTCGAAAGGCTTCCATCCTGTTGCTTACCCTTGGTTCGGAAAAAGCGGCAAAAGTTCTCAAGCACCTTGCCGACGAAGACATCGAACTACTGACACTGGAATTGGCGAAGCTAGATCGAATTCCCGACGCGGAGAAGAAAAAGGTGTTGGAAGAATTTTCCACCAACTTCCAGGCCCGTGAGTTCCTCATGGCGGGTGGGATTGAGTATGCCCGCGACATGTTGGAAAAAGCAGTGGGAGCCGAACGGGCCTTGGAAATCCTGGAGAAGCTCACGTCCAACTTGCAGGTCAAACCCTTCGACTTCCTCAAGAAATCCGATCCCATGCAACTGGTGAACGTGCTGCAAAACGAGCATCCGCAAACCATCGCCCTCATCTTGTGCTACCTCACCCCCAAGCAGGCTGCGCAGGTGATTTCCTCGCTTCCCGAAGCGTTGAAAGCGGAAGTGGTCAAACGCATTGCGATGCTGGACAAGGCGAATCCGGAAGTCGTGCGCGAAGTGGAGAGGGTGTTGGAGCGAAAAGTGTCCACCTTCGTCACCCAGGACTTCGCACAGGTGGGTGGTCTGGACACCGTCGTGGAATTCATGAACAGCCTCGACCGCACCACGGAGAAGGAAATCCTCGACAAGCTTTCGGAGACCGAACCCGAGCTCGCCGAGGAAATCCGCAGCCACATGTTCGTGTTCGAGGACATCACCAAGCTGGACGATCGCTCCATCCAACTTGTTTTGCGCGAGGTGGATACCAAGGACCTCGCGAAAGCCTTGAAGGGTGCGGACGAAGAAATCTTGAACAAGATCACCAACAACTTGTCCAAGCGTGCGGGGCAATTGCTCAAGGAAGAGATCGAGTTCATGGGACCCATTCGCGTAGTGGACGTGGAAGAGGCCCAGCAGAAGATCGTGAATACCATACGGCGGCTGGAAGAAAGCGGAGAGATCTTCATCGCCCGGGGTGGAGGGGAGGAACTCATTGTATAACCTCATCAAACGCGCGCTGGTAACCTTGGAGGAAAAGGATACCTATCGTTTGGTTCCCGGAAAAAAGGAAAACCCCAAAACGACCGCAACACCCCCGAAAATGGGAGAGGAAACCGCCAAAGGAACCCCACCCACGCCGGAAAAAGCGCCACAGCAAGATCCCCCGGAAGTGACCCTTGCCCGGGAGAAAGCCCGGGCGATCGTGCAAGAGGCCAGCAACGAGGCAAAACGCCAAATGGCCGAGTTGCAGAAAGCCCAGCAGGAGTTCGAAGCCCAGATGAAGAAGGAGAAGGCGCAGCTGGAAAAGCAAATGGCCCAAAAAGAAGCCAAGATCCAGGAGCAGTGGAAGCAAAAGATGCAGTCCGCCGTGCAAGCCCTGGAGAAAACTTCATCCCAACTGGTGCACCACGAGGAGGAATACGTGCAGATCGCCTCGGATTTGCTCGGAAAACTGGTTCGCGAAACACTGCGAAAGATCCTGTTTCTCCAGTGGCAAGAAAAAGAAGAGGAGCTGTTCCAGGCAAAGGTGCAATCGCTGGTGAAGAAAGTCGCCCGGTTCAAGCAACCGGTTTTCAAGTTTCACCCGCAAGACCTGGAGGCGTTTTCCGACATGTTATCCAACTCGTTCCAAAAAGTGTTGCCCGACGCGGAAATCCGCCCGGATCCGAACATCCCCCGTGGTGGAATCCGCATCGACACGCACTTTGGCGCGCTGGATGCGGACGGTGCCACCCAAATGGAAATCCTGAACAAGCTACTCGACGAAGTGTTTGGAGGAAACGCCAGTGACCTACAAGTCCCTTCAGCTGATTGAACATCTGAGCCAGCGCGTGGCTTCCACCGACTTCTTTTCGTTGAATGGAAGGGTGGAAAAAATCATCGGCTTGACCATCGAGTCCGCTGGGCCCGAGGTTTTCCTGGGAGAAACGTGCACCATAAAAACCCCTTCTGGTGGAATGATTGCATGCGAGGTCGTGGGATTCAAAGACAACCACATCGTTCTGATGCCCTTGGAAGATTTTTCCGGGGTTTCGCTCGGCTGCGAGGTCTTTGGGAGTGGTCAAACCCTCGGTGTGGGGGTGGGAGAAAACATGCTGGGACGCGTGCTGGACGGTATCGGAAGACCCATGGACGGCAAACTCCTTTTGCCTTCCGGAAGAAGCTCGCTGAACAATCCGCCACCGAATCCCTTGGAGCGCAACCGCATTTCCCAACCTCTCTCGGTGGGCGTTCGCGCAATCGACGGCTTCTGCACGCTGGGAAAAGGCCAGCGAATCGGCATTTTCGCGGGAAGCGGCGTGGGAAAATCGACGTTGCTGGGTATGGTCGCACGCAATACCAGCGCCCAAATCAACGTGATCGCACTGATCGGGGAACGGGGAAGAGAGGTCCGCGAATTCATCGAGAGAGACCTGGGAGAAGAAGGGATTGCAAAGAGCGTCGTAGTGGTCTCCACCTCCGACAAACCCGCGTTGATGCGCGTTAAAGCGCTTTTCACCGCAACCTCCATTGCGGAGTTCTTCCGCGAAAAGGGGATGGACGTGATGTTGATGGTTGATTCCCTCACGCGCTGGTCCATGGCCCAACGGGAACTGGGCCTTGCCATCGGCGAACCTCCCACCACGAGGGGATATCCACCCAGTGTGTTCGCGGGTTTACCCCAGGTGTTGGAGCGCGCGGGGAACTCGAAAAGGGGAAGTATCACGGGGATTTACACCGTGCTGGTAGAGGGAGATGACTTCAACGAACCCATCAGCGATACGGTGCGCGGGGTAGTCGACGGTCACATCTTGTTGTCGCGCAAGCTCGCGGAAAACAACCACTTCCCCGCCATCGACGTTTTGGCCAGCATTAGCCGGCTGATGCCCGAAATCACAACCCCGGAACACTTGCAGGCATCACGCCGGTTGCGGGACCTGATTGCCACGTTTCAATCTGCAAAAGACCTGATCGATATCGGCGCGTACAAGGAGGGCTCGGATCCCAAGATCGATCGCGCGCGCAAGCACATCGAGAACATCAACCGCTACCTGAGACAAGACGTGTTCGATCGCCCCAACTACGACGAAATCGTCTCCACCTTGGTCACCATGGACCAAAACGCCCAGAAATAAAAAAACCCGGAAACCCGGGTTTTACTCTGCGCCTTCTTCAAACTCAATGACTTGCTTTCCGCTATAATAGCCACAGTGCAAGCAAACCCTGTGAGGAAGTTTGGGCTCACCGCAGTTGGGGCACTTGGAAGAAGTGCTTCGAACCGCGCGGTAAATTTTGGCTCTCCGATGGCCGGTTCGGCAACGAGAGCTTTTTTTCGTCGGGACTGCCATTTCCTCTCCTCCTGTCTTTTCTTGTATGATGTTTATTCGCTTTCGTTCGAATTTCCCTCTCTCTGTTGTTCTGCAAGCATGCGCAACTGGGAAAATGGATGGGGCTTTTCTTCCTCCCCCGGGATATTCGTGCATACATGCTCGGGGTGCTCGTTGAGGTTCTCCCCACAGTAGGGGCACAACCCCTGGCAATCTTCGGCGCAAAGCACCTTGAACGGGATTTCCACCATCAACGATTCGATCACGCGGTCCGCCATATCCAGCTGGTGTTCCGTGTAGTACAGCACGTTTTCGTAATCCTCCACGTTCTCCTCGCTGACTTCTCCCATGCTGGAAGCAGGCTTGTATACGGCCTGGATCTCCCCTTCCAATTCGAGCAAGACGGGTTCCAGGCAGCGGTGGCACACCCCCTCCACCTTGCCGCTGGATTGGCCAGAAACGACCACCTCGTCCTCCACCAGGATGACTTGGAAGGAATAGCGAACCGGTTCGGCGCACGACGAGAACATCTCGGGCAAAAGAACGTCCGGGATATGCAGCGTTCCAGAAAAAAACTTCGGTTCTCCCTGGTTGAGGGACGTGATATCCACCAAGACTTGCGGTACACGTTCGTCGGAATTTTTCATGCGCGGGATTATACCACAATCTCTATTCTTTGTAAATCAAAAGTGCGGTTGGTCGAAATAGCCAAGTTGTGGTAAAATAAAGGGAGTGTGTGAAGGGGGGAGCTGGTTACATTGAAACGAAAAATCATGGTGGAGCTGGGGGGCATGGAATTCTCTTTCGTTTCCGATGAACCCAGGGAAAAGATCGAAAGAATCAAGAAAGTGCTATTCGATGACTTCGAGAAGTACCAAAGCCATTTTGAGGAGGACGAGAAAGACGGATTCGAGCGAATCCTCGTGTTGTTGGTTTTGAACCACATTTCGCGCGAAATGGACCTGAAAGACCAGCTCAAAAACGTGGAAGAAAAGTACGAAAGGGTCCTGGTGGAAGGCGGCGAAAAGAAGCGTTCCTTCGGTGAAATGGCAGGGTAGGGTCCCCTTGGCGAATCGCTGGGGATCGTTTTTTTTGCCAACAAATATTTAGTTTTTTCAAGTTTTTTCGTGGATGGCTTTTTCCATCCAACTTCTAAAAGGAGGGATTTTCGTGAAGAAAGCATTGGTTGTTCTTCTGCTGGTCGGTTTGGTGGTGACCCTTGGGTTGTCCAAGACCACCGTTCAATTCTGGCATGCCATGGGCGGATGGCGCATCGACTTGCTCAACGACATGGCAAGCCAATTCATGGAACTGTACCCTGACATCGAGGTAGAAGTACAGTACACCGGAAGTTACCAGGAGACGTTGAACAAGTTGATCACTTCCGTTCAGTCTGGCACGGCGCCTCACGTGATCCAGGTTTTTGAAATTGGAACCCAGAAGCTCATCGACGGGCAGGTGGCTCTTCCCATCCAAGACCTGATCGACGAGGACACCGAATTCGATATCGGAAACTTCTTGCCCCAGGTTTTGAATTACTACCGCGTTGACGGCAAACTCTACTCCATGCCTTTCAATTCCTCGAACCCCGTTCTGTATTACAACAAGACCATGTTCGCCGAAGCCGGCCTGGACCCCAACAAGCCACCACGCACTTTCCAGGAACTGATCGAGATGTCCCGCGCGCTTTCGAAGAAAGATAGCAACGGCAACATCGTGCAAGCGGGCATCACCTGGAACCTCCACTCCTGGTTCTTGGAGGAATACAACGCGCTGCAGAGTGCCCTGATGGTGAACAACAACAACGGGCGAACGGGCCGCGCCACGGAGGCCATTTTCAACAACGAGGCCTCGCTCCGCTTCCTGAAACTGTGGAACGACATGTCCAAAGAGGGCTTGATGCTCAACACCAAGAGAGAAGACTGGACCGCTGCTCGCCAGATGTTCATGTCCCAGAAGGTCGCCATGCTGATTTCCTCCACCTCCGACGTGGCCATCATGGTGGATGCCCAGACAAACGGCTTTGAAGCCAGCACCGCATTCCTTCCCCGACCCGAGGGCGCGCCCGCAGGTGGAGTCGCCATCGGTGGCGGGAGCCTCTGGCTGATCGACGGCCATTCCAAGGCCGAAACCAATGCAGCATGGACGTTCATGAAGTGGATGGCGGACACCGACCAACAAGTGCGCTGGCACTTCGAAACCGGCTACTTCCCCGTGCGTAAGGATTCACTGGAAGTGCTGATGAACAGCGGGATGTACGCCGAAGAACCCGCACTGCTTGGGTCCATCTTCCAACTGTTGCTTTCCGAGCAGAACTACGCCTCCAACGGCGCGGTCATTGGTGCCTACCCCGAGATGCGCAACATCATCGAGACGGCGATCGAGCGCATGCTCAACGGCGAAATGACACCGGAACAGGCACTGGCTTGGGCGGAAAAGGAATCCACCATCGCCATCCAAGAGTACAACGAACTGTACCAGTAAACACATTTCGCGGGGGCGCTTTTTGCGCCCCCTTTTCTTTGGGGGAGGATCGCGTTGCGGAAATTTCTGCCATACCTTCTGTTAATTCCCACTTTCCTGGTTATCATCCTTTTCATCTACTGGCCTGCCGCGGATTCTTTCCGCATGAGCCTGTACAAGGTTTCGCCTTTTGGCAACCGCATGATCTACACCGGCCTGGGAAACTTCCAAAAGGTGTTTTCCAGCGCGGAATACCGCAAGGCCGTGCTTTTCACCACGCTCTACGTTCCGGTAACGGTGTTGCTCACCATTTTCATCTCGTTCTTCCTGGCGCTTCTGCTCAACCAAAACGTCCCTGGCACGCGCTTCTACCGCACGTTCATTTTCGCCCCCTACGCGGTATCTCCCGCCATCGCGGGGACGCTTTGGACATTCCTGCTGAATCCCGTGGTGGGGCACGTGAATTACTTCTTCATGGCTGTTTTTGGCACGCAAGTGGAATGGCTCACCACCAAGCCCTACGCGCTGATCGCGCTTTTCTTCGCCTCGGTATGGAAGATGATGCCCTTCGATATCATCTTTTACATAGCCGGGCTGCAGAGTGTTCCGGACGAGTTGATGGAGTCTGCCACCCTGGACGGCGCCGGGGTGCTAAAAAAAATGTGGCGTATCCAGTTCCCCATGGTTTCCCCCATCACGTTCTACCTGGTGATCATGAACATCATCGTGGCCATGTTCTCCTCTTTCGCCATCATCGACGTGATGACAAAGGGTGGCCCCGGGGGGTACACCACGACCATGATGTACCGTTTGTACTTGGACGCTTTTGCCTTCCAAAAAACCGGACCGGCCTCGGCGCAGAGCGTGATCATGTTTGGACTGATGGCCATCATCACCGTCATCTACTTCGTATTCGGCGAACGCCGGGTACACTATCGCTGAGGTGGTTGCTGTGAAACGATCGACACGCATCCGAGTGAACACCATTCTGATCGAAATCACCCTGGTGATCGTATCCTTCATCGTTTTCCTTCCCATCATCCTGGCCATCACCATGAGCCTCCAACCCCCGGAACACGTGTTCTCGTTCCCGCCCAAGCTCTTTCCCAGGGGTTTCGAGATCCAAAACTTCGTGCAGGCTTTCCATACCGTACCCTTCGCCCGGCTGCTGTTCAACAGCATGTTGATCGCGGTGTGCACCACGGCAGGGAAAATCGTCACCGGGATCCTGGCAGGGTATGCCTTTGCCAGTTTCAAGTTTTTTGGCAAATCGCTTGCTTTCGCCTTCTTGTTCGCCACCCTGTTCCTACCTGCGGAAACCATCATGATCGTTCCGTTGTTTTCCATCATGCGCAAGTTCGGCTGGGTCAACACCTACTGGGCCATGATCATCCCTTTCATGGCCAGCGCGACCAACACCTTCCTGTTTCGCCAGCATTTCCGCACCATTCCCTCGGAACTGGAGGACGCCGCCAAAATCGACGGGGCGGGACCCTTGCGCTACTTCTGGAGCATTCTTGTCCCCCTTTCCAAGGCCATGATCGGCGGAGCTGCCATCATTAACTTCGTGTACGCTTGGAACATGTACCTTTGGCCCCTGATCGTATCCATGGAAGACCAAATGAAAACCGTGCAAATCGGTGTGAAGATGATGATCGACGCGGAATCCGCAAACAATTGGGGCATCATCATGGCGGGAACCCTCGTGGCGCTCTTCCCCACATTGCTGGTTTTCATCTTGCTGCAGGGGGTGTTCGTGAAGAGCCTCGTGCGCTCGGGCGTGAAGGGGTGAGTGTTGGTCATCCAATTTCGCGTTTTTCATGTATAATAGGGCTAGTTTTCCGGGAATCCAGGGGATTCCTTTTTTGTGTTGAATCGACCAGGTAGGTGAAGCGATGAAAGTGTGCGCCATCGGTGGCGGTACGGGTTTGTCGACGCTCTTAAGGGGATTGAAACGCTTTTCCGAACTGCGTGTGACCGCCGTGGTCACCATCACGGATGAGGGAGGAAGTTCGGGGGTTTTCCGCGAAGAAATGAACATCCCACCCCCCGGGGATATCCGCAACAATATCGTGGCACTTGCGGAAGACGAAAACCTCCTCACGAAAACCATCCGTTTCCGCTTCGAAGACGGGAACACGTTCCGGAACCATTCGGTGGGCAACATCGTGCTCGCCGCGCTCACGCGTATCCTCGGTTCCTTCCCCGAAGCGGTGAAGAATCTCTCCGACGTGTTGGCCATCCAGGGAAGGGTGTTGCCCGTGAGTGGTGAGCTGGTGCGACTGGTGGCGCAAACCGAGGAGGGTGGCACGCTGGTCGGAGAAAATGCGTTTGCCTCCAATTCCAGCAGGATCGTCTCCCTGCAAACCCGCCCCGTTTTTTCCCCGCTTCCGGAGGTGCTGCAAGCCCTGGAAGAGGCAGATGGTATCGTACTGGGCCCCGGAAGCCTGTACACGAGCGTGCTCCCCAACCTGCTGGCAAGGGACGTGTGCCGGGTCATCAATGCCAATCCCGCCCCCAAGGTCTACATCGCGAACATCATGACCCAGCCCGGGGAAACCAACGGTTTCACGTTATCCGACCATGTCCGGGAGATTTGTCGCTACCTACAAGGTACGTTGCAGTTCGTGGTGGCCAATTCCCGCAAAATCCCTCCCGAGCTCGTGACGCGGTACGCGCAAAAGGGTGCAATCCCCGTGGAACTGGACATGGACAAGGTGGAAGTACCGGTTTTCGCAGAACCCTGCCTGGCATTCGAGGTAGATGAGCGGGATCACCTGAAAAAAATCCGCCACGATTCCCAGCGCTTAGGAGAACTCGTGTACCGGTTGCTCAAGTGGAGGGAAAAGCCTTGAGCTTTTCCGCGCGTGTCAAAGAAGAGCTTGTCAACCTGCCCATACTCGATCCCCTCGCGGCATCGGTGGAAATCATCGGGATGCTCAAGTTTCGCGGGGAAATCCAGATCACGCGCAAAACGGGAATCCCCCAGCGGCTGGTTAGCCTGGAACTCTCCAACGCGGGCGTGGCTCGAAGAGCCTACAGCTTGTTCCGTTTCCTGCAGCTTTCGCCGTTGGAAACCAGTTACCGCATCAGCCCGTACTTCGAGAAAAACAAGCGCTACCGCCTGCGCCTGGAGTTGGGAAGCGTACGCCAAAACGTGCTGTACTTTGATCAAATTGAACCCGATTTTTCCCAGCAGTTCGAAACGTTCCTCTCCACGGACCCTGGGTTCTTCGGGGATTTCGTGCGCGGAACCTTCCTCATGGGTGGATACACGGTGAACCCAAAGAACCATTACCACATGGAATGGATCGAAAAAGTGGGAGATTCCACCGTGTCGCTGATGCAGCGCATTTTCGATCGGGGATTTCACCTGCACAACGGTATCGCGGAAACCAGCAAGGGGACAAAGCTATACCTGAAAAGTTCCATCGACATCATCGAGGTACTCGAGCTCATGGGTGCATCCCGCCAAGCGGACTGGTTAGAACGCATCGTGGACCAGAGAAAGGTCAAGTCCGACGTGAACCGCTCCATAAACTTCACGTTGGCCAACGCTAAGAAGATCGGGAAGAGTAGTTTCGAGCAGATCAAGGCCATTCGCGACGTGGAGCAGCGAATCGGCCTTGCAAACCTGGAACCCGAGCTGCAACAGATCGCGCGGATTCGCCTGAACAACGAGGACATGAGTCTGGGAGAAATTGGGCAACAACTTCCCCTACCACTCGGAAAATCCGCGGTGTACAACCGCATGCGTAAGATCATCCGCTTGGCCCATTCCCTTTTGGAAGAAGAGGGGGAAGAAAACCGAAATGAATGAAGGAGGACATAGAAAAATGCCAAAAAAAGACGTCATTTTGCTCACCGAAGAGGGGTACAACTCCCTCACCAACGAACTGAAAGCCCTGAAGGAAAAACTGATGTACGAAATTGCCGCGCGCATCAAGGAAGCCCGGGAATTCGGCGACTTGAGCGAGAACAGCGAGTACGAGGAAGCCAAGAACGAACAAGGCAGAATCAACGGCCGCATCCTGGAAATCGAAACCACCCTTTCTCGTGCCGAAATCATCGACCCCCACGACGTGCAAACCGACGTGATCAGCTTGGGCCTGTGGATCATCCTCAAAGACCTGAACAGCAAGAAAGAGCAAAAGATCAAGTTGGTGAATTCCCAGGAATCCGACATTTTCGACCGCAAGATCAGCGTGGATTCTCCCCTGGGAATGGCACTCAGCGGTCGCCGAGTGGGAGAGAAAATCCGGATAAAGACCCCGGGCGGTATGCAGAAATTTGAGATCATGGGTATTGAATTGTAACCCCGGAAAGAAGGAGACAAATGAGCGAGAACATTCGTGAAACGCGCATCCAGGAACTGCAGGCAATCCGTGAAAAGGGGGTCAACCCTTTTCCGTACCGTTTCGACCGTACGCATACCACACAGCAAATCGGGCAAACTTTTTCCTCTCTCGAACCCGGGCAGACCAAGGAAGAGGAGCAGATCCGTACCGCTGGCCGCATCATGGCGATCCGCGATCATGGGAAATCTGCCTTTTTCGTGCTCAAGGATTTTTTCGGAACCATTCAGGCCTATATCCGGAAGAACGAAGTGGGTGAAGAGGCTTTCGCCTTTTTCAAGGAGCATGTACACACCGGCGATTTCCTCGGCATCGAGGGCTTTCCTTTCAAGTCGAAGACGGGAGAACTGTCGGTGTACGTCAAGCAATACCAATTCCTTTCCAAGGCGTTGCGCACCATGCCGGAAAAATGGCACGGGCTGAAGGATCGCGAGGTCATTTACCGCCAACGCTACGTGGACATGATTGCCAATCCCGAAAGCATGGAACGTTTCCGAACCCGTTTCCGGGTACTGCAACTTTTCCGCCAGTACATGAGCGCACAAGGATACGTGGAAGTGGATACCCCCCTTCTGCACTACGTAACCGGTGGGGCTTCGGCGAAACCCTTCGTCACGCACATCAACGCTTTCGATGCGGACCTGTACCTTCGCATCGCGCCGGAGTTGTACCTCAAGCGGTTGATCGTGGGCGGATTCGATGGGGTGTTTGAAATCAACCGCTGTTTCCGTAACGAGGGGGTGAGCTACAAGCACAGCCCCGAATTTACCACCATGGAATCCTACAAGGCGTTTGCAGACTACCATGACATCATGCACCTCACGGAGAACCTTATGGCATTCGTGGTGAAAGAACTCACCGGAGGTTATTGCATCACGTACCAGGGTGTGGAACTGAACTTTGAAACACCTTGGAAGCGCATCTCCATGGAAGAGTTCATCCAGCAGCACCTGGGTGTGAACATCGTGACAGATTCCGAGCAAACCTTGCTGGGGGTTTTGAAAAACCACGGAGTAGACCCTTTGCTCAAGGAGAGGGGCCACCTCGTGGAGGAACTCTGGGATCTCGTGGAAGACAAGGTAGTGCAGCCCACCTTCATCATCGACCACCCCGTGGAAATCTCGCCGCTGGCCAAGAAACACCGTTCCAAGCCAGGGGTCACGGAACGCTTCGAGGTGATCATCCTGGGAAGGGAGATGGCAAACGCCTTCAGCGAACTCAACGATCCCTTGGACCAACGTGAACGCTTCGAGCACCAGGTCGCGCTGCGCGAAAGTGGTGACGAAGAAGCCCAGATGATGGACCTGGACTTTTTGCGCGCGCTGGAATACGGGCTTCCCCCCACGGGTGGGCTGGGCATCGGCATCGATCGCTTCGTGATGCTTCTCACCGACGCTCCCTCCATCCGGGACGTGATTCCCTTTCCACTCGTGAAGCCGGAAAACTTCGAAAACGGCGAGGAAGGCTTCGAAACCGAGGAACCGGAACCAACGGAAGCATGACGAACCAAGGGAGGTGAGGGCGTGCAAAAACGTGTGACAATCGTAGTGTGGGTTTTGGCCGCGGTGCTTTGTTTTTCCGCGTGGCACACTCCACTTCGTGTTTCGTTCCAGCAAGGAGTGACGTACGCGCTGGTCGATACCTCCCGGGAAAACCGTGTGACTTTGCTGGTACGCCCCGCTGGAAAAGTGTTTTGGAAGATGACAACCTCCGAGGCCACGCGTCACCATCGTTTCACGGTGGAATTGACCGAGCCCGCCACGCTGGTGGAATACATGTTGCTTTCCTCGGAATTTATCGAAGAGGGCACTTTCCGGCTGCTCCCCCAGCAAACCCCTTTCACGGTGGGAGTATACGGGGATTCTCGAAACGATCACAACATGCACCGGCGGATCGTGGAAGGCATTTTGCGACATGACCCCGCGTTCGTGATCAACACGGGAGACATCGTGAACAGCGGAGACCGCGAAAACGAGTGGTTGCAGTTTTTTGCCGACATTACCCCGCTTTCCGACCGCCCGTACTTCGTGGTGGTGGGCAACCACGAATACCCCCTGGAACTCTTTTCGGCTTTCTTCCATGTTTCCGAGGAGCAAACCGTGCAGCACTTCGATACCGGATCCGTGCGGTGGATTCAACTCAACTCGTACCTGGACCTTTCCACGGGTTCGCCCTCCTGGAATTTCCTGGAAGAAAGGCTCCGAAGCGCCAAAGAAGAGGGAAAGATGGCCATCGTGCTGCTGCATCACCCCGTGCTTTCCGCGGGGCCCCATCACAGCGATTCCATCGTGAAAGAATTGCAAGGTTCGCTCCTTCCCCTGTTCGAAACCTACGACGTGCCGCTGGTAATCAGTGGCCACGACCATGCCTACCAACACCTGGTGCGGGGGAACACCCATTTCATCGTTACCGGAGGGGGAGGAGCCGCACTGTATCCCAAGGCTGCCAACCCAGAGGGCCTGGTCGTGTACGAGAAGGAGAACCACTACGTGGTGCTGGATTTCGAAGCGGAACGCATCCAAGCCAGGGCATTCGATACGGAGGGCAACATCCTGGATTTCTTTTCCATACCACTCCGCTAATCCAAGAAGGGAAGGGGAAAAACGTGAGATTCGACGATTGCACCGTTGGCACCATTTTTCGACAGGAGTTCGAAGTCAGCGACGCAAAAATCCGCGCATTCGCTGACATGACAGGGGACAACAACCCCGTACACCTCGATGACGCCTTTGCCGCGGGCACCAGGTTCCAGAAAAGGATCGCCCACGGCATGCTCGTGGCTTCCTTCATCTCCAAGGTACTTGGCCGGGATTTTCCGGGTGATGGAACCATCTACCTCTCGCAGCAAGTGCGCTTCCGTCGCCCTGTTTTTCCCGGTCAGACGGTTACCGTGGAGGTAGAAGTGCTGGAAAGGAAGGAAGAAAAAAGGCGGTTGCTCTTGCGCACCGACGTTATCAACCCGGATGGAGAAACGGTCATCGTGGGGCAGGCAGAAGTGATGAAGGAAGATTGACGTGGGCTAAAGCCAACGTTTTGCCATTCTGTAACCCGGATTGCCATTCGCCCTCCTCTTGACATCGCCCAATCCCTCCCTGGTATGCTGTTGCATTCCGGGGAGTTTTTTTTCGAGGAGGGCGACATGAAACACGACTTGACGCAAGGGAATGTGTTTGGGCACCTGCTGCGCATGAGCGTACCCACGATGCTGGGGTTCAGCGCGCAGATGGCTTACGATCTGGTGGACATTTTCTGGATCGGTCGAATTTCCCCGGAAGCGGTGGCGGGTGTCACCATCTTTTCCACCATTTTCGCGCTCATCACCACGCTCAACGCCATCATCGGGGAAAGCTCCATTTCCCTGATTTCCCAGAACTTCGGGCGAAAAGACATGGAAAAGACCCACCTTGCGATCGAGCAAACCATCACGTTCAAGTGCTTCGTGGCATTGCTCACCATCGCGGGTACGGTTTTCTTCCTCAAACCCTTGCTCTCTCTCTTTTCCACCGACCCCGTGGTGCTGAAAAGTGCTCTGGACTACGGCTTCCTTCGCCTTTTTTTCCTTCCCATCATGTTCTCCTCCTACTCGGTGAACACCGCACTGCGTTGCATTGGGGATGCCAAGACACCCATGAAAATCATGTTCACGGTGAGTTTTCTGAACATCGTTCTCGACCCCCTCTTCATGTTCTCCACCATTCCGGGCACCTCGATCCCGGGCCTTGGGATGGGGTTGTTCGGAGCGGCACTGGCCACGGTGGTATCCCAAACCCTGGCTTTCTTGATCGGCTTCCTCTACCTGTTCAGCGGAAAGGCGGGGGTGCACCCTCGATTCAAACGCCTTTTCCGCCTGCATTGGGGAATTGACAAGAAACTCCTCACCATCGGATTGCCCAACGGCATCGAACAGTTCCAGCGTACGCTTGCGGGAGCCATCGTGCTCATCTTCGTCTCGGTTTTTGGAACCCAGGTGATCGCCGCAACGGGTGTCGCAGGGAGGATCTTCGGGCTGGCTTTCATGCCCTTGGTGGGACTTTCCATGGGTGGAGCAACCATCGTGGGGCAAAACCTGGGTGCCGAAAACGTCGACAGGGCGCACCACGTGGCAAAGAACGCCGGATTGCTCGGGATGGGTTCCATGCTCCTTTTTACGGTAGTGTGCTGGACCATGGGCGGAGCTATCATGCGCCTGTTCAACCCGGATCCGGAAATCGTGCGCACCGGTGCCGAATTCTTGCGCTTTGGCTCCATTGGCCTCACGATCCTTGCCTATGGTTTCGGCATGGCCGTTGTCTTCTCGGGATCCGGATTCAACATCCCCTACGTGGTGGGAGGGGCTGCCGCGCGCTGGTTGGTGCAAATTCCCCTGCTGCTGTTGGCCATCTGGGTTTTACGGCTCCCCGTGATCTGGGTGTGGCTGTCGTACGTCTTCTCCGACTTCGCAGAATCTGCGATCTACCTCCTTTTCTTCCGCCAGGGACGTTGGAGAACCCGAAGGGTCACCGTCTGAA
>DAOPKN010000007.1:0-93989 GCA_035391225.1 Thermotogota bacterium
TTCGTTTGTCAACTCTTCTCCCTTCCCTCTTCGTGTTAATTTCAAGTGAATACACCCTTCCACTCTTCGCGGTATACTCCCCTCTCCCCTGGTTTCTCGTTTTGGGGAGTTGTTTCCTTGGATGGGCACTTTTCTTGTCCGGATTCTTCCGGTTTCCCTTGCAGGGAATCTCTTTCCCGTGGGCATGGATTGCTCGAACAATGGGTTTTTTAATCTATCCAACTATGATATAATTATCTGGAGCCATTATCTTTTTGAGGGAGGTTTTTTCATGAAGAAACTTGCGGTTTTTTTGAGCTTACTTGTTTTGATTTCCTTCTCCTTGTTTGCGGTGACGCAACATCTCACCATTCTTCACGTGAATGACACCCATGGCCATGCCTGGGCTTTCGGTAGTGGTCAAGTTGGAGGGTTTGCGGCTGTTTCCTGGATCGTTGACGAAATCCGCGCCGAGGTCGAGGCGTGTGGCGGAAACGTCTTGGTTTTGCATGCTGGGGATATCAATACCGGAGTACCCGAATCCGACCAACTGGATGCCATCCCGGATATTGTGGCCATGAACATGATTGGATTCGATGCTTTCGTGCTGGGAAACCACGAATTTGACAAGTCCAGGGACGTGTTGATGAACCAAATCGATTTCCTGGAAATGCCCGTTCTCAGTGCCAACATCCTTGACGAAGAGGGAAACCCTTACTTCACGCCCTACGTCATCCTCGAACTGGGCGGCGTAAACGTGGCCATCTTTGGCTTGACCACCGAATACACGGTGTATGCCGAACCCATTTACCTGGATGGATTGACGTTTGAAAATGTCATCGAAACCACCAAGAAACTGTTGCCGGATTTGCAGGAACAAGCGGATGTGATTATCGCCCTTACCCACTTGGGGTACGGCGAAACCTTGTTCGACGAAACCACTTCCGATATGTTGGCACAGGCAGTGGATGGAATCGATGTTATCGTGGATGGCCACTCCCACACTCTTTTCGAGGAAGCTCCCGTGTACGGGGAAACCATCTTGGTGCAAGCCGGAGATTGGAATCGCTACGTAGGGCGCCTGGACCTGACCCTCGTGGACGGTGACGTGGTGGACTTCAGTTGGACCGCCATCCCTGTCACACCGGAAAATTATCCCCAAGACCCCAAGGTTGCAGCTGCTTTGGACTACTTCTGGAAACTGGGCGGCGAAAAGCTCAACGTGGTTGTGGGAAAAACCGCGATTCCCCTTAATGGAGAACGCGCAGACGTGCGCTCCAAGAACACCAACCTGAGCAACCTGATCACAGACGCCATGGTTTGGAAGTCGGGCGCCGACATTGCCATTGCCAACGGCGGCGGTATCCGAGCATCTATCGGAGAAGGGGACATCACCTACCGAGATGTTTTGACGGTTCTTCCCTTTGGAAACGTGCTGTACGAATTTACCCTGCGTGGAGAGGAAGTCATGGGTATCTTGGAGTACGCTGCCACGATTCCCGACGGGGCTGGCGCGTGGATGCAATCTTCCGGGCTTTCCTACACCTACGAGAACGGCGCGTTCAAGGATGTATTAGTCCAAGGCGAACCCATTGAGATGGACAAGATGTACAAGCTCGCCACCAACGATTACATGGCCGGTGGCGGAGATGGGTATACCATGCTTCCTACCTACAAGGCTCGCGGGTACGATACCGGTTTCGTGCTGGCCGATGTTGTGAAGCAATACCTCGAAAAACTGGGCACAATCGAGTCTTACGATGACAGCCAGCGCACCATTTACAAGTAAGATCGCATTCTGAAGGGGGGACCCTTCGGGGTCCCTTTTTGGTTTTCCCCGGAAAAACGTTTGGAAAAGAGAAAAGGTTGCATTTCAGGGGCCAAATGTACTACAATGTACCTTGGGAGAATTTATTTGGGAGGTGTTTTGCCATGAAGAAGAAACTGGTATTCCTTGCTCTTGTTGTTTTCGCTTTTTTCTTTGTTAGCTGCAGCACAACCATCGGGTGGCCTTTCTACGGTGGATGGGGATTGACTTTCGATTGGGGAGTTTTCTGGGAAGGCTTCCTCGATGCTCCGCGGTCGGATATGCCCGCCCTCACCTTCCTGGTTGGACCGGATGGAACCATCAACGACAACATCGAAATTGATGGCATCAATTACCCCATCAATGGGGAAGTTTCGGAAGACGGAACGGCCCGATTTACTTTCGCAGGAAGGACTTTCGTGGGTCAGGCAGTTTCCAGCGAGTTGATGGAAGGAACCATCGTGGAGTTGTCGGGCGAATGGTCCGCTGTCCGACAGTAGAAATGTGCAGGGGAGGTGCATCATGAAAAAATTTGTTTGGGTATTGGCCGCGTTGATGCTTTTGACTCTGGTTTTGAGCTCCTGCTACATTTCCGTCCGCCGCGTTCCTCGCATCAGTGGGGGCTGGACGTTCGAAGCCGAATGGGGAGTAATCACGGCAACAGGTTACTTGGAAATCGGGCAAACCAACTTCACGCAGTTGGATGGCAACGCGACGCTCAACCATGGCGCGGTTCATATCAATGAACCTGGCGGCATCGTCGGAAGCGTTACCAGCACCAAGACCACGTACCTGGTGGATTTCTCTTTTGCGGATGAAACGGGAGACTACCAGTACCGCTTTACCGCGGAGTGCAGTTCTCCCACCCCGGAGACGCTTTCCGGTATCATCTACGTGAATGAACTTGGTGTAGCGTCCCAAGGGCTTTGGGAAGCCGTAAAAACCTGGTAAACCGAAAAGGGTTTGAAAGAAAGCACGTGCTGAATGGCGCGTGCTTTTTTTATGGTTCGAAGATGCCGAGGATCTGTTCCCGGGAGAAGAACGTCTTCTCTCCCACTTGCACATCCACCAGTTGCTCGATCCATTCCTTCTTCTTCTGCTGCACTTGCAACACTTTCTCTTCCACGCTGTCTTTTGTTATGATTCGGTACACCATGACCGGGTTTTTCTGCCCGATCCGATGCACACGGTCGATTGCCTGGTTTTCCACAGCGGGATTCCACCAGGGATCGAACAAAACAACGTATTCCGCCTTGGTGAGGTTGAGACCAACCCCCCCCACTTTCAACGAAAGCAAGAAAACAGAAGGATTCTCGGATTGCTGGAACGCCGAGACCACCTGTTGGCGGTTTTGGGTCTGGCCGTCCATGAAAAAACAGGGGAAAGCCATGCCCTTGAGGCTCTTTCGAAGAATCCGCAACATGGATGCGAACTGGGAAAACACCAAAACACTGTGCCCTTCCGAAAGGAGCTCTTCGAGAAGTTCCAGCAGGTACTCCATTTTGCCGGAAACACCTTGGTGGCCGGTTGTATCCAGGAAAAGCCCAGCATGAATGGCGAGCTGCCGCAACCGCAACAGGTGGGTCAGAACTTGGAAGCGGTTTTCCTGGAAACTTTTCTCGTCCTGGCTTTTTTCCAGGATGTCTTGACGGGCCAGCTGGAAGTACTGCTGGTACATTTTTTCCTGGAATGGCTGCATTTCCACCAGGATGCTTTCCTCGGAACGTGGTGGAAGTTCGCTCAACACATCCGCTTTTCTCCGGCGCAGCATTAGGGGTTTGATCCTTTCTGTCAAGGATCCCGGATTGTTTTGCACGATTTGGGAAAAAGCACGGTCACTCCCCAAAAAGCCTGGCAGCAAGAAGTTGAAGATATTCTTCAAATCGAAAGGCGAATTCTCCAGGGGAGTTCCGCTCAACGCCAATCGGTGCTGGAAACTGCATCCCTTGAGGGCCTGGAAGAGCTGTGTCTGCTTGTTCTTGAGAACTTGGGCCTCGTCCATTACCCCCACGTCCCATTTCCGGGAGGCAAAGAAGAGCTGGTCATTCCGGGCGGTTGCATACGTGGTAATGGTCACATCTGGCTCTTCTTGCTGCATTTTCGTGCGCTCGGAGGGAACGCCATGGTACACCTGGGTGGAAAGCCCCGGAGCAAAACGGGAAAGTTCAGACTTCCAGTTGAACAGCAAGGAACGGGGAACCACGATCAACGCGCGGAGGCTGTTGTTTCTTTCCTTGAACGAGAGCAGCCAGGCAATGGTTTGCACCGTTTTTCCCAAGCCCATGTCATCCGCCAGGATCCCCGCCAGGTGGAAATTCTCCAGGAAACGCAGCCACTGGTATCCTTCCACCTGGTACCCGCGTAAGGTACCGGAAAACCCATCCGGAAGGGAATAACCATCCAGTGCATGCACACCACCCATCTGCCGGATCCAGGCAGAGGTTCTTTCATCGGGCTGGAACGTGGTTTGCTCCTGTACCTCCTGGACCAATGCAGAGTCCCACCACGGGTGCTTTTCTTCGCCTCCGGTTTGCAGGATTTGCTGCAGTTTCCGGTACTTGCGCAACTCGTGGGGATCCACTTGAAAGATTTCGCCGTTGATTTCCACCACATGCGAATCGAACCGTACCATGTTCAGGAACTTGTCCCAGCTGATCTCCGTGTCCCCCAATGCAACCTCGAAACGAAGTGCAAACCAATCGATTTGGGAACGGGAAAACGCGCGCACTCTCGGAGTCACCGTCTTGGTGTGCAACAATTCGGGGGGACATTCCAAAATGGTCTCCGCGGAAAGGGCGGGGAAAAGCTGCTGCACCAACTGGAGCACTTCCTCCAGGCGCAACCGCCAGGAGTGCCGGGGGACTATGGCCTGCGGAGAAGAATCCTGTGGGGATAGCTGCTTGAGGAACGTCCCCACTTTTTCCAGGTGCCCCTGCTCCCATTTCAGATCGCGGGGAATGTACGTGGTACTGTCCCCTGCGGGCACTTGGATTGTGTCTTCGGGTTTTTCCCCATCCAAGGATAGCGGGAAATGCACTTCCTGGGTACCGTACCGAAAGGAACACGTGAACCGAAAGGCGAAATGTTCCCGCTCCAATTTCCAAAGCGCTTTGGGCGAAACGCGAACAATTTCCGGCACCCGGAGGAAAAATTCCCCGGAGACCCGAACTCCGTTCAAAAGCAGGTGCTTTACGAGGTTTGCGTCTCTTTCCGCACGAAACTCTCCCGCCCGGGTTGGCAACTCGGAAACGTGTTCGGCAATGTAGAGTACTTTCCCCATGTCCAGCTTGCTGTTCACGGGATATAGGGTACCGCGAAAGTAGATCCCCAGGTTGTTCCTTTCGCCGAAAACCGGCAAGATCGGCTCGGAAGAGGGCCCTTCCTGGTACAACTCCGCAAACGGAAACCGTTCCCCGTGCTCCGGGTCCTCGAAACCAAAACAATTGGATTCGGGGCTCTCTGCAGGAAACATGGTCGTGTCCTTCCAAATGGAAGGAACAAGGGGGGGGCCAAAGGAGACTTTTTCCCCGGTGATCCCATCGATCACATGCGGATAGGAAGAAAACAGTTTGCAAAACCGTTGCACATCGTGGATACGGAAGAAACCGTTGTCGAAAGCGTGCCTCTCGTCCAAGCGAAACGAATCCGAGGTGGCCAATTCCACCAAGCTGTACAGGGGAAAGGGGAGCCGGGGATCTTTCATTTGGTTTAAGCGTAAGGGTTTTTGCCCCGTTTTGATGGGCTGGCCTTTCTTTCCCATTTTTCGCAACCAAAGCTTGAAAACCAGCTGCCACAGAGTGGGAAAGAGCTCGAGGAACACAATCCCTTCCTCATCAACGGCATCCCTTTGCAAAAAAAGGATGCCGTGTGGGAAATTCTGAAAAAAGGGGTCCATTTCGCCTACTCCTCCGTCAAAATTCCAGGAAGGACATGCCTTTTATTCCCCGCCAGGGGATTTCTCCAAGAATTCGCGCACCTTTTCGTGCGCACTGGCAGAAATGGCAATGCCCCCCATTCCGGTTTCCTTCAAGTCGGGGTGCATCATTCTTCCCACCCGTTGCATCGCCAACACCACTTCATCCAGGGGAATCAGCGACTCCACGCCCGAAAGAGCCATCTCTGCCGTCGAAGTGGCCACTGAAACACCAACCGCGTTCCTTTTCACGCAAGGCACTTCCACGAACCCCCCCACAGGGTCACACACCAGTCCCATGAGGGCCTTCAGGGAGAGCGCGGCGGCATTCCCCACCACTTGGCAATCCCCCCCCAAGATGTATGCCAAGCAGGAAGAGGCCATGGCGGTGGCAGTTCCAATTTCGGCTTGGCAGCCTGCCTGTGCTCCGGAAATGGAAGCGCGGGCGGCAATGATATTGCCAATGGCCCCTGCTACCACGAAACCGTTGCCAATCTCCTCCGTGCTTTTGTGCAGGATTCGTTGGCACGCAAACAAAATCCCGGGGAGAACTCCACAAGAACCGGCAGTTGGGCAGGCCAAAACCTTTCCCATTGCCGCGTTGCTTTCCGCCATGGAAAGGGCTGCTACCGTGGCGGTGTGCACGAAGGGACTTAGCAAACGCGCACCGTAATGCGCTACCAAGCGTGCATTACACCCCGTCCAACCGGTGAGCGTTTTATGGTCTTGGGCGTACTGCTTCTTTTCCTCTTCCAGCAGCTCTACCAGCCAGCAGGAAAGCTTTTTTTGCAGCGCTTGTGGGTCCACACCCGTTTCGGACATTTCCAACATCAGCACGACTTCGTGCAGGGGCAAGTCGGATTGCTGGGACAGTGCGATCAGATCATGAAAGGTCATTTTCATTCACCAGGCTTGGAACGTAGAAAGCTTCTTCCACCACGTCCAGGGATTTGAGTGCGAAAAGGTTGGAAAAGGGCATTTCCTCGTCGAGCTCGATTATGGTCAGGGCTTTTGCGGACAACTTGTTCACCCTTCGCAAGTACAGGTTGGCCACGTTGACTCCCACTTGTTCCAAGATTCGTGCCAGGGCTTTGCGCGTATCCTTGTTGATGAGGAGAATCGCGGGGTATTCCCCGGAAAGATCGCAATCCACACCGTTGATACGTACCACGCGGATCATTCCCCCACCCGTGGAGGAGGCCACCACCTCGTGGAAGATGGAACCCTTCCACGATTCCACGCGAACGGTGTTGGGGTGCACCTCGCCCAAGTCCTGCTCGGAAAACTCCCAGGACAATCCCCTTGCCTTCGCCAAAATGAACGCGTTCCGGATCTGGGGATCGGATTCGGACAGTCCAATGGCTCCGGCCACCAAGGCTTTGTGGGTTCCATGCCCCTTTCCCGTTTTGCAAAAAGAATGGTGGAGATGGAAGGAACAGCGGTCCGGGCATCCTGCCATCAAACCGTATACGAAGCGTCCAATCCTCTCCGCCCCCAAGGTGTGGGAACTCGAAGGACCAATCATCATGGGACCCAGAATGTCTTTTATCGCCACTTTCCCTCCTCCTTACAAAAAATCCACCACGAGGTGGAACAACGAAACACCCAGCAACACGTAGAACATCACTTCCAGGCTCAGGAAATTCTTCTTGAGGGTTTGGAGTTCTTCGGATAGGTCCCGGTACTCGTTGCTCAGGAAACTTTGCACGCGATCGATCTTTTCCTCCACGATCGCGAAACGATTCTCGTTCTTCGGTTCATTCATCGCTTTCCTCCAAGTGTATCCCGTAGAATTTTCAGAACGACTTCCGGGATGGCTTTTCCCTTGCTTTTTTGGAGCACCTGCCCCATGAAAAAATGCAAGAGCCCCGTCTTTCCCGCATGGTACTTTTCCAACTCACGGGGGTGTTCTTCCAGTACTTCCTCCACCCACTTGTGCATCGAGGCTTCATCGGGCAAAACCGGCTGCAACACCTCCAACGGCTTCTCCGAACCGCGAATGCGCGCGCGGATCCACTCACGGGCGGAAGAAAAGGGGAGTTGTCCGGATTGCACCTTCTTCACCAAGTCCACGAGTTGCTTGGGGGTGAGAGGGGTCTGAGAAAACTCCTTTTCCTGGCGGTGTAACTGGCCCTGTATCTCGCCGCGCAACCATTTCAGGATTTCTCCCGGTTCTTCCAGGAGTTGCCGGCACTCTTCGAAAAAGGACCGAAACGCGGGATTTTGCCACAGGAAGAGGGCATCGGGGTACGAAAGCCCTTGCGCGCGCATGTACCTTCGGATCTGCTGGTGGGGAAGCTCCGGAAGATCGGAAAACAATCCGGATAGGGTGTGGGGGGACAGGAAAACCGGTCCCAAATCCGGTTCGGGAAAATAGCGGTACTCGCCGAGGCTCTCTTTTTCGCGAAGCAAGAAGGTTCGTTTTGCGGATGCATCCCAGCCCCTCGTTTGCGGGGAAGACAGCTTTCCCGACTCCAGCTGTGCTTGAAGCCGGACAATCTCGAATTCCAGGGCCTTTTGCAGGAAGGAGAAGGAATTTAGGTTTTTCACTTCCATTCGGGAAGAGCACCGCACACCATCCCCGGAGCAAACGGAAACGTTGGCATCGCAGCGCAAAGCGCCCCATTCCATGTCTCCGGACGTCACTTCCAGGAAACGCAGCGTATCCCGAAGCTGTTGGAAGAAAGACCGCGCTTGTTCCGGGGTCCGTTTGGCAGGCTCCGTTACGATTTCCACGAGGGGAATTCCACTTCGGTTGTCGTCAATCCCCGTGAAACCATCCTGGGAAAGGTACACCAAGCGGGCTGCATCTTCTTCGATATGTACCCTGCGAATGGCCCATTCCAATTCCTCCCCCTGCGGAGAAAAAAAACGGAAACTCCCATTTCGCCCCAGTGGATGAAAAAACTGGGTGATTTGGTACCCCTTGGGTAAGTCGGGGTAGAAGTAATTTTTCCGGTCGAACGTACTTTGCGGGTTGATTTCACAGCCCAAGGCCAGGGCGATTTTCGTGGCAAGAAGCGCCACCTCCCTGTTGAAAACGGGGAGAGCGCCGGGATGCCCCGTGCACACCTCGCAGATGCTGGAATTGGGTGCAGCCCCGGGGGCCGCAACTTCGCAGCCGCAAAAAGCCTTGGTGCGGGTGGCAAGCTGTACATGGATCTCCAACCCGATTCGGGGCTGGTAGGTCATGGCCGGTCCTCCAGGTGCGGGAAGGGATAATGGCCCGCGAAGAGCAAGCCGTTTTTCTTCTCGAAGGAACGCGCGAGCTGCAACAACTTCGCATCCTGGAAGCGATCCGCGCACAGATGCAACCCCGTGGGAAGACCATCGGAGAAACCAAGCGGAATCGAAATCGCCGGGAACCCCCCCAGGTTGGCAAGTGCGGTGAAGCGGTCCAGTTGGTATTGCTCCAGGGGCGAAAGGCTCTCCCCCAATTTTGGGGGAAAGCAAGGTGCGGTGGGAGAAACAAGCCCGTCGTACTCTTCGAAAATTCCGCGCACCTTTTGCACAAGAAGAGCGCGCACACGGGCGGCTTTGTCGAAGTACTCGTTGACGTTCTCACTCTCCAAGCAGAAGGTTCCCAGCAAGATGCGGCGTTGCACTTCCTCTCCCAGCAGGGTGCTCCGCGCGGAAGAAACACCATCGGAATAGTCACCTCTACCCACCCGCTTCCCAAAACGCACACCGTCGAATCGTGCGAGGTTCGAACTGGCTTCTGCAGGGTTCAGCACGTAGTACACCGGCAAAACCTGCTCGATTTCCGGGAACGAAAGCGCAACCACCGTTACTCCCATGGCCTCGAAAGCGTGCAAAGCGGCTTGGAAAAGTTGTTGGATCATCGGATCCACGGGGGAGTGGAACCATTCCCGGAAAAACGCCAGGCGCAAACCCGAAACCGGGGCTTCCAGGCGCTGCAGCAGATCCATCTCGTGGTCCACCGTGGTGGCATCGCGGCCATCTTTGCCGATCAACCAACTGCTTACTTCCGCGGCGTCCCAAACGCACCGGGTGAGGGAGCCCACCTGGTCCATCGAAGAACACAGCGACACCAACCCCGAGCGCGGTACCAGGCCATACGTGGGTTTGTATCCCACCACGCCGCAAAAAGAGGCGGGGAGGCGAAGCGAACCTCCGCTATCCGATCCGATGGAAAACAGGCAAAATCCCGCCGCAACCGATGCCGCGGAGCCGGAGCTGCTACCACCGGGGATACGTTCGAAATCCCACGGGTTTCGCGTGGGGAAAAAGCCGGAGTTTTCCCCCGTGGAACCCATGGCAAATTCGTCCATGTTCGTCTTTCCCACGAACACGCAGCCTGCCTTGCGCAGCCTTTGGGAAACCGTGGCTTCAAACACCGGTGAGTACTCTGACAGAAACTGGCTTCCACAGGTTGTATGGAAACCCTGCACATGGATGTTGTCCTTCACGGAACACGGGAAAAGGCCATCTGTTCCTTCCAAGAAGCGGGGGGAGAGATCGGCTGTTTCCAGGAAACAACCAATGTTGGGATCAAAGAGCTGCACCCGCTTCTGGTAGTGGTCCCAAAGTTCCTTCGCCGAAATTCTCTTTTCCTGCAGGGCGGAGCGATAGCTTTGCAGGGAATGCATCCAGGGTTCCAGTGTGATCCCTCCTTTTTCCACAGGGATTATAGCACACCCAACACCGCCTCCACCGCGTGTTTTTCAAGGCTTTCCCCAAGTTGCCGATAAAGATGGGTAGGTGTTTTGCCACAGGGAGGTTTGCGCATGGGAGATTTCAGTATTTTTTCCATCTTGAACACGGGGGTTTTGGGAACATACACCTCGAAGTTAGCGATGAGCATCACCGCACACAATATTTCCAACGCCAACACGGAGGGCTTTTCCCGGCAACGTCCGGACATTCGCACGACCCCTCCGATTGCCATGGGGTCGCTCACGCAACCAAACGTGCCCATGTTCCTGGGAACGGGTTCTTTGGTGAAACAGGTCGAACGTGTGCGCGATGCTTTCCTCGACGTGCAGTACCGCAATGTCACGCAGAACTTCAGCTTTTGGGACAAAACCGCCCACAACCTCCACTACATGGAACAAATCTTGCAGGAACCATCGGAGGACGGCTTTCGACAGTACTTTGACAAGCTTTGGTTTTCCTTCCAAGAGGTGATGGGCAATCCCACGAATGCTGCAACCTTGGAGCAAGTCCAATCCGAGGCCCAAAACTTCATCCGGGTGTACCAGGACTTGTACGAGCGCTACGAGGAACTGCGCTCCAACTTGAATGCGGATATCCCCCTCACCGTGCAGAATGTCAATTCCATCCTGGAAAATATCGCCTCGCTGAGCCAGCAAATTCGCTCCGCCTATACCATGGACACTTCTCCCAACGACATCTTGGACGAAAGGGACCGCCTGCTGGACGAATTGAATACCCTCGTGGAAGCCAAGTACCGCTTGGGCACCAAGGGGCACCTGGAAATCTACGTGGGGGGGCAGATCGTGCTCAACGACGACCACTGGTCTCCCATCGAGACCCCGATTCGCCCCAACACCCAAAATTTGTACGACACCTTCATCCGCTCCACGAAAATCGAAGTTTCCGGGGGCCACCTGGGAGCCATGTTCGAACTCCGCGACGAGACCATTCCCCGCTACCTTGACCGTTTCGACGAGCTGGCATTGATGATGGTGGACAAGCTGAACCTCATCCATCGAACGGGGTTTGACAAAACCGGCTCCATCTCGGGGGTCGACTTCTTCCAGGAAATGGAAGCCACGCGAAGCTCGTTGCCCAACCTGTTTCGACTTGCGGGAACGCATTCCATCCTGGATGGCCCGATCCACATGGCCATCTCCGAGATCCAGACCAACCCCGCCTCCACCACCCTGGGGCGCAGTGGAAAGATCAGCTTCGTGGACCTGAACAACTCCTTGTACGAACAGGCTTTCGACAGCAAGAGTTACACCACGGGCACTTCCTTCCAGACGGTGATCGAGGATCTGAACGGCTTTTCCCCCGAAAACTTTGAGATGTTGACCCTGGAAGCGAAGAACCTGGAGTTGCAACCCACGCAGTCGCGCATCCACCTTTCGGACTTTGCGGGCTACAAGGGGAATTCCGAAGTCTTTTACCAGACGAAAACATCTGGGATCATCGTGAACGGGGATGAATTCGAACTCGAAAACTTGATCGATATCAACGGGGACGGCGAGTTCAACAACCAAGACATCGTGATCACCGATTCCGTGACGGGAACAACGTACGCCAACTTCGACGTGGACCTGTTGGAAAACAAGATTATCCTACACGAACTGCCCAACACATTTTCCGGATCCGTAGATGTGGTGCACTGGAAAAGAACGGAAAAAGCCGTGGAAGATGGTTTCTTGTCCTTGGAAAACGTGGGGCAACGGTTCACCAACCTGGAGAAGGAAGTGGCCAGCTTCACTTCAGGTCCCCCGGATTCCATCACCCTCGCGGACGGGGCCTTCGGCGGAGATACCCTTTTGTACTATGTTACCGAAGATTCCTCTTTGACTTCCGTAAACGGTTCGTTCACCGTTCCGGATCTCATTGATATCAACGACGACACTTTTTTCGACAACGACGATATCCGGATCCAGGTTGGTGGCGTCGACATCACCGAATTCTCTTTCGACGAAGCATCCGGCGAGATCACCTTGACCCAGGCAGGCTACGAGAACCATTCGGGGGCGGTGACGATTCGGCGCTGGCAAAGCAGTCCACAGAGTATTGTCGCAGGGGTTTCCGGGGACATTTCCGGGCTATCCCCTGTTTCGCTTGACTTTTCGCAGCCGGCGGCCACGATTGCCGATTTCCACGTGATCGACCTGGAAAATGCCAACCTTTCGGACCAAGTGCGCGTTTTCCTTCGAACGCTTCGTTCCGACGAAATGAACACAACCACCGGTGCCTACAAGATGTTGTTCGGCAAAGTGGACGACGGGATCAACGAAAACGGCACGGTGGATTCCGAAAAGGTAGGCTCCTTGGGAACCCTTGAGGATTTGTTGGTGATAGACCGGGATGGCTTGCTTGCCCGAATGGGGTTCAACACGCATTCCTTGGATGTACTGGAAATTGGAAACGTGGATTACGTGCCGCAAACCCACCAGCGTGACGGCTTGGAGGGGATATGGTGGTTGGATGGCAACGTGAATACCAAGCAATTCGTTCTCTCGCATGACACACCACAGCAATTTTCGCTCACGGAGTTTTTCTACCCCGTGGTGGGATACGATTCCGTGTCCCGGAAAGTCAGCGTGGAGGGAGGAGATTTCCAGGGACCAGGGCTGGTGTACTTCGTGGAAGAGCAGGCGGTGGATAACGCGAACAAAATTGGACCAGGCCAGATCCAGGTGGGTTCGATCATCGATGCCAATGAAGACGGAATCATCGATTCGCAGGATATCTCGATCCAGTTGGTCACGGATACCACCGTGCCCACCACTGTAAATATCACGCAGTTCACGTACAATGCCCAAACGGGCATCCTGGATTACTCCGGAGACCCAAACTTCCCGCCAGGTTTCGTGGGTAATGGTCTCAACGAGGCCATCAATGTGCGTCAATGGAATGTATCGGAAGCCAATTTTTCCGAAGGAACGATGTTGGAAGGGCTTTCCGCTACCATTTCACCGGTTAAGCTTGATTTCAGCGACACCACCCCCCTTTCGGAAAACGATTTCTTGGTAAAAAAACTGTTGGACTTGGACCAACAAGCCCATATCCTTTACGTGACCGAGGAAACGGGAAAACAAATCCACCTGGAAAACGGAATGTTTGCCATTCCCGGGTTGATCGATATTGACGATGACCAAGAGATCACCTCTTCGGACCTGCGCATTCGCATCGGGGGAACGGACATCACGTCCTTCCATTACGACTCCGATTTGCAGAAGCTGGTCATCGATGACCCTGCATACTCGGAGTACGATGGAACCGTCACCATGGATCTTCGGAGATGGAAGCGTGCTTTCATTCCGCTGGAAAATGGCACGTTTTCGCTGGATGCTCTCCCCAGTGCCCCAGTTTCCCTTGCCTTCGACGGAGTGCTTTCCGAAAGAGATTTCCGGGTCTTCAAAGAACCGGTGGTTGACAAACCCCAACCCATCGAGGAGGAAGAGATCGAAAAATCCGTGACGTTCAGCGTTCCCAAGATCAATTCGGATGGCGAAACCGTGCCCATGCAAATCGAGGTGGTGTACCGCACCGACGAAGAACTGCTGTACAAGATCAACCACAATACCTTCTTGAAGGACTACATCAAGGGATTCGAGTTCAACGGACGCAAGTGGATCGCCGCAAAACCCGGGCTGGCCATGGATTCCATCCACCAAATGGTTACCGACGATCCGTTCAACACACTCAGCTCGCAATCGCTTTCGGTTTTGGACACCCGTTCGTACGACAACCTGGCCAACGTGATGTACTCTTTCAGCAAGGTGCTCCCGAGGGATTACGATATCGATACGGCAGCCCTCTTGGCTCCCAACCAAGTCGACCTCACGCTCAAATCCAATCTCAACGAGTACCAGGGGAAGGTGAAACTCTGGTACACCGCAAGAGAAAATAACGGTGCAGGTGGCGGATTCACCGTGGACCCCACCACCCTCAAGGTGGAGCTGGGGAATTTCTCCATCCAGGATAGCAACGGGGACGGGGTCATTAACAGCAAAGACATCAAAATCATCGACAACAGCGTGGCGGCCGGGGGAGAAGCCGCAGCCACTGCACTGGGTTTTCGCTTTGACCCCGATTCCGGCGAACTCTTCCTCAGTGCCGCTCCCGTCGGAAACGTGGATATCGTGTACCAGAAATCCGACGAGGTGTTCCATCTGCAGGGAACACCCGGTTCCACGTACACGTTAACGCTGCAGCAGGCTCATCTTTCCGGTGTTTTTGACCAGGATTTCCGCCTCGACGTACAACTCCCCCCGGACGAAATGCAAATGACGCTGGGTACCAGCCCCGTGGATATCAACCTCAACACGATGAACCTATCGGACGCGGTGGAAACGATCAACGGAAAGGTCCCTACCGGCATCATGGCTGACCTGACACCCGACCAGAAGCTCGTTTTCCGGGCGGGGAGGGGAGTGGATTTCAGTTTTGGAAGGCGGCTGGAAGATGGACGGATCGTGCAAACGTACGATTTACAGGCTCCTACCATTTTCTGGGAAAAAATGGGATACCTCACGGAGCATGGCACTTTTGGCAATTCCTGGGAGTACGACGTGGATGTCGTGAAAAACTACCTCAATCCCTACGCCACGATGAACAGCAACATTTGCTCGGACAACCTGGATCTCGACACGCGCCAGGCAGATGGGCTATACGGCTACGTGAAGCGCCTGAAACTCTCCAGCCAGCTGAATGCCAATCCCATGCTGCTTGCGGTGGATTTCGGGAAATGGGTGGACACCGACGGGGATTGGATCAGTGATGTGCACATCCCGCGCGGGGGTGCAAGCAGCTCCATCCCGGATTTCATGGCCACCGCACGAAACGCCAAACTCGTGGACGATGGGCGCGTGGAATTCGACGACTTTTTGGGCATGTTCGTATCCGAAATGGGGCTGGATTCCCAAACAGCTACGCGCATGAAGTCCAACAACGAACTGATGAGGATCCAGATCGACAACGAAAGGGAACGCGTGAAAGGCGTTTCCCTGGACGAAGAAATGTCCAACATGATCAAGTACCAGCAGGCTTTTAACGCGGCTGCCCGGGTGATCACGGCAGTGGACGAGATGATCCAGCGGATCGTGGATGGGCTTGGCCTGGTCGGACGCTAAGTTTTCAGCGTCTTTTGTAGCTGTTGCATCACGAGTTCGGGATCTGCTGCTTCCAAAACCGCGATACGATCCACAAGGGGGGGATGGGTGCTCAGCATGTTGGCCCAAAACCCCCTTCTTTGTGCCAGCTTGATCTTCTTGGGTTCGGAAATGAACAGGTGGGCGGTGGCGGCACTCGCGGTTCGCGTGGGTCTCCCCATCTGGTAGATCTTTTCCAGGGCGGAACTCAGACCATGGGGATTGCGGGTGAATTCCACCGCGGTTGCGTCGGCGAGGAACTCGCGTTTCCGGGAGATGGCCAGGGTCATCAACCGGCTGATCTGGCCGACAAGGAACATCACGGCCGCGGTGGCCATCATCGCGAGCATGATGTACAGGATCACGTTGCCACCACTGTCCTTACTGCTCTTTTTCTTGCCACCCCCGAGAAAAATGCCTCCCCGCAGCAACGCAATCCCCGCGCGAAAAGCAACCAAGGCCAGCAATAGAACGCCGCCAACAAGCGCACTGATCATCGTCATCAGGAGGATGTCGCGGTTCTTCACGTGGGCCATTTCGTGGGCGATGACCCCTTCGGTTTCTTCGCGGTTCAAGTTTGTCAACAAACCCCGTGTTACGCATACGTAGGCCTTTTCCGGCTTGGAACCCGTGGCAAAAGCGTTGATCGAGCCATCTTCCATCACGTAGACCTCGGGAACGGGGATACCAGAAGCGATGGACATTTCTTCCACGATGTTCAACAACTGTTTCTCCTCCGCGTCAGAAGTGATGGGGTGCACTTGCTTTGCCCCAACGGAACGCAGCACGATGCTGTAACCCGACTTCAACGCTACCAGGCTTTGGATAGACGTGAAAAGCAGCAGCACCCCCGTGACCAAGAAGATGGTGCCAAAAGCAAGATCCAACAGCAAACCCACCACGAAAACCAGCAACAACATGCATACCACGAGGATGATCGTTTTTTGCAGGTTCTTCTTCTGGTGGACGTAAAAATCGATGGCCACAAAATCCCCCCTTCCAGAGCAATGCTCCTCTCCGATTATACCGTAAAATTGCGACATTCGGTTTTTCTTTGGGCAATTGACTGCCCAAACCCACGAAAACAAACCGGCCTTTCCCTTTTTGGGAGCACAGCAGCCCATTGCCGCACTGGGGTGCGGCGTACCCAGCAGAGCATTCCGTGTCGGGGGGGTTGCGCCACAATACTGTTTTGGAGGGCGGGTTTGTTGTATAATCCCACCATGGATGGCAAGATGCACTGGGTGTCCCTTGGGGCAGAGGTCTGCACGCATTCGCTGCAGAGAATGGCCCAAGCACAACAATACGGCAAGGCGGGGAGCCTTTCCTTTCCACGTGGAATTTCCCCGGGAACTTCCGAAACCAGCGTTTTCTTTGGTTTCTTTTCGGGTTTTCCTTCCCTTTTCGGGATTTTCCAGGGACGTTCGCTCGTTGCACTGGGGTTAACCCCCCTCAAAGAGCGCCACTTGACGGGAACAGGTTGGTCTCCCACCCCTTTTCCCCCATTTTGGAAGAAACAAATCCAGAAAAGTTGGGAGGAGCTGTCTTTTCCGGGGAGTATACCCGATAGCCTTTTTCTCCCGGACAACCCCGGAAGGCTTCCCACGCATTTTTGGAGCTTCTGCCTGGTGGGCAAACCTGCGTGGATTCGCACGGTGTTCCAACGGGAAAACATGCACGAAACCCCTTTCTTCAGTGGTGCGGGTTTCTTTTCTTCCGCCGCCTTTTTCGGGGTGATCGATTGCTTTGAAAAATGGGGAGAACACCATCTTCGGCTGGATTTTTCCAGCGATAGCCCGTTTTTGTCGTTTGCGATCCCCCCTTCCCTGCGGGGATTTCCGGGGGAAATCTCCGAGGCACGTATGTTTGCCCAAACGGTGTTTGCTTCCCTGCAAAAGCGCTTCCCACACATGTTTTCCGTTTCCAAAGGCTCTCCACCTTTGCCCGCAGGCCCCGAGATCCTCGTTTCCCTTCCCGTTCCCTTTGTTTCCCTTCCCAAGTGGATCCTTCACGGCAAGAGCCTGTACAGCCTTTGGAACGCCTTTTTTTCCGATTTGCTCTCCGCTTATTCCGGAAAGCTGGTACAGCCCTTGGAACGCATTTTCAAACAAAAGGAGTGATGTTTTCCATGATCTATACGCTCACGATGAACCCTTGCCTGGATCGCTACCTTCTCGTGGATCAATTGCACCCCGACGATACCAACCGCGTGAAGAGGGTGTTGGAATACCCCGCGGGGAAAGGAATCGACGTTTCCCGGGTCATCCGCGAAATGGAAGGAGATTCCGTGGCGATCACGCTTCTTGGCGGAACCACGGGGAACCGGATCCGCAAGATGCTGGACTCCGAGATGGTGTTGCACGCGGATATTTTCCTGGAAAACGAAACCCGAACCAACACGATCATCCAACACCCTCAGACACAGTACCGTTTCAGTGTCAAAGGCAGCCGAATCTCTCCCCGGCAGGCAAAGCACGCGATGGAATACCTTGACAAGCTGGTGCGCCCCGATGACATCGTGGTGATTTCCGGAAGCGTCCCACCTGGGACACCACGGGAATTCTACTACCAAGCCATTTCCCTGCTTTCCCAGCGGAAATCCCGGGTTTTCTTCGATTCGGATGCGAAGAACCTTTCGCAGGGTTTGCGCGGAACCCCATTTGGCATCAAACCGAACGTGTACGAGTTCGAACGCCTTACCGGGGAACCATTGGATCTCTCGGATCGAAAAAGCTTGTTGGAAAAAGGGCAACAGGTGCTGGCGGAATACGAATTGGGATACCTGCTTCTTTCGCTGGGAGAGAAAGGCGCTTTCGCTTTTTCCCGGGAACAGGTGCTGTTTTGCCAATCCATCCCGGTGGAGGTGAAAAGCGCGGTAGGTGCCGGGGACTCGTTCCTTGCGGGATTCGTGCTGGAGTACGCAAAGGGGAGTGATTTTTGCCGTTGCTTCCGCACTGCAATGGCGTGCGGGAATGCTTCGGTGATGACACCGGGAACCGAACTATGCCGCAAAGAGGATGTTCTTTCCCTCCAAGAAAAACTGCGCGTGGAAGAGGTGCAACTTCCTTGAGTACCACCCAAAAGATGGATTTGCGCATCACGGGTGGAAAGTGGAAAGGAAGAAATGTGGTGCCAGTCCCCGATCCGCGAACCCGATTCACCCCCCAAAAAGTTCGGAATGCCCTCTTTTCTTCGCTGCAGAGCACGGTTTGTTTTGGAAGTTCCTCTTTCCTCGACCTGTGTGCGGGCAGTGGTATCGTAGGCTTCGAAGCGATGAGCCGTGGCTTTTCCAAGGTGACCTTCGTGGATGTGTCGCAGGTGGCCATTTCCGCCTTGTACAAAACCATGCAGTCCCTTTCGGCGGGGGGAGAAATGGAGGTACGCAAGCAAAATGCGATTTCCTTCGTGCAGAAATCACGCGAATCCTTTTCCGTGGTTTTTGTAGATCCGCCCTTTAATGATACAATATCCCGAAAAGTCTTTTTGGCTTTACAGCAGAACGAAACGATCCTGGAAAAAACGGGCATCCTCGTGGTGGAGCATCCGGCTCAATGGGACAAGGACACCCTTTTTCCCCGTTTCCGCCAAAAGCACCATGCACGGTATGGTTCGGTCTGCATAACCATGTTTGGAAGAGAGGAAGAGGGTTCGGATGAAGGTAATCGGCATTGATCTTGGGGGTTCGAGCATCAAGGGAGCCCTGGTGTCCGAGGATGGAACGGTAGGGGAGAAACGCGCACTACCCACCCAGGTCTCGGAAGGTAGAGAAGTAGTCGCACAGAGGATTGCACAGGTGGTACAGCAGCTCGCGGAGAACCAGGGGAACGTGATGGTAGGAATTGGCTCTCCCGGTTCGGTGAACCGAGAACGCGGATTGGTCCACTTTTCCCCCAACTTCCCTGACTGGAATGATTTCCCATTGGTTTCGCGGGTGCAACAGATAACCGGTTTCCCCGTGTTCCTGGAAAACGATGCGAAAGCCGCCGCACTGGGAGAAAAATGGTTTGGAGCCGCGAAAGGTTGCGAAAATTTCTTCGTACTGACACTGGGAACCGGTGTGGGAGGAGGAGCGGTCACCAACGGCCATCTCATGGTGGGAGGACAGGGAATTGGCGGAGAGCTGGGGCACATTTCGGTGAACCCGCATGGTCCCGTTTGCGGGTGTGGGAATCGCGGGTGTATCGAGGCATACGCCAGCAATAGCGGCATGCGCCAACGGGTTCTGGAATGGAAACGTCGCTACCCGGATTCTCGTATCTTCGACCTTGCAGCGGATGGCGAATTCGGCGCCCGTGAGATTTTCCTTGCCTTCCAGCAAAAAGACCGCTTGGCCCAACTCGTCGTGGAGCAATTCATCTGGGCACTTGGCGTGGGCATCGGTTCGCTGGTGAGCATTTTTAACCCCGAACGGGTCATCCTTTCCGGGGGTATCTCCCAATCCGCTCCCCTCTTCTTGGAAAAGGTGTACCAGGTCGCCAACGAGCACACGATCTTATCCATGGTCAACAGCTTCGAGCTCATCGCGTCCACGTTGCGGGAAAATGCCGCGATTTTTGGTGCGGCTTCGGTTGCTTTGGAACGTTCCACGTAAAATACATCTGGAGGTGTGGTATGGCAATTAACCTGAAGGGTCGAAACCTTGTGGGGATCCGGGAATTGAACCCAGAAGAATTTTTCCAGTTCATCGAGGCGGCAGTTGCCTTGAAACGCGATTACCTTTCCGGGTATCGCCCGGAACTGCTGAAAAACAAGACCTTGGCGGAGATTTTCGAAAAGCCCTCGCTGCGTACCCGTGTTTCTTTCGAATCGGCAATGACGCATCTGGGAGGGCATGGCATTTACCTCGGGCCAGACGATATCAAGCTGGGCAAACGGGAAACCACCGAGGACATTGCGTTGGTGCTTTCCCAGATGACCGATGTCATCATGGCACGGGTTTTCAAGCACGAAACCGTGGAAGAACTGGCACGCTACGCCTCGGTTCCCGTGATCAATGGTTTATGCGATTGGGAGCATCCCACCCAAACGTTGGGCGACTTCCTGACCATCTACGAAAAGTTCCGGAAGTTCGAAGGGCTGAAGATGACCTACGTGGGTGATGGAAACAACGTTTGCCATTCCCTTCTGTTTGGTTCGGCGCTCATGGGAACCCATATTTCCGTGGTGTGTGCCCCCGGTTATGAACCACGGGAAGACTTCGTACAGCAAGCACGCAAAATGGCTACCAAGTACTCCACCGGTTCCACCATCGAGGTCACCAATGACATGGCGCAGGGAATGAAGGATGCCGATATCGTGTACACCGACGTGTGGGCAAGCATGGGGCAAGAGGCGGAAGCGGAGGAACGAAAGAAAATTTTCATGCCCTACCAGGTGAACATGGCGAATTTCCAACTTGCCAAGCCAACGGCACTGTTCCTGCATTGCCTTCCCGCGCACTACGGAGAGGAGTGCACCCACGAAGTGGGTCACTGCGAGCGAAGTGTGATTTTCGACCAAGCAGGCAACCGGATGCATTCCATCAAGGCGATCCTGGTTCTCCTAACCCCGTAAACGTGCTTCTTCTCCAAAACGGACTCCGTGTGGGTCCGTTTTTTTTTCGAATCGCGGTGAAACAGGCTGTTAACCACAGAAATATGGTAAAATTAGGGGAAAACCAAGGGGGGATCATCGTGAAAAAAACAATTGGACTCCTGTTTTTGTTGATAGCCTGTATTGCTTCCTCTTCTTTTGCCGCCGGACTGAGATTGGACGTCCTTTCCCATCCCATTGGGGCTGACGTTTTCGTGGACCAAGTGTGGCGCGGGACGACGCCTGCACAGATTGAGATCAACCCCGGGGAACATTCCGTCGAAGTAACCAAGGCGGGGTATATTTCCCAGACCCAACGCAAGGAAATCAACCTTTCTACGGTCATGGAGTTTAATCTGTTGCCCATGAACCAAATCACCAGTCGATTCCCCTTGGTGATTTACTTCGAGAATTTCCGGGAATCGGGGGGGCGAAGAATCCTTGCCCAAGATGAGGGGCAAGAACTGAAAAACCAAGTGCGCTCACGCTTCGAATCGATGGGCTTTTCCGTGCAGATGGAAGAACCCCGGGCCGAGCTGGACGTGGTGTTGGATACCCAAACGGTATACCAAGACGTGCTTTCCCGGTACCCCAATGCAGGGTTAATCCTATTTATGAAAGGGATTTGGACATTCTCCACCTACCAGCAAAAACGGCTCACGCGCTTGGAGCTCCAAACAACCGTCACCAGCCCGGAAACGGGGATCACCATTGCGAACCTTTCGGATCTCTCCGAAAGCGTGGGCTCGATGAGTGAAACCATCGTGGTGTGGGAGATCATCGAGAAGGTGACCCAGGATTTCCTCGACAACATCGCGAATTACCTGGTAAGCTTGTCCAAAATCAACCAAAAAAACCCGGTTTTGATTTCCGCCCGTTCGCAACCGGATGCTTCGTATTACCTTGTGAAACACCTTAACTCGGTGCAGACCGCGCAACTCCTGAACAGTCAGGGTAGCGTGGTTTCCCAATCGCCGATTTCCATCGAGGGCTTCCCCTTGAACGTCCTTTTCCTCGTGGACCGGAGCAGCAGCACCGAAAGACGTGCTGAGGCGGTGAAGAACCAAATTGAAGCATTCCTTGGCGCACTTCCCGCTGGGGCACGATGGGCCATCATGGGTTTCGACGACAAGATCGAATTGGTGCAGGGGTATACTTCCGATCCTTCGAGATGGGCGTCCGCACAGATGGGCATCTTTTCTTCCGGCATGACCCGGTTATACGATGGTCTGTTCAATGCGGCGGTCATTGCGGGACGGGAAAGTGGTATCAACGTCATCGTCTTGTTGACCGACGGAATCGATGCCAACTACTACGACACGGGCCCGGGAAGCACCCGCACGAAATCCGATGCTCTGGTGGCGTTGAAGGACGCGGGAGTTATCCTGTACCCTGTAGCCACCCACCAACATTCCTACCAAAATTTCCTCAAGGAACTCGGGACCCTGTTTTGTACGCCCTTTTTCAACCTCGCCACGCTTTCGGATCCGGAAAGCATCGCGACCCAAATCCTGGAGGACTTGCAAACCACAGCGCTCATGTTCAAGGGGCCCCGGGTTTCCCAACCACGCTTCAAGTTGGATCTTATGGTGTACCAACAGGGGAGCGACCAACGGACACTGCTCCCGGAATCCTCGAGTTTGCCCCAGTTCGCTACCCCACCCACGCAACCCGTGGAAGTTCCGGTTACCTCGCCCACCCCTGTATCCACGGTACCCACCCAACCCGAAGAGACTGCCGTGGCAACCGTTGTGGTGGAAGAAGTCACCCCGGTAGCCACCGTGGCCACCGAGCCCCCCACGCAACCCGAGCCAAAAGAGGGACCAGAAGAACCGGTTACCGTTTCCCCGGTACCCAGCACGACCGTGGAAGAACCCACCCCGGTTGCAACGGTCGTGGAATCACCATCTCCCACCATTCCCCCCACCCCTCCGGCAACCGAGGTTTCCACGCCACCCACGCAAGAAACAACCACTGTTCTGCTACCGCCTGAGCCCGAAAAGGTGAAGCAAGTCGATATTCCCGCAGAATTCTCCGAAACGTTGCAACTGCAGTACGCCCAAACGTATGACCTGGATCGCAGCGGGAACTTTGCCTGGACAGAAGAAAGCCTTCTGTACCTGTGGGTAAAAGAAGAAAACCGCTTGCTCGGCGTGGACTTGGAAGTCAGGCCCTCGCGCATCCAGCTGGAGTTCCCCTTCCTTGCCATCGAAAAAGGAAATACGCTCGAAGTGTTGGAAGTCCTTTCCGATCGGGTGGTGCGAAAAAGCAGCATCTTGATACGCAAACCCATTTCTTCCTTCGCACTCGGATTGGATCTCTTCCTGTTCCTGGCCTACGAAGACAACACGCTGGAAATCTTCGACCTGGATGGAGATTTAACCCACCAGTTCACCGTTTTGCATGGAGCAGTGAGTGACATGGTGATGGACAACCAACTTCGCCTTCTTTTCCAATCCGGTTCCAATTACGTTGGTTGGATGGATATCCCGGGGAAAACGGAACCTTCCTATGTCAAGTTCGAGAAACCGCTGGTATCCCTTTCTCCGTTCAACATCGATTCGTCTCGTTTCTTGGCGGTGGATGCGGGGGGAGCCGTTCATTACCAGCGCTTTGACCCCAATATTTCCCCCACTTCCCGGAATTTGAACCGCGGGATCCTGTTGCAAGCTATGGTAGCCGAAGAGAAAAACCTGTTGCTTACCGTTCACTGGGACAAGAAAATTCGCGCTTTCCGCATTTACGACCTCAAAGAGATGTACAACATATCCTCTTCGGTGGGGATCGAGGACTTCGCGGTCGATGCGCTGGAAAACACCATCGTTTTCGTAGATGGAGACCAAGTAGTGTACCTTTTGACACGGGACAACCGTTCCATCCCCACTTTCATCGAGAAGATCTACTCGCCGGTGGAACCCGAATCCACGCGGAATGCAACGGAGCAAGGGTCTAGTTCCGCAACCCAAGCGTCCCTCTCCCAACCGGAGATTTCAACACAACCCGAACCGGACGTAGTACCCACGCAAGAAGAGCAACCGCCGGTTTCCACAGCCTCCCCGGTGAGCTCGATCCAAATCCCGGACACCACGGGAACCACTTCGATTCCCCCGCGTGTATCTTCCCCATCTCCGGTGGTGGACCCCTCCGTGCAACCAACCATGGAAGCGGTTTTTGGCAGTTGGGAAAAAGGGGTTGCCTACCAAGATCGCGGGTTCCTTCTGGCAGGGGAAGGGCACCTGACCATGTTCAATTCACTTTTGGAACAGACATTTGATATCGTGCTCAACCCGGGAGAGATCCGCTGGATGGACATTTCCCGCTTTGGACAGTTGGCCTTGTTGCTGGACAAGCGCATCGAAGTGTTTGACGTGCGATTCATGATGGAAAACGCGCGCAACAAGTGGCCTTCTGGCTTCAAGTACCCCATCGAAGGTGCCAAGCAGGTTGCTTTTTCCAAGAACGGGAAAAGAATGCTGCTGAATTTCGGGGGAGGAGAGTTGCAGATCTTGGACCTGGACTTCCAAAAAATCGTGTCACTCTCCACAACTTCCAACGTTCTGTGTATCGCGGGTGACCAATCTGGCCATGAGAGCTTCGTGGCGGGGGATGAAAAGGGGAACCTAATTTTCATCCGAGACGACACCGTCATGGATCGAAAGAACGTGTCCAATGCACCGATCACCCAGGTCATTTGGTTCGCGGAGAGGGTTTTCTGGGGAGACGCGTCGGGGAATGTGGGCAGCGATACCGGAAGACCCGTTAAGGTTTCCGAGTCTGCAATCACCTCCATTTACGCCGCGGATTTCGAAAAGGACTGGGTCCTTTTCGGCACCGAGGCGGGGCAATTGCTCATTTACAGCACCAGCCTAGAAAAAGTGGCCGTGGTGGACTTGGAAAACCCGGTACGCTGGCTTGCAGGATGGAACGAGTTCATGCTTTCCATCAACGAGAACGGGTCCATACGAAGTTGGAACTTGCAACTGGGTTCTCCCCTCGCCACGAACCTCTCCTTGGCGGGTTCCATGGGATTTCTCAGCGATGGGCAGAACCTCTCCTTCGTGAAGAAGGATGGCTCCTTCCTTACCCTGGATCCCCAAACGGGGAAAACACGTTCCAAGAAATTGTACGAGGCCTCGGTAAGCATCGACGTGCTCTTCAAGTATCCCGCGCTCATTCGCATCAAGGATCATTTCTTCTCCATCAAAGAGGGAAGCCTGGGGGAGAAAACCCTCAAGGTGCTCGATCCCAACGGCGTAAGCGTGGCGGAGAAATACTGCATCTCCTGGAAAGATGACTACGTCAACATCTACGATGTGCTCAAGGAAGAGAGCATTCGCACCTTCCAGTTCGGGAAGACCATCGATTGGGGAACCATGGTAAACGACCGCCTGTTGTTCTTCTTCAACGATTCGTTTGGGCTCACCAATCCCTTCAAACCCTCGGAGCTCCTGGTCATGGATGTTCCCGATGCGGAGTCCCTCCACCCCATCCTTTCCTTCATTTTCCAGGACCGCATGTTGATCGCCTCTTCCAACGGGCAAGTGTACCCGTACTACTTGCTCACCGAGACAATGGGCATGCCCATTCCCGTGTCCTCCCATTTCCAAAAAGCGTACTACAATGCTTCACGCCTTGTACTGATTGCCTTTTCCGGGAACAAGGTGTACCGGTACTATCCCATGGATAACAACATACTGATCGACACGGTACCTTCCCAAATCCTGGATGTGGATTGGACTTCCTCGTCGTTCTATGCCCTTACCGAAGAGGGAATCCTTTGGAAGAAGGATTTTTGAGATGAAATCGTTGCAAGAACTGGTGGAGAGAGTTCGAGCCATCCCCGTGCAAACCCTCGTGCTCGCCGGGGCACAAGACCAGGAAGCGGTTCGTGCGGTGGAATCTGCGCATGAAGCCGGGTTGGTTTCCCCCTTGTTCGTGGGAAACCGGCAAAGCTGCGCAGAATGGTTTCCTCCCGCATTCCTGGACCCGGTGTACTGGGTGGAAGCATCTTCACCGGAGGAGATTTCCCAAACCAGCGTGCAACTGGTTTCTTCGGGAAAGGCCCAGGTGTTGATGAAAGGAATGGTCAAAACATCCACCCTCTTGAAAGCGGTGCTACACAAGGATTGGGGGTTGCGTACGGGTCGTCTTCTTTCCCACGTAGCCGTCGCGGACATTCCTTCCTTGCAACGCTTGCTTTTCATCAGCGATGGCGGAATGAACGTCAAACCGGATGTGCTCCAAAAAGTGGATATCATCTGCAACGCTGTAGACCTGGCACATTCCCTCCAAATCGAGCAGCCCAAGGTAGCTTGTATCACCGCTGTGGAGGTTGTGAATCCGTCCATGCCCGAAACCCTTGATGCAGCGATTCTCTCGAAAATGAATCAAAGAGGGCAGATCCCGGGATGCGTTGTGGAAGGCCCCCTGGGATTGGACAACGCCTTGGACCTCGATGCCGCCGAAATCAAGAAAGTGCAGGGTACCGTAGCCGGCAGGGCGGATATTCTCCTGGTCCCGGATATTCACAGTGGGAATTTCTTGGGCAAATCCGCTGAATACATGAGCTCGGGTACGATCGCGGGGATCGTTTTGGGTGCGAAAGCGCCAGTGGTCATCGTGAGTCGTGCTGACAAGCAGAAGGCAAAATTCTTCTCCATCGTTTTGGCCCTCTGCCATTCTTCGGGAGGTAGGCAAAATGTCTGAACTGGAGCAAAAAATCGCGAAATTCCGGGATGGTTTCTTGAAAACGTATTCGTTTTCCCAACCCAACGGCAAAATGGACTTCTCACCCGCGGAAATTGCCGCTTCCATTGAACATACGAACCTGAAACCCACTGCCACTTCCTCGGATATCGCTAACCTGTGCAAAGAGGCAGCCCATTTCCATTTCCGATCGGTTTGCGTGAATCCCTCCTTCGTTTCCCTTGCACGCTCGAACCTGGAGGGCAAGGCGGTAAAGGTGGTCACCGTTGTTGGATTCCCCCTCGGGGCCAGCTGCACCATGTGTAAGGCCAACGAAGCGGAGATTTGTATCCAAATGGGAGCGGACGAGGTGGACATGGTACTGCACCAGGGAAAGCTTAAAGCTGGAGACCTGGACTCCATGTTCTACGATATCCACAAAGTGGTCGTGTGTTCCGGGAAGACCCCGGTGAAAGTGATCTTGGAAACCTGTAACCTTTCCACCGAAGAAATCATCACCGCTTGCCTTTTGAGCAAGGAGGCAGGTGCCAGTTTCGTGAAAACATCTACGGGTTTCTCCACCCATGGAGCCACCCTGGAGGATGTTCACCTGATGCGCGCCGTCGTGGGAAAGGAAATGGGCGTAAAAGCATCCGGCGGCATTCGCGACTGGGAAGATGCCGTACACATGTTGCAATACGGCGCAGACCTTTTGGGAACGAGTAGCGGTGTGAACATCATTACCCGTTCTTCCGGCGGAAAAGGAGCTTACTAGTTGCTTTCGCTTTCCCTTCCCCCGTTTCTCCAGGAGCGGTTTGCTTTTGCCATGCAGATCCTACCCCGAATGGGAGATTGGGCCAGGCACATGCAAGGGCAAACCTTCGGCGTTTCCTTTAAGAAGAACGACCGGGACCCCGTTTCGGACATTGACATCCAGGTGCAACGGATGTTCCAGCAAGAACTGGGAAAACGATTCCCCCAAGATTCCTTCATGGGAGAAGAAGAAGGATTCCACGACTCCTTCCTCCAAACCTCCGATGGTTGGATCCTCGATCCCATCGATGGAACCGCCAATTTCATCCACGGGTTACCCCTATGGGCCCATTCCCTGGCGTATTTCCAGGAGGGAAAGGTGCAGATGGGCTTCGTGTTTGCCCCGGCCATGGACCTATTCTTCTCCGCCATTCGCGGTGTGGGTGCCTGGCGAAACGAAAATGCCATTCGCGTGTCGTCGGTGCAATCCCCTGCCTCTTCCCAAGTGGCGACGGGGATTAGCCACCTGGTCTCCTCCGCGGACCAAGACCGGATCCACGAGCTCTTCTTGCAAGCATTCCCCCGTTTCCAGAGGGTGCGCCTTTTTGGCTCTGCCGCACTGCAACTGAGTTTCGTAGCTTCCGGATGGCTGGAGGCCTTTTGGCAAAAAGAGTTGCACCCCTGGGATGTGGCCGCGGGGGTTTTGCTCGTGGAAGAAGCCCACGGAAAAGTTTCGCACTTTGACGGCAAACCCTATTCGTTCCAAACGGGAAACATCGTTGCATCCAACGCATACTTGCATCCGGCCATCCTGGAGTTCTTGTCCCCGGTATCCTTGTAAATGCTTTTTTCCCCCATTTGACTTTCTCCACGTTTTGTGGTATTATGATCCATCAAATTGCCAAAAAAGGAGGCGAGGCCATGAGCCAGTTCACTAACGTTCCAGTCCGCAAGCAGATCATTTCTGTCTCTGTGCTCGTGGGATTGCTCTACCTCGTCCTACCTATTTCGTAAATGTGTTCTTTTTACGCAAAAAGGCTATGGCGAGTCCATAGCCTTTTTTTTTGGCAAAATTCTGTGGAGGTGGAGAAAATGCTTTGGAAAGCTGTTCGCAATGGTTCAAGCGTGTTTCAACGGGAAGTGCTGCAAAAGGGGTCTGTTTTTCACAGGATGGTGCATCTGCTGCGCCCCGTTCCGGATGAACCATGAGAGGAAAGCCGGAAACGAACCGAATCGAAACTACCGAAAGGGGAAAAATTATGCTTTTTAAGGATGAAAAGATTGCGTTATCTGTGAAAGGTATCAGCAAAACGTTTCAGAAGCACAAAAACAAGACAATCAAGGCTGTCGATAACGTGTCCTTCGAGATTTTTCGCGGAGAGGTTTTCGGTGTGCTGGGACCCAACGGATCGGGGAAGTCCACGTTGATTCGCATGATTTCCACCCTCCTGATACCGGACACGGGAAACATCTTGGTTTTCGGGTTTGATGCGGAGAAGGAGGCAAACTCGGTGCGAAACTTGGTGAATCGCGTGTCCGTGGAAGCCAGCTTCTTCAAGAAACTCTCCGCCATGGAAAACCTGCTCTTTACCGCGGGTTTGTATGGCATCAGCAAGGCAAAAGCCCGGGAGGAACTGCTCCGGATCTTCGACCGCATTGGACTTTCGCGCAAGCGCATCCACGACCCGCTCGAGGACTTTTCCCGCGGGATGCAGCAGAAAGTGGCGATTGCCCGCGCGTTTTTGACCTCCCCCAACCTGCTTTTGCTCGACGAGCCCACAACCGGGCTTGATCCACGTGCCAAGAAAGAGGTACAGGCTTTGATCCAGGAAGTGTGCAAGGAGCACGATACCTCGATTCTCCTGACCACGCACGATATGTTCGAAGCCGAGGAGTTGTGTGGTCGTGTGGCCATTTTCCACGAGGGCAAGGTGCAAAAAATGGGAGAAGTCATGAAGCTCAAAGCGGCTATCCCTGGCGGCCCCTTGGTTTCCTTGGAAGACGTCTTCATGCATTACACCGGGACGACGTTGAAAGAGGCAGATTCCGGTTTTGAAGAAGCCGAAACACTACAAGAGGTGAGTTAATATGCAAGCTGTGTTGAAAGAATTCCGTGCCGCTTGGGCCTTCGTCGAGCGCAACTTCAACCTGGTGAAGCGGTACTGGAAATGGGAAGTGGTTTTTTTCGCCTACACCGTCGCCAACTCGGTGACGATGGGCTTCATTGGAAAAGGCGTGGAAAACTTCAGTGGAACGAAAGTGGATGTGAATTTCTTGATCCTGTACATGCTGATCGGGTCCATCCTTTGGGGATACCTTTCCATCCTTTTTGAAATCGTCGCGGAAACCGTGGCGTGGGAGCGTTGGGAAGAAACGATCGAGTACACGTTCATGGCTCCAGTTTCTCGTGCTACGCATCTTCTGAGCGTATGCCTGTTTAGCATTTTCTACGGTTTGGTGCGTTCGGGGTTGATCCTTTTGGTGGTATCCTGGTTCTTCAAACTGGATCTGTCCGGGGCAAACTTCGCAGGTGCCGCTGCCATACTGGGAGTGGGAAGTTTCTCTTTCATTGGCCTTGGAATGATTGCCGCCATCCTGCCTCTCATCTCCCCGGAGAAAGGGGTACAGGTTGTCCATATTTTCCAGGCTTTGCTGTTGATGTTCTCCGGTGTTTACTACGAGGTAGAAGTGCTTCCTGCCTGGATGCAGACCGTTGCCAAACTGTCTCCTGCAACGTATGCACTGCAAGGTATGCGCGCCTCCATTCTGGATGGTCAGCCTTTTTCCGCGCTCTGGTCCTTCACCTACCCGTTGCTTTTCATGGGCGCCGTCATGCTACCATTGGGCATTTTCACGTTTTCCAAGATGGAACGCTACGCGAAGAAAAAGGGACTTTTGAAAAGAAACGGATAACACGCACCATCGAACACCCTGCCTTTGGCGGGGTGTTCTTTTTTTTCCAGGGGTTTGCACGACAAAATCGCGGGATGTTTGGTTTCAAGGGGCTTGTTGTGGTATATTCCCAGTGCATACCTATTTGTAAAAGGCTATTCACGAGGGGGGGAAAGGCATGAACAAGAAAGAACTCGTCGACAAACTTTCCGAGCAGGTGGAAATCACCAAGAAAGACTCCGCACGGTTCCTCGAAGCGTTTATCCACATCGTGGAGTCTGAGCTGGAATCGGGTGGAAACGTCCGGCTGGTGGGTTTCGGCACTTTCCAGGTCAAAGAAACTGCAGCGCGTAACGGTGTAGATCCACGGACGAAGAAGCGGATCAAGATTCCCGCCAAGAAAGTTCCCAAGTTTGTCCCTGGAAAAGGTTTCAAAGAAATGGTTCGTTAGTTTTGGTAAGGGGGGGCTTCCCCCCTTTTTTCTTGACATTGCCCGAAGGGTATGGTAAAATTGCCCGTGCTAAGATGGGTGTGTAGCTCAGCGGGAGAGCGCTTCCTTCACACGGAAGAGGTCGCAGGTTCGATCCCTACCACACCCACCAAAAAAAAGAGGGGAGAAAGACTCCCCTCTTTTTTTTGGTGCGCGCGTTCATCCCACGCGTTGTTCTCTCTTCCTCTTCTCCTGGCATTCGGAACACTCGCCGTAAAACTTCAAGTTGTGGGTGGACACCGAAAAGGACAGTTTGCCCATAAGCAGTTGGTCCACCTCTTTGAGGATTTCACTTCCCAGTGAAAAGACCTTGCCGCAGCTGGTACAAATGGCATGCGTTTTCTGGCGGGAGTCACTGTCCGAAAGCTCGAAACGCTCAATTCCGTTGTCCATGTCAAGCTTGCGCAAAAGACCCAGCTCACTCAATAACTCCACGGTTCGGTACACGGTGGCCTTGCTAATGCGGGAGCGCTTGTTCAAAAGCTTTCGATACACTTCCTCCGTGCTCAAATGTTCGTCCGGCGATTCCGCAAATACTTTCATAATCAGCTCGCGTTGCGCGGTAATCCGGAAATTCTTGGTTTTCAACTCTTTTCTCAGCAGATCATTGACCAATCCAAACACCTCCTGCAGTGACTTCTTATTTGTTATTATTTTACCATAAAAGAAAGAAAATGGTACCCCGGAAAAGCGCGTTTGTGTTATTTCCTGGTTAAGAAACGGGAAACAATCAAGGCGCCTCCCACGTTGAGCACCATCAGGATCAGTACCACATCCACCATGAAGAACCACCCCTGCAAAAGGCTAAAAACGAGGATAAGGAGCAGGATCTTGGTTCCAATGGAATTCCATAAAATCACGCGATTCCACGGGGATCGCGCGAAAAAAAACCACAAGGTCTGCAAGAGGAGCAAGGAAAAGAAAAATACGAAAAGGAAACTTTCCCACACGTCACGAAACCCTCCGTTATCATTCTCCGCGATACAGTGCGCCACAGTGCGGTGTTTCCCACACTTGGATTTCGCACAAGCGAACCTGCTGCTGGAAAAAAGGGTGCAGTTTGTTCCAACACCAGAGAGCGATGTTTTCCGCGGATGGTTGGGGGAGCAAAGCGTTCAAATCGGAATGGTCTACGTATGCCAAGATTTCCTGCTGCACGATGCGTTTGAGCTCCACGAAATCGAAGACCATTCCCTCTGCATCCAAGGGACCTTGCAACGATACGTGCAAGGCGTAGCGGTGGCCATGCATACGCTCGCATTTTCCGTGGTACGAAACCAAGTGATGTGCAGCATCGAAGTAGAAGATGCGCGTAACTTGCATGGGTCTATCCTTCCCGGATTTCGATCTGTTCACGGTTGAGGATCAACAAAACGCGGTCCAGGCAAGCCCGGATCTCTTCCTCGGATATCGTGTGGTCCAAGCTGCGCAACACAACGGAAAGAGTAATGCTGGTATACCCATCGGCAATTCCCTTGCCACGGTACACATCAATGATGCGCACTTTTTCCACCCCGGAAATCTCCGAAATGTCCTGGAGAATATGTCCCATCTCTTTCCCGCGCGGCACGAGTAGGGAAAAATCTTTCTTGCTCGCCGGGAAATTGGTACCTTGCACCGATTTCCATTCCATCTTGGTCTCCTCGCTCCAGTAATGGAGCCGTGCTACATCTACCTCACCAAAATAGACGGTTTGCTTGATGTCAAAATTACCCGCTACCTTCCTTTTCAGCCTTCCAAAAACACCAATGGCTTCTCCCCGTACCTCGATACGCGCAGCCTGAGCGGGATAGAGCACCGTGGCATAGGGATCCTCTCGCTCGATACGCGGTGTTTTCACGAACTCCGATGGGATGCGCATGTGCTGCAGCAACTCTTCCACGACCCCCTTGAGCGCAAAAAAATCCACTTCCCGATGGTCGGAGAAATCATCCGGGTTTTGCTTTCCCATCATCGCAAAACCCACCATCTCCTGTTCGTTGTACTCGTCCACCTGGGGAGCAGCAGGAGCGCTGCGCTTTTGGAAGAGGTTGGCAAGCTCGAAAAGCTTGACATCGCTCACCTGGTGGGTAAAATTGTAGGAAAGCATGCGCAGGAAATTGGGAAGAAGGGTGGGGCGCAACACCGAAATTTCCTTCGAAAGCGGTTTGATCAATTCGATGGTTTGCTTTCTCCAGGGGTGTTCGGGTGGTAGGTGCAAACGCGAAAAATCTTCGGGATCAATGAGGGACAAGGAATACGTTTCATTGAACCCCGTTCCCAGGAAAAAGTTGCGGATTTCCAGGCGAAAATCTTGGATGGGGCTCCGTCCCCGGCGTTTGGAACGTATCACCGGAAGGGTGGAAGCCACTTGGTCGTAGCCGTGGATGCGTCCAATTTCCTCCACCAGATCCACTTCCCGTTCAATGTCCGGACGAAAAGTGGGAATGCGGACGTTCCAGCGAACGCCCTCCGAGGAAGCCGCTGATTCCACGCCCATTCCCAGGTTCTTGAGGATGTTTTCGATTTGCTCGGAGGGAAGGGAAAAGCCCAAAAGCGCTTCCACCTTGCATTTTCGCAAGGAAACCTGCTTGGCTTCCATGGGATGCGGGAAAACATCGATGATCCCCTTGGAAACAGTCGCCCCGGTAACTTGTTGCAGTAGGTGTGCCAAGCGGCGCAGCACTTCCCGGTTGTTCCCCACGTCTACCCCACGTTCAAAACGGTACCCCGCATCGGAAGTCAGGTTGAATTTCCGAAGCGTCCGCCGGATATTCACCGGGTTGAAACTGGCTACTTCCAGCAAAACCCTGCGCGTATCCGTTCCAATTCCGCTGCGTTCCCCTCCCATTACCCCGGCCAACGCCAGGGGGAACTGCCCGTCGGTAATCAGTAGTTCGTCCCCATCGAAAACAAGCTCTTGTTCGTTCAGCAGGAGAAGTGTTTCCCCTTTCTTCGCGCGGCGAACCACCACGCGGGGGGAAGAGAGGCGATCCAGGTCGAAAGCGTGCACCGGGTGCCCCATTTCGAGCAGGACGAAATTGGTGATGTCCACAACGTTGTTGATCGGGCGGAGGCCGGAGGCCACCAAGTGCCGCCGCAACCACAGCGGTGAAGGACCCACCTGCACGTTTTCCACGACCAACGAAGTGTAGCGGAAGCAGTTTTCCGAGTCTTCCACGGAAATGTCCACCAATTCGCCGGTGGGAGTTTCGGATTCGGCAAAGTCGATGGGGGGGGATTGCAACCTTCTTTCTCCGCGTGAAACAGCTTGCAATTCCCTTCCCAAACCAATCACACTGAGCTCATCGGGGCGGTTCGCCGTGACTTCACAATCGAACACGGAATCGTCCAAATCCCATTCGTAGAAAATGCGTGTTCCGGGGCGAAGGGAATCCGCGGCCTTGAAAACTTCCAAGGAACGATCCTCGAGCCCCAGTTCTTGCAGCGAACAAAGCATACCTTGCGATTCGATTCCCCGCATGGTCACTTTTTCGATTTTCTTGCCATCGAACAACCGGCTTCCCACGGGGGCAAAAAGGACCTTTTGCCCTTCGCGCATGGTTCGGTCCGCGGTCAGCACGGTATGTTCCTCGTTCCCGGTGCTCACACGGCAAACCAAGAGCTGGTCTGCATTGGGATGGGGCTCGACGCGGGTGAGCACGCCCGAAACCACATTCTCCATTCCTTCCCAGGGTTTCTCAATGGATTCGATGGAGGTGCCGCTTAAACTGAACATCTGTTCCAGTTCCCCGTCGGAAAGATCGGAAACCGGTATGTAGTGGTTCAACCATTTCTTTGATACGTACATGGGACTCGCTCCTTTACTCCTGTCGTAGAAAACGAATATCTCCTCGAACAAGATCGCGGATATCCGTCAAACCGTATTTCAAAGCCGTAATCCGGTCAATCCCCATACCGAAGGCAAAACCACTCCACTTCTCCGGATCGTATCCCACGGCCTTGAAAACGTTTGGGTCAACCATCCCTGCACCCAAAACCTCCAACCAACCCACCTGGCCATTTCGATCTTCCCACGAAACATCGACCTCGAAGCTCGGTTCGGTGAAGGGGAAGAAACTGGGGCGAAGGCGAATGGTTTTCTTGGATCCAAACATCTGGAGCACGAAGTGCTCCAACGTTCCCTTCAAATCGGTGACGCTGATGCCTTCGTCCACGACCAACCCTTCAAACTGCGAAAACATGGGAAGGTGTGTGGCATCGTAATCGCTTCGGTACACCTTTCCAGGGGCTACGATGGCAAGCGGGGGGGCTTCTTTCTCCATGGTTCGGATTTGCACGGGTGAGGTGTGCGTGCGCAGAAGGAATTGATCGGGTTCAATGTAGAAACTATCGTGTTCGTCCCTGGCGGGATGCCATTCCGGGGTGTTCAACGCCTCGAAATTGTAAAACACGTGCTCGATCTCGGGGCCTTCCATGACCCGGTAGCCCAGGGAAAGGAAAATGTCCTCCATTTGGCGCTGGGTTTTCTTGACCAAGTGTTCAAACCCCACTCGCGTGCGCGCCCCGGGAAGGGTTGTGTCTTCCCAAAGCGATTCTTCGTACCGTTCCTCTTCCCGGCAGGCCAATTGTTCCTTGGCACTTTCCAGAAGCTCTTGGATCTCTTGCTTGACCTGGTTGGCTTTTTCCCCGACGATCGGGCGTTGTTCAGCGGGGATCTTGCCAAGTTGCTTGAGGAAACGGGTGGTCAGAACACCCTTTTTTCCCAGGAATTGGACCCGCAACCTTTCGAGCTCCGCAACCTCTTGGGCCTTTTCGAGCTCTTGGCGTGCCTGCAAGGCAAACGAATCCATTTGTTCCATCAAAACTTGGTATTCCATGAAAAATGAACCTCCCTTGTTGTCTTTTCTGGTAGGGTTACCCGCTAAAATGCCTTCGGTTGGTTTGCAAAAAGGCCACGTTTTTCTGCTGCAGCAAGTCGGAAATCTTGGGGCCTGGTGCACGAAACCCCGGTGCCACTATGCCACGCACACCCGATTCGAGGATACGGATCATCAACTCGTCGTTGGTGATTTCACCATCAGACGCCAAAACCGCCCCATCCAGCGAATATCCTGCACGCAACGCCATGCTCTGTGCCAGCGCAAAGGCGTCCTCGCGGAGCATCTGCCCGGCTCCAATTCCAATCGTGCAGTTGTCTTTGAACAAGACAATGGAATCGGAAGAGATGTTCTTGGAGATCAGGAAAGCCTGTTCCATCCAGGCTGCCAAAAACGGATCGGAGGGCTCGGTACCCGCCCATTTCATGTGACCGATGAATTGTTTCTTGTCCCGCTCCTGCACCAAAAAGGACCCGTCCAGGTAGTGGTATTCCCAATCCGAAAGCGCCCACGGGGAAAAAGAAACCAAAGTTTGGTGGGACTCCCTGGAGAACAGTGCCATTGCATCGGAATCAAACGAAGGAGCGGCAATCATGTCATAAGGAAAGCGATACAGCTGTTTCGCCCTTTCCAGGGTGACCGGTTCCGTGGTGAGGAAGGTTCCTCCCTTGATTTCCAAAACCCGGTGTAGGTTTTCCAGGGGTTCCACCCGCTCGATTCCCTCTCCCGTTTGCACGATCAACGGGTTTTTGTGGCGCACGAGCACGTTGCAGGGGATTTCGAGCTCCCCCGAAAGCCGGATGGCATTGTACAGGTCCCGGAAAGCGTTGAATGTCTGGTGCTCCCCTTGCAAAACGTCCACGTGGCAGAAAAGGTTGTCCGTTTCCACGATGCGTGCTACGTACGCGTCTTGGTGGGGGTTCTCACCGTAGCGCAATTCCCGTTCGCGTTCCAGGGTGATGTGGGAGAATTTCTCCTGGGCAAACAGCAGCGATAGCAGGCTATGCACTTGTGCGTCGTAGTGCATGGTGGAGTAAAACGCCTTGAGTGCGAATACCCGGCGCTCTTGGAGCGTAACATCCCCGCATTCCTGCAGGGATTGCACAACGCTCGGATAATCCTTTGGATCCACCAAAACCACCACGCTACGGTAGTTCTTGGCACCTGCCCGCAGCAGGTTTTGCCCCCCGATGTCCAGGTTCTCCAGTAATTCCTTTTCGTCACGGGAATGCCGGGCCATTTCGGGGAAGGGTTGGGGGTTGATCACCAACAAGTCGATGGGAGGGAAAGCGAATTGTTCGAGCTGCTCCATGTGTTCCTTGGAGGATCTGTCCGCCAGAACACCCGCGGCGATCTTGGGGTGAATGGTTTTCACCCGCCCGTCCAAGATACTTTGCTGGCCCGTGAAATCCGCAACGGAACGTACCGGAATGCCATTCTCCACGAGGATTTCGTAACTTCCTTCCGTGGCCAGGAGTTCCACTCCCATGCTCGCAAGGGATCGGGAGAACTCCACGATCCCGGTCTTGTCAAAAACGCTGATCAGCGCCCTCTGCACATTCATGGGCGTCACCAACTTCCCAGGTATTTTTTCTGCTCCTCCGTTAGCGAATCGATGTGCACTCCCATGGATGCCAGTTTCATCGAGGCAACCTCCATGTCGATCTCCAGGGGTACATCGAAGCAATGGGGTTGCAGTTTTCCCCGGTTTCTCCAAAGGTACAACAGGCTCATCAGCTGCACGGCGAAGGAAGTATCCATGATTTCAATGGGGTGCCCATCCGCAGCCGCCAAGTTCACGAGCCTTCCCTGGCCCACCACGTACAGGAAATTGCCGTTTTCCAAGCGATATCCCCACACGTTGGTGCGGGCTTCCACTTCCTCCGTGGCCATTTCCCGCAGTTGTTTCATGGAGATTTCCACGTCGAAATGCCCCGCATTGGCCAGTATGGCTCCATCTTTCATGGCCAGGAAGTGTTCCTTCACGATCACGTTGATATCCCCGGTCACGGTCACGAAAATATCTCCGAGGGGTGCCGCGTCCTGCATTTTCATCACCGAGAAACCATCCATGAGTGCTTCGATGGCTTTCACCGGATCCACTTCGGTGACGATGACCTTGGCTCCCAATCCCTTCGCCCGCATGGCAACCCCTTTTCCACACCAGCCGTAACCACCCACGACAACCGTCTTCCCGGTAATCGCAACGTTGGTACTGCGGATGATTCCATCCCATGTGGACTGCCCCGTTCCATACCGGTTGTCAAAAAGGTACTTCATCATGCCGTTATTGGCCGCGATGGCAGGGACCGAAAGTTTCCCCGCAGCGTCCAGCGCCTTGAGCCGATGTACGCCCGTTGTGGTTTCCTCGGAAATTCCCTGGAGGTTTTGCAGAAGATCGGTTCGCTCGGTGTGCACGATGGTTGCCAAATCTCCGCCATCGTCGAGTATCAAGTGGGGTTCGAGGTCCAGCACACGGTACAGGTTCTTGCGAAACTCCGCGTCGTCAAACGTCCTCTTGGCAAAAACGGTGACGCCGAACTGCTCTGCCAGTGCCAGCGCAACGTCATCTTGCGTGGAAAGGGGGTTGGAACCTGTCACCCATACTTCTGCACCCAGGCTCTTCACGGCACGTGCAAGGTTTGCCGTTTTGGCTTCCAGATGGCAACACACCACAACCTTCGAACCCTGAAAAGGCTGCTCCTGCCTGTATTTTTCCACCAGCTCACGCAACACGGGCATGTACTTCCATGCCCACTCCATTTTTTTCTTGCCAAGTTCCAACACGTTTTCTCCTCCTTCTGCGGGCAAGGGCCCAGCTTTTCCATAGCAAAAAAACGGAAGGATGGGTCCTCCCGCGTCCTTATTTTACCACAACTTGTGGTATAATCTTCCGAATTTTGCGGCATCAAAAGGGCTACGGCCCGGGAAGGAAGCACATGGATTTTTTCCCCGACTGCATTCCCTGCCACGTACTGCAAGCGCAGCGTATTACCCGGAAACTCCACCTTGACCACTCCCAAAGCATGCTTTTTTACCAGCAGGTGTGCAAGGACCTTTCCACCGCACCCCTTACCATTACCCCGGTGGAAATGGCAGCGCTCGTGTACGATACAGCGGAAAAGATGTTCGGCACTTCCAACGTGTTCGAAAGCGAAAAGAAACGAAGTAACGAGATTGCGGAGAAGATCGTGTTGGACCTCCAGCAAACGCTGGATTTCGCGGCCCAGCCCCTGTCCTTTTTTGCCCGTGTGGCCGCGGCGGGTAACCTGATCGATCTGGGCGCAAGGGATGTTGATTTCCACTTGGTGGAGGAAGAAATCTTGCACAAGGTGGAAAGCATGCAGTTTGCCAAGGATCGTTTTGCCCATTTCGAGCAGGGCTGCTCCACCGCCAACCAACTGCTGTACCTGCTGGATAACGCGGGGGAAGTGGTTTTTGACCGCTTGTTCCTCGAGCAAATCCACATGCGCTTTCCCCGGTTGCCGTTACTTGCCGCCACGCGCGGCAGGCCGGTGATCAACGATGTCTCTTTCCAAGATGCCAGCGAACTGGGGTTCCCGGAGTACGTGGCGTTGCTCGATTCGGGGTCTCCCTACCCGGGAACGGTGTTGCGGGCAGTGCATCCTGCCTTTTCCCACCACTTTGAAAAAGCGGATTTGGTGGTTTCCAAGGGCCAGGGGAATTTCGAAGGATTGAGCAAGGAGCAGAAACCAGGCCTTTTCTTCTGCCTCACGGTGAAATGCCAAACCATTGCCGATTTTCTCGGGTTGGAACAGGGTGACGTGATTTTCACCGACCAGCCCTTTGCCTAACCGTTCTTCAGGCGGAAATACTCGTCTCGCAGCCGCGCGGCGTCTTCGAAGCGAAGTTCCTCGGCGGCTTTTTTCATCTCCTCCTGCAGGATTTCCAGGTAGCTGCCCGTGTCCAGCGACTCGGCCATTTTCAGTACTTCCCGGGTCTCGCTGGATACTTCCAGCTCTTCTTCTTCCGGTGCACGGAAACTGGCGAACATGTCGTTCTCGATGGCCTTCTTGATCGTTTGGGGAGTAATCCCGTGGCGTTCGTTGTAGGAGAGCTGTATGTCCCGGCGGCGATTGGTTTCCTCGATCGTGCGCTTCATGGCCGGGGTGAGATGGTCGCCGTACATGACCACTTTTCCATTCACGTTTCGCGCGGCCCGCCCCACGATTTGGATCAGGGTCGTCTCGGAGCGCAGGAAACCTTCCTTGTCGGCGTCCAAGATGGCCACGAGCGATACTTCCGGCAAGTCAAGCCCTTCCCGCAAAAGGTTTATCCCCACCACAACTTCCACGTCACCCCGGCGCAGCTTCTTGAGCACTTCCACACGCTCCACCGTTCCCAGTTCGGAATGCAGATACAGCGCCCGAACACCCAGTTCTTGCAGGTAATCGCTCAGACGCTCCGCCATGCTCTTGGTCAAGGTTAATACCAGCGCCCGCTCTCCACGGGCACGCAACGAACGGATTTCCTCCAGAAGGTCATCCACCTGGTTTTCCGATGGCTTGACCACGATCTGCGGATCCACCAGACCGGTGGGCCGGATGATTTGCTCCACGATCGCACCAGAGCGCTCCCGCTCGTAGTTTCCCGGGGTAGCCGAATTGAAGATGATCTGGCCGGTTTTCGCCAGGAATTCCTCGAACACCAAGGGGCGGTTGTCGAAGGCCGAGGGCAAACGGAACCCATATTCCACGAGGTTTTTCTTGCGGGCACGGTCTCCACGGAACATGGCCTGCAGTTGCGGAATGGAGATGTGGGATTCGTCCACGAAGGTCAAAAAATCGCGGTCGAAGTAGTCCAGCAACGTCCACGGTGCATCACCGGGGTCCCTGCTGTCGAAGTAGCGGGAGTAGTTCTCGATTCCCTCGCAGTATCCCAGCTCCTGCAACATTTCCATGTCCTGGCGTGTCCGTTGCTCGATGCGCTGTGCCTCCAACAACTTGTTCTTGGAGCGGAACTCTGCCAGCTGGGCCTCCAGGTCCTGTTCGATGCGCTCCATGGCTTGCTGGATCTTTTGCTCCGTGGTAATGAATTCGCGTGCGGGGTAGATGATGATCTTGTCGAACGGTTCCAGGGGGTTGCGGTTCAAAGGATCAAAGCTATAGATGCGTTCCACCTCGTCATCGAAGAATTCCACGCGAATCCCCACTTCTTCGTACCCGGGGAAAATATCCAGTGCCTCCCCCTTCATCTGGAACGTTCCGCCCTTGAACACATCTTCCGAGCGCGTGTACTGGATTTGGGAGAGGAGCAGGCCGATATCGCGGCGGGAGTAGCGCTTGCCGACTTCGAGGAACAGGTTGGTGTTCTTGAAATCCACGGGATCCCCGGAGGGATAAATACAGGAAACGCTGGACACCACGATCACATCCCGGCGGGTGATCACCGACTTCATCGCGGACAAACGCATACGCTGGATGATGTCGTTGATCTGGGACTCCTTTTCCACGTACAGGTCCCGGGTGGGGATGTATGCTTCTGGCTGGTAATAGTCGTAGTAACTGATGAAGAACTCCACGCAGTTTTCCGGGAAAAACTCCTTGAACTCCCGGTACAGTTGTGCTGCCAAGGTTTTGTTCGGGGAAATCACCAGCGCAGGGCGATTCAGGCGCGCAACGGTATGCGCCATGGTGAACGTTTTCCCAGATCCGGTCACCCCCAGCAAGGTTTGGAAGTGGTTTTGCTGTTGCAGAGAGGCACAAAGGCGATCGATTGCCTCGGGCTGGTCACCCGAAGGCAGGAACGCAGAATTGATCTTAAAATCCATCCCGTTTCACCTGTTCCCAAAAAGTGTCAAGGGTCTGCAAATCCAGGGCTTCGAAGTCAAGACCCTGCTGCTCCACGAGTTGCTCCATCCGCTCGAACCGCCGCGCGAACTTTTGGGTGGCCTTGCGCAGCGCGATTTCGGGGTCCATTTCGAAGAAACGTGCCACGTTCACGATGGCAAACAATAGGTCTCCCAGTTCTTCTTCCACGCGGGCCTTTTCCGCCACGTCATCCTGTGCGAATCGCGCGATCTCTTGCTCCAATTCCTGGATTTCTTCGCGCGTTTTGTCCAGCGCCCCGTCCACGTTTTCCCAGTCAAAACCCACAGCGGCGGCATTTTCCTGGATTCGGCGCGCAAGGGAAAGGCCGGGCAAGGCGTTGTTGATCTTTCCCACGCGGGAACCCTTGGACTTCCCCTTTTCCTTGGCCTTGATTTCTTCCCACTGGGTGTAGGAGTACCCCGAGCTGTCCCCGAAAACATGTGGATGTCTCCGCACCAGTTTCTGGTTCAGCACATCCAGTACATCCGTGATACAAAACGTGCCTTCCTCGCTTGCCACCTGCGCATGGAACACGGTTTGCAGCAGCAAATCCCCCAGTTCTTCCTTGAGTTCGTGCAAGTCCTGCTTCTCGATGGCATGCGCGACTTCGTACGCTTCCTCGATCACGTAGGGCCGCAAGGACTGGTGGGTTTGCTTGCGATCCCACTCGCAACCTCCCGGGGCGCGTAGCTGCTCCATGATCTGTAAAAGCTTGCGGAACGATTCTGCGGCCCGATCGAACTGGCGCTCTGCCATCCTACACGCGCCTCTTGAACACGACGATCTGGATACGGTCCGACACGTTTTCCGAATGGTCGGCAATGTCGGAAATTTTCTTCACCAACGACTTCAACTGGAGTTTGTGCGCCAGTTCCAGTTCCATTTGGAAGAGTTTGCGGATGAGCGCGCGTTCCACTTCGTCTCCCTCGTGTTCCTTCGCTTCCGCTTCCTTCACCAGGTCGTTTGCCTTGTCCAGGTTGTTGAACATGGTGGAGGCAGCCTTGCTGGAAGCGAGGAAGGTTTCGTGGGAAATTTTCACCAGCTGCACCAAGTCCGGGATGAGCTCGGGGGGCACTTGGATTTGTTGCAGGTCAATGGAATCGGCAATGGCTTCCGCCTTGTTGGCCACAACATCCATTCCCTCCACGATTCCCAACAGATCCCCTCGGAAGTTGGGAAGGAAGGCCCCCAGGTACATTTCCGACTCCAAGTTCCGCCTTTTTTCATCCGCTTGGCTTTCCGCCTGGCGCACTTCTTCCGCTCGTTTCATCAGGAACTTGGGTTCCTCTCCGAGGTTGGCGATCAATTCAATGAGCTTTTGCACCGTTGAATCAACGCTGGCCAGGTGTTCTTCAAACAACTGGATGATGGTCAGTTCCTTCTTGCCAAAAAAATTCATTTCATCCTCCTTCGGAAATGAAAAAAGCCTAAATGGATTTCCCTAAGAATCCTTTGAGGTATTGCCCGGTGTAGGAGTGTTCCGCGCCCAGGATTTGCGCGGGAGTCCCTTCGAACAGGACTTCTCCCCCGTTTTCCCCCCCCTCCGGTCCCAGATCGATGATCCAGTCCGCGTTCTTGATGATATCCAGGTTGTGCTCTACCACGAGCACGGTGTTCCCCATGTCCACCAAGCGTTCCAGTACCAGCAACAACTTGCGCACGTCCTCGAAGTGCAACCCGGTGGTGGGTTCGTCGAGAATGTACAGCGTCTTGCCGGTATCCCGCTTGCGCAACTCCGAGGCAATCTTGATCCGTTGCGCCTCTCCCCCGGAAAGCGTCGTTGCGGACTGTCCCAGCTTGATGTACCCCAATCCCACGTCGGAAAGCAGTTGCAGCGTGCTTGCCAACTTGGAAATGTTCTGGAAGAATTCCAAGGCCTCATCGATCGTGAAATCCAAAACGTCGGCGACGTTTTTGCCCTTGTACAGCACCTCAAGCGTTTCGCGGTTGAAACGCTTCCCCTTGCACACGTCGCAATCCACGTACACGTCGGGCAAGAAATGCATCTCGATCTTGGTCTGCCCCTGCCCCTCGCAGGATTCACACCTTCCACCCTTCACGTTGAAGCTGAAGCGTCCCTTCTTGAAACCCCTGGAACGTGCTTCCTGCGTCGCCGCAAACAAGTCGCGAATGGTGTCAAAGACCTTCGTGTACGTAGCGGGGTTACTCCGGGGGGTTCGCCCAATGGGAGACTGGTCCAGGTTGATCACCTTGTCGATGTGCTCGATGCCGGTAATGCCGGTGAAGATGCCCTCCAAAGAATGCGTGTGGTACAAGCGGTTCTTGAGCACCGGGTACAGCGTCTCGTTGATCAGAGAGGATTTTCCCGAACCGGAAACCCCGGTCACGCAAACCAGCTTCCCCAGTGGAATGTTCACTGCGATGCCCTTCAGGTTGTTCTGGGAAGCCCCTTTCAACCGCAAAACCTTACCATTGCCCGCGCGCACCTCATCCCGGGTGGAAATGGAAGACTTGCCCTGCAGGTAACAGGCGGTGAAAGAATCGGGGAACGGCTCTTCCAGGATACGTTGCACAGGTCCTTGGAAAACCACTTCCCCTCCGTGAACCCCCGCACCAGGCCCCAGGTCCACCAAGAAGTCGGAGCAACGTATGACTTGCTCGTCGTGTTCCACAACCAGCACGGTGTTTCCCAGGTCTCGCAATTCCAGCAAAGTTTTGATCAAGCGATCGTTGTCCCGCTGGTGCAACCCAATGGTGGGCTCATCCAAAACGTACAGAACTCCCTGCAACTGCGATCCGATCTGGGTGGCAAGCCGGATGCGCTGTGACTCTCCTCCGGAAAGGGTGGAAGCCCTACGGGAAAGCGTGAGGTATTCCAACCCCACATCCAACAAGAACTTGAGCCGCCTTTGCACTTCCTTGAGCACTTCCCCCGCGATCTTTCGTTCGCGCTCCGACAGCGCAAGGTTTTCCAAGAAATCATAGGTTCCCGCCACGGAAAACGAAGTCAACTCGGAAATGTTCTTCGCCTGTATGGAAACGGCAAGTGCTTCCGGGCGCAACTTTTGGCCACCACAGGCGTCGCACACCTGGGTTTTCATGAAGCGGTTTTGGATCCAGTCGCGGATATCCTGCGAATTGGTTTCGTGGTACCGTCGCACCACGTTGTGGTACATTCCCTCGAACCCGCGTGACGACTCGTAATGCCCGCCATCGAAATCGAAACGGTGCCGGATCTTTTCCTTGGTACCAAAGAGCAGCGCATCCCGCGCCTTCTTGGGAAGCTCTTTCCAGGGGACGTCCGGCCTCCCCCCGTAAAACTGGCAAACCCTGGAAAGAACCTGGAACATGTAGCCATCCTTGAAAAAAGCAAGCGCTCCCTCTTCCAAGCTTTTGTCCGCATCCACCAACAATTCCGGGTCCACTTCCAACGTGTAGCCCAGCCCGGTGCACTTGGGGCAAGCCCCGTAGGGCGTGTTAAACGAGAAGATCTTGGGGCTGATCTCGGGGATACTGATACCGCATTCGGGGCAGGAGTATTCCTCGCTAAAAACTTGTGCGGAGCCCGTTTCGAAATCCTCGACTTCGACGAAGCCTTCCCCTTCTTTCAGGGCCAGCTCCAGCGAATCGGCGAGACGTTGGCGGTGATCCCTGTCCGGAGCCATCTTCAAGCGATCCACGAGCAAGTGGATGGTATGGCGCTTGTTCTTTTCCAGTCGAATCTCCTCGTCGAGGCCAAATTGCACGCCATCTACCCGCACGCGGGAATAGCCTTTCTTGGCAAGGCGTTCGAGCTCCTTGCGGAACTCCCCTTTCTTCTCCCGGGCCAGGGGAGCATACACAACCATGCGCGCATCCGGGGGGTTATCCGCGTACAGGATATCCACGATCTCGTCCACGCTCATCTTGGCGAGGGCTCTCCCGCACGTGGGACAATGCGGTTTCCCAATGTGCGCGTACAGCAAGCGGAGGTAATCGTAGATTTCCGTCACCGTGCCCACGGTGGAACGGGGGTTGTGGCTCACGGTTTTCTGGTCAATGGCCACGGCGGGCGACAGCCCTTCGATGGACTCCACTTCGGGTTTCTTCAGATCCCCCAGGAACTGTCGCGCGTAGGACGAAAGCGATTCCAGGTACCTCCTTTGCCCCTCCGCGTAGATGGTATCAAACGCCAGCGAAGACTTACCCGAACCCGAAAGCCCGGTGATCACCACGAAGGCATTGCGCGGGATGGAAACGTTGATATCCTTGAGGTTGTGTTCCCGGGCCCCTTTCACCACGATACGGTCCAGCATATTTACCCGTTTTCCCGGATGGATTCCACCACATCCACGATGCGGTGCGCAAAATGTTCAATCTGCTGGAGGTCTTTGCCTTCCAGCATCACCCGGATCAAGGGTTCCGTTCCCGAAGGGCGGAGCACCACGCGCCCTTCCTCACCCAGTTCCCTGCGAACCTCGGAAAGGATGGCCATCACTTTCTCGGATTCCATGATCATCTCCCGATCCGAGACCATCACGTTCTGCAGCACTTGCGGGAAGCGCGGAATGTCGCCCACCAAGGTGGAAAGGGGGCGATCGTAGTGTAGCATGGCTTCCAGAACGGTTAGGGCGGTGATCAACCCATCCCCGGTGGTACTCTTGTCGCGGAAAATCACGTGTCCAGACTGCTCCCCTCCAATCAGGGCTTCCGACTTGAGCATCTCTTCGAGCACGTACCGGTCTCCCACACGCGTGCGGACCATCTGCAAACCAGATTTTTTCAGGAACACTTCCAACCCCAGGTTACTCATGACGGTGGTAATCACCCGTGGGTTGGAAAGGGCCCCCCTATCCTTGTAGTACAGCGCACACAACCCCATGATCCGATCCCCGTCCACCTGCTGCCCGTTTTCGTCCACGAGGATACAACGGTCGGCATCGCCGTCGAAGGCAATGCCAATCTGCGCCTTTTGCTCCAGCACACGTTGGGAAAGACCCGCGGTAAACTGGGAACCGCATTCCAGGTTTATGTTCAGCCCATCCGGATCATCGTTCATGACACGCACATCGAAACCGAGCATGCGCAAGGCTTCCGGAGCGATGCGAAAGGCTGCTCCATTCGCGGTATCCACCACGCAACGCAATTGCTTGGAGCCGGTGGATTGGTGGTTGCCCTGCAAGGGTAAATCCCCGAAAAACTGGAACACGCGTTGCAAGTAGTGGCTTCGGGCGCGGGGAAAATCGCTCACGCTTCCGATCTGTTGATGGGTGCAAACCCGCATGCTTCCAGAAAGAACCACCTCTTCGATGTCCATTTCTTCCTCGTCGGGCAACTTAAACCCCTTGTTGAGAACCTTCAAACCGTTGTACTCGTAGGAATTGTGCGAGGCCGATATCATCACCCCAAGAGTGTTTTCCATGCGGGTAACCAAAGCCAATGCTGGTGTGGGCATGATTCCGCAACGGCACACTTCCATGCCTCCTGCTGCTGCACCCGACGCCACCGCGGATTCCAGCATTTCGCACGAAACCCGGGTATCTTTCGCCAAAAGCAGCTTGTTGCCGGAACCGCAGGAAGAGATCTGGGAAAGGGCATTTCCCAAGCGAAAGGCAACTTCCGCGGAAAGTTCCTTTCCGGCAACACCGCGGATTCCATCTGTTCCGAATAACTTCTTCACGTGTTCTCCCCTCTTTCTCCCCCAGCAAGGTGGGCAACACCGGGCAGGGGGCTATGCAGGGCTCATTGACCCAGTTGCTGTAGAACGCTTTTGGCGTACGATTGGTACGTGCCTCCCTGGGCCAACTCGTTGGCCAGGGCTCGTGCGCTGGAAGTATCTCCCCGCTCCAACGCCATTTTCAACAAGTAGTACTTGGCGTGCACCACGAACGAGGAACCCTCCCGCGAAAGAAGGCTCTCGAATTCGGCGCGCGCTTCCGTGGTTCTTCCCATGGCCAGGTACGATTGGGCGAGGTAGTAGCTGGAATCATCCGCGAAATCGCTCGTGACATAGGCGCAGTACTCCAAGGCACCCAAAAAGGCAGAAATGGCAGTGGAATATTCCTCGGCCTTGTACGCCTTGTACCCCGTTTCGTAACCTTGGGCAATGGCATGTCGGAACGCAAGGTCTCGCTTGCGTTGGTACACCGTAGCCAGGTCGCCCAGGGGCAACGCATCGAGGTTTGCTTCCAGGAAGTACTGGGCGCTCTGCAAGTAATCCTGTGCCAGCAAGCGATCTTCGCCCAATAGCAGCTTCTTGTATTGCAACGCATCTTCCTCCCCGGGGGGGATGGGCAAACTGGAGCGCTCCGCGTTCAAACGCTTCTCCAGCGATTCCACCTGGGCCACTTTTTGGTCCACGGAAACTTGCAAATTCTTGACTTGGGATTGCAGCTCTTGGAGCTGATCCTGCAACACCTCTTCGCTCCGCTGGGAATCCTCCAATTGCTTTTGCAGCTCGGAAAGAGCGGTAGACGAATCCTGCAGCAAAGCCAGCTGCTCCCCGAGGCTCTTCAATTGCGCTTCCAATTGGCGGATCGTGTCGTCCTTCTTGGACAGCAAGGCATTTGCCTGGGCAAGCTCTTTTTGCAGGGATTCCGTAAGGGTGGCGCCCGAAGTGGGCAGTGGAGCAACCACGGCAGTGGTTGTCGCGGATCGCACTTGATCCGTGAGCTGCTGGATTTGGGAATCTTTCTCCGAAACCAGGTTCGCGTACTTCTCCAACTCGATTTCATACGTTTCCTTCATCTTTGCCAGATCATCCATGAGCGCTTGCTCGCGCGCGGAAACGGCGACGCTGCTGGAGGTGGACGACCCGGAAAGAACCGCAACCTGGGCCTGGCTTTTCTCCAGCTCTTCTTGCAGCCGGCTTACCTCGGCTTGCAGTTCCTCCAGTTGCCCCGCGTCAACGCCTTCCCCACCGGGAGATTGCTCTTGCAGGAAATCCACGCGGCGTTGCAGTTCCTCGTTCTGCACGCGCAACGAGTTGATGGTTTGGGCCGCGGTGGAAGATTGCTGGCGAAGATTCACCAGCTCGATGCGCGAGGTACTGATTTCATTCTGCGCCCGAAAGTACAACAGAAAAAAAGCAATAAATGAAGCCGCAAAAAGTAACGTTAAGATGAAAAATAACTTGGCGAGCTTTTCCAAGATCATCGCCTCCAACGGAATCCTGTTTTTTCGTTCGGAATATATTATACTATATACCTTGTTTGAAGGAAAAAAACCAGGAGGGATTTTTATGCAAACACGGATCCGCCAAGCCACGTGGAACGACCGCCCTACCATTTTGGAACTTTCTGCCAAGATTTGGGAGGGGGAAGACTACATCCCATTCACGCTGGACCACTGGTTGCATTCCGGAGATCCCCTGCTGGTTCTCGAGGACACGGCCTCGAAAAGGGTGCTGGGGGTGGATCACTCCCTTTTCCTGGGAGAAACAGCCTGGTTGGAAGCTCTTCGCATCGACCCTGCGGTGGAAGGCAGGGGTCTGGGTTTCCGCATTTTCCAAGAGATGATGCGGCGTACCCTGGAACGCAAACCCCGCGAAATCGAAACCATGATCTGGTCCGAGAATCCTGCCAGCTTGCGGTTGACCCAAAAGTTCGGCTTTGTTCCCCTTGCCCGGTACCACCTTTTGGAGAAGCCAACCGTCGCTTCCGGCCACACCTTTTTCCCCTGGGTGCGCGCGCTCTTCCCCGCAGAGTTACCCCGGCTTTTGGGAGACTTTTCTCCCTTCCTGGAAGCAAGCGGCCATCGCTTTTGCGAGGGTTGGGTGGTCTTTCCTTCCGTGGACCAACTGGGCAATACCGTGCTGCTGGAACATCCCCACGGGAAGATCCTGGCCAAGAAGAACCTGCATGAACCACAGGTTCTTTCCATCCTTCTTTCCACGCCACCGGGAAGCTGGTTGGGGGAAGCGGTGGAGCAATTGCAATCTTGGGCAGGCGCACACGGGTTCTCCCGGCTGCTGCTCAGCCTTCCCTTTCCCCTACAACACTGGCTGGAAGATTTCCGTTCCCAGGGCTTTTTTTCCCTGGATTACGATTGCTCCGATCCCGGCCACAACCCCTTCGCAACCCATTTCCGCTACCTGCCGCAACGTTTCGATGACGGCATCGTGGCGGGGCAACTCGGATTGAAGAGCGGAACTGCCGGAAACTTGTACCGCGTGGTAACCAGATGCGGCTACGGTTTTCCCCGTGTGGTGGAGAGCTTTCCCTTGAAGAAGGGAAAACCTTTTCCCACCCTCTTCTATCTCACCTGCCCCCACTTGCACCGGGAGGTCTCCCGCTTGGAGGAAGTGGGGCTGATCTCCGCCTGGGAAAAGGATTTGGATCGAGACGAACAAGCACGAAACCACGCGTTCTACGCCAGACTCCGCCAGGAGCGCCTGGACTTCCACCACGGAGCGGGAAACGGCGAGTTCCACCCGGCATTCCAAAAAGGGATTGGCGGGATTTCCGACCCTGGCCATCTCAAGTGCCTGCACCTGCACGTTGCCACCCACATCGCGGGGATCGAAGAAAGCATCGGCAAACGCATACTGTGCACACTGCAGCAAAAGGGTGTTTCGCTGGATTGCCCCACCATGGAATGTTTTCCCTTCCTGGAGAAACAGTGGAAATCTCCCAGTGTCAGCGGGGAACGGTAGAAAAAGGCAGCGAGTACTCGTGCCAGAGCTCCCAAAAATGCTGCTGGAAAGCGTCTACGAGCAAAGCATCGCGGGTGACCAGCAAGAACTCGTGGTTCTTTTGCTGCGCGGAGAGCGTCCAGTTGTAGGAGCCCAACACCAAGGTCCGCCCATCCACCAGCGCGAATTTCTCGTGCAGCAAGCCAGGTTCTCGGGTATCGTAGCGCACCTGGCAAAAGGGGAACAAATCGCGTACCACGCTGTAAGGACCCGAAAGGTTCCAGTCCTTGTCCGCCAAAACATGCACACGAACACCATTGGCGGCCAGAACGGCCAGTGTGCGTGCAAGGCGGTAATCGCTGAACGCATACATTCCAATGAGAATGCTTTCCCTTGCACGCGCCAGCTGCCCCACGAGTTCGTCGAACGGCGCATCTCCCGGGGAAAAAAACACCCCAACATCGGCACGGGCTTGCTTTGACTGCGGGAAAAGGGAAAAAAAGGAATCAAAATGTTCTTGGAAAGCGGCGATAAGTTGGGGAGAGTAGGTCAATACCCCGAAATTTTCGTGCAGGTCCAAGCTCGTGGGGGTCAGGTTCGCCGAAGATAGCCACAGCGCATCGCTGTCGCGTATCATGTACTTGCAATGCATCAACCCGGACGCATCATCGCATTTCCGCGCCACTTCCGCGCTTAGCCCCTCGATGGCTTGATGCGCGTTTTCCGTGAAAAGGCGCACCGAAACTCCGTGTGCCGCCCGCTCGTTCACCAGCGCCACCATCTCGGGATCTTGCAAGTCGTAGATGCACACGTCCAACGAACGGCGTGCCTGCGCGATAAAGGTGCGGGTAAAATCCCGCAACCCCTGTTCGCGAAACACCACCTGGAATTCCCCTTGGATGGGCTGCCCAGTACACAACGGCAGGAAGAGCAATCCCAACAAAAAAATCCCGGCAAAACCGGGAATCCAGCGGACCTTTTTTGCGAAAATCCAGCAAAGGATGTTCCTCATACACTATGAAATTGGCGTGCTCGGGGAGATTCGAACTCCCAGCCTCCACATCCGCAGTGTGACGCTCTATCCAATTGAGCTACGAGCACAAAAATGGCGGAGAGGGAGGGATTCGAACCCTCGGAGAGCTTACGCCCTCACTTACTTAGCAGGCAAGCGCCTTCGGCCGCTCGGCCACCTCTCCAGAAATCTGGGGTAGTATAGCACACTTTATTTTCTTTTTCAAGTCATCTGCCTTGGCCCACCTTTCCCCGCACCTCCCGCTTTTTTCCAAAATCCGCCAAGTTTCTCCGCATTTCCACCGTAATGGCAGTTTGCCATGGATATTCCCGGATAATCAGCCTTGGTGGACTACTGGCAGCGTGTTATAATGTTAAGGTTACCATTTAAAAGGAGGGATTTTTGTGAAGAAGTTGCTTTTCGTTTTTCTTGCGATCGTTTTCTCCATGAGCTTGTTCGCGGCTACCATCAACATTCTTGCCTGGGACGATGCGTACACGCGCTCGCTCAAAGAACTTTTGCCCGAGTTTGAGAAAGCCACCGGTCACAAGGTGAACCTGGAACTGATCCCCTCGGGTTCCATGCTGGAAAAAACCGCGCTTGGTGTTCAGGCACGGAGCACCAACTACGACCTGGTCACCATCGACGAGGGAAACGTTGCCCGTTTCGGTTCGTTGCTTCTCCCCTACGCGGATTGGCCCAACGGCAAAACGTATCAAAAGATCACCCCCGAGGAGATCTCTGCGGCTCTGTTCGATGCGGCGACCTGGGGCGGAGTAATCAAGGGGATGCCCATCAATGCGAACGCGTACGTTTGGATGACACGCGAAGACATCGTGAACAACCCCGAGTACCAAGCGGAATTCAAAGCCATGTTCGGCTACGATTTCCAGGTTCCCCAAACACTGGACCAACTGATGAACATGGCCATTTTCTTGCAGGGAAAGGGCATTTTCGGCTGGGCCCCCTTCACCAAGTCCACCGAAGGTTCCACCTGTGAAGCCATCCTCTTCTTCGAGGCATTCGGCACCTCTTTCATGGAAATGGTGGATGGCAAGTACCAAGTGGTGCTGGATCGCGAAAAAGCCATCCAGGCCATCCTGTTCTACAAAGAACTGCTGCAGTACGCCCCTCCCGGAGCATTGGATTATGGCCACAGCGAACGCATTGCAGCCTACAACCAGGGAAGGGTCTTCTCCATGTTCCAATGGCCCGGCATCGTTCCCAGCCACGAAAACCCCGAAGAGTCTCTCGTAGCGGGAAAATCCATCTACTCTGCTCCTCCCGCGGGTCCCCAGAAGCGTGCTGCCGTGCGTGGCGTATGGATCATCGGTATTCCCTCCGCCTCGAAACAAGCACAAGCCGCCGCGGAATTCGTGTACTGGTGGGGTTCCAAGGCAACCGGAGAGCAATTGGTCGAAGCTGGACAGATCCCGTTCCGCAAAGACCTTCTTGGGGATCCTGCCCTGATCGCCTCCAAACCCTGGTTCAAGGGAATCGGCGAATCCAGCGAATTTGCGGTTAGCCGACCCAACAAGATCGAGTACTACCCCGAAGTGTCGGATATGATCAAGTTGAGCTGGCTGGCGGGGGTCAGTGGGCAACTTTCCGCCGAGCAAGCCGTCGACAAAATGATCGCCGACGTGCAGGCAGTCATTGCCAAGCATGAATAATCAAGAGCCTTCACGCTCTGGCTCTATGCAACCCTCCCGGGATCTTTTTCCCCGGGAGGGTTCTTCTCTGACCAAGAAAAAGATGCCCACGTTATACTTCATCCTCCCCGCGGCTCTCATCGTTGGGGCAGTTCTTCTCTTTCCGGTTCTGTACGCGCTGGGTCTGTCTTTCTTCCATTATCCCCTTGTGGATGATGGAACGCGGCAATTCAACGGTCTACAGAACTATTGGACATTGTTCACCGACCCGGAATTTTGGAATTCGCTGTGGCGGCAACTGGGCTTTATCCTGATCGCCATACCCATCGAACTGGTGATTGGCTTTTTCGTGGCCCTTCTCTTTTCCCGTGACTTTTTCGCGGGCAAAGTTTTGCGCACCCTCTTGCTACTGCCTGTGTTCATCCTTCCGGTCCTATCGGGTTTAACCTGGCGCCTGATGCTGCAACCCGAGTATGGCGCCCTTTCGTTCCTGCTTTCCAAAATTGGTTTTGGCGGAAAAACCATCCTGGCGGAGCCAAACCTTGCGTACACCGCGGTGATCGTGCAGGACATCTGGAGGATGTGGCCGTTCATGTTCATGATCCTGTACGCGGGTCTTTCCAACATCCCCAGGGAACTGTTGGAAGCAGCCAACCTGGACGGGGCAGGTTTTTTCAAGAAGATCACCTCGGTCACCATCCCCTTGCTCAAGCCAACCATTACCACTGCCCTGCTGTTGCGCGTGATTGATGCACTGCGCATCTTTTCGGAGATCTTCGTCATGACGGATGGGGGCCCGGGGAATGCAACCATGCTGTTCTCCATCTACACGTACCGGCAGGCCTTCAAGTACTTCAACATCGGAATCGCTTCCGCGATGGCTGTGATCCTCCTAATAATCGCCATCCTGTTTGCGCTGACCCTGGTCCGAAAAAACATGGACCTGGATACCATGTAACGGAGGTGAGCTGCAGATGAATCGAAAGAAGAAATGGATCACCTTGGCCATCACCATCACGGCTTTTGCGATTGTTATCGTGGAGATGTTTCCCATCGTCATCATCGTGCTAAACGGCTTCAAACGGGATATCGACATATGGTCGCAGAATCCCTTTTCCTTCCAGTTCACCCTGCGTAGTTACCAAAAGGTCTTTGCACGGGACGACTTCCTGCTGGGACTCAAAAACAGCTTGATCGTTGGCCTTTCATCCACAGCAATCTCCATCCTGGCTGGTGCGATGGCTTCCTACGGCATTGCCCGTTTCCACTTCCGTGGCAGAAAGACCGTATCGTATTCCTTCCTCATTTCCCGGATGGTGCCCCAGATTTCCCTGGCCATTCCGCTCTACCTTCTGTTCTCACGGATCGGGTTGCGGGACAACTTGCTGGCACTTGTGCTGGCGTACACCAGTTTCAACATCCCCTACGTGATCTGGTTGTTACTGCCATTTTTTGCATCCATCCCCAAAACATTCGAAGAGGCAGCCCTCGTGGATGGATGCAACCGAAAGCAGATTTTCTGGAAGATCTTCCTCCCCCTTACCGCGCCGGGCTTGGTGGTTGCTTCCGTTTTCGCCTTTATCATGTCCTGGAACGAGTTCATCTACGCATTGATCCTCACCGGGAATCAAAGCAAAACCGCACCGATCTCCATCAACGGTTTCATGGGGCAGTACGCCCCCGAATGGGGGCAGTTGGCCGCAGCCGGAACGCTGATCTTGATTCCCATCTTCGTGTTTACGCTGAGCTTGCAGCGATACATCATCAAGGGACTTACGGCGGGGGGAATCAAGGGGTAGAGAGAACCTATTCCCAGCTTTCGTGCAAAGGGGCTTATTGCCCCTTTTTTCACATTTTGGGGGAAAAACCGTTGATAGGGGCTTGGCACAGGAGTCTCGAAGATTTGGAAATGGTTTTTTTTATGATATAATTGGGCACCTTTCAAAAAAGGATTTTTTTCACAAGCAAGCACCGCACCTGCCAAATCATTTGCGATTTTTTGGAATATGCCGAGGAGGAGATTCGATTGTCTACGGTCAAAGTAACAATCAACGGAAAGTCCCACGAGGTCAACCCCCAAGATACCGTGTTGGACGCCTGCAAGAATGCGGGTGTGTACATCCCAACACTGTGCTACCATCCCCGATTGGAATCCACCGGGGGATGCCGGGTTTGCCTGGTCGAAGTGGAAGGGGCGCGAACACTTCAGCCTGCCTGTGTTACCCAAGTCCAGGATGGAATGGTGATTCGCACTGGATCGGAACGTGTGGATAATGCCCGGAAAATCAACTTGTCCCTGATCCTTTCCCGCCACCCCAACGATTGCATGACCTGCGAATCCAACGGAAGCTGCGAGTTGCAGGACCTTATCTACCGCTACGATGTTCAACCCATTTTCGGCAAGAGTGGCCTGATGGAATTGGAAAAGGATGACAGTTCTCCGGCCATCGTCCGAGACCTTACCAAGTGCGTGGCCTGTACACGTTGCGTGCGCGCCTGTGCCGACGTACAGAACATGAACATCTACGCCATGGCGGACAGGGGGCATAACACGCTTCCCTTGACCGCTTTCGACCTTCCACTTGGGGATACCGAATGCATGAATTGCGGGCAATGTTCCCTTTTCTGTCCCGTGGGAGCCATTACGGCGAATTCTGGGGTTCGAAAGGCGCTGGAAGTCCTTCAAAAAAAGGACAAGGTACTCATTGTCCAAACCGCTCCCGCGACCCGCGTGGCCATCAGCGAAGAATTCGGAATGAAACCCGGGAGTACTTCCACGGGTCAGATGGTTTCCGCCCTCAAGCAGCTGGGTTTCGATTACGTCTTCGACACCAACTTCTCCGCCGACCTCACCATCATGGAAGAAGGATCGGAGCTTTTGCAGCGCGTGAAAGAGGGAGGAACCTTCCCCATGTTCACCTCTTGCTGCCCCGGGTGGATCAACATGATGGAGAAGAAGTATCCCCAGTTCATCCCCAACGTTTCTTCGGCGAAATCTCCACAGCAGATGCTTGGTCCCGTGATCAAAACGTTCTTCGCGGAAAAGATCGGCGTCAAGCCGGAGGACATCTTCAGCGTTTCGATCATGCCCTGTACCGCCAAGAAGGACGAAGCCCTGCGCCCGCAGCACCAAATGGAAAACGGAGAACCGTGGGTTGACTTGGTTCTGACCACCCGCGAACTGGGCAAGCTGGTGCGCTTCAAGAAGATCCCCTTTGGATCCCTGGAAGACTTGCCCTACGATGACCCCCTGGGAGAATCAACGGGTGCAGCCGTCATTTTCGGCGCAACCGGAGGAGTGATGGAAGCAGCGCTTCGTACCGCGTACGAATTGGGAACTGGCCAGCCCCTACCACGTATCGATTTCGAACCCGTGCGGGGACTCACCGGCATCAAGGAAGCCGAAATCGATTTCGGCGGAAAACCGTTCAAGGTTGCCGTGGCACACGGGGGAAAGAACGTGCAGGAACTCCTGGACAAGATCGATCGCGGCGAAGCCTACTACGATTTCGTGGAAATCATGGCTTGCCCCGGGGGGTGTATCGGTGGAGGCGGAGAACCCTACAGCCTGGATGGCGAAATCCTGGAAAAGCGGATGAAGGGTGTGTACTCCATCGACGAAGCCATGACCCTTCGCAAGTCCCACGAGAACCCGTCGATCACCAAGCTGTACGAAGATTTCCTGGAAAAACCGTTGAGCCACAAGTCCCACGAATTGCTTCATACCCACTACAGCGATCGCTCCAAGGAGAAAACCAAGGAGCAGGCAGTATAAAAAAACTTTGCAATCCCTAACCCCCCGCACAACCGCGGGGGGTTTTTTCTGACAAGACTTCACAAAGGACCAAGGCGTCTTTACCCCCATGGCATACAATCTCCTCGAAAACCATTCGAGGAGGAGAAAAAAATGAAACGAACGTACATCTTGGTTCTTCTGGCACTCGGGCTTACCCTGGGGCTTTTTGCAAACACCCTGGTGATCAAGGGAAGCAACACCATTTTCCCGGTTGCACAGCTCTGGATCGAACGCATGCAGCAAATCCAGCCGGATGTTAACATCACGCTGGAAGGCGCAGGTTCTTCCACGGGGATCGCGGCCCTTTTCAACGGAACCACCGATATCGCGAATTCCAGCCGCTGGCTCAAGGGGAGCGAGCTCGAAAAAATGGCCGCCGAGGGCAAGTACTTCATCCCCTTCGTTCTGGGCTACGATGGAATTGCCCTGATCGTGAACCCTCAACTCGGGCTGGAGCAAATTTCCCTGGAAACCCTGCAAGGCATCTACTCCGGGAAACTCAAAACCTGGCGCCAAGTGGATCCCAACCTTCCCAACCAGCAAATCGTGAGCTACTCCCGCAATACCGCCTCCGGAACGTATGAAACGTTTGAAAAGATCGTGCTCAACGGTGTGCGCATGGATCCCCGCGTGCGCATGGTCGAATCCACCCAGTACGTGGTGGATACCGTTGCACAGAACCCCTACGCCATCGGGTACGTGGGAGTGGGATACGTTTCCGACCAGGTACAGGTGCTGCAGGTTGAGGGGCAACTTCCCACCAAGAACAACATCCTGAACATGGTATATCCCATCTCCCGTCCCCTGTTCCTCTTCGTGGACGCCACCGAGGGATTCCCAGAAACCGGTACAATCAAGCAATTCCTCACCTTGGCGTTCTCCCTCGAGGGCCAACAGATGGTGGAAAAAGCTGGCTACATTGCAGCATACGGCCAGTAAATCCCGGGCAAACCGTACCCCCCGGCCGCAAGCCGGGGGTTTTTTTATGGTATGATTACGGGGAAAACCAACGCGCGAAAGGAGCCATTCCCCATGAAAAAAAGAGCTTTACAGATTGCCGTGTTCCCCCTGGTGCGCAGCACCTACGAAAGCTCCACTGGAGAAAAACTGTACCACGAGGCGATGCAAAATTTCCCCGGAATTTCGTCCGCCACGTTCTTGGGGCCCTCTTCTCCCATCGAGTCAATCCAAGACCTGGAAAGAGCACTGCAAGAAATACCCCTGTCCAACGTGGACGGAATCGTTTTGATGAGTGCCACTTTTCACCTGGGCGACCTTGCCTTGCGCCTTTCCCGGGAAGCCCATGTGCCCATCCTGGTGTGGGCTTTGCCAGAACCCCCGTACAACGGCGGAAGGGTGCGCCTCAACTCCCTGGTGGGCGCCCACCTGGATTGTTCCAACCTGTACAAAACCGGAACCCGTGGCTTCGAGTTCCTATACGGCTGGTTCGACGATCCCCGCTTCCAGCAACACTTCCAGAACTGGTTCGCCGCGCTGTCCGTTGGGAAAGCGCTACGTGGTTCCCGCATTGGGTTGATTGGCTCCCATGCCAAGAGTTTCGTGAACCTCGGCGTGCAAGCCTCCGACCTTTTGCGCGATACGGGTTGCGAGTTGGAAACGATCTCGCTAATGGAGTACGTGGATCTTGCCCGGGAGAAAGGGGAAAACGAGGGACTTTCCGCCAAGCTACGGGAAACCTTCGCGGAAACCGAGCCGCTGCCTTCCGAGAAGTGGCAACTGGTTGCCGGACAGGTGCACGCTTTCGAGCAGCTTCAGGATCGCGGTTACGATGCACTTGCCATCCGCTGCTGGCCGGAAATGGCACAGAAGTACGGCATTTCCCCCTGTGCGGCCATGTCCTTTTTCATGGCAAAGGGTATTCCGGTTGCCTGCGAGGGAGACGTAGCTGGTGCCCTCAGCCTACTCGCGTTGGAAGCCGCCGGTTCGCAGCAGAACTTTTTGGCGGATATCAGCCAGGTGTTCCCGGAAAAAAACCAGTTGCTACTCTGGCATTGCGGTGTCGCGCCGTGTACCCTTTGGGACGGAATTTCCCAGCGAACGTTGCACACCTATTTTGCGGGCGGCAAGGGAATGACGGCGGGCTTCGTGCTCAAGCCTGGACCGGTCACGCTTTTCCGTATTGATTTGGGTGGGCCAAAGCCCCGTATGTTGGTACGCAAGGCGCAAGCTGTTCCCACCGAAGACGAACTCAAGGGTACCTACGTGCGCGTGGAAATGGACGAACCATTGGTGTTCCTGCAAAAGCTGTTACAAAATGGATTCCCCCACCACGTGGCCCTTGCCTACGGGGATGTGGGAGCAGCCCTGGAGCTTTTTTGCAAGATCTCCGGCTGGGAATGGGTGTCTGCCTGAAACCTGCTTCGTGGTGTCTTGCCTTTCCCCGTCGCGGAAAATATGCTATTATATCTGCTGGAATACGAGGGGGGAAAAACATGGAATGGCTTTTTGTCGTCTTGGGGGGGGCAACTCTTTTTTTTATTTTGATGGGGAATTTCAAGATTTCCCGTGCGGAAGAAAAACTGCAGCGGGAAATGGAGCACGTGCACCAACAGATCGTGGGGATACAGCAAATGGTCTTGGAAACGCGTTCCACCGCGCAACTCCCCGTTGAAACTGCTGTCGAAGGCCAAAAAACGTCTTTAGAGGAACTTTCTGGAAGCATTGATGCCTTCCACGCAAGGTTGCAACGCTTGGAGAAAAGCTTGGCACAAATCGTGCCCGAACTGCGCGAAATGCGCCAGGAAATGCAAACCCAGCAAGAACCCAAGCCCGTTACTCCATCCGAAGAACCCACGGAGGGAGCTTCGAAGGGGTTCCAATCTTTCTTTTCTCGGAATTTTGCACAATCCTCCGAAGCAGATCAGAAAATGCTTCGTAGGGTTTTTAATGCTCCTCCCGGGGATTGGATCAAAGGCAACGAGTTGGGTTTTGACTCTTCGGCCGCCCTCTTTCAACTTCCGGTTCTCTTTCGAAAGTGGATTTTCAACGGAGTTCCCTTGATCAAGATGAAAGAAGTGGCCGGAAGTCCCCGTTTCCAGTGGGGAGAAGGTCTTTCCCAATCCGACCGGGAATGGGTCCAGGCTTTTTTCGGGGAAGAGGTGAAGTAGAGAATGGCGACGTTCGAAGAAGAGGTCATCCGCTCGTTGCGCAACGGCTCGGACCTTCCGTTTGGGTCTGCAACACGCATTCTCACCGGCCGGGAGTTGGAGCAGCAAATCCTTCAGAAAGACGTGGAGTTCGTGGCATCCGGGGGAAGCTCGCTGCGTGTTTTCTTGGGAGACTACGGTACGGGAAAGACCCTACTGGGACGTTCCGCGCTGGAACTGGCCATTAACGCGGGGCTGTTACCCATTTACATTTCCGAGCCAGCCTTGCACAAACCCGTGGATTTTTACCGCGCCATGATCAACGGCATCATCACCCCCGAGTTTTCGGGTGATTCCCTTTTTTACTTGCTTTCCCAGTGGTCTGAACACACCATCCAAGAGCTGGAAGCCACGGGCATGCAAAGGGGGCAAGATCCGGTTTTCCTGGGGAAAATCCGGGAGCTTGTGCTGGAGTACGAGTTTACCAACGACTTCAATATGGCCATTGCCGCTTTCGTAGAAGCCTACATCCTGGGAGACGAAGAGCTGAAGAAAAAAATCGTGGATTGGATGTCCGGGAGAAAGGTCAGCTTCTGGGAACTCAAGCATTTCAAGATTTCCCGGAGGGTGGACAACAAGGAAGAATGTTACCTGTTCATCAAGGACATCTTGAAGCTTTCCCGCGCCATTTCCTACACCGGCATCGCAATGGTTTTCGATGAGCTGGAACTCATGCAAAACCTGCAAAGCAGGGTTTCGCTCAGGGGGTACGAGGCATTGCGCGAAATCTTGGACCGCACTTCTTCCAAGGATTTTCCCAATCTCCTCAACGTTTGGCTGGGAACACCCGAGTGGTTTGAAAACCCCGACCACGGGGTGAAGAGTTACCTCGCCCTGTACGATCGCTTGAAAACGGAGGTTTCGACCACCTCCGAATCTACGGTGCGCGTGCTGGATCCCGTTTCCCCCGAGATATTCCCTTCGCTGTTCGCGAAGATCCAGGAATTGTACCAAAAGGCATACCAAATCAACCTTGCGGATTCGTTGAACGATCGCTTGCTGGAGGCCATGAAGCAACGGCTTTCTTCTCCCTTCCACGGCGAGAAGTTCGTGGAAATGCGCCAAGTGGTCAAAAGCCTGGTGGAGTTCTTTGACCTCATCAAGGATGGGCAAAAAGGCGAAGATGCTTTCAATATCGTCACCGGAAACGGGGAGAAACAAACCGCGCAGGCCGCGGTGGACTTTTGGTCTTGAAAAAGGAAGTGAGCAAATGCGATTTTTCCAGAAATGGTTCGATGCCAACGAGCGCATCTTAAAGAGCTACAAAAAAAGCGTGGAGCTGGTGAATTCCCGGGAGCAAGCCTTTTGCTCCATGACGAACCAAGAGCTCCAGCAAATGGCCGGGACACTTCGCCAAAAATCCCAAGCGGATCCGGAAGACCCGGATCTCTTGGTGGAATCTTTCGCCCTTGTGCGGGAGGCAGCGAAGCGCACGCTGGGCATGCGTCCCTTTGACGTGCAATTGGTGGGCGCGCTTTGCTTGCACGAGGGCAAGGTGGCGGAGATGAAAACGGGTGAAGGGAAAACACTCGTGGCCACGCTCCCGGTTTTCTTGAATGCCTTGCACGAAAAGGGCGTTCACATGGTCACCGTGAACGACTACCTCGCGCGCCGGGATGCCACGTGGATGGCCCCGCTGTATCTTTTCCTTGGCCTTTCGTTGGGCGTCATCAACACGCAAAACACGTCCTTTTCGGTGGAGTGGAAAGACCCGGATGCCTTCGCGCGCTTCGTGGAGCAAAACCGGAGCATATGGCCACAGGGAGGAACGCAAGATATTCCCGATCCCGACACGCTGGACAAGGACGCCGCGGGACTACTCGAAGTGCAAACCGTTTCCATCGATCGCAAGCAAGCCCTCGAGAAGGAAGTGGTGTACGGAACGAACAACGAGTTCGGCTTTGATTACCTCCGGGACAACTTGGTCTACGATCCCAACGCCAAGGTGCAACGTAACCATTTCTTCGCCATCGTGGACGAGGTGGACAGTATCTTGATCGACGAGGCGCGTACCCCCCTGATCATCTCGGGGCCCACGCAGGGAACGGCGCAAGCGTACCGCAAGTTCGCCAACTGGACCGCCAAGTTCCAAAAGGATCGGGATTTCACGATGGACGAGAAGAGCCGAACCCTATCCCTCACCGACGAAGGTGTCAAGAAAGCGGAGGGGCTTCTGAAAATCGAGAACCTTTACGATCCTTCGCAAATCGATAACCTGTACCATTTCACCAACGCCCTCACCGCCGAGCATTTCTACAAGAGGGACGTTCACTACATCGTGACCGATTCCCAAGAAGTGGTGATCGTGGATGAATTCACGGGGAGGTTGATGCCCGGAAGACGCTTCAGCGGCGGGCTCCACCAAGCACTGGAAGCCAAGGAAAAGGCGAACGTGCAGGAGGAATCCATCACCTACGCGAGTATCACCTTCCAGAATTTCTTCCGCATGTACGACAAACTTGCGGGTATGACCGGAACGGCGAAGACCGAGGAAGAAGAGTTCCAGCAAATCTACAACATGGACGTCGTGGTCATTCCCACGAACATGCCCGTGGTGCGGGATGATACCGATGACCAGATTTACCGCACCGTGGTCGAGAAGTACCAGGCGATCCTGGGCGAAGTCAAGGAATGCTACGAAAAGAAACAACCGGTGCTCGTGGGCACGACTTCCATAGAAAAGAGTGAACTGGTAAGTGGTGCGCTCAAGAAAATGCAAATCCCGCACCAGGTGCTCAATGCCAAGTACCACGAGCAGGAAGCGGAAATCATTGCCAACGCGGGGGAACCGGGCACCATTACCATTGCCACCAACATGGCGGGTCGGGGAACCGATATCAAGTTGGGAGCTGGTGTGAAGCAGCTGGGTGGCTTGTACGTCATCGGCACGGAACGCCACGAGGCGCGGCGCATTGACAACCAGCTACGCGGACGCAGTGGCCGCCAAGGTGATCCGGGGAAATCCCGCTTTTTCCTGTCGGTGGAAGATGACCTGGTGCGCATCTTCGGTGGCGACAAGATCGGCAAGATCATGGACATGCTCAAGATCGAGGAAGGCGAGCCGATCTTCCACCCCATGCTTACCCGTCTGGTGGAACAAGCCCAAAAGAAAGTGGAAGGAATGCATTTCTCCGTGCGTAAGTACCTTCTCGAGTTGGACACGGTGATGGACGTGCAACGCAAGGAAATCTACGAACACCGTGACTGGATCCTTTCGGAAGCAGACATGGAAACCCACATGCGCGAAATTTACCAGGAAGTGGTGGACCGCAAGGTTTCCCTTTTCACGACGGGCACGGATTGGGACTTCGAGGGGCTGAAAAACTCGCTCAAAGTGTTTCCCCTGGCTTTCGAAGGACTTCGCATGGAATCGTTTGATACCCCGGACCAGCTCCGAACGTTCCTGGAAGAAGCGCTGTTGGAAGCGTATTCGGCCAAGAAGGAAGAAATCGGGGAGAAGGATTTCTTGGGGTTGCAGAAGTACCTGTTGCTTCGCATCATCGACGAACGCTGGAGAAACCACCTGGAAAACATCGAAAAGCTCAAGGAAGGCATCAACCTCCGCGCGTACGGCCAAAAAGACCCCGTCATGGAATTCAAGCGCGAATCCCGCATCCTGTTCGAGGAAATGATCGATTCCATTTACGACGACATTGCGTCGTTGATCCTGCGCGTGGCCCGCGTGAATTACCAGGATGCAACCGCCTCCGCGCAAAAAGAAGTGGATGCATTGCGCTACACGCACGATGAGTTCGATACTTTCAACCGGAAAAAAAGAAGGAAAGTGGAAGCGAAGTCTGCCAAGTCCTATCGGCGCATGAAAGTGAAGAGGTGATAGGGTGCTCACGTACGACCAGAAAGCCGCGTTTTCCGAAATCTGCCAAAAATTCCAGGAGATGTCCGGTGTTTTCGACCCGGAATGGGCAAAGCAGCGGTTACTCTCCCTGGAAAAAACCATGTCCCAAAGCGATTTTTGGGAGGACCCCGACGCTGCAGCCGACACGTTGAAGGAAAGCAAGATGCTGCAAACACGCCTGGAAGAGCGGAAACAGATCTTGGACCTCATCCAGGACGGCGAAGTGGCGTTGGAGCTTGCAGAGGAAGACGAGAGCATGGAGAAAGCTTTCCACGACTACTCCTCCCGGTTGCGAAAGGCCGTTCGCAAGTTTGAGCTGTCCATGTTGCTCAACGATCGTTTCGACATGAACAACGCCTTTCTGACCATTCACCCGGGTGCCGGGGGAACCGAATCCCAGGATTGGTCGCAGATGTTGATGCGCATGTACTTGCGCTGGGCGGAACGCAAGAATTTCGAGGTGGAAATCATCGAGCTGCAACCCGGCGAAGAAGCGGGGATCAAGGATGCAACCTTGTTGCTGAAAGGGGAATACGTGTACGGCTATACCAAGTTCGAGCAGGGAATACACCGACTGGTGCGCATTTCCCCCTTCGACTCGAACAAGCGACGCCACACCTCTTTCGCGTCGGTTTCCGTGCTTCCCGAACTGGACCAACAAGTGGACATCGACATCAACCCCGATGATCTGAAAATCGACGTGTACCGTGCTTCCGGGGCAGGCGGCCAACACGTGAATCGCACCGAATCCGCCGTGCGCATCACGCATCTTCCTTCCGGGATCGTGGTGACCTGCCAAAACCAACGCAACCAGCACCAAAACAAGGATACTGCCATGAAAATCCTCACCGCCCGCTTGTACCAACTGGAATTGGAGAAGAAGAAGCGCGAGCAGCAGGCCATCCAAGGTGACCTCACGGACATCTCCTGGGGCAACCAGATCCGCTCGTACGTGTTTCAACCCTACAAGATGATCAAGGACCTTCGAACCCAAACCGAAACCGGCAACGTGGATGCGGTGATGGACGGAGACATCGATCCCTTCATCGAATCGGAGCTTGTCTTCTTTTCCAAGCGGGAGCAGGGAGAGTAAGTACATGGCGTGGATGTTCTTCTGGATTTCCGTGGCCTTGGGTGCGGACCAGCTCAGCAAATGGGTGGTCGAGGCGACCATTCCCCTGAACACGTCCATTCCGCTGTTTCCCCCTTTCTTCCGTCTCTTCCACGTGCACAACCAGGGAATCGCCTTTGGGCTTTTCCAAGCCCAGAGTGATTTTTTACTGCCCCTTGTGCTGGTTATCATTATCGTGGTCACGTTGTTTTCCTTCAAGTACGCCCCCAAATCTCCCTGGCTCCTGTTTTCATTTGGTGCCATCATTGGGGGGGCACTGGGAAACATCGTTGATCGTTTTTTCCGGGGAGCAGTGGTGGATTTCATCTCGGTGGGTTCCTTTGCCATCTTCAACCTGGCGGACTCGTTCGTGGTGGTGGGAGCGATCTGCCTGGGAATTTTCGCCCTCTTCTTCGAGGAGAAGGCCGATGCAACGGACTTCTTCGTGAATCCCGATTTGGTCTGTTCCCACATCAAGCCACACCTGCCTTACCGCGACGTGCAGCCTGCGGACTTGGACTTTTTGGTGCACCGGTTGTTCCGCGTTTCGGAATTCGACCTGGAAGTCAAGAACCCCGCCTTCTTCCAAGACTTTTCTCCCCCTCCAGCGGAAGAGCAAGGATTTTCCACCTTCTTCTGCTTTTCGCTGCAAGCAACGGGATTCGAAGACGCCATGGGAAAAGTGCAGCAGCACTTGTCTGCGCTACCTCCCCTCACCCAGAAGGTTTTGGTGTTCTGGTTGGATGCGGAAAAACCGCGAAGAAACATGGGATGTTTGCCCGTGGATTTGCACGAACTTGCCACACACCGCCTCTTCCTCCACTTCCCCCACGGAAGAATAAAAAAGCGCGATTCTGGCAAAAAGGGACTTGTTTTGCGTATAATTGGGAAGACCCAAACCCCTTTTGGATTCTCTTCTTCAAAAAGGAAGGAACGAAAAAAAGTCCCGCAGGGAGGTACTCATAGAATGAATCCGGCGTTCTGCCTTGAAATCCAGACGGAAGAACTTCCCCCTTCTGAGGTTCATGATCTTCTCGCTACGCTTCACCAAAAAATGCTCCAGTTCTTGGAGTCTAAAAATATCACGTTTTCCGAAGTGCAAACATTCCTTTCTTCCCGTCGTTTTGGGATCTTGATCCCAGAGCTTTGCCGCGTGCAAAAGGATCGCAGCGAGACCCGAAAGGGCCCCTCCGAAAGCGTGGCGTTCCAACAAGACCCCGAAGGAAACAGCGTGCCTTCCCGGGCTCTGCTGGGCTTCCTCCACAGTAACCAGGCCAACCTGGACCAGGTGGAAATCCGCGAGGAGAAAGGTGGCCGTTACGTTTTCCTCCATCGGAACATCCCGGGGAAACCCACGTTGGATGTCCTTTCCGAGCACCTTCCGGGGATCATCGAATCCCTTTCCTTCAAGAAACCCATGCGCTGGGGAAATGGAGAGATCCGATTCGTACGTCCGGTACACCATATCGTTGCGCTTCTGGATGACCAGGTTGTTCCCTTTACCTGCCTTGGGGTTAGCAGCGGAAATCGTACCGTTGCCGCGCACCTGGAGCCAGAGGGCTTCTTACTGGAAAACGCTGCGGATTACGTGACCGCGATGAAAGAGCACGGTGTGTTGGTGCATATCCAGGACCGCGAGCAACACATCGTTGCGCAACTGCAACAGGTGGCTTCTGCCATCGACAAGCAACCCGCCGTGGATGCTTCCCTGGTGCAGGAAGTAGCGCTGCTCACCGAAAACCCACGCGTAGTGGTGGGCTCATTTGACAAGGATTTCTTGGAACTACCGGAGCCCGTGTTGATCACAACGCTCAAGCACCACCAGAAGAGTTTCCCCTTTTTCGAGGATGAGCACATCGCCGCTTCCTTCGCTTCGTTCCAAGACAACGGCTCTCTTGCGGACGACAACGTCAAAAAGGGGTACCAGCGCGTGGTTCGGGCCCGCTTGGAGGATGCACGTTTCTTCTTCCGGGAAGACCAAAAAAAAGCGCTGGAAAGCCATACCGAAGAGTTACAAGGCATCATTTTCCAACGCAAACTGGGGACGCTGTACGATAAGGTGGAAAGGTTGGAGCGCAATGCCCGCTTTTACGCGGAAAAGCTGGACCTTTCTGCCACGCAAGTACAAGATGTTTCCCGCGCCGCGCGCCTTTGCAAATGCGACCTGCAAACCCACATGGTATACGAGTTTCCCGAGTTGCAAGGCACCATGGGAGGGATTTACGCCCGGTTGCAAGGGGAACCAGAAAGCGTGTGTTCCGCCATCGAAGAACATTACGCTTCCACGCTTCCTTCCTCCGTGGAGGGGGCGCTGCTTGCCATCGCTGACCAAATCGACAACATCGCGGGAAACCTTCTTCTGGGACAGGTTCCCACCGGCTCTCGCGATCCCTTTGGCCTTCGCCGGCAAGCCCTTTCCCTCGTGGAAATCCTTGTTTCGTTCGAGTGGGATGTCGACCTGCACTCTTTCTTCGACCAGGCGCTCTCGGGGTACGACCAATTCGTTTCCGAGGTTCCCCTGGCAAGAGAGGCTTTTCGCGAACTTCTTTCCAACCGTTTGGAAGCCTTCCTCCAATCCAAGGGTTTCGACCAAGATGTACTGCAAGCCGTTCGTCCGCTCTCCGCGCATCCGTTGCGCGCATTCCTCTGTGCTTCTGCCTTGCACCAGAAGAAATCGCAGGGAACGATAGAGCCGGCTATTCGGGCTTTTGAAAGGGTGTACAACATTTCCCGTTCCCATGCTTCCTGCGATTTCGATTCCCGCCTGTTCGAGCAAGAGGAGGAAAGCCAGTTACTCAACGCTTTTTCGCAGATGAAGGAAGTTTTTTCGCATGCCTGCGAGCGTTTGCGGTATCCGGAAGCACTCGACCTGTTGGCAGCGTTGAAGCCTGCAGTGGACGCGTACTTCGATGCCGTCTTTGTCATGGTAGATCGAGAGGACCTGAAATTGACACGCCTTGGCTTCTTGAAGAGCATGGCCAAGGAATTTGTGAAAGTGGGGGAAATCAACCAGATCAACGTGGAGACGGTGGAAAAATGACATCAATCAATGCTGGAAGTTACCTTCTTCTCATTGAGCTCACCGAGAACCATACCATACAATTTGGCAAGCATCGTCGGTTGTTTGGGAAAGGCTACTACGTCTACGTGGGTTCTGCTATGCGAAACCTTCGCCAAAGGATTTCCCGCCATTGGATGTACGGTGAGGGAGAATACCACAAGCATTGGCACGTCGATTCCATCTTGGATAGCGGTGAAGTGCTGGCTTCGGTGGCTTTCCCTTCCGATGTGCGCAGGGAAGAGGAGCTTTCACTGATGGTTTCCCGCTTTGGACGTGCGATTCCCAACTTTGGAGCCAGCGATTGCAAGCGCACGCGTTCCAACCTGTATTCCCTTGTTGATTTGCGGGATTTCTACTCTATCGTTCGAAAGGCGTTGGAATTCCATTGGGAAGAAAACGAATCCCGGTGCGCGAGCCTGAGTTGAAGCCGGGGCACAACTTCAAGGGGATTATCTACCTGCTGGTGATCATCATTACCCTTGGACTCATTGTCATGTACAGCGCGAGCCTCACTCCGGTTGTGCGCAGTTCCAACTTGGACTTTTCCGACTATCTGGGGAAACAGCTTTTCAACATCGCGGTGGGTTTGATCGCCATGTTCGTGATTGCCTTGGTCCCCTTCCACAAACACCTGCAGTGGGCTCCGTTTTACCTGATCGCGGAGATTTTCTTGTTGCTTGCGGTATTCCTCTTCCCCAGCACGGGAGGTGCTTTCCGCTGGATCCCCCTGGGCTTTTTCAACCTGCAGCCTTCCGAACTGGCCAAGATCGTGCTCATCCTGTTCCTCCCTTCTTTTTTCCGGAAGCACTCCTTTTCGGACCGAAAGACGGGCTTCTTTGATGCTTTCCTCATCCCCTTCGGTTGGATTTGCTTGCTTGGCGTTTTGATCGCCCTGGAACCGGATTTGAGCACTTCCGTCATCGTTTTCCTTCTGGGTTTCTTGATCATGTTCGTAGCCGGGTTGCGCAAGTTCTACCTCTTCTTGGTGGTGGGGTTGGTCGTGGTAGCTGTGGTGCTGGCGTTCCAACTGGAAATCTTGCGTCCCTACCAGTTGGATCGGGTGCGCAGCTTCTTTTCGTTGTTCTCTTCCGGCGAGGCGCAGGGTCAAATCCAGGTGAGCATGGACGCCATTGCGTCGGGGGGGTTAATGGGGGAAGGTCTGGCACTGGGTGAGGTGAAGTACTCGCTGCCCGTGAAGTTCACGGACTTCATCTTTGCCATCTTCGGCGAAGAGCTTGGCTTCATCGGAATGGCCTTCTTGCTGATCTTGTACTACTTGTTCGGGAGAAACTTGATTCACGCCGCCTTGGTGGGAATCGAGAGTCCCGAAGGCAAGCTCGTTTTGATCGGATACGCTTTCTTGGTGCTGTTGCAAGTGGTGATCAACGTGGGCGTGGTGCTGGGAATTCTCCCTCCCACGGGAATCACGTTGCCCTTCGTGAGCTACGGCGGAAGCTCCATGATTGCTTTCCTTAGTGGTTTTGGCCTGGTGCTCAGCGTGTTGCACCATCGGGAAACCACCTGACTTTTTTTCCAGGAGGAGAAACGTGACACTGAAAACCGCCCGTGAAATGATGCAACGTTTCGAAGAGACAACGTTGTCGCGTATTTGCCAAAAGTACCTTGACGAAGTAGCCTCTCTGAATCCCCAGGTGCGAAAGCAATCGCTTTCCGGGTTGCGCAAGAATGCGTATTACCTTCCGGAGCTTGCGCGCATGGCAAACGACCCCCATCCCGCCGTGCGCAGCGAGTTGGCAACCTACTTCGGTGAAGTGGGCAGTATTGCGGACTTTGAAAACGTGTCGCCGCTGCTGGAAGACCCCGACGAACGGGTTCGTGCTGCCGCCGTGCAGGGTTTGTGGGTGCTTTCGGACCCCGAAACAGACTGGAAAGTGTTCTTGCAAGACCCCGCCCCCGCGGTGCGGCTCGCCGCATTGCACGTGCTGCAAGAGGAACTGGAGAGCGACGAACTCACCCATCTGGCAGGCGATCTCAACCCCAAGGTAGCGGAAAAAGCCCGTGCGATCCTCGTGGAGCGTACCCAGGACCCTGCCACTTTGCAGCAACTTTTTTCCCAAGCCCTTTCCAGCGCGCTGAAAACCAAGATCTTGTCACGACTGATCCTGTTTGATTTCCCCGTTGCCTTAGCCCATCTGAAAGAGATCTTGGACGATCCCACCCTGGAACCGCGTTTCCGCATCCAAGTGGCACGACTCCTCCCACAAATTCCCTTCGAGCAAGCCCGGGAAATTTTGAACCTTCAGGTGGAAAACCGCAAGGACCCGGTGCTCCTTCCGAGTCTCATTCCCCTGTACGTCCGTTTCAACGAAGAATCCCCCGCCCGGGCCATTTCCCACCTGCAGTCGCTGTGCCACCACGAAGACCTGTCCATCCGCGTGGCCGCGCTCAAGGGAATCGGTTCTTTTGAAGAGCCCTCTACCGTGGATCTTTTCCGGGATGCCCTGGAAGAAAGGGACGAAAACCTTCGTGCTACCGCACTGGAAATCTTGTCGCGCATGTTGGATTACTCGCTGTCTCCCCTACTGGAATCCTTGCTGCAAGATCCCGGAAAAAAAGTGCGAAAAGCGGCTATCAAGGCCATTGGGCGATTGAAACTGGAAGAAACCTACCCGCTGGTTGCACAAACTCTCACGCAAAACAAGGAAGACGACGGGGTACGCAAGGTATGCCTGCAACTCGCGGGCCGCTTGAAAATCCCGGAAGCAATCCCCTCCATCCAACGCTTGCTGCTCGATGAATTGGAAGACTTCTCGCTGCGCACCCAGGCCGGCTACGCCCTTTTGCGCATTTCCCCGGAAGCGCTTTTGCAGGTCCTCGGGGCGTCTTGAATGCCCTCATCGCCTCCGGAAAGTTTCCAGGATGCGGAAAAGCAGGCGCGTGTTCAGCAGCGCAAACAACACGATGCCGAATCCCCCGAACAGCACGTTGGGAAACCAGGCAGCGGTGTAGGGTGACAGGTAATAGCGGTTACTCTGGGAGAGGGTCGGGGTGTTCATCAAGAACGTGGTCAAAAGCTTGTAAGCCCCGATGAGCACGAAGGTTAAAATGATGGTGCGGGACTTGCTCTTCAGGTTCAAGATCAGCGAAATGGGAACCGCCATGAGAACGATCACAATCGGCCCAACCGACATGGACAACCGGTTTTGGATCGTGCTCACCGCAATCGGCGCACGAACGTAGGTCTCCATGTATTCCAGCAATTGGGCCAGGGTCTTGTACTTGAAGGGATTATACGTTTCCCCGAAACTGGTCATTTCCAGGATGCGGTCCCTGGCTCTCCCCACCCTTTCTTGGATCTCCGTTCCAATCTCCGCGAAGTTCGTTTCCCCGAAAAGCAAGCTCAATGGCATGCGGAAATCCCCGTCGAAACGGTTCAATTGGCCCTCCCGCAGGGTCCAATCCGCTTGGGGCGAGAGCAGCGCGTAACGGGCATACAGCACCTCCACTTCGGCACTCTGGAACGAATACACGAAAACACCCTTCAATTCGTTGTCGGATAGCGGGCGCTGCACGTACAGGTACCGGTTTTCCCCGATGAAGGAGGGCTCGTTGGCGATCATCTTCCCGGAAAACTTCTTGTCGTCCATGATTTTCTCCAAGGCGGTAGCCTTTTGCAGGTGGAAGAAGGGCACCACCCAGTTGCCCAGGCCAAAGGTCACCCCCCCCCAGAGCAATCCAAACAACACGAACGGGAAAACCAGCCTTTTGAGCGATATCCCGTGCACTTGCAGTGCCACCAACTCGTTGGAAGTGCCCAGGTCGGAGAGCACCCAGAAGATGGAGAGGAAAACCCCCACGGGGATGGCTTCCGTGACGAACTCGGGGAGGTAGAAAAAAAGAAGCTGCAAAAGCCGCCACGCGGGAATCTCGTAGCGGATAATGTCTTCGGAGAGGTTGTACAGCAAGGTAAGCGAAACGAAAATGATGAACCCCCCCAGTCCAAAGAAAAAGGGGAAGAAGCATTTTTTCAGGATGTATCGGTTCAAGGTCAACAATGGGCACACTCCCTTTTTGCTTCCAGGCGCTTATCCAAAGAGCAGCCAACGGGAAATTTTCTCACGCACGCGGAAAAGAACCGGGGAATCCAGCAACAAGAAGAGAACGAAGCCGAACACGAAGAAGACCAAGTCCGGTAGCCATGCCGCGAAAACCGGCGAAACGTGCCAGGGGTTCCAAGGTTCCGCTTTTCCCATCCCAGATAGCCACGCCTGTCCCCCCGTGTACAACGCGATCAGAAGGAACGTGAAAATCACGCTCCAGGCCTTGTTCTTGATGTTAAATGCCAAGGAGAGGGGCACACCCAGGATGGCGATCACCAAGGGCCCCAGGGAACGCGCAAAACGGGAATGGAACTCGTAGCGGTACACGTACCCCTTGCTGTTCTCCATTTCACGGGCTTCTCCTTGGCGCATCATTTCCAGTAGTTCCGCGGAGGTCATATCGTCCGGTTCCTTGCTTTTCATCAGGAAAATGTAGGAAAGGTCCGAAAGCAAGGTCTCCGTCTCCTTCGGGGTCAACTCGTAGCGCGTCTGCAGCAGACGTTCCCCGTCAAAGCGGTACACGATGGGGCTGTTGATGCGCCAACCCTGCGTGGGATCCGTTGACTCGTTCAAGCGGGCATTGGACACGGTGAGGATCTCTTTCTCCGATGCCTCGGAGAAAACCCGCATCAAACCCTCCACCCGACCATCCTTCAAGTCCATTTTCTTCACCAACACGAAACGTTCCGGGCCAACGGGGAAAAACTGGTTGAAGTACAACTTCTCGTCCCCGCGGTTCAAGCCGTAAAAGCGTTCCAACGCGACTTGCCGTTGGATGTAAAACCACGGCTTGAGCGCGACGTTCAACCCAAGCGTGAGGACACTCAACCCCAGCGCGAAAAACAGGAAGGGATACACGACTTTCTTGCTGGAAATCCCGTGCACGAGCAGCGCGATGTACTCGTTGCGCGAAGAAAGCTCGGACAAAACCCAAAAAATGGACAACAGAACACCGGTGAGAATGCCATCGGAAAACATCTGCGGAAGGTAGAAGTAGAGGATGAAAAAGAAGTTCCAGAAAGGTGCCTGGCTTTCCACGATCATCGAGGAAACCCACTGGAAGATCTGCAGGTTGCCATACAGGAAGTATCCAAATACGCCCAAGAAAAACGGGAACATGCATCGCCGGATGATGTAGCGATTTAACGTCAACAAAGAAAACCCCCCACGATCCCAATCATACTACGAAGACATGGTTTTTTCCAAGAAGGCCTTGATTTCCTTGGCCAAGTTCTTTTCGTGCACGACTTGCGCGATTTCCTCTTCGCTTGCCCGGGAAATGCGCTCCATGCTTCCAAAATGCTTGAGCAAACGAAGCTTGCGCACCTTTCCGACCCCGGGAATATCTTCCAGCCGGGATTGCCCCATCCTCTTGTCGCGCAGGAAAGAGTGGTAGGTGTTTGCGAAACGGTGCGACTCGTCTCGAACGGCCACCAGTACCCGGAGCGCGGGACTTTCGTGTGGCAACTGCAAGGGAGGGCGCTCGTCGGGGAAGATGATGGTTTCCTGTGCTTTTGCCAGCCCGATCATCTGGTACTCGGAACAGTCCAATTCTCCCTCCAGCACCCCTTTCACCGCGCTCACCTGCCCCTCGCCTCCGTCGATCAGCAACAGATCCGGCAACGGATGCTTGGAGAAGCGGCGACGGGTGACAATGCGCATCGATTCAAAATCATCCGGGGCCTGCAGCGAAGTGATGCGGTAGCGTCGGTAGTCGGACTTCTGTGGCACACCGTTTTCGAAGCACACCACGGAAGCCACGGTGTACAGTCCCTGCGTATGGGCAATGTCGATTCCCTCGATCCGCTTGGGGAACTTTTTCAACCCCAACTGCACTTGCAACTGCTTGAGCGAATCCCGGGAGACACGACGGTGCAACACCTCTTTTTGCAAGTTGGTCCGCGCGATTTGCAAAACGTTTTTTTCGCCCTCGCTGCGGGGTTTACCCACGAATTGCACACCCGTTAGCTCCTGCACGCTCGTGGAGAGGCGCACGCCTTCATCCAGGATGATCGAATCGGGCAGGTCGTTGTGGCGACCGAAGTAAAACTGCGCAAAAAACTCTTGCAAATCCATTTCCAAGGGAACATCGAGCGAAAGAAGGGCAAAAATCCTGCCCATTTTCATGCGCATCACCACGGCCTTTTCCTCCGAAAGGTCCAAGCAAAAGAAATCCTGGTTCTTGTTTTGCGGAAGAACCACGTATTGGGGCGAAAAAAGGGCATCCAGGTTCTTCAACAGGTCACGTATGGCCCCTGCCTTTTCAAACATCCAGTTTCGCGAGAGGAACTCCATCTTCTGCTCCAACAATTCCCGCAGGGAATCCACGTCACCCTCCAAGAAAGATGCCACTTCCTCCACCTTGTCACCATACTCCTCCACAGAAACCTTGCCGCAGGGCGCAGAGCACCTTCCCAGCGAATACTCCAGGCATGGTTTCGACACCTTTTTCAGGTCATAGTCGCAGGGTCGAATGCCATAGGAACGGTAGAGGAGATCCAACACCTGGCGCACCATGTAGGCACTCGTGAAAGGTCCGAAGAAGCGTCCCTCTCCTTTTCGATTTCGCACCACCAGCAACCGGGGAAACTCCTCCTCGGTCAGGTGAATGTAGGGGTAGAAGCGGTTGTCTTTGAGCATCACGTTGAAACGTGGCTTGTACTCGAAAATCAAGTTGGATTCGAGCAGCAACGCTTCCTTTTCGGAAGAGACCAGGATGTACTTCAGCTGGTCGGCCTCCCCCAGGATGCCCGAAATCTTGTGGGGCTCCGAGTTGGAGGGGCGGAAGTAGGAAAGGATGCGCTTGCGAAGGCTCTTGGCCTTTCCAATGTACACCGGTTTCTCCCGTTTCAAAAACAAGTACACTCCGGGTGTCTCGGGAAAGAAATCGGCTTGCTGGCGCAGCTTCTCCACCCTTGCATCTTCAGGAACTGGTTGTTGTGTCATTTTTCCTCCGGGTAATCCCGAACCCAAATGCGGGATAGGTATTCCCGAATTTTCTTTTCCTTGCCTCTTTCGGAGGGCACGTAAAACAGCACACCCTCGATTTCCTCCGGCAAGCAAGACTCCCGGCGGAATGCCCCCTTCTCCTCGTGGGGATAATGGTAGTCCGCACCGTAGCCTTGGGATTTGAGGAAAGCCGTCACGGGGTTGCGCAGCTTCAGCGGCACGGGCGTTTGTGGATGGCGTTCCACTTGCTCCTTTGCCAGTCCGTAAGCCTTGTACACCCGGTTGCTCTTCGGGGCGATGGCAAGGTACAGGGCGGCCTGCGCAAGGGAAGTCGTACACTCGGGCATACCGATGAAATGGGAGGCTTGGAAAGCCTGCACCGCCAACAGCATGGCATTGTTGTCGGCCAACCCCACGTCTTCGCTGGCGAAGCGAATCATGCGCCTGGCAAGGTAAAGAGGGTCTTCCCCTGCTTCCAGCATTCGTGCCATGTAATACACGGCCGCATCCGGGTCACTTGCGCGCATACTCTTGATAAAGGCGGAGATCAAATCGAAGTGTTCGTCCCCGTGCTTGCGGTACCGTGGGGTGCTCCGTTGCAAAACACGCGAAACGTCTTGCGTGGTGATGGTTTGCATCTCCGCAGGCTCCAGGGAACCCGCCAAGATTTCCACCTGGTTCAGCAGCGTGCGCGCATCACCGCCGCTCCAATCCACCATCCATTGCTGGGCTTCTGGATCCAGTACCGCGGAGGGGTGGGGTTTTTCCATTTCCCACGCGCGCTGCAGCAACCCCAGCAAATCTTGGTTAGCCAATGGCCGGAACGTAAAGACCTTGCATCGTGATAGCAGAGCGGGGTTCAGTTCGAAACTGGGGTTTTCGGTGGTCGCGCCCACCAAGATGATCTCGCCGTTCTCCACGTACGGCAGCAACACGTCTTGCTGCAGCTTGTTGAAGCGATGGATTTCATCCACGAAAACGATGGTACCGGGGATATTCCGAGCGCTGCGCAAGGAAGCTTCCTCGAGTACCGGTTTCAACTGCGACATGCTGGAACGCGCCGCGGAAAAGTGGGTGAAGGGATGGGAGGTTTTCTTGGCTATGATATGCCCAACTGTTGTTTTTCCACACCCGGGAGGTCCATAAAAAATGCACGAAAACAGGCGATCCTCTTCGATCGCTTTTCGCAAAACCGCACCTTTTGCAAGAACATGTTGCTGTCCCAGAACTGCATCCAATTCCCCGGGTCGCAACCGCTCCGCAAGCGGGATGCTACCCAGGGGAGACTTCCACAAGTTTTCCTGGTCCAAAAAACCACCTTTACATCCCCAGGGTAGAGGAAAAATACTCGAACGTCTTGATCAAGCCCTGCTTGAGTGGCACCGCAGGTTGCCATCCCAGTTCTTGCTGGGCAAGCGTGGAATCCAACGCGCTCCTTCTGAGATCTCCGGGGCGGGCAGAACCATACACCGCGCTGGAATGGTAGCCGGTGATCGCCTTGAGTTCCGCGAAAAGCCCGTTCACGGATGTCTCCACACCGGTACCCACGTTCAAAACTGCACCATCCGCATTGTGCATGGAAAGAAGGTTTGCGCGAACCACATCGTCCACGTACACGTAATCCCGGAAGTACTCACCATCCCCGTTAATGGTTACCGTTTCGTTTTTGATCATCTTTTCCGTGAAAATGGCCACCACACCCGCTTCGCCGTGGGGGTTCTGACGAGGTCCATACACGTTGGCGTAGCGCAACGCGGTGAAGGGCAACCCGTACTCTTGCTGGAAAAAAGCACAGTATGCTTCCCCCGCCATCTTGGAAATGCCGTACGGGGAGGAAGGCATGCGAGGTTCGGTTTCCGGGGTGGGAAATCGCGCAGGAGCATCACCGTACATCACTCCACCAGACGAGGTAAAGATGAGCTTCTCCACGTGGTTTTCCACGCAGGCATGCAGGATGTTCACCGTGCCCATAATGTTGACCTTGGCATCGAAACCCGGTTCTCTCACGGAACGGGAAACGCTGATTTGGGCAGCCAAGTGGAACACGAAATGCGGCTTGTGCACTTCGAAAAGGTGTCGTACCAGCGATGCATCGCAGATATCCCCTTCGATAAGCTGGACATCCTTTCCAAAAAGATTCCTACGGGAGCCGGTGGAAAGGTCATCGAGCGCAACCACGTTGCATCCATCTCGAATCAGGGCATCGACAATGTGCGAACCAATAAAACCTGCGCCACCGGTTACCAGGGCTGTTTGCATGTTACCCTCCTTTTTGCTGCAAGAAATCCACCAGGTGCTGGCACGAGTTTGCCCGGTTGTGCTTCACATCCATCATGAGCCGGATAAACTCTTCGGTGCGCTGGCTTGCTTGCGGATCGAAGTAATGCTCGATCCGGCAGGATAGTTGGTCCGAGAGCTTCTCCGGCACACCCACCAACTCCACGAAAAACACATCCAGCAGTTCATGGATACGTGCCAACGTTCGCGCGCGTTCTTTACCCGTTTCGCTCAAAATGATCAAACCGTACTTCTCGTAATTCACCAGTTCCAAGTCTTTCAAGCGCTTCATCGCATTCGTGACGCTGGGCAGCGACACGTTCAAACGCGCTGCGATATCCTTCACCCGCGCCACGGGTTCGGTATTCGTTATCTCGTATATGACTTTCAAGTAATCCTCAAGAGCAGGTGTAAGAGACTTCTTCCGTCCACGTCCCACGTTCCCACCTCCTGGTTAACTGGCATAAATAAGGTTCATCCCGGAATAAACCCCATAAATGAATTATAACATACAAAAAGACGAAAAGTCCTCCCGGGGTTTTCAAGAGGATGGGATCCAGATCCGGTACTTCTGCAGGGGATTGGAGATCGTTTTCGCATCCATCTGCGCCATCTTGGTGTTGCCGAAACTAAAGAAAACCAAGTAGGTTCTCTCGTAGTTGCCGGAAGAAACCTGGAAATTGGTGCTGATTTCAAAGGTCTTCTCACTCACGGCAACTTGCGGGGTTTTGAAGTAATAGAAGAGCTCGGACGAGAGCCCCGGGGGAACGTTCTTGGCGAAAACGGTTTCCCCGGAGGAGTTCTTGATTTGCACCCACACGTCCTCCGAGCCAGAAACGAACAACCGCATCATTCCGACCTTGCTAAAATCTCGAGACTGCGCTTGCACAAGGATATCGGAAAGGCTCACCGTGTGGTTTTCCAGAAGGTTGGCCGCAACGATGAAACGGGCAAGCTGCCCATCGGTGGCAAGGAACTTGTCGTACGCATCCACCTTCTTCGCCATTTGCGCCACCTGGGCTTGCACCTGGTTCTTATACGTGGAGAATTGCTGCTGCATTTTCCGGTTTTCCTCCACCACTTTCAAAAACGAGAGTAGGGAAAAGGCAAGGGCCACGCAAAGCCCCAAAACTACCACGAACCAGCCAAGGGAAGGAGTTGCCCGGGAAGAACGGGCTGGTCGCGTTTTCCTATGTTTGGGCGCTGCCTTTCGATCCGGGGAAGGGGGTGGCGGCGTACTTCCTTGCACTTGGAGCTCGTCATCCGCGGGGGAAGGGCTTGGTTGCTTTTGTTTGGGCCTGTTTTCCACGGGCCTATGTCCCGGCATGTAGGCCATCAACTCCACCTCCGAATCCATTCCTGGGAATTTTCGACGAAACTGTTCTCCTCGCGGAACAGCACCTTGATTTTCTTCCTGCACTTTTGGATCACGTTGTCCACCTTCTTGCTCTTGATCTGTAGCGCCTCCCCGATCTCCTCGTACGTCATCGACATCAGGTACAACTCAAAGATTTTGCGTTCCAGCGGGGAAAGGGCTTGTAGCAGTTGCGCCATCACCTTTTCGATGAGGAACTCTTTGAGAAAGGTGTTTTCTTCCGCAGTAGAGGGATCCTCCAGGTAGTAGCTACCATCCTCCTCCTCTTCCCGCCCCGGGAACGTCGCGTCGATGGACATGGAATCGGACAACACTTGGTTCTTCTTCCGGTTGAGGAAGGTTAAGAACGTCTTGATCTCCGAATGGATATTGGTCCAGGCAAACGTGTTGAAATTGGCTTCCCGGTCATCCCGGTAGTAGTAAACCGCTTTGAGCAGGCCCACGTAGCCATTCTGGATTATATCACTTTTTTCCGCCCAGGTTCCGAAATACTGGTTGGCGAGGCGCATCACCATGTGGGCATACCGTTCCACGATCAACGCCAGGGCTTCGTGCACCCCATCCTGGGCATATCCTACCAGTTCGTTGATACGTAGTTTTCGAAGACGGTATTCAATCATGTTAAGAACGAATCCTTTTTGCTTTTTTCTCGGAGAGGAACAGCCCCGAAAGGATCAACACTCCCCCACTGAGCGTGAGAACGTGCGGAAAACGGTGCAAAAGCAATCCCTCTACGAGAGCGGTCACCACGGGCATGGCGTAAATGGCGTTGGTAGTGGTACGTGGCCCCAACTCCTGGATCGCCCGGTTCCAAAAAAAATACCCCAGCGCGGAACAAAACAACCCCAGGTAGAGCAAACCCACCCATAACAAGGGCGAATGGACGAACACCTCCCCGTGCACTTGGCCGTTCGCGATTTCCCAACCCGCGAAGGGAAGGAAAAACAAGAAGCCCCAAAATGTCATTACGCGTGTCACTCCCAGCGGGTTCCGCCGTCCTTGCTTCTCTCCCTCTTTTTCGATGCGCATCATGTAATGCGTGTAAAACACCCACGAAAACGCTGCACCCAGGATCAAAAGGTCACCCAGGGGGTTGAGTGCCAACACGAAATGCCCGCTTAGCACAACCAGGGCGACGCCGCAAAAGGCCAAAAGCCCACCCCACAATTGCTGGGACAAAACGGGACTACGGTGAACCAACCGGAGGTAGAACAGGTTCATCAAAGGTATGGTGCTGATGATGAGCACCGCGTTGGTGGGAGTGGTGAATAGCAGCGCGGAATTCTCGAACACGAAGTACATGGTGATTCCCCAAAAGCCCGCGAAAACGAGATCCAAGGGTTTTCCATAGGGCCTTCCCCGCGAAAAGAGGCGCAACGCGACCCAAGCGAGGAAGAAGCGCACCGTGGCCGCGAAAAAGGGCGGGACCACGCCCACGACCAGTTTCGTGGCAACGAAAGACGCCCCCCAAAAGAACGCGGTGGACCAAAGGAAAATCCAAGCAATCCACTTGGAAACGGAGCCTTTCACGTTTTCCTCCAAGAAAAAAAGAAAGCGGAACGATAAGCCGGATTTTGTGATCGATGGCCATTTATCTTTGCAGCCTACCCGGAAGGGATTCGGCGGGCAACCTAATAACCCTTCCTGCTTGGCCTTGCTCATGGTGGGGGTTACCAGAACAATGGATTACTCCATTGCCGGTGAGCTCTTACCTCGCCTTTCCACCCTTGCCCACATGGGGCGGTTTCCGTTTCTATGGCCCTTTCCAGGGGTCTCCCCCTCCGGTTGTTAGCCGGCACCACGCCCTCAGAGTCCGGACTTTCCTCAAGCATGCCCTGCATGCCTGCGACCACCTGTTCCGCTTTCTTAAAATAGACGGGAAATGGCTTGGGCCACGCCGTCACTGTTGTTATCCGAAACCACGAGCTTGCATATCGCTTTCACCTCGGCCGGAGCGTTTGCCATGGCAACCGGCATACCCACCCGTTCCATCAGGGGAACATCGTTGAAGTTGTCTCCGATGAACACCGTGTTCTCCGCGGGTACCCCGAACAGGTCCAGCAACCGTTCAAAGGCAATTCCCTTGGAAACCTTGGGGCCAAAGAACTCCAAGAAACCGACACCTTCGATCACCGAAGACATCACCACGCTGATCTGCTCGGAAAAGGTTCCCTGGGAAAAGTCCGAAAGCCGTTGCAATTCTTCCTGCCTTCCCACGATGGCCATTTGGGCGATGTGATCGCGTTGCTGCATTTCGTGGGAAAGATCCGCGACCATGCGCAACCGGAAGCGGTTCGCCTCCACGTAGCGACCAAAAGGCATCCCTCCCCAAAATTCACTCTGTGCCATGATATCCGGCAAATCCAAGAAACCGGAATACACGAGGGGGTGCAACTCCATTTGCAAGGCTTTTGCCAAGATTTCCCGCGCCACCTCGCTGCGAAGACCCACTTGGCGAAACACCTCCCCCGTGCCCAGGTTCATGATGAGGGCTCCGTTTTGGAACACTACCGGAACAGAGAGCTGCAGGTCTTCCACGATATCCTTTGCGGAGTGGAAGTTCCTCCCCGTGAAAATGGTGGCGGGGATCCCCCTGCGTAGCAATCCCGCGATAGCCTCGCGGTTTGCCGGGGAAATCTCCTTGGCATCGTCCAAAAGCGTTCCATCCAAGTCGGTGATAAACAGTCGATACTTTTGCTCCATGATCTATCCTTTCAAGTATTCCACGGAATGGATATCCTCTCGAAAATTGGAAAAGTACCCCGGGTACTCCCCTTGTTCCTGCATGCGATACTCCCCGATTCCCGCCAGGCGTACTTCTGCCACGATCATGCCTTCCTTCTCCAACGCATCTGCCAGGATTTCTCCCCGGTGCGTCAGGATGCGGCTATGGCCGTGAAACGAAAAGGCGGGGGAATGCTCGGTGGAAGGGAGCTCTCCCGGTTGGCAAGCGCTGGCGAAGAAAGCGCCATTTTCCATGCTTCGTGCCCGCGTGAGAACGTCGTACAACGGCCCCCGGCTTTTGCCGAAGGCAAATCCACCCGCGAAACCCATGGCCCCTTCGCGCGCCAAGAGCCGAAACAACTCCGGGAACCCCAACTCGTAGCAAAGGAACACTCCTACGCTCCATTCCCGTGCCTGGAACAGCGTGTACACCCTCCCTGGGGTGAAAAGTGCTTTTTCCCCCCGGAAAAGGTGACACTTGTCCGCGAATCCACGGAGCCTTCCCTCCGAGGCGATCGCCATGGAATTGTACCATTTCCCGGATCGATTTTGTGCCATGCCCCCCATGACAACCGCCTGCAGTGCCGTGGATTGTTTTTCCATCCAGGATACAATCGCGTCACGGTGTTGCGCGCACACGTCCAGGAGCGCCGGGTCCCACGTATAGCCGCAGGCAAACAGCTCCGGCAACACCACCAGGTCCACCGGTTGCTCGAGCGTGCCCAACAAGCAACTTGCCTTTTGCAAGTTCGCTTCCACGTCCAAGGGGCGGGAAAGCATCTGGGCGCAAGCCACGCGAACAAGGGGCTGGTTCAAACGTTCTCCCCCTTGAGCGCCTTGAGAATCGTTTCCGGGCGAACCGGAAGGGAACGGAACCGGATACCCGTGGCGTGGAAAAGCGCATTGAGCAATGCCACGGTGGGGGTGTCGATACCGATCTCCGATACACTCTTGGCCCCAAACGGACCCGTGGGCTCGTAACTTTCCACCAGGCGTGCGGTGATCTTTCCGTAGCTCGCCCGGTCGAAGATCTTGTAGCGGAAGAGCGACGCGTTGGTGGGTTTCCCCCTCGAATCGAAGGTGAGTTCCTCGAAGAAAGCGGTTCCCAGCCCCTGCAACGTTGCACCTTCCACCTGCCCAAGCGCCAACTTGGGGTTGATGGGTGTTCCGCAATCCACGACACTCACGGTTTCCACGGGGTGTACCTCGCCGGTGCGCAAGTCCACTTCGATTTCCATGAAGCTCGCCATGAACGGCATGGGAGATTCGTCTCCCACGAACGATTCGGTGGCGGCGATTTGCCGTTGGTTGAAGGTGTAGAACAACTGGGTGCACAGTTGGGCGTAGGAGATGCTTTCGCCGGTGGAGGAGTTGTGCACGCCCTGGTCCTGGATGTGCAACTGCGCCACATCGCAGTCGAACAGTTCTGCCGCAGCCTGGAGAATGTGTTCCTTCACCTTCTTGGCGGTTTTCCACACCGCGTTCCCCGAAACGTAGGTGGTGCTGGAGGCGTAGGCCCCCACGTCGAAGGGTGTGGTATCCGTGTCGGAAGAGTAGATATGCACCATTTCCAACGGGACCTGCAACATCTCCGCTGCAATCTGGGACAGAACGGTATCGCTTCCCGTTCCCAGGTCGGTGGCCCCCACCAAGAGGTTGAAGCTTCCATCGTCGTTCATCTTGATCGTGGCCGAAGCCATGTCCACCTTGGGAATCCCCGAGCCCTGCATGGCAAGCGCACATCCAACCCCGCGCACTTTGCCATCCTTGGGATGGGCAAGGCCGAACTGTTCCCTCTTGACCTGCCATCCAAAGAGTTCCTTACCCTGCGCAATGCAGTCGTCCAGCTTGCAGCTCTGCACGATCTGCTCCACTCCCTCGCGGCCTTCTCCCATGATTTGGAAAATGGGGGAACTCTCTTTTTCGCGAATGGAATTGCGTTCCTTGATGTACAGCGGGTCCATGTCCAGCTTCTGTGCCAGTTCGTCCAGGGCTCCATCCAGCGCCAGCAAGCCTTGTGGCGCACCATATCCCCGGTAGGCTCCCGCGTTGGGCAGGTTTGTGTACACGACGTCGGTGGAGAAACGCACCGCCTGCACCTTGTTGTAGAGTGGAAGCGTCTTGGAGCCGCAGACCATGGCCACCGTGAGCGCGTGGTCACCGTATGCACCGGTATTGGAAAGCACGTACATATCCAGTGCGTTCAGTTTGCCGGTTTTGTCCGCACCCAGGCGCACCCGCACATCCGTATCGTGGCGCGTGTAGGTTCCAATCAAACTCTCTTCGCGGGAGAGAACAAGTCGCGCGGGTTTCCCCGTTTTCCAGGTCACCGCGGCCACGTACCCTTCGATGATTACGCCTTGCTTGGCACCAAAACCCCCACCGATGCGCGGCTTGATCACGCGGATCTTGCCAGGCGGAAGCTGCAGGATGCGCGAGAGAATGCGCCGGGCATGGAAGGGCACCTGGGTGGAAGACACCACGACCAGCCGGCTTTTTTCGTCCAAGTAGGCAAACGCGGCATGTGGTTCCAAGGGCACTTGTTGCGACTTGGGGTAGTAATAGGTCACATCCACCTTGACCTCGGATTCTTCGATCAGCCGATCCGTTTCCCCGATTTCCATGGTGTAATGCGCGGCGATATTTTTGGTGGGGTCGAAGACGTTTTCCGCCTCTTTTTCGTCGTGGAGCACCACGTTCCCCTCCATTGCCTTGCGGAAATCCAACAAGGGCTCCAACACCTCGTAGTCCACCTGGATCTTCTTGAGCGCTCGATTCGCCGCCTTTTCGTCGCGCGCGGCCACAACGGCAACCACGTCACCCACGAAGCGCACCTTTTTGTCCAGCAGGAACGCATCGTAGGGAGAGGGCTCTGGAGCACCTTGTCCCGCACGGGTAAACGGAATCCGTGGCAGGTCTTCGTGGGTCAACACGCATTCCACATCGTCCATTTCGCGCGCCAGCGAGCAATCGATGCTACGAATGCGGGCGTGGGCATGCGGGCTGCGCAAGAGCTTTACCACCAACGCGTTGGCAGGGGCCATATCATCCGTGAAAACCGGCTTCCCCAGCACGAGGCTCTTCAGGTCTACTTTTTCGTTGGAATGTTTCACCACCTTGAAGTCATGGTTCGCGGACATCCTGCACTCCCCCCTTTCGCTGTTCGAAAAGTTTTTCCACGGCACTAATCTGGGCTTCGTACCCCGTGCAACGGCAAAGGTTCCCCGAAAGGTGCTTGCGAATCTGCTCACGGGAAAGCGAATCGTAGCGATCCAGTAATTCCCGCGTGGACATGATCAGGCCCGGAGCACAAAACCCGCATTGGAAAGCGTTCCCGTCGAGAAAGGCCTTTTGCACCGGGTCCAACTGCAAGTCGCTTCCCAGTCCTTCCAGTGTTTGGATCGCACAACCATTGGCGTGGGCGGCAAGGATCCCACAGGAAAGAACCGCCCGCCCATCCATGAGCACCGTGCAAGAACCACAGCTGGCACCATCGCACCCCTTTTTCACGCTTTTGAACCCACTGGCGCGCAGCAGATCCAGCAAGATCATCCCGGGTTCCACGTCGAATTCCCCTGGGGTACCGTTGATCGTCAAGCGAATTTTCACTCCCATCCCCTCCTGTTTGCTCGTGTGCTTGATTATATCACACAAGCAACGGGGGGATAGGGTGCAGGGGTGCGGAAAGGCACGTTCTCCCCCAGGTTCCCCCGAAAGCCAAGGGCTGGGGGGACACGTATCCATTTCTCCAAAATTCGAGACTGTGGTATAATTTTGCCAATTTGAGCCCTGGAAAATTCATCCAGAACGGCAAACCACCCAGAGGTGTTCGCGATGTTCGATTTTGAAACCGAAAGCCTGAATCCCAAAAGCACGAACCTTGACCAGATACCCGTTTGCGACATCCTGCGTATCATGAACGAAGAGGATGCCATCGTACCCCTTTCCATACGCGACCAGCTCTCCAACGTGGAGCAGATCGTCAAGATGTGCATCGATTCGTTGCAAAAGGGAGGGCGCATCGTGTACGCAGGTGCCGGCACCAGCGGGCGCATGGCGATCGTGGACGCGGTGGAGACCATCCCCACTTTCAATGCCCCACCGGAATGGTTCACCTGCCTCATGGCTGGGGGCGAACGCGCGTTCACGCAAGCGGTAGAAGCGGTGGAAGACCAAGAGGAAGCGGGAAAAAAAGCTGCCCATTCGATCCCCGTCCACGCACAGGACACTGTCATCGGCATCTCTGCCAGTGGTAGGACACCCTTCGTGGCAGGTGTGTTCCAGGCGGCGCAGCAAGTGGGAGCCTCTCGCGGATTGATTTGTAATGTTTCACGACCCGCCCTCCAGGAAGAAGCCCAAATCGTCGTCTCCCTACTGACGGGGCCCGAGGTGCTCACGGGTTCCACGCGCCTGAAGGCCGGGACTTCGCAAAAAATGGTGCTCAACATGATCAGCACCGCCACCATGGTCAAAATGGGCAAGGTTTTCGGAAACTTGATGGTGGACGTTCTCACCATGAACCAGAAACTGCGTACGCGTGCCGTGAAAATGGTCAGCCTGGCGAGCGGTGCAGACGAGGTTGCATCCCAGCAAGCCTTGGAAAAGTGCAACTGGCATCCCAAAACTGCCATCCTGATGCTTCTCTTGGACCTGCAGCCGGACCAGGCCCGCTCCATGCTCCAAGACCACGGTGGGTTCATTCGCAAGGCTCTTTCCCAGCAAAAATCCAGTCCCCGTGGTTCACAATGACGGGGCCCAAGGGGTATTACATCGGCATCGACGCGGGAGGCAGCACCTTCCGAGCCGCCATCCTGGATGCACGGGGCCATTTGGTCGACCAGATCCAGGTGGGCGTAAACATGAATCTTCTTTCGTCCGATCCCGAATCCTTCTTTCAATCCGTGAAGGGGCTTTTCATCCAGTATCCCCAGGCGCTTGGCATCTCCATTGGAATGGCCGGTACGGGGGGGACAACCCAACGTACCGGACTCCAAAAGCTGGTGCGCGGTCTATTTGGAAGCACCGTCCCCTTGGAAATCCGCACCGATGCGCATGCCGCGCTTTTCGCAAATTTCCAACACCAACCGGGTATCCTGCTGATTTGCGGCACGGGTTCCATCGTTTTGGGCCAAGACGCGCATGGAGAGCAATTGCGAAGCGGTGGGTGGGGATACCTGCTGGGAGACGAAGGGGGAGGTTTTTGGCTCGTGAAGCAAGTGTTCCTGGAGTACCTCGCCTACTGCGACGGGCTATCGGAGCACCGCCCTTTCTTCGAACAACTGGAAGCCGATCTGGGAAAGCAACCCCGCGAAATCGTCACGCGTTTTTACCAGGGTTCCTCGCGGAACGACCTATCCGCCCTTTCCCAGAAATGGTTGGGTAGCGACGATCCCTGGGTTTGGAGCATTGCCCAGCAAGGCATCGAAACCTGCGTGCAAAGGGTGGTAGTGGTTTTCCAAAAATTGCGTCTTCCTGTGTTGCGGGTGGCCTATACGGGGGGAATGTTCCACAATCCGCGTTTTTCGAGCCTTTTCCTGGACATGCTCCGGGAACGAGTTCCCGGGGCGCAAGCCTTCCCCGGGGTTACCAACGTATCCCTTTTCCTCGCGCGTGCGATGCTACAAAAAGTGGAAAAGGGATCCATCGTAGGGGAGGATTTGCCGTGAACATCGCCGTGCTGATGAAACAGGTACCAGATTCCGACGAAGTGAAACTCGATGAAAAAACCGGAACGATGATCCGGGAAGGCGCGGGGACCATCATCAATCCGCTGGACCTGCACGCGATCGAACAAGCGGTGCAGATGGCCAGGCGGTGCGAGGGCACGGTAACCGTTCTTTCCATGGGACCCCCACAGACCGAGGAATCGCTGCGGGAGGCAATGGCGATGGGTGCGCACAAGGCTTTGCTTGCCACGGATCGCCGTTTCGCGGGTTCGGATAGCTGGGCCACCTCGCGCGTGCTGTCCAGCCTGGTAACGCGCCTTGGAGGTTTTGACCTGGTCCTGGCCGGAGAAAAGGCCACCGACGGCGAAACCGGCCAGGTTGGTCCAGAAGTAGCTTCCATGCTGGACATCCCCTTTTGCACGTACGTATCCGAAATCCACGTGGATGTTTCCCGTGGAGGGGTTGTGGCTACCCGAACGGTGGAAGACGGGTACGAACGGCAGTTCTTGCCCTTTCCCTGCTTGCTCACCGTTTTGAGTGACCTGAACCAACCCTCCATGCCTACGCTTTCCGGGAAGATCCGTGCACGCGAAGCATCCGTGGAGCGGGTTTCCGCCGCGGAGCTGGATATCCCCGCGGACGAACTGGGACTCAACGGCTCTCCCACCCGGGTGAGCAAGGTCTCCTTTCCCAAGATCCAGCGGGAAAACCAACTGTTCCAGGGTTCTTCCCTGGAAGAAGGGATCGACCTCTTCCTTCAGAAATGCAAAGAGATGGCGATCTTGTAGAGGAGGAAAACATGCCCGAAACCAATCCAAGCACCCAAACTGGGGGAATGCTGGTCATCGGGGAAGTACGGAACCACGTGGTTCTTCCCGTCACCCTGGAACTGGTGGGAAAAGCCCGCCAGCTCGCGGACGCCCGGAATACCGTGGTGCGTGTCTTCTTGATGTTCGACGAAGTACCCCAAGCATCGCTGCAAGAACTCGTGGATTGCGGAGCAGACCACGTTTTCTTCGCGCGCCATCCCTCCCTGCACCTTTTCGATCCCCACGTGCAAACCCGGCTCGTGGTGGAAGTGATCGGCCGCTTGCAACCCGAAGTGGTGCTGGCGGGCGCCACCTCCTCCGGACGCACCGTTCTTCCCGCTGTTGCTGGGAAAATCCACACGGGTCTCACCGCCGACTGCACGGGTTTGGACATCGAGGAGCAAACGGGTTTGCTCCTCCAGACGCGCCCGGCAATCGGCGGGAACATCATGGCCACGATCAAAACCCCCAACCACCGTCCGCAAATGGCCACCGTTCGCCCGCGCACCTTTCCCCGACCCATTCCTTCCCCGCGCAGTGGAGAAATCCACCCTTGGGAGTTCGCAGAAGAGCATTTTCGATCCCCCATACAGGTGTTGGATTTCAAACCCCTGCAAGGGGAAAACGAGAACATCCAAGAGATGGATGTGATCGTGGCTGGTGGCAAGGGGGTTAAGCGTGCTGAGACCTTCGAGAAGCTTCGCCAGCTGGCGCATTTACTCGACGGCGGCGTGGGAGCCTCGCGCCCAACCATCGAATCGCGCTGGATTTCCTATCCGCACCAGGTGGGGTTGAGCGGAAAGGTGGTTTCCCCCAAGCTGTACATGGCTTTCGGCATTTCCGGCAGCGTACAGCACCTTGCTGGAATGCAAACCGCGGAATACATCGTGGCCATCAACAAGGACCCGGATGCTCCCATCTTCCAAGTGGCCAACCTGGGGCTTTGCGGTGACCTTTTCGACATCCTGCCCCGTATCCTGCAAAAAATCGAGGGTTTACAGGAGGAAAAACCATGAACGCCCCATACGGCCAACTGACCCCTGCGCTCGTCGCGCAAATGCGCGGCATCGTGGGGGGCCATAACCTTTCCCAAGATCCCGAACGCCTGGAGGTGTATTCGCACGACGAGGTGAGCGGAAAGCAGTACCGCTACCTACCCGAGGTGGTGGTGTACCCCGAGAGCACGGAACAGGTTTCGCAGCTCATGGCATTGTGCCACTCCCATCGTATTCCCGTGACACCCCGCGGGGCGGGAACGGGCCTTTCCGGCGGGGCGGTGCCCCTGTTCGGGGGCGTGGTTTTGTCGCTGGAAAAGATGAACCGCATCCTGGAGCTCGACGCGCGCACACTCACGGTTACGACCCAGCCGGGGGTGATCACCGATGAAATCCAGAAGCTCGCCCGGGAGAACGGGTTGCTGTACGCCGGTGACCCCTGTTCCTCCGACGCTTCCTTCATCGGGGGGAACGTTGCGGAAAACGCGGGGGGAAACAAGGTGGTGAAATACGGTCCCACGGGAAGCCATGTACTGGGGCTGGAAGTGGTGCTGGCCGATGGAAGGGTAACCCATTTCGGGGGAAAGCGCGTGAAGGACGTGACCGGATTCGACTTCGTGCACCTCATGGTGGGGTCGGAAGGCACCCTGGGAATCATCACCCAGGTCACGTTGCGGCTCATTCCCCTTTCCCGCTACATCGTCGATCTGCTTGTTCCCTTCGAAAGCGTGCAAGCGGCCATCGATTTTGTGCCCCGCATGATGGTGCAAGCCCGGCTCATCCCTTCTTCCATCGAGTTCATGGACCACGGCTCGTTGCAGCTCACGCAGAAGTACCTCAACGCAACGCTACCCTACGGCGATTCGGGTGCGCACCTCATCCTGGAATTGGAGGGAAACGACAAGGACGTTCTGTTCGAAGACTACCGACGCGTGGGAGAACTCTGCCTCAAGGAAGGTGCGCAGCAAGTGTTCGTGGCAGACAACCGCAACACCCGGGAAAAGATCTGGAAGGCGCGCAAGGCAATCGCGGAAGCCATCTCCAGTTTCTACCCCCTGAACTGCATGGAAGACGTGGTGGTTCCCATCGACAAGATTCCACAGCTGATGGAAGCCGTGCAGGCACTGTCGGAGAAAACGGGGATCTCGACCATCAACTTCGGGCATGCGGGGGATGGCAACATGCACGTCACGTTCCTGAACACCGAAGACGACGAGGAACGCTGGAACGCAAGGATTAAGGAAGTCTTGCAAGAGCTATACACGCACACCATCGCGCTGGGAGGAACCCTTTCGGGGGAACACGGAATCGGCCTGAAGCGAAAGCCTTTCCTTCCGCTGGTGCTCGACGCCACAAGCCGGGAACTCATCCAAAGGGTGAAAGCGGCATTCGACCCGGCGGGTATCTTGAACCCGGGAAAGATCGTGGACCTTCTTCCGGACGGGGGGAAATGAACCCGTGCTGCGTTCGCCCGCCCAAATCCTGCTGTCCATCCCAGCCATCCTCATCGGGTTGACTTTCCACGAACTGGCCCACGCCTGGATGGCGGATCGCCTGGGAGACCCCACACCGCGTTCGCAAGGAAGGCTGAGCCTCAATCCCCTCGTGCACCTCGACCTCATGGGAATCTTGGCCTTCGTGTTCCTGGGAATCGGCTGGGCCAAGCCGGTGCAAACGAACCCGTACAACTTCAAGAAACTGAAGCGGGATTTCTTCCTGGTTTCGTTCGCCGGCCCCGTGGCAAACTGGATGGTGGGCATCGTGGTTTTCTTCGTGGAATGGCTGTTACTCTTCTTCTGGCCACAGAGCTACTTCAGCTTTTCCGCGCTCTACGACGTGTTGCACTTCATCATCCTGATGAACTTCGCCCTTTTCTGGCTCAACCTACTGCCCATTCCCCCGCTGGACGGCTACCAGATGATTCGCCCCTTCGTGCCACGGCGTTACTCCCGTTGGCTGGGCTACTACGAGCAGTACGGCTTTCTGCTGCTGTTGGCACTCCTTTTCTTGGGGGGCCACCTTCTGTTCGCCGGGGCGCAATGGATGTTTTCCATCTTGGTGCGTTTTTTGCCCATTCCCTCCACCTTTTTTGGGGGGTAGGCTCAGCGCAGCATCGCCAGAACCTCCGGCAAGTTCTCCAAGCCCACCTTGAAGCGCGGGGTTTTCTTCTTCCCGCCCGCTCCCCATTGCCCGGGGGTTTTGAGTCCAGACCCCGTGAGCACCAGCACAACCTTTTCGCTTCCGGTCCAAAACCCCTTTCCAGATAGCGAAAGCACGGCCGCAAGTCCTACCGCGCTCGCGGCCTGCACCAAGAACCCATTTCGGGCCAGCATCTTGCGGGCGTAGTGGATTTCTTCCTCGGAGACAGCCTCGCACAACCCCCCGTTCTTTTGCAGCATACGTAACACCGCGTTACCGCTTGGGGGATGGGGATTTTCAATCGCATGTGCAACGGTGTGCGGATTGGCTTCCCGCTGGATGCGGGGACTTTTTTGGGCAAATGCTCGCCAAATGGGGGCGCACCCTGCCGCCTGCGCGCACACCATCACGGGGATTTTGGTGGCATACCCGGAAGCCTTGAGTTCGCGGAAGCCCTTCTCGATCCCACGGATATTCCCCCCTGCACTGGTGGGAACCACCACGTAATCGGGTACCTCTCCGCCCAGTTGCTCGAACAACTCGAAGGCAAGCGTCTTGTAGCCTTCCACCCGGAACGGGGCATCCGAGTTCATGAAATACACACCTGCCTTCTCCCCCAACCGCAGGCTCTCCTGGAAAACCATGTCGTACGCGCCGTCCACTTCCACCAGAACCGGCGAAAACTCCTCGATGGCGCGCAATTTACCTTCTTCCATTCCCGCCCGTACCAGCACCACCGTTTTGTGCCCAGTAAAAGCGCCGTACGATGCAACGGACATCGCCATGTTCCCCGTGGATACCGTGCCAATCGTGGAAAAACCGAGCCACTGTGCATGACACAACGCGGTTACCGTACCACGGTCCTTGAAGGACCAACTGGGATTGGTGGTTTCGTTCTTCAAAAACAACGCTCCGGTTCCCGCCTGCTGGCGGAGCGATGGAACCTCCACCAGTGGGGTGTTGCCTTCTCCCATGGAAAGTGCGCCCATCTTTTCCCCGACGAAAGCCGGAAAAAAGGAAAGGTACCGTTTCCAGGGCGCGCTCGATTTGCCGCCCAACGGCATCTTTCCCCGTATGAGGGGAAGTTCCAAGGGTTCACCGCATTCCGGGCATCGGAACAGGGGTTGGTTCCAGGGCAGCCCTTGGGAACACCGTGAACAAATGAATTCCGCGATCATCCCCACTACTCGCCTTGCGAATGGGAAGGCATCAAATCCTCCTGCGAAAACACCCGGGAAGGTGTGGAGAGGTAGAGGGAAGACCCTCCTTGCTGGTGTTGGAACAGCACTTCCGCGAACACCCCCAGGAACGTGGCGGAAAAGGGTGGGAAAGAGGCTCGGAAAAGTACATCCCCATTCTCCTGTCGTACCTTGGTTGCGGGAATGGGTTCCCAACGTGCAGAGCGGAAATCCATCGCATCCGACGATGCCACCCATAGTGTTACCCCCAATGCCTTGTAGGGGGCTCCCCCCTCCAGTGGCAAGAGCTCCAGGCCATCCGCTAACCAGGTGTTTCGGAAACTGGGAAGAGTCTGCTGGTTCTCCACCGCATCCAGCATGGCCTGCATGGCGAGCAAGGGACGGAACACTTCCCCCCCGTGCCCTTCGTTGGGCACGTACAGCATGTGGGAATAACCGGGCAGCTGGTCCAGGTAGGGCTGCCAGGACAGAAGATGCCAGTAGGGATCGTTGCTTCCCACCACCATGATCTTGGGCAGGTCCAGCGCCTGCCGGGAAAGGTAGGGATCCACGATTTGGAGCAACGACTCGCTTTCCGGCAGCGTGAACAGTTCCGTGAGGCCCCGGCGCACGTAGGGCGCTATCTTGTAACTGGGTCCCGCGTAGTACGCGTCCTGCAACTGCAACTGTTCGGGGAAATTCAAGAAATCGAACGCCATGGGAACGATGCCCTTCACGCGATCGTCCACCGTGGCGGTGAGAAAGGTGGTCCATCCCCGCTTGGATCCCCCCGAAAGAACGAAACGCTGGATGCCATACTGTTGCTCCATCCAGTTCATTGCCTGCACCACGCTGGCAACCATCGGAACCAGCAAGGGCCAACTGCCATCGCCTGTTTCCAGGAACCGCAGGAACGTTTCCGCAATCAGGTCGTCCTCGCGCCAGCCTTTGAACAACGGCTGGTTGGGCACGTCGAAAAGAACGCTGGCAAAAACCCCCCGCGTGGAAGACAGCGAGTACAAGATGTCGCCCAGTTCTTCCTCGATGCCGTAGTCACCGGTGATGAAAATCAACGCGGTATGCACACTGCCCGTGGAAGGAACCGAGAAGAGGAGGTGGTTCTCCCAGGGGATATCTTTCCAGAGAACGGTTTGCAGAAGCGTGTGCTGCAAACGGGGATCGGGGTAGTCGCGTGACGCCGCCTGCACTTCCTGCACCCCATCCAGCAACTGTTCCACCTGCACGGACAACACCGTGGAGAACGCCGATACCGCGACCAACGCTAACAAAACAAAGAACCAACGAAACTTTCGCATTTTTCCAACCCTCCATTTCCTGCAGTGTATGCTATCCACCGACACGCATTATCCCTTTACCGACCCGGCCATCAACCCCTGGATGAAGTACTTCCCCAGGAAAATGTACACCAGTAGCGTGGGAAGGGCTGCCACCAGAGCACCTGCCATCTGCAAGTTCCACTGCACCACCTGGCTGCCCGCAAGGTTCACCAACGCGACGGTAATGGGTTGCTTCACCGGGTCACTGGTGATGGTCACCGCGAACAGGAACTCGTTCCAGATATTGGTGAACTGCCAAATGATCGCCACCACGAAAGCCGGGATGGACAACGGGAAAAGAATGCGGAAGTACGCCTTGAACATTCCCGCACCATCGATACTCGCGGCTTCCAGCATTTCATCCGGCACTTCCATGAAGTAGTTCCGGAAGATCAAGCTGGTGATGGGAAGACCGTACACCACGTGGGCAAGGATCAATCCCCAGATCTTGCCGTACAAACCGATTTTCTGCAGGAACTGGATCAACGGGAAGAGGATGCTCTGGTAGGGGATGAACATGCCGAACAGGATCAGCATGAAAACGATGTTCACACCACGGAAGCGGATTTTCGAGAAGATGTACCCGTTGATGGAACCCAGCACGCAGGAAAAGAACGTGGCAGGGATCACCAGCAAAAAGCTATTCTTGAGATTGGGGCCCAAGCGGGAGAAAGCGGCAATGAACCCTTCCAG
>DAOPKN010000008.1:0-35519 GCA_035391225.1 Thermotogota bacterium
ATCTCCCTCTCCAAATCCGATTGGGACTCCTTCGAAACCTCCTGGGATTTCACCACGCTGCCGCTCCTTTCCCCCACGCCTGCATCTTGGCCGCGCGAAACGTTGTTGTCGGAGGCCTACGCCGCGCTGCGCCAGCATTGGGTGGACGCCACGTTGGAAATGCAGCGGTTGGAAGAGCAGAACAACCGGATTTTCATCGACGCCTACGGGTTGGAGCAGGAACTTTCCCCCGATGTCCCGCTGGAAGAAATCACGCTGAGTTGCAACCCCTACTACCGGTACGGCAACAAGGTACAGGTCGAGCAGGGCAGCGACGAGAAGGGCAAAACCTTCCCCTTCCACGATGAGCTGGAAAAACGCCTGCGTGCGGACACGGTGAAGGAACTGGTGTCCTACGCGGTGGGATGCATGCTGGGGCGCTACTCGCTCGACCGCCCGGGGCTCGTGCTCGCCAACCAGGGGGAAACGCTTGACGACTACTTGCAGCTCGTTCCCAACCCCACGTTCACCCCGGACAAGGACAACGTGGTTCCCATCCTGGAGGGGGAATGGTTTCCCGATGACATCGTGCAGCGCTTCCGCCGGTTCCTGCGTCTCACCATGGGCGACGAGCATTTCCAGCAAAACCTGGAGTTCGTCGAGGACGCGTTGGGAAAGGATATCCGCAAGTACTTCCTGCGCGACTTCTTCAACGACCACGTCACGCGCTACAAGAAACGCCCCATCTACTGGCTGTTTTCCAGTCCCAAGGGCAGTTTCAACGCGCTGGTGTACATGCACCGCTACCGTTCGGACACCGTGAGCGTGGTGCTCAACGATTACCTCCGCCCCTTCCGTGCCAAGCTCGCCGCGCAGCTGGATGCGCTACAAAAGCAGGCGGACCTTTCCACCACATCCAAGAGCGGCAAAACGCGCGCGCTCAAGGAAGTGGAGAAGGTGAAAGCCATGTTGAAGGAACTGGCGTCCTACGAGGAGAAGGTTCTGTATCCCCTGGCCACCCGCCGGGTGGAAATCGACCTGGACGACGGGGTGAAGGTGAACTACCCCAAGCTGGGTGAGGCGTTGAAAAGCGTGAAGGGGTTATAACCCAAGGAAACGGAGAGGAAGAGTATGGAAGAACGCATTGCCATCGCGCTCAAGCGCTTGTTCGAAAGCGAACGCATCGTTTTCTGGTTCGACGCGGAGCAGGAGTTTTCCGACGTTTTCCAACAACTGGAACTGCCGGGCGTGGAGAAAATCTGTCCGCTGGGCTACGAGCTGGGCGTGAAGTACCGGGTACTGCACCAATCGCCGAAAAAAAAGTTCTTGCTCTACCTCGGGGCGCCACCACCACCCGACGAGCAAAACTGGCTGCTGGATCTCCAGCTCGCGAGCGGGGAGTTCCAGGCGGACCAAGTTTCGCTGATGGTTTCCGAGCTGGGATTGGATCCCCACCTCTCTTCCGTGGTGGAAGAGCACGTTTCGTTTTTCAAGGCGAAGGGGCGCCGGGATACTTTGCGAAAGCTCTTGGAAACCAACGAATCGCCGGATTCACTGCGCACCAAGATGTGCGCGGTTTGCACCAATGCAAGCCCCCGGCTGGAATCCATCCTGGAAAAATTGTTGGAGGGTTTTTCCCCCGGGGAAGACCCCGAAGCGGGTGAAGGGATGGAAGAACTGCGCAAGTTCGGCTTGGACCGTTTCTTCTGGCACCGTATGCAAACCTCTTTCGGTTACGCGTCTTCCCCCCCGAGGTTGTTGGACTTCCTGGTGCTTCTGTTCCGCCAAGGCCTCGTGGGAGAGGACGCTCCGAGCCTTTCGCGCGATGCACTGGTGTTCCTGGACAGTTGGAAGAAAGACCGGACGAGGGAAAACAGTTTCCGGGGTTTCGCCGGCAAGTTCGAGAAGTTGTTGAACGTGGAGAAACGACTGGAAAACTCCGATTACCGGGAATGGCTGCCATGCGACACGTTCCATGCCATCGACCGGCACATCCTTTTTTCCCTCTGCCAGGGGCTTTCCAAGCGCACCCTCCCGCTTGGGGAGGTCAGCCGGGTGGTGCAGGCTCGCGGGGGCACCCACTGGTTTTCTCTTTTTTCCCACTTCTACCTGTTCTTGGAAAACGTTGCCGCCTTCTTCCGGCAGATGGACGAGTTGGACTTGCACGTGGAAAGCCTGGCGGATGGGGTGGGCAAGTACGTGTCCTCCTGGTACCGGGTGGACCAGCTGGCCCGTAGGGTGGTGTTCCATTTCCACCAGGCCAAGCGGCACGAGATGCTCGAAGGGCTGTTCGAAGAGGTGCAGCGGCGCTACGTGAACGACTTCCTCCGAAAGCTGGGAGAGAAGTGGCAGGTACACGTGGAAAAAGCCACCAGGTGGGAAGCGGGCGATGTTCCGCTGCAACGCCATTTCTTTTTCCGATGGGTGCGCCCCTTCCTCGATGAAAAGCACAAGGTGTGCGTGATTGTTTCCGATGGGCTGCGCTACGAGCTGGCACAGCAGTTGTGCGAAAGGATCGGGCAGATGGACCGCCACGAGTCCAACTTGGAACACGCACTGGGGGTTCTTCCCAGCTACACGCAGCTGGGAATGGCAGCGCTGTTGCCCGGAAAGCAACTCGCCATCCACTCCGATGCCATGGCCAGCGTGTGGGTGGACGGGCAAAACTCCGCGGGAACGGAGAACCGCAGGAAGATCCTGGACTGTGTGCCGAACGTGCGCGCAACGGCACTCCAGGCAGAAGTTTTCTTGTTCCTGAAAAGCGACGAATGCCGTGCCCTGGTGCGCGACCACGATGTGCTGTACATTTTCCAAAACCGTATCGACGCTGAGGGTGACAACCGCAACACGGAGGGAGAGGTGTTCGAAGCTGCCGAAAAAGCCATCAAGGAACTGGAACAGCTGGTGAAAAAGTGCACCTCGGCCAATGCCAACAACGTACTGGTTACTGCCGACCACGGATTCTTGTACCAGGATTCCCCGCTGCAACAAGGTGATTTCGTGGGGGAGGCTTCCTTTTCGGCGGGACAATCGGAAGGCATCTACCGCGACCGCCGTTTCGTGATCGGCGAAAGGCTCGCTTCCCAAGCCGGGCTGGTGGATTTTTGCCCCGAGAAGCTGGGCATTGCCCCGGGCATCCAGGTGCAAATCCCACGCTCCACCCTGCGGTTGCGTCTTTCGGGGTCGGGGAGCCGCTACGTGCACGGCGGGGCTACACTGCAGGAAGTGGTGGTGCCCGTGTTGAAGGTGAACAAGAAACGCCAAAGCGACCGGTCGCAGGTGGACGTGGAAATCCTGAAAGGAACGGAATCTTCCATCACATCGGGGCAACTCTCGGTGCGTTTCTACCAGGCACAACCCGTTTCCGCGAAGGTGGGCCCCCGAACGCTGCGCATCGCGCTGTACACTTCCCGGGGAGTGCTCATTTCCAACCAGCAACAGAAGTGCTTTGACAGCCATTCCGAGAGCGCGCGGGACCGCGAAACCGTGATGCAATTCCTGTTGACCCGGGAAGCGGACACGGTAAACGGGGAAACGGTGGAACTGCGGTTGGAGGAACCATTGGGCGGAACCACCCATTACCGGGAATACCGCACGGAGAAATACTTGCTGCGGCGTTCCTTTTCCAGCGATTTCGATTTCTAAGGGGGAGGGGCGAACATGACACGGCTCGACCAAAAAATCAACCAGCATTTTTCCGGACTCGTGGTGCGCAAGGACCTGGTGAAAGCGGTGCGGGGGAACGCCATCGTTCCTTCCTACGTGCTGGAATACCTGCTGGGGCAGTACTGCGCCACCAGCGACGAGGACTCCATCCAGGGCGGCATCGAAACCGTAAAGGAGATCCTGCGCAAGCACTACGTGCACCGCAACGAAGCCGGGTTGGTGAAATCCCGCGTGCGCGAACAGGGGCGCGTCAAGCTCATCGACAAGATCGCGGTGGAGCTCAACGACAAGGCGGACATCTACGTGGCTGAGTTTTCCAACCTGGGGCTCAAGAACGTGCGGGTGGACCCGGACACGGTGAAACGCCATCCCAAGCTGCTGGTAAACGGCGTGTGGTGCATCGCCGAGCTGGAATACCAGTTCACCGAAGAGAAGAACGGCAACCCCTGGGTGATGGCGTCCATCAAGCCCATACAGCTGTCCCGTTTCGATTTCGAAGGCTACCTGCAGGCGCGGCGGCAGTTCTCCACGGAGGAATGGATCGACCTGCTGGTGCAAAGCGTGGGGTTTGACCCCGAGTTGCTGGGGCGGCGCAGCAAGCTGCTGCTACTCACCCGGTTGGTTCCCTACTGCGAGCGCAACTACAACCTGGTGGAGCTGGGGCCCAAGGGAACGGGCAAATCGCACATCTACTCGGAGTTTTCCCCCCACGGCATCCTGCTTTCCGGCGGGGAAGTCACCGTGGCGAAGCTGTTCGTGAACAACTCCACGGGGCGCATCGGACTGGTGGGCTACTGGGACACCGTGGCGTTCGACGAGTTCGCGGGCCGCCAGAAACGCGTGGACAAGGCGCTGGTGGACATCTTGAAGAATTACATGGCGAACAAGTCTTTTTCGCGGGGCATCGAAACCCTGGGTGCGGAGGCATCCATGGTGTTCGTGGGAAACACCCAGCACACGGTACCCTACATGCTCAAGCATTCCGACCTGTTCTGCGACCTCCCCGAGAAGTTCTACGACTCCGCCTTCCTCGACCGCATCCACTTCTACGTTCCCGGCTGGGAAGTGGATATCATCCGCGGCGAGATGTTCACCTGTGGCTACGGTTTCGTGGTGGACTACCTGGCGGAGATCCTGCGAAGCCTGCGCAACCACGATTTCTCTGACCGCTACACCACGTTCTTCTCGCTGTGCAGCGACCTTTCCACGCGCGATCGCGACGGCATCCAGAAAACCTTCTCCGGGCTGATGAAGATCCTGTTCCCCCACGGGGAAGCCCGTGCACAAGAGGTCGAAGAGCTGCTCCGCTTCTCCATGGAAGGGCGCAAGCGGGTGAAAGACCAATTGATGCGCATCGACACCACCTACCCACCGGTTCATTTCTCCTATTCAACCCCCGATGGGCAAGAGTTTTCCGTGCAAACCCTGGAAGAAAAGGAATTCGCGCAGTACTACGGGGCAGAAACGCCCCCCCTGGAGGAGCAAACCAGCCCGCAACCCGCGGAAAAGCGGGAACGCGACCCGGTGGAAACGCACCTGGTGTTCCAGGAAAACCAGCAAGGGGTATGCTACGACAACTTGTTCGCGGACTACCTTCGTGGTGCACACCACATCACCCTCACGGACCCCTACATCCGGCTGTTCTACCAGGTGCGCAACCTGATGGAATTCCTGGAAACGGTGGCGAAGGCAAAACCCCGGGACGAAGAAATCAGCGTGCACCTTCTCACCACGCGCGATGATCTCAAACCCGAGCCACAGGAAGAGAACCTGAAGAAGATCCAACAAGCCTGCGAAGGGTTGGGTATCCATTTCAGCTGGGCATTTGACCCCGAGGGCACCATCCACGCCCGTCACATCGTGCTGGACAACGGCTGGAAGATCCTGCTTGACCGGGGGTTGGACATTTTCCAGCACTACGAGATGAACGACGCCTTCTCCTTTTCCAACCGCCTGCAGCAATACCGCAGCTGCAAGGCCTTCGAAATGACGGCGCTGTTCGAACCAGGAGGAGAGTGAGGGGCATCCAAACCCTCGGGCGGGAGCTATTTTCATCCGGCGTGTTATAATAGTTTTTTAGAAGACAGGATGTGAAGAGCATGGGCGACTTTCCCGAAGATTTCTTCCAGGCCATCGTGCAGAACACCCACGATGCGCTGTACGTGGGCGGGTGGAATCGGTTGTTGTTTGTCAACGATCGCACCGTGGAACTCATGGGGTATTCCCGCGAGGAGTTGCTTTCCATGGACTTCTGGGAATTGATTCACCCGGACGACCGAACGCGGGGGATAGAACTCGCGAAAAAACGTTTCCAGGGGGAAAAGGTGACCGATCGCTATTCGCTTCGCTTGGTACGCAAAGACGGCCAGGTGCTGGAGTTCGAGTTCCATGTTTCCATGATTTCCTTCCGTGGGGAACAAGTCGCGGTGGGAGCGGGGCGAGAGGTTACACGGGAAAAGGACATGCTACGGGACTTGAAACAGAAAGAGCAGCAATTCCAGACCCTTGTGAACCATTCTCCCGACCTGTACATCCAACTGGATAACGAAGGTAGTATCGTGCTGGTCAATACCAGTGGCGCACGTATCCTGGGTTTTTCTTCTCCGAAAGAATTGGAAGGAAGCAGTATTTTCCGCTTTTTGTCGGAATCAGAAAAAGCCCGCCTGCTCTCACTTATTCCGCAAATCGAGCGCGAAGGGTACCGCTCGGACCTCGTTTTCTCCGTTCTCCGCCGGGATGGAACCACCTTTTCGCTGCAAATCAACGTCACGGTTCTGAAAAACCCGGAAATCCCCGACCAGGTAGAGGGTTTCGTTCTCATTGGAAGGGACATCACCTCCCAGCAGCAGCTGCTGCGCCGCATCCAGGACAGCGAGCACTTCCTTGGACACTTGATTGACATGATCCCGCATCCCATCTATACCCGGGATTCCATGGGGAATTACCTGCTGGTGAACAAGAGGATATGTGACGGTTTTGGGCTGGAAAAGGACGAAATCGAGGGGTACCCGATGGAGCTGGTGTTCGAGAAAGCCGGAATGCCCGTGCAACAAGCCAAGTTCTTGCGTGCCCAGGACCAGAAAGTGCTGCAATCGGGGAAACCGCTATTCATTTCGGAGTTTTTCACGCAGGAAAAGGACGGCGAGCACATCTTCCAAATCCAGAAATTCCCCATCCGCTTGCCCCAAACCAACCAGATGGGTATCTTGGGCATCAACATCGATATCACCGAGTTCGTGCGCCTGGAAAAGCAACTCCGCGAATCTTCCGAAAAAGCCAAGAAGGCAAGCGAGGCGAAGAGCCGCTTCTTGGCGAGCATGAGCCACGAGCTGCGTACCCCGTTGAACGGCATCCTGGGGTTCGAGCAGTTGTTACGGAAAACCACGTTAAACGAGGAACAGGAGGATTTCCTGGAGAACATCAAGGTGTCCGGAAAGCACTTGTTGTTCCTGATCGACCAGCTGCTGGATCTCAACCAGATCGAACAAAACCAGCTGCGGTTGTACGAAACCGAGGTATCCGTACCCGGCATCGTGCAAGGAATGATCCGCGCGTTCACCCCCGAAGCCATCACCCGAGGGTTGAAACTGGTCTCCTCGGTCGACCCGGACCTTCCCCCATCCTTCCAAACCGATGAAAAACGCCTCATGCAGGTGTTGTTCAACCTACTGGACAATGCCATCAAGTTCACACCCCGCGGTTCGGTGGTTTTGAAGGCGACGCTCGAAAAATCCCCACCCAGTTCGCGTATCGTTTTCAGCGTGCAGGATACCGGCATCGGCATTCCGCAGGAAAAAATCCACATGGTCTTCCAACCCTTCTTCCAGGCGGACGATTCCATCACCCGCAAGCACGGTGGAACGGGATTGGGCCTGTCCATCTGTTCGCGGTTGCTCAAGAACTTGGGGGGGAACCTCGCGGTGCAGAGCATTCAGGGCAAGGGAAGCACCTTCTGGTTTTCGCTACCCTTGCAACCCCCGATTCCGAACAAGGACATCCCGCAAAGGATCTCGCTGTACCACAGCGTTCCTTTACCCGAACGCTTGCGCATCCTTGCCGCCGAGGATGAACCCATCAACCGCAAGCTGTTGCAACGCATGCTCCAACGTGAGGGATGGGAGACCGTCGCCGTGGAGGATGGGAAAAAAGCGGTGGACACTTGGGTGAAGCAACCCTTCGACATCATCTTGATGGACTTGCAAATGCCGGTGATGGATGGGTATACCGCCATGCAAACCATCCGGCGCATGGAAAGGGACCGTTCCTCGCACACTCCGATCTTGGCGGTAAGCGCGTACGCGATGAAGGATGAAGTGGAGAAGAGTCTGCGAGCGGGGGCAGACCACCACATTCCCAAACCGGTGGAGGAAGAGAAGTTGTTGCAGGCCATTGCAGCCCTTACCCAGCCGGGAAGAAGCCTGGGGTAACCCGTCGCATCGCTTAGAAGATCGAAAGGTCGACGTCTTTTTCCATGGGTTCGACCTTGAACATTTTCTCGGGGAACACCTTGATGCTGAACTGCGTGGTGAACTTGGAAAGCTTGAACGCGTCGTCCCTGCGGCCGAACTCGAACACGCTTTGGTTCTGCCAGGTGCGGAGGTCCTTGAACAGGGTGATCTTCAGTGTTTCGAACTTGTGCGTGTCCCAATCGTAGGAAATGTTCCCCGTGATATCCCAGTTCTTGGAGTTCCGGATGGGTATTCCGGTTGCGGCGTTCAGCAGGGGAATGCCAATGCCAAAGTCCAGGTTGAGTATCTTGCGGTAACTGTACGACCCCCCGAGGTCAAACGCCACCTTTCCCAGGTCGATGTCGAATCCCCACCCCAACGAGGTCAACCGCTGCCCCTCCTGGTTTTGCGGCTTGAGTGTCAGGTCGAAGCTCAACGAAAGCGGAATCGCCTGCACCAAGGTGGAGACGGGCGTAAACTCGAACTCCACCGAGTTGCGCGTCCGGAGAGAAACCAATTCGAGCTCCAACGTGTTTTCTTCCTTGGGTTCCCACGTGGTGTCCCACGTACTGCGAATCGACTGGATGTCCGGTTCACGGGAAAGACCCGTATCGGTTGCGCCGGCGTTGAAGAGCCAGTTGAGCCCTCCTTGCACCGTTTCGAAAAATCCTTGTAACTCCTTTTGGCTAATGGAAAGCACGTGGCTGGTGGTTAGCCGCTCGATGTGCGTAAACGTGGCATCCGTGGTATCGTAGTAATCCGGGGGAAGGTACTTGTAGATGAAGTTGACATCGTTGGTGAGGGTCCGGAAGTTGGGGCCGATGTCCGCGGAGACTCCTACCTCGGTGTTCACGAACCGATTCTGCGAAATCGAAAGCGGACTCTTGGTGGTGAGCGAGAATTGCGTGAACAGCGGACGAATGGGCAACTTGGTGCTGGTCTGGATCACCGGGTCGCTGAGCTTGTCTTCCGCTTTCTTGAAGTCGTACGACGTTTTGAGCGAAACGCTGGACTGTACCAGGGGGATGGACAATGCCCCCGTGTAGCTCAGCAGGCTTTTTTCCGCGTCTTTCCCCAGAGCGGAGGTGTTGCCGTCGCTCTTCACGAACAGGTAATCGTGGGAAAGGCTATGACTCCACAGCAACCACTCGGGCCGGAAGATGGGCACCACCAGTTCCATGGACGATTTGACGTTTTCGGCGTAGCGCCAGGCGGACTCGGTGGACTCCACGGTAACCTGCGTGCCCTCGTGGTTCACGATCCAGCGATCCCACAACCCCACGTACACGGTGTACCCGGTGTCGAAGGAGAAGTAGGCTTCCTTCTTGTCCCCCTTCTGTACTCCCAGGGGGTGGAAGGGAATGGTACTGTCCATGAACACGTACTGGTTGTAGGTGTCGTTTTGGTCCTGCAGGTCCAGGCGGATCTGCCCTTTCACGGTGTCCAGTATTTTCCAGCTGCTTTGCTCGGAGGGAAGGGCCCAGGTCAACGTGGAAGGGGAGGTGTACTCGGTCTGGCTTGCCTCTTTCTCGCTGGTGAACTCCGAAAGCGAGGGCCATGCAGACTCTTCGTAGATGGAAAATCCTCCCATGTTGATATCGAAGGTATTGGCGCTCTTGTAGTTGTATACGTCCAGGGCGTTGGTGATGTTAGAGGCTTCCGGGGTTTCCATGGTTCCACTGAAACTGACCTTGGACAATTGCAGGGAGAGGCTGGGTATCGCCCGCCAGTATTCCAAGTCGTTTTTTCCCGCTTTCTGAATCGGGGTCCAGGACAGACCGGAAACGGTGATCGACGGAAAGGTATAGGAGTTGGTATTCCGGGTACCGCGCACTTCTTTCTTGGAAATGTCCAGGTTGAGCCTGGCCAATCCACCCGAGGGAATCTGGAACAGTGGGAAGCTCTTGAGGGAGAACCCCATGGCTGCTTCCCGGGAAACTTGTTCTCCATCCTGTATCACGCGGGACGCGCGGTAAAAGACGTTGAGTTTCACGGCCTTGAACCATTCGTCGGCAAAGGACTTGTCCACCGAAAAGGACAGCTTGTTGGTGCGGTCCAGTAAGTCATCGGAAATGTCCTGGCTCGCGCTGAGCGTTCCCACCACGTTTTGCGGAAGCACGAACTTGTTCTCGATGGCGACCTTGGACCCGCTGCTTTCTCCTTTTTGGCGCGATTCCAGGGTAACCTTTCCGGTTTCGTCCTCGGTGTTGAGGTAGTTGAATTGCAGGCTGGCGGTAAACCCAGTTTCCGCACCGTAGTTGAAGGAAGACACCACCGGTTGCGTCTGCTTGTCAAGGGCTTGGAAGAAGACCGGCCAGGGCAAAACCGGGATGTTGTGCACGTACAACACCAGGTCGTAGGCAATGATATCCGTTCCCTCTTTCACCACGATGTAACTCGACTGGAAGCGGTACTGCGGTTTTCCCTCGCGCTCCAGCGCCCTGGGGTCGGTGGTGATGTATCCTTTTTGCACTTCGTTAATGTCAATGCCCTCGAACGTTTTTGAGCGGCTTCTGTCTCCCACCAGGTACACGGTTTGTTCTTGGCCTTTCTTGTTCTTGGCCTTCTCATACTCCCCGCGCAACGTATACATGAAGAACACGTTCTTGCGCACGTACGCTTTCACGACTTCCGCTGTAAAACGCTGGTTTTCTTTCTCTTGCACCAACTCCACGAGTTGTTCCGGGGAAGATTGCGCCCAGAAATACTCGATCCAGTTCCCCTCACCCATCTGCGCGAGAATATACGGAGCACTGATCCGTGTACCACTGTAGCGCACCTGCACGTTTCCGATCATTTCTATGGTTTTTTCCTCGCTGCCGAATCGCATCTCGTCGCACTCGATTTCAATGCGCATTTCATCCGGCGCGGGTTGCAACGAAGGCGTCCCTTCGTCCTGGGAAAAAACAGGCGAAACCAGGACAAAAAGGAACCATAAAAAGAAACCCGCCCAAAAAAGAGCCCCGTTTTTTCCCGTCGTGATGGCTCGTTCCCCCTTGCAAAATCCCTTCCTCCACCGCCCCGGGGAAAGGAACTCCGATTCGCCGGGGCGGGATGGAAAAGGGAAAACGGTGATGCTACTTGTTGGCTTCTTCCAGCTCGCGCTTGCGTTCGGCGATGATCTTTTCCTGGATGTTGCCTGGTACCTCGGAATATTCGCTGAATTTCATGGTAAAGTACCCCTTACCGCTCGTGAGGGAACTCAACTTGTTGGAGAAGTCCAGCATTTCGGAGAAGGGAACCTTGGCTTTCACCACCTGGTACCCCTTGGACCCGGGTTCCATACCAAGGGGCCGGCCGCGGCGAGAGGTAATTTCTCCCATGGCGTCTCCGGCATTTTCGTCGGGTACGGATACTTCCACTTCCATGATGGGTTCGAGCAATACGGGGGTGGCAAGGTCCATGCCTTTCTTGAAAGCCTGGATGGCGGCAATCTGGAACGCCATGTCGGACGAATCCACGTCGTGGTAGGAACCATCGTACAGGTCCACTTGCAGGTCAACCACGGGATATCCCGCCAGCACGCCTTTCTTGATGGCCTGGCGGAGTCCTTTTTCCACCGAGGGGATGTAGTTGGAAGGCACCGAACCCCCAAAAATGGATTCCACGAACTCGAAGCCACCTCCCCGTTCCTTGGGGGCAAGCTTGATCTTCACGTGGCCGTACTGCCCATGTCCACCCGTCTGTTTCTTGTGCTTGTACTCGGTGTCGGCGTTGCCACGGATGGTTTCGCGGTAGGCGATCTTGGGTTTCCCCACTTCCACGTCCACCTTGAACAACTTTTTCAATCGTTCCACCATCACGTCCAGGTGCACCGAACCCAAACCGGAGATCACGGTTTCGTTGGTTTCCGGGTCATGTTCCCAGTTGAACGTGGGATCCGACTCCGAGAGCCGGGAAAGCCCGTTGGAGATCTTGTCGATGTCGCCCTTGGACTTGGGTTGCACCGACTTGGAAAGCATGGGTTCCGGGAAATTCATCCCTTCGACCAGCAGCTTGCGTGAAGGGTTGGACACCGTGTCGCCCACGGCACTTTCCTTGAGCTTGGGTACGCTGATGATGTCCCCCACGCCCGCCTCCGGCGTTTCGACTTGTTCCTTCCCGATGACGTAGTACAGGTGGGAAGCCTTTTCCGAGGAACCCCGGGTTACGTTCACGAATGCATCTCCCGCCTTGAGGCTGCCGGCGTAAATCTTGATGAACGATTGTTTCCCAATGAAGGGGTCCACCGCGGCTTTGAAGATGAATCCAACCAGGGGTTGGTTTTCGTCGGGCTCCACGGTGATCTCGGCATCGCCTTCCGCCAGCTTGGCAACGGGTTGGTTCATTTCCTTGGGGTTGGCACCGGTGTCCCGCAGCAGCGAGGCAAGCAGCTCAACACCCATGCCAACGGAGGCATTCCCGCAAACTACGGGCACGAGTTCGCCCTGGAGGTACGCGGCTTTCATCGCTTTTGCCAGCATGGGGCCATCGATCTCTTCTCCACCCAGGTATTTTTCCATGAGATCCTCGTCGGTTTGCACGATATCCTCAATGAACTCGGTTCTCTTCTCCTCCACCGTGGCTTTCATGTTCTCCGGCACGGGGATCTTCGTGGGAGTACCGCTGGGGTCCTTGGCATACTGGTAAGCCTGGTTGGCCAAAAGGTCCACGATTCCCTCGAACTTCTCTCCCTGCCCGATGGGAAGCGTTACGGGTACGAGGTTCTTCTCGAACACTTCCTTGAGTTCCCCAAAAACCAGGTCAAAGTTGGCCCGTTCCTTGTCCATGTGGTTGATGAACACCATCATGGGTTTGTGCATTTCCTCGGCGATGCGCCAGGTCCTTTCCGTCTGGACTTCCACCCCCGCGGCTGCGTTCACGACCGAAACAACGTTTTCGCACACGAACAATCCCGTTGTCACTTCGCTGATGAAGTCACCGAAACCCGGGGTATCCACGAGGGTGAAAAAGTTGTCCTCCCAATCGAAGGAAGCTACGGCACTCGAAAGCGTGGTTCCCTTTTCCACTTCCAATGGGTCGTAGTTCAAGGCCGTTCCCATCTTCTCGATCTTTCCCGCTTTGAGCAAGAGCGATTCTATGATCGTACTCTTTCCACTACCGTTGTGGCCGATGAAGGCCACGGTTCTTTTTTTCTCTACCGGCTTACTCAACACTGCACCTCCGTTTATTCAACAACAAAATTCCTACTTGAAAACTCGCTTGATCAACACACCCACCGGGATTTGCGGTTCCCCACCCGAGGGGTTGTTCACCACCTTACCCCCCGCCACCATCGTGGAAGAGGACCCCCCATCGAAGCACATGGCATCCGTGAACCCTTTCTTGATCAAGAAATCGGCGAGCTCCTCGAAAGTCAATCCCGCGCTTTGTGACTGGTAGCCATCGATTACCATGAACACCAACCGCCCCGGGGCAATGGCCACCACGGTTCGCGGGGTTTTGGCCGTCAAGATGCGTTGCCCGTAACGGACTTTCTCGGTCTCCAGTGAGGGGATGAGCTTCCCCCCCTCGATGATCTGGGGACCACCTTCCACCGCGTACTCCAACCCGTACGGGTACCCCGGGATCACCAAGCGGTATTCCGCGCTGTCTCCCACTTTCACGAAATTCGCAACGCCCACCGGTCCCATCATCACCACGAAGCCATCCTTGGGAGCCCGCATGGCGTATCCCTTGGAAAGCACTTTCCCGCCGGAAACCACCACGTACTCGCGGTCGGGGCGGTTGGGGATCTGCGATCCGAACTCCTCGGTGTAGATGATGATGTCACCGTTCTGGCTGAACTTGTTCACGCCTTTCACAAGGTACAATAGCGAGCCCAGCGATAGGTGGATCTCCGAGTCCACGTTCAGGATCACGTACTTGCCGTCTTGGGTTTTGGCAAAGATGGGTCGCTTGTAGTAATACGGCTCGCTGAGCACGCGCCCTTCCTTCACCAAAAGGCCGACGGGAAAACCCGTGGCGGTATCGAAATACGATCCATTCACCCCTCCGTATGACATGGTACGGCGCACCATGGCCGAGGGTGTCTCCCGGCTGCCGAATGTGCCCACCGCCATCTCCGGTTCCACGGAAACGGAAGCCTTCTGCAAGTCGATTTCCAGGTAGGAAACCCGCAACGTGGCACCATCGAGCACTTCCTTCTTACGGTACCACTGCACGCCGCTGGTGAGCACCTCGATTTCCTCCAAGTACGGATCCACGTGGCGGAAATACACCGAGACCTCGTTGCCGCTGCGGGACATGGTGTAGTCCACGGGTACGTTAAACGACAACTTGAGCAGGGAATAAAAACGGTCCCGCGTTTCCAGCATCACATCGCGGATCACCGCTTCTTCCAGATCTACAGGAAACAGGCTGACTTCCACTTCGTTTCCCTTGGTGTGCACTTTCAACAGCTCTTCCTCGTTCAAGAACGGGGAAGAAAAGGTGAGACGAAGCGTACGCTCCACCATTTCCACGCGATACAACTTGATCAACTCGCCCGGGAGAAAGGCGTAGTACCGTTCTCCCTCCAGGAACGTGTATCCCAAGAAGTCCATCACGGTGTCCGCGGAGACGTAGGTTTTCTTGTTATTCAAGATCACCATGCCGTCCACTTTTTCCAGGAAATTCAACGTGAACCCCTTCATGGGATCGGCGATCAGCGTATCACGGCTTCGCGTGTTCACGATGTAGTACTTCTGGGAATCTCCAAAACGCGTTACGCCTGCACCGAAATACAGCAGGCTTTCCACGTCCAAGAGCAGTTTTCCGCTCATCTCCAGCACCTGTGGTTCCCGGAAGCGCTGGAAATCTCCATCCTGCTTGATCAGGAACAATTCCTGCCCGAAACAAGCCGGCACAAACAACACAAACGCAAAAAAAAGGAATACCCCTCTCTGTAAACGATTCATCTGGGCCCATACCCCCCAATCACAATCAAACCCCTTGCACTTCAAGGGTTTCAAGCAATTGTATCATATTAATCGATGATATCAAACACCAAAGGTGGCCGTGCCACCCGGGAATTTCCTATCACGATGGCCTGCTCCAACAACGCACACGCCCTTTCCTTCCGCTGGGCATCGTTGTAGAAAATTTTCACAAGAGGTTGCCCCTCTTCCACCACGTCTCCCCAATGCACCAGGAACTCGAAGCCCACCGAATGATCGATCTGGTCTTCCTTGCGTTCCCTTCCCGCTCCCAGCGTCATCGCCGAAAGGCCAATCAGGCGCGTATCCATGGATGTGATGACCCCCTCCCGTGGAGCCGCAAAGACTTGCTGCCTTGGTCCCTCCAACAATTTTTCCGGGTGGTCCACGAACGAAACGTCTCCACCTTGGGCATGCACGAACTTGCGGAAGCATTCGAGCGCCTCGCCGCTTTCCAGGGATTTTTCCAGCAGGTTCTCCGCGGTTTGGGATCCCACGTTTAGCCCGAGTTGCACCATCTTGGACCCCAGGATATGGCACAGCGAGGCGAAGTCTTCGGGCCCTTCCCCGCGAAGCGTTTGGATGGCTTCGTACACCTCACAAGCGTTGCCCACCATTCTGCCCAAGGGCTCTTCCATGTTGGTCAGCACCGCACATGCCTTCTTGTCGGCGAGCTCCGCGATCTGTACCATCAGCCGCGCAAGTTGCTGCGCATCGGAAAGCGTCTGCATGAAGGCACCCGATCCCACCTTCACATCCAGCACGAACGCATCGGCTCCGGACGCCAGCTTCTTGCTCATGATAGAGGAGGCAATCAGCGAGATCTCATCCACCGTGGCGGTTACATCCCGTAGCGCGTAGATCTTCTTGTCCGCGGGAACAAGGTTTGCGGTTTGCCCGGCGAGTGCCAGTCCGATTTGCTGCACCTGCGCTAACCATCGTTCGCGGGGCAGCGCGGTTTGGAAACCCGGAATGGCCTCGAGCTTGTCGATCGTACCACCTGTGTGGCCCAGTCCCCTGCCCGAGAGTTTGGCTACCTTCACGCCGCAAGCGGCAACGAGCGGGAGCAACGACAGCGTCGTCTTGTCACCCACACCCCCGGTGGAGTGCTTGTCCACCTTCACACCGGGTATCGGGGACAGATCGATGGTGTCGCCGGAGAAGCGCATGCTTTGGGTTAGGTTCACCGATTCCTCGGGGTCCATGTGGCGAAAGAACACCGCCATCAGGAAAGCCGCCATCTGGTAGTCCGTGATTTCCCCCTGGACGAATCCGTTGACCATGAAATCGATTTCTTCCCGGCTCAAACGGTTGCCATCCCTCTTCTTCAAGATCACATCGTAGGCCCTCATGCAGTTTGTTCCCCCTTTTTTTGCCAAACGGCCTGTTTTCGTTCTTCGGAAACCCTTCCCTGGCGCACCCATCTGCAAAGCTTCTCCTCTTGAAGCTTCTCCCAAACGGGGCGGAAGGTGAGTCGATGCAACGGGCTTGGCCCGAATTGTTCGAGTTCCCAAAGGTGCCGCGCCGTACCGTATCCCTTGTGGTGGGAAAAACGGAAACGCGGGAAGAGTCCCTCGTATTGTACCATCATTCGATCCCGAACGACCTTTGCCACGATGGAAGCCAAGGCTATACGCGGGGAAAGCCCATCCCCCCCCACGATCTGCACGTTGGGGAACAGCAGCCGCAAGTGCGCTCCGTCCACCAACGCAAGGTGGAAGGGAACCCCCAGCGCATCCACCGCCCGCTGCATGGCAAGGCTGGTTGCATTCAAGATGTTCCGGCAGTCGATCTCCTCCGGGTCTGCATAACCCGTGCCGTACGGCACTTGGTTTTGCACGAGGAAACGGAAGATGTTTTCCCGCCGCGTGGCCGAAAGCTTCTTGGAATCGTTCAGTTCCGGGAAATGTGCCACGATCTCTCCCAGCAGCGTTTCCCCAAGGAACACGCATCCTGCCACCACCGGTCCCGCCAACGGTCCTCGCCCGGCTTCATCGATGCCCACAACCCGTTCACCCTTTGCCATGTAGCTCTGATCGAAATCCAACTGCACTTGGGAGACCTTCTTCCTACGTGAAAAGGAACCGATCCAACAGCAGCAAGCCGGTGAAAAAACCCAGCACTCCCACCAGGAAAAACCCATCACGTCGTTGGGCCTTGGGTTGAAAAAACTTCACCCTGCCTTCCACACCGCGGTACCCGCGCACGTCCATCGCAAGCGCAAGCTCCTCCGCACGCTGGAAAGTCCCCAGCAATAGGGGAACAAGTACCGGCAGAAACGCTTTCAATCGCTGCAAAAGCCTACCGCTGTCAAACGCGGCACCCCTGCTGCGCTGGGCATCCACGAGGTGTTGTGCCTCCGCGGTGATCACGGGGACGAATCGAATGGCGAGTGAAAGAATCATGGCAGTCTCATGGGAAAAAGAGCGCCGAAAGCCCACGTGGTTCATCATCCACTCCAACCCATCGGCAATGCGTACGGGGGAAGTGGTTGCGGAAAAAAGGGTGGAAACCAGTACCACCGCCACCAAGCGTAGCACGTACAGCAATCCACGAACCAACCCTTGCTCGTACAACAGAAAAGGTCCCCATCGCAGCAGAACCCTTCCCTGCCCCGAAAAAAGGGAGAACAAAAATGCCAGCAAAAGCAGGAACCAAATGGAGCGCAGCGGTCGGAAAAGAAAAAAGAACCCGATGCGCGACCCCCATCCTGCCACGAGAACCATGGCCACCAGGATGCCCAGGGTGGCAAAACTGCCCAGCCAGAAGACCACCACCATGGCCACCACCACCGCCACGAGCTTGCACCGCGCATCCAACGCGTGCACGGGCGAATCCACCGGCACGAAACCCCCAAAGCCAAAAGTGGGAATCATTCCTTGCTTTCCACGAGCACCACGGCTTTGGCACTCATTCCTTCCCCGCGTCCTTCGAAACCCAACCCCTCGGTGGTGGTGGCCTTGACCCCCACACGTCCCACGGGGAGCTGCAGCATCTGGGCAATGTTTCGCTGCATGGTTGGCACCCAGGGTGCAAGCCGGGGTTCTTGTGCCACGATAACCAGGTCTACGTTGCAGACCCGCATTTTTTGCCCGCGAAGCATGTGTACCACCCGTGCGAGGAGTTCACCACTATCGGCACCCTGGAACGACACGTCCGAATCGGGGAAGAACGTACCGATATCCCCCAACCCCGCTGCGCCCAGCAACGCATCCATCACCGCGTGCAGCGCAACGTCCGCATCCGAATGCCCGAGGAGCCCCTTTTCAAAGGGAACCTCTACTCCCCCGAGAACCAGCTTCCGGCCAGGCACAAGGCGATGCACGTCGTAGCCAATCCCCACGCGGATGTCAGCGGCATGCATCCAGGATTACCCCATGCGCACGGGCATCACGATATGCAAAAACCCCTTGATATCCATTTCGTTCATCTGCAGCGGGCTGTTCGCGTCCACCAAGCCAATCTCAACCTTTTCCCCCTTCAAGTGCTGCAACCCTTCGATCAAGAAACGGGGGTTGAACGCGATGGTGAGGTCTTTTCCCTCTTGCTCCACTTCAAAGGGGATATCGGCATCGCCCTTGTCGATGGAGCGGGCGATGATGCGCAGGGTGTTGTCGCGGATTTCCAAGCGCACGCTTTCCCCACTGGCACGGGTGATGATTTGCACGAATTTGAGGTGCTTGAGCAACCTTTCCCTGTCGGCGATCAACTTGGTCTTGAAGCCGGAAGGTAACACCCTGCGGTAATCCGGGAAGTTGATTTCCAAAAGCCGCGACACGAATTGCACCTTTTCCGTTTGGAATCCGATGCGTTTACCATCGTACAAGAGCGAGAACGTATCTTCCTGGTTTTCCCGCAAGAAATGGACGATTTCCTTCATGGCCTTGAGCGAAATCAGGAACTGCTTCCCTTCGTCCAAGCCGGTTTCGCTCTCTTCCAAGATATCTTCTTCTGCCAGCGCCAGGCGAAAACCGTCGGCGCACACCAGGCGCAGAAGCGTCCCGGAGAATTCCCAGAACATTCCGTTGAGATTCCGCATGAACTCGTCCGGGGAAGCGGAGAAAATCACCCGCTCGACCATCTGCTGCAAGATCTCGCTCGGCAACACGATGGCCTGCCCGATGTCCATGAAATTCACATCCGGAAAGTCTTCTGCGGGCATGGTGGGCAAGTGGAGGAAACCTTTTCCCGTGTGAATTTTGAGTACGTTGCCTTCCAATTCGCAGCGCACCTGGTCGGCCAGGGAATTCTTGGCAATTTCATCGAGCGTCCGCGCATCCACAACGGTTGCAAATTCCCCTTCCACCAGCGTATTTTGCAGTTCCACCTGGATGGAGATTTCCATGTCGGTGGCTTGCAAGAAAACCTTCCCCTCGCGCACGAAAAGGTGTACACCTGACAAAATGGGCTTAATCGCCTTTGCAGGAATCACGTTGGTGATCCGCGCGGTGGCATATTCCAGTTCCTTCCGGTTCACGGTAAACTGCATAACCAACCTCCCTTATGAATGAAAACCCGCCACGGGTACGGGGTGTGTGCGAATCCAATCCAGGATGGCTTGGAAATCATCCCCAAAGTAGCGATCGCCCGTGTACGGTTGCAATAGTCCTTCCAACTGTTCCACCAACGGTAACAGCCTTCGGCCCGTTTCCAACGGTTTCAAAAAAGCCAGCCCCCGAAGGGCCAGCATGGTTTCAATGGCCACGATTTTTTCGGCGTTTTGCAGGATGGACAATGCTTTTCGTGCCGCAATGGAACCCATGGAAACGTGATCCTCCTGGTACGCCGAGGTGGGGATGGAATCCACCGATGCGGGGTGGCTCAAGCTCTTGTTCTCCGATACCAGTGCGGCAGCGGTGTATTGCCAGAGCATGTACCCCGAATGCAAACCCTGGCTTCCGCGGGAAAGGAACGCGGGGAGCGAGGAAACCATCGGGTTCACCAACCGATCAATTCTCCTTTCCGTGATCGAACCCAGTTCGCACAGCGCGATGGACAAGAAGTCCGCAACCAGCGCCAGGGGTTCTCCGTGGAAGTTCCCTCCCGACAATCCTTCTTCGCCGAAAATCAAGGGGTTATCGGTGACAGAATTCATCTCGCGCTCCACGACCTGGCGCACGTATTCCACCGTATCCCACACCGCCCCGTACACTTGCGGAATGGCACGCAGGCTGTAGGCATCTTGCACCTTGCCGCAATTCTTATGGGACTCGCGGATGGTACTGCCTTCGAGCAACTCGTTCATATGGCGTGCCACGCATTGCTGCCCGGGGTGGGGGCGAAGCTGTTGTATGCGCGGATCGAACGGGATGGTAGAAGCCCGCAGCGCATCCACGCTCATGGCGGCGGAAACCATTACCCACTCCAACAATTGGAGGGATCGGCGAAGGGCTTCGCATAGCACCGCGTTCATCATCTGCGTACCGTTGAGAAGGGCCAACCCTTCCTTTTGCACCGGTTCCAAGCTTTTCAAACCGGCTTGCTGCAACGCATCCGCCGCAGCGAGGCGTTTCCCCTTCCACTCCACCATCCCCTGGCCCATCATGGCCATGGCAATGTGTGCCAGCGGGGCCAGATCTCCGCTCGCACCCACCGAACCCTGCGTGGGAACCAACGGATGAATCCCCTTGTTCAACATATCCACCAGCAGCGAAACCGAAGAGGGACGGATCCCCGAAAACCCTTTCACAAGGGAATTGGCGCGCAGCAACATCATCCCACGCACCAGGGGTGCCTCGAAAAGCTCGCCCACCCCCGCGGCGTGGCTCAAGATGATATTCCTCTGCAGCTCCCCCACTGCCCCCGGATCGATGCTCACGGAGGCAAGTGCACCAAAACCCGTACTCACGCCGTACACGATTTTTCCGGTGCGCACGAATTGGGCAACTTGCTCCGCGCTTTTCTCCATGGCGGGAAGGCACGCCGCGTCGATGCGCACCTGCTCGTCTTCGTGGCACACCTTCCACACTTGTTCCAAAGTAAGGCTGTTCCCGTCGATATGGATCATTCCCCATCCCCCGTTCACCGAAATCGTTATTCGCCCAACTGCTCTTCCAACTGGGAATACTCTTGCTCGGTGTCTTCGAGTTCCTGGAGCAAACCTTCCATTTCCCGCGAAAGCTCCCGTTCCTCGCGTTGGAGTTTTTGCAACTTCTCGAAGTTCCCACCGGAAAACAGTTCGCCTTGCACCTGCTTGAGCGCTTCTTCCCTTTGCTCGAAGGTTTTCTCGATTTGCTGCATCCGTTCTTGCAAGGCTTTCATGCGGTTTCGCACTTTTTTCTGCTGCTCGAAATCCACTTTCTTCCGCTTTTTCTCCCGGTTGTTTCCCGACTGCCGGGAAAAGCCCGAAGCTTGTTCCAGGTACGCATCCAACGAGTGGATAGCATAGATACCGTTCCTGCGGAGCAGCAAAAGACGGTTCGAAACCTTCTTCAACAACCGCCGGTCGTGTGTCACCATCAGAACGGCGCCCTTGTACTCCGAGAGTACTTCTTCCAAGCGTTCAATGGAATCCAGGTCCAGGTGGTTGGTTGGTTCGTCGAGAACCAGGAAGTTGGGGGCATGCAGGATGATCTTGGCCAACGACAGCTTGAGCTTTTCTCCACCGCTCAACACGGAGACCGGCTTGAAAACGTCTTCCCCGAAGAAGCCAAAGCGCCCGGCGTACTTGCGTACCTCGAAATCGTTCCAGGAAGGAACCTGCAGGTACAGTTCGTTGTACACATCGTTTTCCGGATGCAAATCCGAGAGGTCCTGCGAGAGAAAGGCAGGCTTGGCTTTGGATGCAAGCTGCAATTCCCCGCTCCAGGGAGACAGTTCCCCGGCGATCAAGCGAAGCAGAGTGGTCTTGCCGACCCCGTTCTTTCCCAGAAGAACGACCTTCTGTTCGCGTTCCACCTCGAAGGAAACGTCGTGAAACAGCGGCGCATCCTCGAAACCCACGCAAATGTTTTCTGCCCGCAACACGATGCGTTCGGTGCGCGAAGGTTCTGGCAACCGCCCGAGGCTCGCGCTCGTTTCTTCCAAAGCGTCCAACTGCCCCGCCTTTTCTTCCAGGCGGGCAAGCATCTTCTCCCGGCTGTGCATGAGCTTGTAAAACTTTTCTTGCCCCCATCGCCGGTACTGCTCGATGATGGCCTTCTGGCGATCGATTTCCCGTGCCATGTTCTTGGCCTCGCGCTGCAGGGTCAACGCCTTTTTTTCCCGCTGCTGCAGGTATTCCTCGTAGCCGGTGTTGAACACCCAAAACGAGCGCCCGTTGATTTCCACCACGCGGTTTGCGGTGGCAGAAACCAGTTCTCGGTCGTGGGAAATCATCAGGATTGCCCCGGGATAGGACACCAACACCTTTTCGAGCCAGTACACGGAGGGAAGGTCGAGGTGGTTGGTTGGCTCGTCCAAAAGCAACAGATCATGGTCTTTCAAGAACAGTTTTCCCAGGGAAATGCGCGTGAGCTCCCCTCCGCTGAACGTTTCGAGCGGGCGCTGCCAATCCTCCTCGTCGAATTCCAGACCCTTGAGGATGGAGCGGATCTTCTTCTCGTAGGCCAACATCTCGTGGTCGATCTCCTGTTCTCCGGGCAGATGAATGGCTTTTCGCGTGTGCTCGAAAACCTGTTCGAACTCCTCCCAGAGCAACCGTTGCGGGAATTGCACACGAAACTGGCTTTGAAAACCCATGTCAAGCCCGTTGCGCCGCACCACCTGGCCTTCCCAGGGTGCCATTTCCCCACGCAACAAGGAGAGGAACGTGGACTTGCCACATCCGTTGGGCCCAATCAGCGCAACTTTTTGCCCTTCTTCCAATTGCAGGTTGACCTTCTCGAACAAAAGGGTATCGTCAAACCCAAAACTGAGGTTCTCGGTTTTTAGCAGCATGGCGATCCTACTTTCCAAAGGGGTACCGTTTTTCCCCGCGCGATTCGATGAACGAAGCCCGGGGGGAATTAATTATACCAGAACTAGTGCCAGGGACAGCACCACCCCGAGGAAGTTTGCGATCCAAAAACGGATGACGATTTGGCTTTCCCGCCAACCCAGAAGTTCGAAGTGGTGGTGGATGGGGCTCATGCGAAAGATCTTGCGGTGGAATATCTTGAAGGAAGAAACCTGGAGTACCACGCTGAGCACTTCGATCCAGAACACGAGGGAGAGGAAGACGAAGAAGATGGCGGAACGGGTGCAAAGGGCCACGGTGCCAATCACCCCTCCCAACGCAAGCGCACCGGCATCCCCCATGAAAATGGACGCGGGCTTGACGTTGAACCAAAGGAACCCCAGCAAGGCTCCCGCCAGGAACAACATGGAGTAGTCCGAAACGCCCAGCAGGATCATGAGAAGTTGCGCTCCCAGGGCAGAAATGAGCGCCGTCCCCCCGGAAAGACCATCGAGACCGTCGGTAAGGTTGGTGGCATTGGAAAACCCCGTGAGGTACAGCACGAAAAAGAGTGGATAGACCCACCCCAGGTGCAGCTCAAAGGAACTGGAAAACAGCATGATGGGGCTTTGCACCTCGTGACCCTGTATCACGAAGAACAACACCAGCGAAGCCGCGAGTTGGAGCAAGAACTTGCTGCGCGCACTCAACCCGTGGGAATTCTTCTGGCGAATGCTGAGCGCATCATCCAACAATCCAATTCCCCCGAAGAAAAGGGTGGCCAGCACGACGGGTACGAAAAGGGGACTGGGGGAAAAAAACTGGAATCCCACGTAGAAAGCAAGGAAGACCAGCAGGAACAGAACGCCTCCAGCCGTGGGAGTTCCCTGCTTGTAGTTGTGCAGCTGTGGCCCTTCTTCACGAACGTATTGCACGATCCCCCGGGAACGAAACAGCGGAATCATTCCCTTGAAAAAAAGGATCGTCAGCAACCCTTCAATCAGAAAAAGCCAGGACATCCCGAATCACTTCCTCCATGCGAATACTTCGAGAAGCTTTGAACAGCAGGGCGTGTTTCTCCTTGTTCTGCAAGAACCTTGCCACCTGGCGTGCCACCTCCCCGGGATCATCGCACACAACCTTGCTCGCTTCCACCAACTCCTCCGCGGCCAGGATAGACGGGTCCCGCGAGAAGAGGAAGCAAGCATCCGCACCCGATCCCATAAGCAAAGTGCCCAAGTTCCGGTGGATCTCTTGCCATTTTTCTCCCGTTTCCGCGATGGAACCCGCCACCACGCTAAACCCATCGATGGCTGCGGAAGCCTTCATGCGGGAAAGCAATTGCAACACCTGTTCGAACGATTCCAAGCTGGCGTTGTAGTGGTCGAAAACCAGCCAGTTTGCGTGAAAATCCACCCATTGCACGCGATCCCCCGGTAGCGAAAAGGATAGGGTATCCAGTGCCCGGAAAGAAGCGGCATGCGTTCCTCCGGCCATGGCAAGCGCCAGGGCCGCGCAAAAGTCCAATGCAAAACCATCATGAAGGGGGCAAGAAAAGCGGAAACGCAGGGATTCCCCTCCTGCCACCAGGTCCAAGACGCTCTGCCACTGGTTTTGCTCCCATTCCAGGGTATTGGACACCAACCACACCGACCGGTCCAGCAGCTCGTGGGGGATGTTCTTCCCAAAGAAATACGTGGGTCCACCCGGGATCTCTTCGTCGAGGGAACGCACCTGCGGATCGTCCCACAGGAGAACCCGAGGCTTCTTTTCACCTGCACTGCGGAGCAACTCTGCCTTGCCTTGGCGGGTTTTTTCCAGGGAGCCGGTGAAACCAATATGCGGGCTTCCGACGTTGAGCAACCCCACCACATCGGGCGGGAACCAGGCTCCTAACCGGGCAAGATCGCCCAGTTTTTCCATGCCCATTTCGAGCACGGCCGCACGGTGGCCCGTGCGCAATCCCCGGACAATAGCCAGTGGCGTGCCAATCTCGGTGTTCCAGTTACCCGGGTTGCAAAAAACCCCTTCCCCGAAACGCAGCTGGCCCAAAACCTGTGCCAACCATTCCTTCGTGGTGGTTTTCCCGTTGGAACCCGTGATGGCGTAGAGGTAGGGACGGTCGATGGAACTTTCGCGGCAGTGCGCGAACCACGCAGTCGCAAGCCGCTGCAGGAAGGCTTCCGGGCTATCCACGACCAGGCATGGCCCGGCGTAGGGCCGCACTTGCTGCACGATGGCCAGGCAAGCCCCCTTTTCGAAAGCCCGATCCACGAAAGCGTGCCCATCGTGGTGCACGCCGGGCAATGCAACGAACACATCGGCGTGCACCACTTGCCGCGAATCAATCTGGAACTGGATGGGCCCCTCCCCCTCCATGAAAGGAAAGACCACTTTTTCCACGAAGTTTTTCGAAAAACCTTCTTGTTCGACCAAGAAATCCCGAAAAAAAGCTGGATTCACTTTTTGTTCTCCCAAACTCGAGGTTACACTCCCAGGCATCAGGAAGCGTTTTTCTTCAGGGAACGGATCATGTGAAACGCGATGTCCCTGTCGTTGAACGGAAGGTACGTATGTTCGAAGATCTGGAAACGTTCGTGTCCTTTTCCGGCAAGCACGATCATATCGCCCTTGCCCGCGATGTTGATGGCAGTTTCAATCGCCATCTTGCGGTCCTCGATCAGCAGGTAGGGCACATCCCGCGTGATGCCACTTTCAATTTGGCGGATGATTTCGAAGGGCTTCTCCGACTTGGGGTTGTCCGTGGTGATGACCAACACGTCCCCCCCCTCCGAGGCAACCTGCCCCATCATGGGGCGTTTGCTCCGATCCGCATCGCCACCGGCGCCAAACACCACGATGATGCGATTGCGCACGAGCAACCGGGCGGTCTCCAACGTTTTCTCCAGCGCATCCGGGGTATGGGCAAAATCCACAACCAGGTCGATATCGTTGCCGATGTGGGCGTACAACTCGAAGCGCCCTTCTACCCCCCGGAAATCTTCCAGGTAATGCAGCACTTCCTGGATGTCCAAACCCTCCTTGTGCAGCAACGCAAGAGCAGCAAGGATATTGTACACGCTGTACTGGGCAATCAACTGGCTTTTCACCGATGCGATCTTCTCTCCCCCAACCCACAGCTCGAAACGAATGCCCTTGCTGGAGATCCGAACCTGCCGGGCGGCATAATCCGGCATCTTTTGCTCGTTGTACATCCCAAAGGTCACGATATGCCGGGTCATGGGCAGCATTTCGATGAAACGGTTCACCCACGGATCGTCGGCGTTGAGGATGGCGGTGCCCTCCTCCTTGAGCAGCTCGAACAGGTGGAACTTGGCCATGGCATAGTTTTCCATGTCGCCATGGAAATCCAGGTGATCCTGGGTGATGTTGGTCAACACGGCGTAATCGAATCGGATCGACTCCACGCGCTTGAGGCTCAGGGCATGGGAAGACACTTCCATGGAGATGAAATCCCCGCCCTTTCGCAACGTTTCGTTGGCGTTCTTGATGATTTCCAGGGCAGTGGGTGTGGAATTCAGCGCGTCGCTGGTGCGGTCCACCACGATGTTTTTCACCGTACCCAAAAGCGAGCCACTGCGCTGCATGCGGGTCAAAATGTAGTGAATCATGGTCGAAACCGTTGTTTTGCCATTGGTTCCCGTTACGCCGTACACCTTCAACTCCTTGTGGGGAAAGCCGAAGAATGCCGCGGAAACCACCGCTTCTGCCAGGCGCGTATCGTTCACCAAGAAAACCGGAACGTGCTCCACGTCCACCGGTTTTTCCACGATCAAAGCCACGGCGCCCATGTGTACCGCCTCGTTGACCAGCGCGTGGGAATCGAACTTGAATCCCTTGCGGCAGATAAACAGGCCATTCTTGCCCAGGTTCCTTGTGTCCACGGAAATTCCCTGGATCTCCATTTCACCGTACCCTTCCACGTTGGCACTGCTGACAAGCAAATCGTTTTCTTCCAACACTTGCTTTAGTCCCCTGATATTCACGATGAACCCCCCTTACGAAGTACTCACAAAAGAAAAAAAGAAAAAATAGAAAAAAGAAAAAAGCCGTTACACGGCGAATTCGTCCAAGATGGAAAACGTGGTGCGAAGAACATGGGCATTTTGCGGGATATCGTGCACCCGAAATATGTTGATCCCCTTGCTGACTCCCAGTGCCGTGGTTGCCAGGGTTCCTTCCAACCGGTCGCTGGGATCGGGAAGATCCAGGATTTTTCCCAGGAACGATTTGCGCGAAGTGCCCAGCAGGATGGCCTTGCCGAATCCAAAAAACGCTTCAATGTGGTGCAAGATACGTACGTTGTCCCACAAACGCTTTCCAAACCCGATGCCTGGATCAAGGATGATGCTCTTCGGGTCACAGCCCGCGGAAAGCGCCAAGCGGATTTTCGCTTCAAAGAAGGACCCGATTTCTTCCAAAACATTCGTGTACCCCGGGTCTTGCTGCATGGTGGCCGGCTCACCTGCCATGTGCATCAACACCGCGGGGATGCGCTCGCGCGCCAACAGTGGGAGCATTTGCGCATCGAAACGGAACCCACTGATGTCGTTCACGATGTCCGCCCCTGCCGCAATGGTCTGGGAAGCCACACGCGCACTCGTGGTATCGATGGAAATGGGCAACCGGCAACGACTGCGTACCAAGCGAAGAACCGGTAGTACCCGGCGCAACTCCTCATCCTCTTCCACTTTCTGGGACCCCGGGCGCGTGGAAACCCCCCCGATATCCAGTAAGTCGGCTCCCTTTTCTTCCATTTCCAAGCACCGTTCCAGGGCCTCTTCGGGGTCATGGGCACGACTCCCCGCAAAGAAACTGTCGGGGGTTGCATTGATGATTCCCATCAACAAAGGCCTATGAAAAGAAAGTTCGCCGCTGTGAGGCAGGCGAACCGGTGGAACCTGGCGCATTAAGATGAAACCATGGATTTTTTGGCAGAGGGGAAACAACGGAAGGAGGCGGGAAGTCTGCACGTAAAAAAACAGCTGTTCCCACTGGCTCCTCGTACCCTGGGCAATCACGGTGCGGTTCCCCGGAAGCAAGGCAAAAGAAGGTTTGTGCACGAGCTGAGCGTTTTGCAGTATCGCAATATGGTCGGGAGAAAGGTTCTCGATGCGAAACGCGAAAACCTTCTCCCCCAAATACACAATATCCGACTGACTATCCAGTTCGGAAAAAAAATGCTGTCTCACCAGCATAAAAACTGAACCCCCCACAACAAAGCGAAAAGAAGAAAAAAACAATGAACCAAGAAATAGTATACACTTTTTGGGAGGCAAATGCAAATCAAAAAGCAGTATGCCCCCGGTCGGAAAGAATCAGGGATTGCCCAGCAGATCAAGCACTCCTGTCATCGTGAGGTTGGACTGTGCCGCCAATGCCACCGCTCCCTGGGCGCGCATCTGTTGCGTGGTGAAGTCCATGATTTCTCGGGCCATGTCCGCGTCTTGGACCTGGCTGAGGGCACCAAGGGTGTTTTCCATGGAGTTGAGCATGTACGAAACGTTGTGCTCCAACGAATTCTGCACGGCACCCATGTACGCCCTTTGCTCCGAAACCGAGGAGATGGCATCGTCCAACACCCCGATCGAGGCATCTGCGCTTTGGGAAGAGGAAACGTCCAGACGAATCTGTTGCTGCTGCGCCGGATCGAAAATGGGTTTGCCGTTGAACTCCGCGGTGCGGTACACGTCCGAATATGCCTCGGAAAGGGCATCCACCTGCTGCTGAATCACCGCACGGTCCTCCGCAGTCAGGGTACCGTTACTGGCCTGCACCGAAAGCTCCCGCATCTGCTGCAACATTTCGTGTTGGCTCGACAAGGCACCATCGGCGGTTTGGAGCATCGACACGGAATCCATGGAGTTTTGGATGCTCCGTTCCATTTCGCGCGCCTGGGCTTCCATGCGCTGCGCAATCGCCATTCCGGCAGGATCGTCAGCTGCGCGCGAAACCTGTTTCCCCGTGCTGATGTGCTCAGCGATCCGCGTCATTTGTTCCATGGACTCGTTTAACTGGCGTACCAAGAACAAGTTGCTTTGCGGTGTAATACGCAAGGCTACATCACCTCCTTCATTACACGTGAATGGGCCATCCCTCCACCACGCGCATCAGTTCCATCAATCCTTCGGATAAGGTGGGATGTGCATGGATCATTCCAGCGATCTGTGCGGGTGAAATTCCTTGTGTCATCGCCAAGGTCATTTCGTGGATCAACTCCGTGGCCTGTTCTCCCACGATATGAACCCCAAGGATGCGGTGACTTCCGGGATCCACCAGTACCTTGAACAATCCCTCGGTTTTTTCGATCGCCACGGATTTCCCCGCACCACGAAAGGGAAAAACGGCCTTCTGGTACGGAACCCCCAGCGCCTTGAGCTCGTGTTCGCTTTTTCCAACGCTTCCCAGTTCGGGTTCACAGTACACGCAGCCCGGTATGAAATCCGGGTTGACACGGTTTTGCGTCACGTGGCCGGCCATGTGCTCCACGGCGATTTCGGCTTCCTTTGATGCAACATGTGCCAGCAAAGGGGAATCCACAACGTCCCCTGCTGCATACACCGAAGGAACCACGGTTTGGTATCCATCCTGCACCGGGATAAACCCTCGCTGCAGCGCAACACCCAGTTTCTCGAGACCGATGTTGTCGGTGTTGGGCGTCCGACCCACCGCCACCAATACCTTGTCCACTTCCAACGAAAACTCTTCGCCTTCCGAGGGTGCGAGGACCACCGAGAGCCCCTCGGGGCTTTCGGAATACCCCTTCGCCCTGCAAGAGGTGAACAGCTTGATCTTCCGCTTTTTGAAAGTGTTTTCGAGTACTTCCACGCATTCCCGGTCTTCAAGGGGAAGCATGGACTCCAGCATTTCCACCACGAAGACCTCCACACCAAACGCGTTGAAAACGTGGGCGAATTCCACGCCGATAGCACCCGCGCCTAAGATCAGCATACGCTTGGGAAGGCTTTCCATCAGCAGCGCGTCGGTCGACGACAGGATTCTCTGGCCATCGAAGGCGAACCCGGGAATTTCCCTTGGACGCGAACCCGTTGCCACCAGGATGTTGCGTGCCTGCAAGGTCTTTCCGGAGGCAAGAGTAACCGAATGCGGTCCGGAAACAGCGCCGCGGTCCGAGAAATAGGTGACGCCATTTTTCTGGAGAAGGTACTCCACGCTCTTAGAGAGTTTGCGGGCGGCCAAGCGGGAAGACTTCCACACCTTCTGGTACGCAAAACCACTCGTATCCACCACAATCCCCATCTTTTGCAGCGAAGGGATGGCGGAAAACAACTGCGCCTGGTGAATCAACGCCTTGGAAGGAATGCAACCGATGTTCAAGCAGACCCCACCTGGCTTGTCTTCTTCCACCACCGCCACGCTCATGCCCAGCTGCGTGGCACGAATCGCACCAACATACCCTCCTGGGCCTGCGCCCAGAACGACAAGGTCAAATTCTTTGGTTTCGTCCATGTTTCACGCTCCGTGATGCGTTGATTTATCCAAGGGCTCCCAGCCCCACCAGTCCGGGACCCACGTGCACAAACAGTGAGCTGCTGATCAAACCCTGGAAGATCTTGGTCACACCCCGCTTTTTCAAGTTCTCCATGACGCGTTGCACCAGGTCGAGGGTTTGGGGATTGTCATCCGCACGGTACACCGCAGCCATTTCCACCTTCTTGGCGGAAAACGCCTGGTCAAATTTCTCGAGCAGTTTCTCCACGGCGTTCTTGATCCCCCTTGCCTTTCCCGCCGTGTAGTAGATGCCATCATCTCCCACCGCGATCACCGGTTTGAGGTTCAAGATCTCGCCGATCGTGGCACTCACTTTTCCGATGCGCCCTCCCGCCTTGAGGTATTTCAGGGTCGGAATCACGAACCAAACGCTGGACTTGGAGGGGATCATCGCCTTGAGGTCCGCCACAACGGTTGCGAAGGATTGTCCGCTTTCCGCGAGCCGCGCGGCTTCCATCACGTAGAAACCAGCCCCGACGGAAATGTTGAGCGTGTTCACCACTTCCAATTGCATTTGCGGGTTCTCCTTCAAGAACTTCTCGGCAACCATCTTGAAGAAATTATGCGTTCCACTCAGCTGGCTGGAAATGTTGATGGCGATGATTTCGCCGCAACCGCGGTCCTTGAGTCTTTGGAACGCATCCCAAACCTCTTCGAATCCAGGCAGAGATGTCTTTGGAATATCGTGTTCCATGTAAGCCAGTGTTTTCTCACGTACCCCGGGGTCTGCGTCCCGAAATTCCTCTTGGCCCAAGATCACTTTGAGGGGAACAACTTCGATGGCATGTTTTTTGACGATCTCAACAGGTGTATCGGTTCCCGAATCACATACAATTCCGATCATTTTTTTCCTCCCAGCACCGGTACTTCCGGTTGAAATACTTCTGTGTTCATTTTACCACAATTCTTGGCCCCATTTTTGCACCATTCCCGAAAAAGAGCCATTCCACTTTGGGATGCCAAAGCGCGGTTGATCGGCTGATCCGCCGGGGGAAATTCGTGGCCCGAAAGCTCGTCTACTTCCACCCACTTGAGTTCCAGGTGCTCCAGGCATTCTGGTTGCCCGTGCCGGAGGAACGCGAAAAACGCCGCAAGCTCGACAACCCCGAAAGAGTAGGGGTGCACCACCGTGCCAATCCACTCCCCCACGCAAACCTCCACGTTCAATTCTTCGTGCAATTCGCGCTTCAAGCAATCGCGCAAGGATTCACCCGGTTCCACCTTTCCCCCGGGATACTCCCAAAGAAAAGGGATGCGACTGTTTCCATCCCGCCGGGCGATCAACACCTTTGCGTCTTCCCTCACGATTACACCAGCCACTACGCGCAGCCATTTCTTCGCGTTCTTCGGTTCCACGAGAAATTCCTTTCCGAGTGCACTCCTAAAAAAGACGTGCTCCCTTATGCCATTATAACAAAAAACTACAACAGATCGATGAGGTAGGGTTTGAGCAATTGCTTCACCAGCGAAAGCAACGAAATCCCGGCCAGTGCAATCAACGCGGTGTTCCACGGGAACGAATCCAGTACCAACCCAAGGGCAAGCGCGGAGGCCGGTGGATGCTCGGTGTTCAGCACCACCATCAGGAACATGGAAAAACCCACCGCCATCGCCCCGGAAATCTCCATCGAATTCTGGGAAAGGAAAAGAAGCGAGGATCCTTCGAATAGCAACGAAACGAGGTGGCAGGCAAAAGCAGCGACAATCCCGGTAAGGTATCCCCCCACCAAGAAACGGGGGGCGGAACGGGGCCGCTGGGGTTCGGAAAAGGCGATAAAACCACTTGCACCCAAAGAGGCCACGATCACCGCATCGCTCAAAAGATCCAAGAACGTGAGAATGAGCATGAAAGAACCCACCATCAACAAAGACTGGCCCAAGTACCGCAAGGGTTTCTCCCGGAATTTTTGGTCAAACCACTTCACGCAAGCCCACCCCCAAGTGCATTAGTATACCATTTCCAACTCCCTTGCGCTGCAGCCCAAGCGTGTCTCGTTTCGGCGGAGTGTATTTGCGGCAGATCCATGAAGGGAAGGGTTGACCCCTTGCGCTGATGCGTGGCGAAATGGCTACAAGCCAGCAGCAGGAAATCGTTCCGGTACCACAACCGGTACTCGAGCCAACGTTCTCGGAGCGCAGCTATGGATTCCGCCCCATGGGTACGCCGCACCCCAGTGCGGCAAATGGTGCGCTTTTTTGAGCAATCTGTCGCTTAATCACCCGTGGTCCGGATACGTTCCTGTTTATCTCATTCAACAACATTTGACAATAGTGCAAACGTATGCGATCCTAAACCCAAGCTAACTTTGGTCAGTGTGCCGCTATCGTAAAGGATACCCGCGGTAACAGGCCACGCTACGCCGACAACTGCTGCTGGTACTACGTGCCAAGCGCTGAAAGGGGGAACATAACATTCTTATGAATCGCCACGCAGGAATTTCGCCCATTGAGATCTTGTTTCGGAAAGAGGTACGAAAAGACCCGCGGGTAAAAAATGCCTATTTGCTCGTCCACTCAGACAAGTCCGGGATGCACCTCAATTTGTCAGAAGGCCCGGGTGATGCCGCAAAACCGACCCCACAGCAGCCAAATTACATGGCCAGTGTCGGGAAACTATTCACCTCGGTTGTGGTCGGCATGCTGCATGAAAAGGGGGTATTGTCGTTCGAGGATCACATCAGCAACTACCTTGATGCTCCGTTACTCGACGGCCTGCATGTGTATAAGGGGAAAGACTATTCCTTGAAAATCCAGATCCGCCATCTACTCAATCAAACCTCCGGTTTGCCGGATAACTTCTATCCCTTGTTCGAGAAACTCCTTGCGGACCACGACTTCGACATCAGTCCGCGCGAGGCGGTGGAATGGGCAAAAAAGAACCGGACTCCCCAGGATGTACCAGGCAAGAAATCGTATTACACCGATACCAACTACCACCTACTGGGTTTCATCGTTGAGAAGGTATGTGGCGAGCCGTTTCATGTCGTTATGCAGAAAATGGTTTTCGACCCTATCGGGATGAAACAAGCCTATATGCTTCACCGCTCTGAACCGGAAAACCCCTCTCCGCATCCGGAAGCTGGTTTCTATTTCGAGCAAACCCGGTTGAACGATATGAAAGGTTTTGCTGGCATCGACTATGCCGGTGGTAGTGTGGTGGCACCACTGGAAGACCTACTGCTATTTATGAAAGCATTGGTAGGCCATCAATTGGTTTCGAAAGAAACACTCGCAACAATGCAGCGCGACAAGGCCAGTCTTAATCCTGGATTTGATTACGGATACGGTATCTGGCAAGTCCGCACCATTCCACTACTTCTTCCCGCCAAATATTCGTCTTGGGGCGTACTGGGGGCGACAGGTGCGTTTCTGTTTTTCCACCCGGAACTGGCTGCGTATGTGATTGGGAACTTCAATCATATTGCCTGGCAACGGAAATGCGTGCGGTTCATGTTCCGGGTGATGGACAGGATACGAGCGTGATTTGCAGGAATTGTCGTTTTGGACAGGAAATGCCTCAATGGCTACATTCGGAAAAACACGCAGCTTTCTCCGAGAGAGAACGGTAGAAGAAAAGAGGTCGTGCTTCCGGCAGGCAGAAGAAACGGAAGGGCTTTTTGCCGCATCCATGCTATAATGTTCGGGCATTCCACAGTTTGCACGGGGAGGAATTATGGATTCACCAAGCGGATTTTTCGGGGAAGAAGGTCCCTTTTCGGAGGAGTTGGGTTTCTTATCCATTTTTCAAAACCTGTTAGAGGGAGCGGCATTCCACCAGATGTTGTATGACGGGGACGGGAAACCCATTGATTACCAGTACCTCGGTGTGAATCGCTCGTTTGAGACGATGCTGGGTCTTTCCGCGAAACAGGTTTTGGGCAAACGATTCTCCCAGTTGTTCTCTTTCTTCGAGGAATCCCCAATAGACTGGGTGGAGAAGTATGCTACGGTTGCACAGGGAGAAAAGGCGGAGTTCGAGTCGTTTTTCTCCCCGCTGAAAAAATGGTTTCGGATCCGGGCCTTTTCACCCAAGAAAGGCTTTTTCATTACCCTGTTCCAGGACATCACCCCACGAAAAAAGCTGGAAGAAAAACTCCGGATCCGCGAAGCCAGCTACCAAAGCCTTTTTCACCATATTCCACTGGGGATTGCGCTTGCCACTCCATCCGGGAAATTCCTGGATGCCAACACATCCTATGCGCGCATCCTGGGCTTCGATTCGCCGGAAGAACTGATTTCCACCTACACCGACTTGCATAGCCAGCTCTACCACGATCCGCAAGTCCGGGATATCCTCTTGCAACAGGCCCGGCAAAACCGCGGCTTCATCCGTTCTGATGTTTCCCTGCGCCGCAAGGATGGCCAAATCATCCAGGTGGACATGCGACTCAACACCATCTTGGATGAAGGCGACCACATCCAGTACGTGGAAGCCATTATCGAGGACATCACCCATAAGCGGCAACTGGAGAACTCCCTGGAACAAACCCGGAACCGCCTGGAAAATATCCTTCGCTCCATGCAGGATGGCGTATGGTCCGCCAAGCTCCCGGAGATGGAACTCATTTACTTCAACAACGCTGTGGAGAAAATCACCGGTGTTTCCCGGGAGGTTTTCCTATCGGACTCGGGTACCTGGAAAAACGTGTTGCTTCCCGAGGACACCGAAAAAATCGTGCAACAAGTGAACCTTGCTTTCCAAGAAGGTTCGCTGGACCTCAAGCACCGCATACGAACCTCGGACGGGCAGGTTCGCTGGATTCACAACCGTGTGCAGTTCCACCACGACGAAAGTGGCAAACCCTGTCGTGCGGACGGCATCATCTCCGACATCACCACCCTGATGGAGGTGCAGCATCGCCTGCAGGAAAGCGAGGAAAGGTTGCGAACAGCCCTCGAAGGTGCGCAGGAAGCCCTGTGGGAAGTGGATTGGCAGGGGAGAACCATCGAAGTTTCTCCCCATTTCTGGTCGTTGTTGGGTTATCCCAAAGAACCTTCCCAACCAACTTGCATGGACTTCCCCCAAATGGAAAGGTTGGTACATCCCGATGACCAGTTTTCCGGGGATTTTTCCGGAGAAAGCTTTTCCGCGCAAAGGGG
>DAOPKN010000008.1:35619-56267 GCA_035391225.1 Thermotogota bacterium
GGATGAAAGAACTGGACAACCTGTTGCAAACACTGTCGCAGGCCGTGGAACAGAGCCCTACCTTTGTCGTCATTTCCGACCCGAATGCCTACGTCGAGTACGTGAACCCCAAGTTCACCAACGTAATGGGCTATTCGCTGGAAGAGATTCGTGGCAAGCACATCAGCGATGTTACGCGAAGTTCGCGGGCAGGGGAAAAGGAAAAGGTACTCCAGGAAATCCAGCAAAAGGGAGAATTCCACGACGAGTTCAAGAACCTGGACAAGAACGGAAACACGGTTTGGGTATCCACTTCGATTTCCGCCATCAAGGACAACAAGGGAAAAATCCTCCACTTCGTGGAAGTGGCGGAAGATATCACGCAGCGGCGCACCGTAAGCGAACAGATGAAACACTTCTTTGCATTGACCCCGGAACTCGTGGTACTCCTTGACCTGCAAGGCACTTTCTTGGGCAGCAACCCTGCATGGGAAAAGTTGCTGGGATTGGAAATCCCTTCCCCCGCTTTTGGAAACCTGCAATCGGTTTGCCATCCAGAAGATGTTCCACGCGTGGAACAATTCCTCCGAACGCTCGGAAAGGGGGAGGAAACCAAGAATTTCGAACTTCGACTGCGGAACCAGAAAGGGGAATACCTCTGGATTTCCTGGAGTTTCGCACACGCGACCACCGACCCCATCGTTTTCGGGGTGGGGCGAGATGTTTCCGCCGAACGCCGGCTGCAACAAAACCTGCAACAGGCCGCGCAGAAAGAGCGGGAGGCTTCCCGGTTGAAGAGCGAGTTCTTGGCAAACATGAGCCACGAGATCCGCACCCCCCTCAACGGGGTGATGGGCATGATCGGGTTGCTGCAAGAAACCCGACTGGATGACTACCAGGAAGAGCTTTTGAAAATCGGCAACACTTCTTCGCGGCAATTACTCGACGTCATCACGGATATCCTGGATCTCTCGAAAATCGAAGCGGGGAAGATGGACCTGGAGAACAGGCCCTTCTCCCTGGAAGAGCTCCTTTCGGAAATCCACACCCTTTTCGACATCCGGGCTTCCCAGAAGGACATCGCCTTCTCCATCGCAACCGACCCCTCCATCCCTGCGCAGCTGATCGGGGACGTACCCAAGATCAAGCAGGTGCTGTTGAACCTTGTGAGCAACGCCGTGAAATTCACCGAGTCCGGTACGGTTTCCCTTGGGGTGCAGCCGGTTTCTCCCGCGGAAGAAAAAACCCTTCGTCTTCGCTTTTCGGTGGAAGACACCGGAAAGGGCATACCAGCCGAAAAACACCACCTTTTGTTCCAACTTTTCTCGCAGGTGGATGGTTCGATCACCCGAAAGGTTGGGGGCAGCGGCTTGGGGTTAGCTATTTGCAAGCGCCTGGTGAAAATCATGTCCGGAACCATCGGTTTTGAAAGCCAACCCGGTATTGGGAGCACCTTTTGGATGGAAATCCCCTTGCAGTACGAAAGCACAGGAACTCCCAGGGAGAAGACCCCAACCCTGCCAAACACCTCGAAACCTCGGGAAGGGATCCGCGTGCTTCTGGCAGAGGATGACCCGCTCAACCAGAAAATCATGAAAATCTGGATCCGCAACTGTGGCTGGCACATGCAGCTCGCGGAAAACGGTCGACAAGCCCTGCAAATGGCAGACCCCGATAAGTTCGATGTGGTAATCATGGACGTGCAGATGCCAGAAATGGACGGTTTGGAAGCCACCCGCAAGATCCGTCAACGCGAGTCCTTCCAGGGAACACAACGCCTTCCCATCATCGCGCTCACCGCCCACGCCTTCCGGGAAGACCAGCAAAAGTGCCTGGAGGCGGGAATGGATGACTATACCTCCAAGCCGGTGCAACCCGAGGAGTTGAAGCGGAAGATCTGCAACCTTCTGGTCTCCCGGGATCCGGGAAAAGAGCCTTAGGCGTAAATCCGAAGAGGCTCTACTCTCGTAGCAAAAGCATCCGCGCTTTTCTTCCAGTCCTCGAGAAGCGCATCCAGCTCCATCTTGCCTTCCAACATGTCCACCACCCTCGGATCCCCGGTAAGGGAGTCCAGTCGGTTCACGTCGGCGTACTCCACGAAGGAAAAGTGGTTGCGATGCAGCTGGTACACCCCTTGCAGGAAGTAGAGCATTTGCCCGATGGCATCCACGCGCGGGTGCAAGGGGAAGAACTCGATACCGAAACACACCTGGTTCTGGTGCTTCGAGGAGAAGGGGACGAACGTCCTTTTGCGGAAGGTGATTCCGTCAAACACCCTTTGCCGCAGGAAGTGTATCGTCTTTTCCATGTCCAGCCAGGGTGCACCGTACACTTGGAAAGCCCTCGTGGTGCCCCTTCCTTCCGAAACGTTTGTGGCCTCGAAGAAGCAGCCCCCGCTGTAGCACATCACCGATTCGTAGGTGGGAAGTGCGGGCGAAGGGAAGTTCCAGAGCAAACCGGTGTCGGGAAAAGTGGTGGATCGATCGTAATTCTTCAACGTCACCACCGAAAGGTCCACATCCAAGTGTAAAAAATCCTTGAAGTAGTACGCACATTCACCGATGGTCAGGCCGTACCGCACGGGAAGACGGTAGCCACCCACGAAGGACGCCAACTCGTCCGGGATTTGCCTTCCGGAAACGATCTGGCCCCCCAGCGGGTTGGGACGATCCAGCACCACGAAGGGAAGCCCGAATTCCGCGGCTGCTTCCAACGCGTATGCCAGGGTGTACAAGAACGTGTAGTAGCGTAACCCCACATCCTGGATGTCGAAAACCAGCAGGTCCAACCCCTCCACATCCTGTTCGCGGGGTTTCTTCCTGTCACCGTACAGGCTCAGCACCGGCATCCCGTACTCTGGATGCGTGCCGTCCGCAAAGGCTTGGCCATCGGCAATTCCATACAACCCGTGCTCGGGTGCAAACACTTTCTGGATGTCCAACCCGTTCTTCACGAAAAGCGAAATATTCTCCTCCTGCTGGGAATTCACCCCGGAGTAGTTCGTAATCAGTCCAAGGCGCTTTCCCGAAAAGATACCGATGTTTTCTTCCAGTTGGTCCAACCCAAGAACCGTTTTCATACCATCCCATCCTCTCGAAAGAATTCTTCTTCTCCTGATGTCCATTATACCGATTTCTCCGATTCTTTCTCGTTTTTTCACGCAACCCTTTCCCTTTCGTAAGAATATTTTTCCCAAGGTCCTCTCTTCACAAATCTCCAAAAACTTTCTTCTTCTCTTCACGCCAAAAGGATATTCTTGAATGGGATATTCCAAGCAAGGGGGCGTCATCCATGGAAAGTTTCGCGTTAACTTCCAATCCAGCGGGATTCTGGTTGGCAATTCTTCCCGTGATTCTGTCGGGGGCAAGTTTCCTGCTGGGTTTCGGGATCTTGCAAGGAAAACGCCAAACCCTTTTCTCCATTTTCTCGGGAGGGGCTTTTTTCGTTTTCCTGTTGCTTTTCATTCTTTCCCCTTTTTCTGTTACAATCGAAGTTGGGGATGCCATCATCGTGCGTTCCCTCGTTTTCGGACCCATCACCATCGACAGCTCCCGCATCCAAAACGTTTCCACCGTGGAATGGGGGGAGGGCCAAGCACGCTTTCCCTCCCTGGGGGTGTGGAAAAGCTTGCAGGTAGTGGACCCGGAAACGGGAGAATTGCTGGTTTCACCGAAAAGGACATTCGTTCTGGCGGGTTCTCCCCGGGGAATTTGGATCGAAACACCCGAGGAAAATTACCTGCTATCGCCCGACGATTTCCCCTACTTTGAAAAGATGGTGGAAAGCCTGGTGGCTCCCGACACCGTTTGCCTTGCAGGAGGATAGCCATGAAACCAAGAACCCTCGTTCTCTTTTTCGCGCTTCTTTTGCTTGCGCCTGCGTTTCTTGCGCTGGGAAGTTCCATACAAGTCGCCATCCCTTCGGACGTGGCGGAAACCCTCGACCCGCACCGCGCCACTGGCGCCCTAACCTTCGAAATCCTGTACAACATCTACCAAGCACTGGTGGAGGTGGCCCCCGACGGGATGCTTCGACCCGGACTTGCCCATCGATGGGACATCTCCGATGACGGCTTGCACTACACCTTTTTCCTCAAACCCGGGGTTTTTTTCCACAACGGGGAACCCTTCGATGCCGCGGATGTGCAATACTCCTTTTCCCGCATCCTTGACCCGGACACGGGTTTTTCGAAAACCACCAATTACCGCGCGATCGCGTCCATCGAAATCGTGGACCCTTTGACCGTAACCTTCCACCTGTCCAAACCGTTCGCCCCCTTCCTGGCACTGGTGTCCGAGATTTACATCGTGCCCGACGGCACCTCCTCCGAGCAACTTGACAGGGCCTGCATCGGCACCGGTCCCTTCTTTCTGCAAGAATGGAAACGCGACCAGTATTTCCACCTGGTGAAGTTCGAAAGCTACCACGAAGAGGGGCTTCCACTGCTCGATGAAGCCTACTTCCGGGTGATCCCCGACGAAAACGCGCAGTTGCTCGCGCTCAGAAGTGGGGATATCGACGTGTTTCCGCGCATGGATCCCAGCCTGGTGTACGCGTTGCAGAGTGCCCGGGGTATCAAGATCCAGAGAGCTCCGATGAACCTCGTGCAAGTACTTGCGTTCAACAACGAGAAACCCCCGCTGGATGATATGCGCGTGCGCCAGGCTATCCAGTACGCCATTGACCGCGAGTTGCTCGTGTTGTTGGTGGCCGAAGGCTACGCGCGTCCCCTCACGGCCCACCTTCCACCCGAAAGCCCCTACTACGTGGATTTCGCCGATCGCTACCCCTACGACCCTGCAAGGGCCCGCACCCTTCTTGCCCAAGCCGGGTATCCCAATGGTCTGGACATCACCATTGCCCTTCCGCAGCCCTACCCCTTTCACCAGCGCACCGGCGAAGTCATCGCGCAAATGCTTTCCGAGGTTGGCATTCGCGCCAAGTTGCAAATCGTGGAGTGGGGTAAATGGGTCTCCGATGTGTACCGCGGCAGGGAATACCAAATCACCATCATCGGTCACGAGGGGGAAGCTGACCCCTACCTTCTGCTCGACCGCTTCTACTCCGACGCTTCCCGCAACTACATGAACGTGAAGATTCCCGAACTCGACGAGTTGCTGGACCAAAGCGTGCTGGTCACCGCTTTCGAGAAGCGCTCGAAGCTCATCGCTGGTATCCTGGAACTTCTCGTGGAAAATGCTTGCGCGTTTTGGACCATGGAACCCGAGGAGCTCGTTGGGTTGAACAACCGGGTGCAAAACTGGACGATTTACCCGGTGTACGTGGATGCTCTGAAAGAAGTCTGGGTTTCCGAGTAAGGCGTGGTTTCCCTTTTCCTCGCCATCCTATGCAGCGCGGCTATCGCGCTGGTCCTCAAGTTCAGCGAAGTATCCGGGAAAAACCGCTACCGGGTCACGACCATCAACTACCTGGTTGCTTTTTCCGCAAGCGGTGTGGCTGCGCTGTTATCCCTTCCGCCGATAGATGCCGTTTTTTTCCCCAGCTGGTTTGGCATTCTCACCGGGTTCCTCTTCGTGGGTTCGTTCGTGTTCTACCAGCTTTGTATCGCAAAAAGCGGAGCAGGGCTATCGGGAACCTTTGGGAAGATGGGCATCCTGATCCCCGCCTTCCTTTCCTTGCTGGTTTGGAAAGAATTCCCCAGTCAGTGGCAATGGATGGGGGTTGGGTTTGCCCTGTTGGCCATCCTCCTGGTCACGTTTCCGGGGCGACGTTCCCAAAAAGGGTTCCACGCTTTGCTCCTGGTGCTTTTGCTGTTGAACGGTTTCGCGGAATTCTTCAACAAGGTTTTCCAAAAATTCGCCGCACCCGGAACCGAGCAGCTCTTCCTGTTCTGGGTTTTCTTCTCCGCCTTCGTAATCAGCCTCTTGCTTTCCCGCAAAAGCCAAGCACCTTCGCGAAGCTACAAAGACTGGATCACCGGCTTTTTCGTGGGGGTGCCCAACTTGCTCTCCTCGTTCTTCTTGATCCGATCGCTGAACCAACTCTCCGCCACGGTCGTTTTCCCCGTGTACAGTGCCGGAAGCGCGGCGGTCATAATACTGGGCAGTCGCCTTTTCTTCTCGGAGAAACTCTCACCCCTCCAGTGGTCCGCGGTGGGCGCCGGAATCATTTCGTTGGTGTTGGCAAACCTGTGAAACCGGGGGGGAATTTTTGGGAAGTTTCCTGCGTCTTGTCTGATGAACATGACAACTGACATAAAGCAGAAGAAAGGCCAGGACCCCCTCTCCCCTGGCTTTTTTTTTGCAAAAAAACCATGCGAGGTGAAACCCATGATCGATCGCTACGCGCTTTCCCCGATGAAAGAAATCTGGACCCGCCAGGCGGGATTCGAACGTTGGCTGGAAGTGGAACTGGCGGTAGTTGCGGCAATGGAGGAGTCAGGTCAAGCCCCCACCGGCACTGCAGAGGCGATACGACACAACGCCACGATCGATCTGGACCACATCGATCGCATCGAGCAGGAAGTGCAACACGATGTGATTGCCTTCATTCGCAGCGTGACACAGCGGATGGGCGACGAGGCACGCTTCTTCCACAAGGGGCTCACCTCGTCGGACGTGGTGGACAGTGCGCTTTCGCTGGCACTGGTTCGTTCCGCGCATATCCTTTCCCGTTCCCTGGCCCAGCTGCAACAAGCGCTGGCCCAGCTCGCCGAAAAGCACAGGCACACGGTCACCATGGGACGTACCCACGGGGTACACGCGGAACCCACTTCCTTCGGGCTCAAGTTCCTGGGCTTTTTCTCGGAAACGCGCCGAAATTCCCGGCGACTGGCGGAGTCTTCCCGGCAAGTTGGCATGGCCAAGATCAGTGGGGCGGTGGGAAATTACGCGCACTTCCCGCCGGCACTGGAAGAAAGCGCGCTGGAAAAACTGGGCCTGCGTGCCGTGGAAGTATCCACCCAAGTTGTGCCGCGGGATATCCACGCGCAATTCCTTTCCACGCTCGCGTTGATCGGAACAGGTGTCGAACGGATCGCGCTGGAAATTCGCCACTTGCAGCGCACCGAGGTGGCAGAGGCGGCAGAAGCCTTTGCATCTGGGCAGCGGGGCTCTTCGGCCATGCCCCACAAGAAAAACCCCATCGTGTGCGAGCGCTTGTGCGGAATGGCCCGGCTGCTTCGGGGATATGCCGCCACGGGCCTGGAAAACATCGCGCTCTGGCACGAACGGGATATCTCCCATTCCAGCGTGGAGCGGGTGGTTTTGCCGGATGCGTGCATGCTCACCTATTACATGCTTGAAAAGATCCGCGAAGTTGTCCAAACGCTGGTGATTGATCCGGGGAAAATGCGCCAAAACTTCGCGCATTCGCATGGTCTGGTGTTCTCCCAAAAAGTACTACTGGCCCTGGTAGAAAAAGGCATGAGCCGAGAGCAGGCGTATCCCCTTGTGCAGGAAGTTGCCATGCGAGCTCGCCAGGCAGAGACCGATTTCCTTCGAGAACTGGAAGGAGATCCCCGGATACGGCGCTGGCTATCCCCTGCGGAGATGACACCACTTTTCGACCCCAATTCCTTCCTTTGTCACGTGGATTCCATTTTCCAACGTGTTCTTAGCCCAGGGAATCTTTGATGGTTCTCCGTAACAATCTATAAACTTGCATTTGAGGAAAAAGGTTTATCATTGGGTATCTTGGGGAAAGCACCGCATCCTTGAAAGCCAGGTACGCGAATGTGAGGTCCAGCAAGGATTTTTTCCAAAACCGGTCGTTCCGATCCCACCTGCTTCTGATGATGATTTTTCCCGCGTTACTGGTCTTTGCGGTCACGGGAATGTTGTTGTATGCAAGCGTAGACCACATCGATCGCGAGCGAACCGAGAACTTGAGCCTACAAATCGTGCAAGCCCGTTCCCAGCAAATGGGAACCTGGATCGCGTCGCGCATCACCGAGATCCGCGAAGTATCCCATGCCGAATGTTTCTCCGCGCCGTTCAGCCAAGAAGCTCGAAAGCACCTTCAGGAGAGCTGCAACCAGTCCTTTTCCTCGTTCGAGACCATTTTCCTTTCCGACATGCAGGGCAACGCGTATACTTGCGATGGGGGCGAGATTTCGATCTTGGACCGTCCCTACTTCCAACAGGTCCTTTCGGGGAGCGAAGAGTTGGTTATTAGTAACCCCGTGTACTCCAAGGTGACGGGAAACCTCGTGATGGTCTTGCTTCTCCGGCTTTCGGCGAACGATGGCAGCACCCTTGGGTTCCTGGGGGGAACGGTGGCGCTTTCCGCGTTCGACCCCCTTCTCGAAAGCATGCAAATCAGTGGAAAAGGGTACGCCTGGATCATGCAACAGGACGGCTTGGTGATTGCCCATCCCGTGCCAGAAGTGGTCATGAGCGTGAATACCCTGCAAATCCCGGGGGTCAACCAGGATTACCTCGACTTTTTCCAGCGGGTTACCCGCACGCCTTTCGGCATCGGGGAATACCAGCGCGAAGGGCAACCTGTTCAAAAAATGATGTTCAGCGCCATTCCCTCTTCCCCGGGTTGGATCCTTGCCCTCACGATTTTCGAACCCGAACTGTACGAAAACAGCCTTCTCATCCGTCGACTGTTCTGGGTTCTCACCATCAGTTCGCTCGCACTGTTTGCCTTCATGGCACTACTCACGGCGCGGGTTTTTTCCCGTCCGTTGGAAGAAGCGGCAAAGAAACTCCAGGATTTTTCCCTCGAGAAACCCTCTTTTCACCTTCCCGAACGTGGCCCCCGTGAAATGGCACTTCTGGCGCGGCGCTTCAACGAAACAGCAACCTCGCTCTCGTACACCATCGAACAACTCACCCATTCCCAGCAAACCATCGAAGCCAGCAACGAGGAACTGGCCGCGATGAACGAGCAGTTGCAAGCCTCCAACCAGCAATTGGAAGCATCGTTCCTGGAAAACGAGGCGCTTTCGCAAGACCTCGAAAAAATCTTGTCGCTAACCTCGGAAATGTCTCTTTTCTCCGAAGGCGAAGAAAACACCTTCTTCCAGAAAATGATCGGCATGTTGCTGGGTTTCGTGCCGCGCGCAGATACCGGGGCGGTTGGCATTTTGGACGAAAAGCGATGGTTTCAAGTGGTGGCAGTGGGCCAGGACCTCGAAGCTTTCAATCGATTGCAACTGCAGCGCAACCAGTTTCGCCATCCCCCCGAGTTAATGATCTGGAAGAACCCCCTGGTAGATGCGCGCAAAGTATTGGACCCGGAAGTGTTCCACATTTTGGAAGATAATCTCCACCATGCCAAGGAAATTGCTTCTGCACCTTTGAAAGTGGGAGAAAACATCGTGGGAAGCGTCACGCTCACCATTCTCCATGACCATTCTTCCAGCTTTTCCCGGGAAGATCTGCGCGTGTTCCGTGCCTTCTCCAACGTCACGTCCGCCTTCCTCACCACCCAGCAATTTCGAATGGCCCAAGAGAAGTTCCAGAAGCAATTGCTGCTTTCGATGATCAAGGTGCTGGAACTCTACGACCCCTACACGCGGGGACATTCCGAAAGCGTCGCGGAAATTTCGCGCAAGCTTTCCCGCCAGCTGGGCATGGAAGAAAAGGAAGTGCACCAGGTCTACTGGGCGGGATTGGTACACGACGTGGGAAAGATCCTGGTTCCCATCGACATCCTGGGCAAACCGGGGAAACTCTCGCTCGAAGAGTTCGACGTAATGAAGAAGCACCCCGAGTGGGGGGCCTCCGTGCTTTCGACTGGCGATGAGTTGGAAGAAATCGTGAAGGGGGTACGCCACCACCACGAGAACTGGGATGGCACGGGTTACCCCGACAAAATCGCCCGGGAGCACATCCCGTTGATGGCGCGCATCATCTCGGTAGCGGATGCCTACGACGCCATGACCTCCGACCGCCCGTACCGCAACGCGCTGCCAGAAGACATCGCGCTCTCGGAAATCCAAAAGCACCGCGGCACGCAATTCGACCCCCAGGTGGTTGATGCTTTCCTCTCCTGCCCCGCTTGCCGGCAAAAAAGCACCCCGTGAACAATCTCACCCCTGGGAACGCCGCACCCCAGTGCGGCTTCTTTCCCTAATAGGTCCGGGCCACTCGAAACCCCAGGAAAGCAAAATACCAGATGGGTGTACAGATACCGCGATCGGCAACTCGCGCAAAACCCTCGCCGTATGCCCAGCCGCCTCCGCGAATCACCCGCCAGTCGTTCGTACTCGAACCCGGACCGATCGGATTGATTTGGTTTCCATGCTGGTACCAGCTGTCCTCGTACCAGTCATGGCACCACTCGTAGACATTCCCGCTCATATCGTACAACCCAAGCTCGTTCGCACCCTTTTGCCCCACCGGATGGGGTTGGTTTTCGCCGTTGTCACTGTACCATCCCACGAGATCCAGGTCGTTGCTTCCCGCGAACTTGTAGTCGTGGGTTTCTACTCCATCCACGATGTCCACGTGCCCTCCCCTTGCCACGTATTCCCATTCCGCCTCGGTCAACAACCGGTAGCCTTTCACCTTCCGAATGTCGGTGGTGACCTTCCCGCTCGCATCCAGCAGGCGGCCTTCGTTCGCCTCCCCCTGGTGCCCGTAGGCAACGGGGAGTCCTTCATGCTGGCTCATCCAGTTGCAGAACGCAACCGCGTCCCACCAGCTCACGTTGATCACCGGGTAGCTTTGCCTTCCAAATCCTGCATCATCGGGTTTCGGTTTTCCTGTAGCCTCGCAGTAGGCATCGTATTGATTGAACGTCACCTCGGTTTTCCCCACCAGGAAATCGTATCCCAAGGTCACGGTATGCGTGGGGACTTCATCCCAGTAAACCGGTGCGTCACTCCGGGTGTTTCCCCTCAGGAAACTTCTCCCGCCCACCAGCGCCATCCAGGAAGGATACCCCTCCTCGAATCGTCCTTCCAGCTCCCGGTCACCTTGCAGCGTGAAATGGTAGGGGTTGTCATCGCTGAGCTTCTGCTCGTTCTCAAACCAGCCCACGAAAAGGGCCTCACCTGCAGCCAGTGCCTTGACTTCCAGTTGCTCTCCCGCTGGAAACGGTAACTGTTGAACGCTTTGCCAGGGTCCATGGTTGACCCGCACGTTTCCCTTCGTTGCCGGAAACGCTTGCACCGTGACCGTGAAGGTGTCTTTCTCGAATGCTGCACGCAATGACTGATCTCCCTGCGCTTGGAACACGTACGGGTTCTCTTCGCTGAGCTTGGTTCCCCTACTTCCGGATGGACTTTCCTCGAACCAGCCCGCGAAGTGGAAATCGCCTTGTGCCTGCGCCTCCACCCTCACCTCGTCCCCCACTTGGAGGGTTTGGCTCGCCGAATCTCCCCACTCCCCTTCGTTCACGCGCACGCTGCCGTGTTCCGACGGGCTTGCTTGGACCGTAATGGCACACTCCCGCTTACTGAATCTCACTTCAAGCTGGATGTCGCTTTCCAACTCCCGGGAGGTGGCTGCGGGATGTTCCGGCAGGTAATCGAAAGGGTTGTCCAAACTCAGCAGCTGCTCCCCGATGAACCAGCCTTCCAGCTGGTAGTTCTTTTGTGCTTGCGCCCACAGCCGGGTAGGGGTGTCCAACCCCGCCTGGATCAGGATGGTTTCCCCCCAATCGGAGGCTTCGCTTCGTATTTGCCCCCCTTGCGCGCTGGCAACACGTACTTCCACGGTGTAGTACGGCTGGGTGGAAAAATTCCACTCCTCGCTGCTTGCCAAGAACCTGTCGTTCTGCCAGCATTCCACCTTCCAGTGGTACTGGGTGCCCGCAAGCAATTCCGAGTTCCAAGGAATGGCGTTTTGCTGCGTTTCCATGCTTTCCCCAAAAGCTTCACCCAGCGGTGCCACGAAAACCTTGAAGAAAGAAGCATCCCGGGCCGCTCCCGGAGCAAGTTGCACTTCCCATGAAAAATCTGGGTGCAATCCCACATCCTCCTCACCCTGGGCGGGTGTAACCAGGAAAACCTCCACCAGCGGCTTGTTTCCGGGAAGCGAGCATCCCACCCAAATAACACCGACACATGCGACAACCAGTCCCACGAAAAACATCCCGATCCTTTTTTTCATCCTTCTCCAACCCCCGTTTCTCTCAAATTATAGCACTTTACTTGGTTTCGTGTAGATCATCCAGCGAATCCCTATCTTGGTTATCAACCCGGTTGAGAAAAAGCTCCCCTGGCTACCGGCCATTTTGCCACCGCATTCCCGTGTTCCATTTGTGCTATAATTCTTGGGGCCTTGCCCCCAAATTTTTTCGGGAGGGATTGGAAAGATGAAACGTTTGCTGGTTTTGCTTCTTCTGGTGGTACTGAGCTTTTCGCTGCTGGGTGCCAAGGATATTTCGCTGAAGATCATCCAGGTTTTCAGCAGCCCGGAACGCACCAAGATCCTGGAGAATATCATCGCCGACTTTGAAGCCCTCAACCCCGGGGTCACGATCGAGTTGATTTCTCCACCCTACGAGACTGCCATCCCCAAGGTCAACTTGATGATGAGCACCGAGCAGGAATTGGATATCGTGGAAGTGAGCGACTGGTTGCTCAGTGGACTGGTGTCCATGGGCAAGCTGGAATCGCTGGAACCCTACATCGCCGCTTCCACCGAGTTGGACTACCTGGTCGACGGCGTGCTCAAGTCCGCCCGCGTGATGAACGACACCGCCTACATCATGCCCAACGCGGTGTACGTCAAAACGCTGTTCTACCGCCCCGACATTTTCGCGCGCTTCAACCTGAAAAACCCTCCTTCCACCATGGGAGAGATGATGGCCTACGCGCGCTACATCACCAATGGCAAGGACCAGTTCGGCTTCGACTGGCGCGGAATCGACCCCGTGAACTTCATGGACCTCGTGGTCACTTCCTTCTTCGATGACATCGACCCCGAGTGCATGTACAAAACCGTCGATGGCAAGCTGATCTTCGAGGACCCCCGCGCGCTCGAGGGGCTCAACTTCTACCTTGACCTGTATTTCAACACCTCCCCCAAGGATTCCATCAACTGGGGATTCGACGACCAGGTAAATTCCTTCGTTTCCGGAATTACCCCCATCCTTTTCCAGGATCCCGACACCACCGGCCTTCTCAACAACCTGCTGACCGATGGCGCTTACAAGACCGCCGCGCTTCCCACCGGACCCGGTGGTAAGGCGTATCCCACGTTCGGTTTCGCGGGCTGGGGTATTCCCACGTTCTCCAAGAACAAGGAGATGGCCTGGAAGTTCATCGAGTTCTTCAACCGCCCGGAAAACGGGGCGTACTTCTGCCGCGAGTACGGGGCGCTTCCCGTGGACAAGCGCGTGTACGAGATCGACCCCTACTTCAGCAGCGATATCTTCGCCGGTTGGGCCCAGATGTTTGCACACCCGGAAACCTACCCCATGACCGAGTACCCCATCGACAATCCCGCGTGGGGCGACTGGTTCCGCTTCCAGGGAGACATCCAGGAACGGTTGTTGCTCAAGCGCCTCACACCGGAAAAGGCGTTGCAGGAATTCTCCAAGTTCTGGAGAGACGCTGGCTTAATGCACTAAACACATCCTTCGGGGCGCGCTTGCGCCCCGTTTTCTTTTTCTGCATTCCACCAAACGACGAGGAGCCCGCATGAATCGAAAAAAGGGCCTGTTCATTTTCTTGATGCTCGTGCCCACCTTTTCCGTGATCGGTTTCTTGACCATCTACCCCACCATCAAGGGGTTCATCTTGGCGTTCCAGAACTACACGGTGTTCACCTTCGGCCGTGTGCGTTTCATCGGCTGGGACAACTTCGCCAAGATCTTCTCCGACCCGGAATTCTTGAACATCGTGTGGAACACCGTGGTGTGGATCTCGGTCTCGGTTTTCTTCCAGCTCGTACTGGGACTGGGGTTGGCACTGTTGATGCGAAAACCCTTCAAGGGCCGTGGCATCTACGCCGGGTTGGTGTTCTACCCCTGGGCGCTTTCGGGGTTTGCCATCGGGCTGCTGTGGTCGTGGTTGCTCAACGGGCAGTTTGGCATCGTCAACGACGTGCTCGTGCGGCTCGGGCTGATCAAGGACAACATCCAGTTCCTGTCCAACCCGGACACCGCAATGTTTTCGGTGCTGCTGGTGAACATCTGGTACGGCATTCCCTTCTTCGCCATCATGTCGCTTGCCGCGCTGCAGTCCATTCCCAAGTCGGTGTACGAGGCGGCCCAGATCGATGGCGCCGGAGGTTTCAAGCAGCTGGTGAGCATAACGTTGCCCTACATCCGCCCCACGCTCATCAACACCATCCTGCTGCGCGTGATCTGGGTCATGAACTTCCCCGACGTGATCTACGGCATGACCCGGGGAGGGCCCGCCGGCAGCACGGAGATCCTTTCCACCTACATGATCAACATCGTGTACTACAAGAATGACTTTTCGCGCGCGTCCGCGGTTGGCGTGCTGATCGTGCTCTTCCTTCTCGTGTACACGATCTTTTACTTGAGAATCAGCGGTGGTAAGGAGCTGGAACTATGAAACCCCGAAAGGTGATTTTTGGCACCCTTCGATGGACCGCACTGTCCATGTACCTGTTGTTCGCCGTGTTCCCACTGGCTTGGATCTTCATCACGTCCATCAAGCCACCCCAGGAAGTGTACACCTACCCCATTCGCTACTGGCCCTCCAAGCCCACCGGCGAGGCGTACGTGTACCTGTTCGAGTTCGCCAACTTCTTTCGTTACTTCGTCAACAGCATCTTCGTTTCCATGGCCGCCTCCATCAGTGCCACGTTCATCGCCATGCTCAGCGGGTACGTGCTGGCGCGCATGCGCTTCCGCGGGCGCTACCTGCTCACGTTGTTCCTGTTCTTCACCCAGATGATCCCCGCCTACCTGCTGATGATCCCGCAGTTTTCCATGTTTTCCGATTTCAAGCTGATCAACCGGCTGTCGGGCATCATCCTGATCTACATCGGGCTGGGTGCCACGTTCAGCACCATCATGGCACGGGGCTTCTTCGTGCGTATCCCCGAAACCCTCGAGGAAGCGGCGATGATCGATGGCTGCACCCGGTTGGGCGCATTGTTCCGTATCACGCTTCGGCTTATGCTTCCCGGTGTTGCCGCGGTGTTCAGCTTCTCGTTCGTGAACAACTGGAACGAGCTCTTCACCGCCGCACTCTTTCTCAACAGCGACTCCAAGATGACCGTGCCCGTGGCACTCTACTCCTTCATCTCCAAGGCGGGCATCCAGTGGAACGTGCTGGGCGCAGGGATCATCATCGCGCTGGTGCCCACCATCTTCGTTTTCTCCTTCGCCCAGAAGTACATCGTGGCTGGCCTCACCCAGGGTTCCGTCAAAGAATAACCCGTGGTGTATAATCGACCCAAAACCGGGGAGGGATTGCTATGCAAATTGGAATCATCGGCGTGGGAAACGTGGGAAGTATCCTGGCGGAAAAGTTCTCGGGAAACGGGCATTCGCTGTTCCTGCTGGACCGAGATCCGGCGAAAACTGCCTCCTTCGAGAGCATGGGCGCCGTGGCGTGCTCCTCGAGCGCACAGCTTTTGGAAAACTCCCAGCTCATCTTCGTGTCGGTCAAACCCCAGGACTCGCATACCCTGCTTCTGAACATGGGCATGGAAATCCAGGACACCCCCGAGAAAACCATCATCAGCACCATGGCGGGTGTGTCGATCCACGAGATCCGCGAAAAAGTGGGCATCGGGCGCATCATTCGCATCATGCCCAACTTGCCCATCAAGGTGGGGCACGGCGTGGTGGCCATCACCTTCGCGAAGGACATTCCCCACCACGAGCGGGAAGAGATCGAACAAATCCTTTCGCTGCTGGGCAAGGTGGTGGAAGTGGACGAGAAAGATATCGACAAGCTCACCGCCGTCACGGGAAGTGGCCCCGCCTTCGTGGCGTACTTCCTGGAAAGCATGCTCGAGGGGGCCATCAACATCGGGTTGCGCTACGATCTGGCCCGGGAGCTCATCGAGAAGACCTTCTCCGGCACGTTAGAACTGCTGGAGGCGCAAAACCAGGAGCCCTCGCTGCTCAAGTACGCGGTGGCTTCGCCCGGGGGCGTCACGGTGAAAGGGTTGCAAACGCTGGACGAGAACGCCGTGAAAGGCAGCATCGTGAAGGCCGTCGTGGACACGTACCACAAGAGCCAACAAATGGGTTAGGGGGAAGAAAAGTGGGCCAAGCAGCAGAAAAGGCACGAATGGTTAAGCAGGCATCGTTGCAGATGAAACAGGTTTTGACGCGCAAGAAAAACCAGGCGCTGCTCGCGCTCTCCGAGTTGCTGGTGGAAAACGAGCAAGAGCTCCTGGCGCAGAATGCCCGCGACGTCGAAAACGCGCGGCAACGGGGTGTGAAAGATGCGCTGGTTGACCGACTCGCGCTCACCTCCCCGCGAATCCGGGACATGGGGGCTTCCTGCCGGCACATCATGGCGCTCAAGGACCCGGTGGGGGAAGTGTTCGATTCGTTCGTGCGGGAAGATGGGCTGCGCATCGAGAAGATCCGGGTACCCATTGGGGCCATCGGAATCATCTACGAGTCCCGCCCCAACGTCACCGTGGATGCCACCATCTTGGCGCTCAAAACCGGGAACGCGGTTTTGTTGCGCGGGGGTTCCGACGCGTTGTACTCCAACCTGGCGCTGGCCAACCTGGTCAAGCGCTCGCTGCAGCAAGCGGAACTCCCCGCCAGCGCTGTGGAAATCATCGAAGACCCGGACCGGGAACTGGTGGGGGAGATGCTGCGCCAACGGGGGGTGCTGGACCTGGTGATCCCCCGGGGCAGCTCCAGCCTCATTAGCCGCGTGGTGGAACAATCGCAGGTACCGGTTCTGGAAACCGGCGTGGGGGTGTGCCACATCTTCGTGGACGAAAGCGCCCAGCTGCAAAAATCCATCCGGGTGGTGGACAACGCCAAGACCCAGCGCCCGGGAACCTGCAACACCCTGGAAACGCTGCTGGTGCATGCCGCGATTGCCCCCCGGTTTCTACCCGCGCTCAAGCGCGCGTTGGACGAAAAGAACGTTGAACTCCGGGGCTGCCCCCGCACGTTGGACATCCTGGACATCGCTCCCGCCACCGAGCAAGACTGGGACACCGAGTACCTCGACCTCGTGTTGTCCATTCGCATCGTGGACAGCGTGGACGAGGCCATCGACCACGTGCAACGCCACTCCACGTCCCACTCCGATTCCATCCTCAGCGAAAACTACCGCAACATCCAACTCTTCCTGCAACGCGTGGACTCGGCTGCGGTGTACGTCAACGCTTCCACGCGTTTCACCGATGGCGGGGAGTTCGGCTTCGGCGCGGAAATGGGCATCAGCACGCAACGCTTGCACGCGCGTGGGCCCGTGGGACTCAGGGAGCTCACCACCTACAAGTACCTGGTACACGGCGACTACCACGTGCGGTGAGGACGTTGGAAAAAATCGTCGTCAAGGTGGGCAGCAACCTGTTGGTGGAAAACCGAGCTCTTTCCAAGCGCTTCATCATTGAACTGTGCGGGCAAATCTCGGGGCTGTTCCGGGAGGGCTTCCGGGTTGCACTGGTCACATCCGGGGCAAGGGCAGCAGCGCTGGCACTGCTGGGGCGCCCGGAAGGGAATCGGCTGGAAAAGCAAGCGCTGTGCGCCATCGGGCAGGTGCAGGTGATGAAAACCTACGAGGCGGCCTTCGAGTTCCACGGGTTGAAAGTGGCACAGCTGCTGGTGACCCGGGACGACTTTTCCAACCGCAAGCGTTTCCTGAACCTGCGCAACACGCTTCTGGGGTTGCAATCCATGGACGTGATTCCCATCATCAACGAGAACGACACCGTGTCCACCGAGGAAATCCAACTGGGGGACAACGACGTGCTCTCCGCCATGTTCGCCATGGGCTGGGGGGCTGACAAGCTGGTGCTGATGACCTCCGCGGAAGGGGTATACGACCGCGCGGGAAAAGTGATTCCCGACTTCCAGGGCCACGAGGAACTTTTGCACATGAAAAAGACTTCTTCCGGAACGGGTGGCATTTTCACCAAGGTGCTGGCGGCCCGTATCGCATCCAACACCGGGGTGGATGTTTGCATCTGCAGCGGCAAGCGCATGGAAAACCTTCCGCTGTTTTCACGCCAGGGCAAAACCACGGGAACGGTATTCCATGCCAGGCAGAACGTTCCGGGAAAAAGGGCGTGGTTGGCCTACCTCTCCAAGGAAAAGGGCTGCCTTTGGATCAACGAGGGAGCGCGGCTGGCGCTCTTGAAGAGAAAGAGCCTGCTTCCGGTAGGTGTGGAAAAGGTGGAAGGCCGGTTTTCAAGGGGAGACACCGTGCGCATCGTCTCGCAGCCAGGCGGCAAACCGGTCGGGCGAGGGATCGTGAACTACCGCTGGGACCACGCGGCGAAAATCGCGGGCAAAACATCGGCCGAAGCGGAACGCATCTTGGAAGACTTCGCGTACGAGGAACTGGTGCACGCGGATAACTTGGTTCTGCTGCAAAAGGATATTCTCACTGGGTTTGATGTACCGGCAAGGGATAGCGACCGCAAAACGTAGTGGGGTTTCGGGGTGTCCAAGAACACTCCCCGCTCAGCTGCAACGAAAGGTCTTTGATCAGTTCCAACCCTAACCCATGGGCCTTCTCGAAACAAAAGCCTTCGGGAAAACCTCTTCCGTTGTCGCTGGAGCACAACCGTATCCCATGGTTTTCCGCGTGCAACAAAATTCGAATTTCCCCCGAGTGGCGGCCTTCAAAGCCGTACTTCAGAGAGTTCGTCAACAACTCGTTTAGGATCATTCCCAGGGGCATGGCAAAATCCGGGTGTACTTGTACCTGTTGCAGCTCCACGTGGAAAGCAATCTTCTTCTCGCCGGAAAAGGAATCGCGGTGAAAGCCCACGATTTTTTCCAGGTAGGTATCCAAGTGGACGCTTTCCTTCATTCCGCTCTGCAAAAGAAGGGAATACAACTGGGAAAGTGAAAGGATACGGTTGCGAATGGCGCGGAGCGATTCGCACACGTCTCCACCGTCGAGCCGCAGCGCTTCCAGCGACACCAGGTTGGCAATCAGCGAAAGGCTGTTCTTGATGCGGTGCTGCAACTCGCGAAGCAGCATTTCCCTGTTGTGTACCTCGTTTTCCAGTTTTTTTTCGATGGCCTTTTGGGGAGTAATGTCCAAGTGAGTACCAATCACCCGCGTGGGTCGTCCTTGTGCATCGGACTCCATGATCTTTCCCTGGGCCAAGAACCAGCGGTACTTGCCATCCTTGCACTTCAAGCGATGCGAAACGGAATACACTTCACTGTTGCCATCCAAGTGTTTTTGCAACGTGGAACGCACGCGGGAAAAGTCATCCGGATGCACCCGCCCTTCCCACTCCTGCCGGGAGCCTTCGAGCTCCTCGTCTTGGAAACCCAGTTGCTGCTTCCACTTCTTGGAAACAAACAACGTATCCTGGACAACGTCCCAGTCCCAGACCCCCAGTTCCGATCCTTCCAGCGCGTATTGCCAACGCTTTTCGCTCTCGCGCAGCGCGTCCACGAGCCGACCCTTTTCCTGCGCCATGGCCTTGAGCTTCCACTTGCTGTAGCCCAAGTCCACGATGAAATGCGCAAAACGGGAATAAAACGTCATCACGTCTTGTACCCACTTGCGGCTAAATCGGGGAACACTGCGCAGCGCTTCCATGTATTCCTTCTCGGGGAAGCCGTAGCGTTTCGCTTGGCGGCGGAACAACTCCTCGTCCACTTGCTCTTCCTCGAAAAAAAACTGCCCCAGGAAGATGTTGCCCATTTTCTGGCGATTCACGACAAGCGGGGTGGAAATGTCCCACATGTTGTTCTTGCAATGGTACATCTTGAACGTTCCCGGTTCCACACCCTCGCTGAGTTCCCGGTCACTTTCCCGGCAATTTTGGCAAGCTTGTGGGTTTACCCGGTGGAATTCCGTGCAAATCCTCTGCCACCCTGTGCCCACAAGCACTTGGCCATCCCTGCCAATGACTCCAATTCCCGTGTGGGTAAGCTGGAACAGCGCGTCCATGAGTGCCTGGGTTTGCTGGATGTCCAGGATCTGGTCGAGGGAAGAAGGCTCTTCCCCAGCGGAACGAGATGTTTCCAGTGAAAGTCCCTGCTCGTCCAGGTAGCGGGAGAAAGCGTTGCGAAGGTGCCAGTGGAGAAGCGCATCCGAACAATCTCGCGGAAAAAGACCGTAGCAAAGCGTGTGTGCAGGGTCAAACGGTGGGGGGGCCTCGTTCGAAGAGGCGCGAAGAAGGAAAGGAACCCGCTTGGCAACCAACGCGTGCAAGCAACGCTCTCCGCCCGGGAAGCCCTCTTCCATATCCAGTACCACCAAGAACCCTCCCGGAACCATTCCCACTTGCTCCAAGGCCCGTTCCCAGCTTTCGAAAAAGAAGAACGAAAAACCTTTTGATTGAAGGCTCTCCAGCGAAAAGGAAAATGGCATCCCCTTGCTTCGAACCCAGAACACGTTTTTCATCGAGTCATCCATCAAACACACACCCCTCAGCTATTATCGTATTATAACTCATATGGGGTAATTTTACCAAAAAGAAAATAAACCCGGGTGGTACTTCTCCTGTGAGAGTCCCCGAAGCCGCACTGGGGTGCGGCGTTCCCAGGGGTTGGGCACATACAAAACAAAAAGCCCCCCTTTGTCCAAGGGGGGCTTTTTCTGGTCGGGGTGACTGGATTTGAACCAGCGACCTTCAACGCCCCATGCTGACGCG
>DAOPKN010000008.1:56367-80017 GCA_035391225.1 Thermotogota bacterium
CTGGTCGGGGTGACTGGATTTGAACCAGCGACCTTCAACGCCCCATGCTGACGCGCTTCCATCTGCGCCACACCCCGCTCCGTGTGTTCCTGGTGGGCTCTGGAGGACTCGAACCTCCCACCGCCCGGTTATGAGCCGGGAGCTCTACCGGATGAGCTAAGAGCCCCGAGCTACCTTCCATTTGAGCGCTGTATTATACACCAGCAAAGAGTAAATTTCAAGTTTTCCGGCTTATTTCTCCAGCAGTTCGATGCCGAAGCCCGAAGCGCCGGGACCCACGTGGGAAGAGATCACCTTTCCCATGGGGGTGTAGGAAACGTCTTGCACATCGTACACCTTTTGCAAGCGCTCGAAGAGTTGCTGTGTTTCCGGGAGACTATCGCAGTACACCATGGAAATATTGACCTTCGAACCCGGAGAAAACTGTTCTTGTACCTGCTTGAGCACCGCTTGCTGGGTCTTTTCCAGCCCGCGGCTCTTGGCAAAGGGAAGCATTTCCCCCTGGTCATCGATGTACAGCGAAACGCGTAGTTTCAGCATGGACCCCACGAAACCGGTGAAACGCGAAATGCGTCCTCCCTTTTTCAAAAAATCGAAATCCGAAACGTAAAAGAACGCCCCGAAGCGGCGTTGCTTGATCTCGGCTTCCACGCTTTTTTGCAATTCGTCCAGGGAAAAGCCCTGGTCGACGAGTTCCCGTGCACGGCGTGTCACCAAGGCATTTGCACTGGAAGCCAAGCCCGTGTCCAAGATGCGCACCGCATCGGGGTACTTCTTGGATGCAATGAACGCGCTGTTGAAGGTGCCGGACATCTTGGAAGAAAGGGTGAGCACGAAAACGCCTTCGTACCCGGCACCAAGGATTTTTTCGATTTTCTGATCGAACTCCAGCGGAGTGGGTTGCGAGGTCTTGGGAACGGAGTCTCCCTGCGCCAACCGTTTCCAGAAATCTTCCACCTGCGCTCTTTCCCGGGTATCATCTTCGGATTGCCCACTACCTTCCCACAGAAGGTGCAGTGGGATTATCTCCACGTCCAGTTTTTCGATCCATTCCGGTGGAATATCCCCGGTGCTATCCAGCAAGATCTTGATTTTGGCCATGTCCCAAACCTCCAAACAAGTCGTTTCCAGATTATACCATACCAGCGCTTTGCCGCTGCGTGGGGAAGATTACCCCTCAGGTATCCCAAACGGAAGGGAGAAATGGAATGTGCTTCCCACGTTCTTCGCGCTGGAGACCCAAATGCGACCACCCATTGCTTCCACCAGTCGCTTGCTGATGGCCAAACCCAATCCCGTCCCCCCAAAGGGGCGTGTCATGGAGTCATCTTCCTGGGTAAAACTGCCGAATATCTTATCCAGGCTATCCGGATCAATACCAATGCCGGTATCGCGAATCGAAAACTGCACGTACAGCTTGCTTTTTTCGCGCGAAACCGTCTTCACGCTCACATCCACTTCCCCATTCGGGGTAAACTTCAGCGCATTGCTCAGGACGTTGGAAAAAACCTGGCCAATGCGTGCGGGATCCCCCAGAAGACGCTCGGGAATCGCGTCATCCCAGTGGGACGTCAATGCCAATTCCTTTTCCTGGAAATCGGGAAGGTAGGCATTTATGGCCTCCTGGAACACTCGGTGCAGGTGCATGGGCCGGGATTCGATGTGCAGACCCTTCGCCTCGATGCGCGAAAGATCCAAGATATCGTTCACGATTTTCAAAAGGCGCTCGGAACAGTTTTCCACCATTTGCAGGTTTTCTCGCTGCGCTTTTCCCAACTCTCCATTCAACGTTACCCTGGTCCACCCAATGATTCCGTTCAACGGGGTCCGAATCTCGTGGCTGATGTTTGCCAGGAAATTCTGCTTGGCAATGTTGGCTTCCTCCGCGCGGTCACGTGCCTGTGTCAATTCCTCTTCCCGTTCCTTCTGGTACGTGATGTTTTGGTGCGTACCTATCATACGCAGGGGTTTTCCGTCCTCGTCCTTTTCCAAAACGGCCCCCCGGTCACGAATCCATTCCCATTGTCCCTCTCTCCAAATGCGGTACTCGGCTTCGAAGAAGGGTGTTTCCCCACTCAGGTGGGCGAAAAGCCGATCCTTCAAAAGCGGGAGGTCGTCTGGATGGATCCGCTGGTACCAGTTTTGGAATCCTTCGCCCCGTTCCAATCCCTCGAAACCGTGAAGATCGAACCATTCGCGGTCAAGGTACATGCCACCCTGGCACACGTCCCAATCCCACAACACCTCGTTGGCAGCCCACAATGCCAGTTGCAATCGTTCGTGGCTGCTTTGGACTTGCTCGTATCCCTTTTTCAACTCGTGGTTCATTTCTTTGAGTTGGGTCTCTTTTTCTTGCAACTGCGCGATCTTGGTCTGCAAATCGAGATTGGTGGATTCCAATCGGTTTCTCGCCCTTTTCAATTCGTCGAAGTCCACCAAGATACCCAGCATTAAACCCGTTCCGGAGGCATCCGGGTTGATCTCCCCCCGGGCGAGCACCCAGAGGAAACTGCCATCTACCCGTTTGAGGCGAAAGGGTTGTTCGAAAGAAGAGCGATCCCCTTGGAAATACCATTTCAAAGCCTGTTGGAGAGCTTGGCGGTCTTGGGGGTGGAAATCCTCCACCCAGGTCTCAAAGCTGGAAGAAAGCGGCGAAGAGCTTGTCCCGCGAAGTACCCCGTAGTATTCGTCCAACTCCACCAAGCCAGGGAAGAAGGTTTTGCCGGGGGTAAAGTGGATGGAAAACGTGCACGCTTTGGCGGCTCCCAGTGCCATCTTCAGCAATTGCTTCTGCAATTGCAGCTCGCTGTTCAATTGCGTCAGCTGGATCTGGTTGTGCAACAGCTGGCGGTGTTTCTCGCTGTTTTCCCGCACCTGGAGGGCAAGTTCCTCGTTTGCTTCCTGCACATCCGATTGTGCCTGGCTAAGGCGTTCGTTGCTCCCCTGCAATTCCCGATTTTGCCGCTCCAACTCTCCGCGGGCGCTTTCGAAATCCTGCGAAACCTTGCGTACGCGGGCTTTCAAGCTTTGGTTCCAGGTGAGAAACAACCCGAGAAACGCAAGGGAGGCCAGCAACAAACCAAGGAGCCATTTCCAGGGAAAAGGGGAGGCAGCAGGTTGACCGGTCCAGCGAGAGACAATGATTTCCATCTCCTCCCGGGAGATGGAAGAAAACCCGCGGTTGACCTCTTCCAGGAGTTCGTGATTCCCACGCGCCACTGCCGCGCACAGTGAACTCGTTGACACCGGCTGGTTCACCTGGAACAACCCCACGGCTTGTTTGCGCGTGAAAAGGTAACTCACTACCGGCACGTCACCGATAAATGCGTCCAGTTCCCCGGCAATGGCTGCATCCACCATCTTTTCATGCGAGGAAAACCGGCGCTTCTGCACCCCGGGGAACTCGCGATCCAAGAAGTCTTCGGCGGAATCCTCTTGCACCACGCCAACGGTAACGTTTTGCACAAGAGCCTGCTCGAGGGAAAAGCCCTCCCCGTCCGTGAAGCCGGTACGAAAGAAGAGCGAGGTGGGAATCACTTGATAAGCCTGGCTAAAATCGAAGAGTAGTTCCCTCTCCGCAGAAGGGAAAATACCGCCGACGATATCCGCGGTGCCCTGGCGAACAGAAGCCAGGGCCTGGTCCCAGGGCATAAGGGCATATTCCACGGCAATTCCGGTCTTTTGGCTCCACAGATCCCATACATCCGTCAAAATACCGGAAATGCGGTTTTCCTCGTCGAGGAACTCGTAGGGAGGGTATTCCCAGTCCCCCACGACACGAAGAACGTCAGCTTGGGCAAGCACCGAAAGAGCGCACATCACGCCCAGCAAAAAAAGCAATATTCTTCGGCGCTTACCTTGCACGAACACCCTTCTACCTCCTTCGGAAAACCATAAATTCCATTGTACCACAAAAGTTATTTGCCTTGCTCACCCGCTCCCGCCAAAAAGAGCGAAACACGGGTTCCACTTGATCCGGGAAACTCCCCTTCGCTGCGCGATTCGATCGCGATTTCCCCCCGCATTTCCTGGACCATCCTTTTCACCAGGGGAAGTCCAAACCCCGTTCCCTCTTCGCCGGAAGTTCCCCTTGTGCTCCTGGTTCGGGAACCGGAGAAAAGGGTCTCGAGTTGTTTTTCCGAAATGCCGCATCCTTGGTCCGAAATCTCCAAAAGCACCTGGGACGTTTCCCCTGGGGAAGTACGCGACATCTTGGCATGAATTTCGACCTGGGAACCTGCATAGGAAAACTTGAGCGCGTTGGTGAGTAGGTTGTTGAGGATGGTATTGACGAAAAGTGTTGGCTCTCCGAGGAATCGGAGCTCTTTGGGAATCGAAATCCGCACCTGCACTCTCTTTTCCACAAACTGCCTGTGCAGCATGCCCAGGGAACGCTGCACCATTTCCCCCAGGTCCAATGGCTCAAGGACCATTTTCTCGGACCACCGTTCCAAGGACTCCATGTTTCGAACCGCCTGGATGAGCGCCAGCGATTGCTCCGTGGCGGAACGAACGTGCCGGAGAAAATCGGCAGCAGAGAAGGCTTCCAATCCCTCGGGTTCACATAAGCTTTGGATGGCCGAAAGTGGATTCGCCAAATCATGGCAAAGAATGTGCACCAGTTCCCTTTTGCGTGCCGTTTGGTTTTCCAAGTGGGCATTCGCCTGCACCAATTCTTGCCGCGCGCTTTCAATCTGGGCATTCTGCCGCGCATGGGAAAAGGCCATGGAAAACACTCCCTTGAGGGACAGCGCAAGGTTCAGGTAGCGGTTCAGGTGCTCGGGAAAAGCGATGCTGTCTACTTTCATCACTCCCAGTGTTTGCTTCGCGTCGCCCAGCTTGAGAAAAAAACCCCGTTTGCCGATCGTGTAGTGGAAATCCGCCACGATCTCGGAAAGCGGAAACGGGCATTTTTCCGCCGAGAGGGGTTTTTGGCGGTTTCGGTACCACTTCGAGGGGGTGTTTTCTCGGAACGTGAGGAATTCCACTTCCGAGGCACCAAAAAGTCCTTGCACGATTTCCATCAAGTGTCCCAAAAACTCCTCTTCCCTGCGGAAACGCAAAAGATCGCCAGAAAGCTCCAACGCCATTTTCAAATCCGCTTCCTCGCGGTTTTTTTCCTGGATCTTTTTCTCGTTTTCCCTGCGGCACGCTTGTAGCGCGTTTTGGCGCATCCATCCCAACACGCGCTGCCGGAGCATCTCCAATCCAACCGGCATACGCGTGCCGTCCAGCCCGGAAAAGCAAGAAAATTCCCGTTCGAACGCTTGCATCTCCTGCGTGGAACGTATGCCCGTGTCCAGCACCAGGTATTGGGATACCATTCCCGCGAAAAACTCCTTGGCGTGGGGTGCATCAAAGCCCCACTCTTTCTTCACCTGGTCTTCCCAGTGAAAAAGCCACCCCGGGGAAAGCAAGAAATTTTTCCGGGAAAACAGGAAGCGAACCATTTCAGGAGGAATCAGCCAGTGGAAACAAAAAGGCACGTAGTCCACCGAGAAGCAAGGAGCCTCTTCAAGTTTCTGCAGCTCGGAAATCAATCCCGGTCGGGCACAGGAGCCAAGGAACAGCCGAACATGCCCCCTCTCCACCAGGGGAAGAATGCTTTGCATCTTCCGAGGATGCGAGCAGCTGTTTTCCAGTTCGACAACCTGGATTCCCTCGGAAGGGAGTTCGTCACCCAGTTCCTGGAGAACGGCCCGCAGTTCCGGCGCAAAGTTCTTGCAGATTGCAAAAACCGGGGCTTCAGCCATGGGAAGGGGACATTTCTTCGAAGCGGATGAGCCGCGAGACCTGTTCCAATACCTCCCAAGGGGTTTCCCATACCACCTCGCCGTGCTGGTCGCTGATGACCAGGCCCCCATTTTTTCCCAGCGCAAGCAGGGGAAGAAGGTTCCTTTGCACGTCTTCGGGCGTCCAACGAACCATCTCGATGTTGTTTAACCCACCGATTAGGGCAGCTTTCTTCCCCAGCAGGTGGAAAATTTCCCGTTGGTTTTCCAGCAACCCCGGTGCAAACCCCACGAAGGGTAGCTGCAGCAGGTCTTCCAAAACAAGCTTGGAGCGGCCAGAAGCGAAATGGAAAGCCAACGGACCGTTGATTTTGGGAAGCACCTGGCGGGCCACTTCGAAACCGGTTCGCAAGAAAAGCGGACGGGGAATCAAGGTGGGCGAAGAAACGGGGTCGAAGTACACCAGCGCGGTGGCACCAGCTTCCAGCTGGGCGTTTGCCCAGCGAATACAGAAGGGGATGTTCACATCCATCAGCGCGTGAAAGAAGTCCGGCTCAGTGGTTAACACCTCCAGGTAACGGTCTAAACCCAGTTGCATGGCAGGAAGCGAAAAGGGCGAAACCACCATACCCATCAACGGGATGGTATCTCCCACCTCTCTTTTCAAGATTCGCGTCACTTCCAACACACGCCGAAGTGGTTCTTTTTCTGGATCGGGAAGCGTCACACCCTTGAGCGAACGCATGTCGGAAAAGATGGGGGGTCCAGAGTTCGGAGGAAAGCCTGGTCGGAAAATCGACGTTCCCCCGAAAGCCTCGATTTCCAACGAACCGTAGAAGAAGGGCACCAGGTTATCGTGCTGGAAATGGCGTTGCAACTCCAACTGGGTGCGTGCCACGAGCGCGGGATCGGAAAAGTAGTCTTCCACTGCGCAATTGCAAACCTTTGCACCGTAAAAACTGAAACCGTACACGAAAGGAACGCGATCCGGGACGCGATGCTCCAGTGCAGCCATAACCCTTTCCATCGGCGTCATCGTTTCCATGTCATTTCCTCCTCCCAGCCCCGCAAGATCTCCAGGCCCCGGGTAGGGTCGGGCGCCCAGGCATGGGCCCCCACTTTTTGGGCCAGCTGGCTATCAAACAAGAAGGGTGCACCACCCGCAAGAATCCGGGTGTGCAAGCCATCGCGGTCGATCCAGTCCCGGATCTTGCGGATCTCCAGCGCGGCAGGATACATCAAAACTGACACCAGCAGGAAATCCAAATCGTCCTGTTGCACCCTTTCATATGCCTGTTCGGCGCTAATACCGTGCCCGTAGTCTTCGAGGAAAACCCCGCTTGCCCGGAAAAACGAACGCACGACCTTCTTGCCCAAAACGTGAAAATCGCTGAGCGTCACGATGGCTCTCCGGGGGGGCAATGACGAAGCGCGTGCGATAGACTCGGGAAGGTAGATTGCCACCAACTCTTCACACAGCTTCCCGGCGAGAAAAACCTGCGAAAGGGCAATTTCGCCTTGGGACCAACTCTCTCCGATTTGAAACAAAACCGGCTGAAGCACTGCATCCAGGAACGTGGGAAAAGGGCCGTTTCGTTGCACGAAATCAGCGACCAAGTCCAGCGCGCGTACCCGATCGTATTCCATCACAGCATCTTGAAATAGGTTTTTGGTTTCGGGAAATGCCAACGACGTAACCGATCACCTACTTTCCGCAAAAAAGGCTCGAAAAGCTTCTTTCATGGATTTCTTTTTCTATTGTATCACAAAATGGCACGCATGGAAACTCTTTCCCACGAAGCGGAACGAAAGAAGTCATGCCCGATTTCATGACTCCAGTCACGGGGAAAAGGACCCAAAAAATGTTATACTTTTCTTACATCATTTCCGGCGGGAGGTTTTCGCATGTTCAAAAGAAAAGGAAATCGTTGGCCGCTCTTGCTTTTCCTCGTTCTTTCCACGCTTGCCGTGGCAAACAGCGCGTTGGATTCTTTCTACCACCAGCTTTTCTTGGAGTACACCACCTTGGTACCTGCGGAATTGGACTACCTGGGAGACCTAACCGTTTTCGGGGTGGGGGAATACCGCGATTCGCTGCGTCCATGGGTTCCCGAGCAAGTTGCGGCGTTTCGGCAAATGCTCGCGGAAAAGTTGGCGTGGATGGACAGCGCACCGGTTCCACAAGATCCGGGAGAAAAAGCCGTATTCCAGGGCATCCAGTGGTTTTTGCAAACAGAAATTTCCTGGGTGGATTTCGCCCCGTACCAGGCGATTTTCGCTCCCATCACCGGTGACCCCTTCGCGTTGCGCGAACTCTTCCTGACCCGTCACTTGTTGCAAACGCCCCAAGACCTTGACTGGTTCCTACAGCGCCTGGAGCAAGTTCCCGCAAAGGTGGAGGGATGGATCGACCGCTTCAACGCTTCCCGCGAAATGGGCATCGAGATGGCAAAGGATCCCAACCGCTCCACGCGCTACCTGCTCTCGGAGATGCGTTTGAAGGGAGTGGGCAACCCGGTGTACCGCCGAGGCATGCAAGCGATCGGGCAAATGGAAGGCCTCACAGAGGAGCAACGCAGCGCGTACCTGCAACGCCTGGAAGAAGCCGTCAACAACTATCTTGCCCCTTCCTTCAACCGCATCGACGCGGTGTTGCTCGACGATTTCCCCACCATCCAAAAAAACGCAGGCGCATGGGCGCAACCCGGTGGCGCTGAATTCTACCGCTTCGCGCTGCGCTTCCATACCACCCAACTGTTGGATCCCGAACAAATCCACGAGTTGGGCAAACGCGAGGTGCAACGCCTGGCGGAACGCATCGACGAACTCAACCGGGAACTCCGTGGGAAAAGCCCCGTTGCCTCCGACGAACGCATAGAAGACCACCTTCCAGAGGCATTCGAAGCCGGCTTTCTACCCCAATACATGCCCGAGGTGAAACCCTACTCCGCGAACATGTACATCACCCCGCGCATGGATGGAAAAACAAAGGGGATTTTCTATGCCACCGGGGGAGTCGCCAAGCACGATAGCCTGTACTTCCACGAGGTAGTTCCGGGACACCACCTGGAACGCACCTCCCAGCTGCGCCGGGAAATCCCGCTGATCTGCCAGCTGACGTTCTTCACCGGCTTCATCGAAGGCTGGGCACTCTACGCGGAGCAACTGGCCTACGAGCTGTTGACCGACAACAAGGAATTCCACGAGCTTGACTTGCTGCAAAACCAGTACCTGCGTGCGCTTCGCCTTGTTGCTGATACTGGTGTCAACTACTACGGCTGGACTCCCGAGGAAGCCTACCGGTACCTCACCCGCGCGGGTATTTCCGGAGGGCTGGCACAATCCGAGGTGAGCCGCTACCTCACCTGGCCGGGACAAGCCACGGCCTACTACACAGGTTACCTCAAGCTGTTGGAACTGCGCGAGAAAACCCGGGAGGCGATGGGAGAAGATTTCTCGCTGAAAGCCTTCCACCGCCTGGTACTGGAAGATGGCCAACTGCCACTGCCCATACTGGAAGAAAAGATCCACGCCTTCCTGGAGTCCTACTCCGAGCCCGAGTAATCCCAGGTGAGGGGCGATTGGCTTTCTCCCTCTCCTACCCCGTCGAAAACTCCCCGGCGTTTTTCGTGTATAATCGGGTTAGGGTACGATTCCCTTTTTCGGGGGAAGGGTGGTAGCAATGGACGAGGAAACCACGAATACCGGGGGATTTTCCGAGGACCTCTACCGGCTTGCGTTGGAGGCTACAAGCGACGGGGCGTGGGACTGGAACCTGTTAAGCGACAGGGTTTCTTGGACACCGCGTGCCTTTGAAATGCTTGGATACACCCCGGGTTCCTTCGAGGTTACCTACTCCTCGTGGAGTTCCCTGATCCACCCGGATGATCGAGAAAAAACCCTCAAAGAACTGTGGCAACACATCCAAAACAACGAAAGCTTCTCGATGGAGTTTCGTTTCCGTACCGCAGATGGGCGCTGGAAATGGCTCATGGGACGGGGCAAACCCGTGGCGTGGGATGCGCAAGGGAAGATCACGCGCATCGTGGGCACGCACGTGGACATCGAATCGCGCAAGAAGGCTGAAGAAGAGGCACGTTTGAATTTTTCGCGCTACCAGCTGCTGTTGCAAAACGTGAACGAGGCGGTGTTCGTCCACCAGGTGGATGGTTTCGAGCCCACCACCATCCTGGACGTCAACGACCGTGCTTGCCAGATGTTGGGCTACACGCGCGAAGAACTCCTACAAATGGAAGTCTCCCAAATCGACGTTCCCGACCAACTTCCCAAAAGCCCAAAGATCATCCAGGAAATGTACAACACCGGATGGTCCCTTTTCCACACCTCCCATCGGAGGAAAGACGGTACCACAATCCCCGTGGAAATCAGTGCTCGCTTCTTCAAGATGGACGGCAAAGATACCATCCTGTCCATCGTTCGTGACATCTCCGAACGGCTGGAAGCGGAGGAAGCATTGAAAAAGAGCGAGCACCGTTTTCGCTTGCTGGTGGAACATGCCCCGGAAGCCATTTTCGTGCAAACCGATTTTCGCTTCGCTTATCTCAATCCCGCTGCGGTCCGTTTGTTCGGCGCCCACGATGCCTCCCAACTCATCGGCGAAGCAGTGATGGAACGCTTCCACCCGGATTTTCGGAAGGAAGTCAGCAACCGCATTCACCGTTTGAATGACCTGGAGCAGGACGTCCCGGTGCTCGAGGAAATATACCTCAAGATGAACGGAACCCCGGTGGATGTGGAAGTTTCCGCCGTACCCGTTGAATACGAGGGGAAAAACGGTGCCCTGGTATTTGTGCGCGACATTTCGGAGCGAAAACGGGCGCGGGAGAAGATCCGCCTGGACGAGGAACGTTTGCAAAGCCTTCTGGAAATTTCCCAGCAACGGCAGGGCAATTCCCCGGACCTGATCTCCTTCGCCTTGGAAGAAGCCATCCGCCTCACGGGAAGCAAAGTCGGGTACTTCTTTTTATACGACGAGTCCACCAAGGAATTCACGGTGAAACAGTGGTCCCGCGAAGCGATGAAGCTGTGTCCTTTCCTTTCCGCACCAAGTCGCTTCCAGCTGCAAGAGGCAGGGCTTTGGGCGGAGGTGGCACGCACGCGCAAGGAAATCATGATCAACGACTTCCGGATGCCCGATCCGAGAAAGAAAGGCTTCCCCGAAGGACACCTTGCTCTGAAAAGGTTCCTCGCCATCCCTGTTTTTTCAGACGGAAACATCGTGGCAACCGTCGGTGTGGGGAACAAGGAAACCGAGTACGACGCCAGTGACGTGCGCCAGCTTACCCTCCTTCTGGATTCGGCGTGGAAAATCTTGCAGCGTAAGGAACAGGAAACCAAGTTGCTGGAAACCAACCAGAAACTGCAAGAAGCGTTGGAAAACGCACGATTGCTTGCTGCCCAAGCGCAGCAGGCAAATATCGCCAAACGGCAGTTTTTGGCCAACATGAGCCACGAAATCCGAACCCCCCTCAACGGGGTTCTGGGAATGGCTGGTTTGCTGCTACACTCCGACCTGACCCCTGAGCAACACGAATTGGCCAGCCTGATCCAGACGAGTGGGCATTCGCTGTTGAACGTGATCAACGACATCCTGGACTTCTCCAAGATCGAAGCGCAAAAACTGGTTTTGGAACCCCGGGATTTCAACTTTCACAACATGGTAAACGAGGTACTTGGATTGCTCGCGGTGAAAGCCCACGAGAAAGGATTGGAGCTCACCTGCGACACGTCCACGCAAATTCCTACTTTCCTGCACGGAGATCCCGATCGCCTAAAACAGGTGTTGCTCAACCTCGGCGGAAACGCGGTGAAATTTACCGCGCAGGGGCATGTTGTTCTTTCGGTCCATTGCCTTTCCGCTTCACCGGAAAGCGTGAAATTGGACTTTGCGTTCGAAGATTCGGGCATCGGTATCCCTCCCGAAAAAGTCGAACAGCTCTTTTCCCCTTTCACCCAAGTGGACGGCTCCTATTCCCGTTCTTTCGGCGGAACGGGCCTGGGATTGGCCATCTCCCGGCAGCTCGTGGAACTGATGAACGGTTCCATCGAGTACCAACCCGCGCCAGGAGGGGGCAGCATTTTTCGCTTCCAGGTTTGCTTGAAAACGTCCAAGATCGTTCCCCTCGAGGAACCCACCTCGATGCAAAGCGGCAAGCGAGCCCTCGTTTTCTGCCCCAACAGCGTTGCAGCGGGAATCCTTTCCAAGCACCTGCAGCAAAACGGAATCCTCTGCACCGTCTGCACTGAGAAAAACAAGACGTTGCAACTGCTGCGGTCTGCTTCCCCCCCTTTCCACCTGTTGTTTTGGAACCTGGATCGCCTGGATGACCCCGTGGTGAAACCCCTGGAAAAAGCCGTGGCACAAGCGGGAGAAGCAAACCTTTCCGTGATCTTGATGACCGCATCCCAAGCCCGCGAAGCGCGGACAAGGCTGAACCTACCCGCGAATTTCCATACGGTTTCTCGCCCGGTGTGTTTCCATGCACTGGCCAAGCTCCTGGCAACGCTTCCCGAACAATGATGGAAAACCCCTACGAAGGAAAGGACATCCGGAAACTTTTCCACGACCTTATTCCCTCGTGCACCATCAGCTCCATGCATTTCCCCGGAACCTGGATCAAAACAACGTACCTTGTGCACTGCTCCACTCCTGGGGGAACGGAACAAGGGTACTACCTGAAGATCAGCGGAAAACGAGTGGAATTCTTTTTTTGGAAGGCTACGCGCGTACCCCTTGTTCGAAGAAAATGCAACTCTTTTCGCTGGTCACTACCCTTTGCGCCATTTCCGGCGTATACATGGAACCAGCCTCCCTTTCCCGGGAAAACTGGAAAAGGGAGGCTGGCAACGAATTGGAGCGGCGTGTTCAGTGCTTGCTCACACGTGCTCCTTGACCTCACGCACCACCGAGCGCACCAGCATCACGATCACGTTGATCACCAGGATCACCACCACGAAGATCAGCACACCCTTGAGCACGTTCTGCACGAGCAGCTCCAACCCCTCGAGCCCGGGAACCGCTGTTCGCAGCACGTACTGCCACACCGAGATCGAAACCACTGCCTTGAGGAACTCCAGGAAACCGGTGCGGAACCAGCGGCCCACGAAGTAGAACAGCGTCTCCACGATGACGTTGATCGCCACCCCGATGTATAACCCCGTGAACAGATCCGAAAGGGCCACGAAATGCATGTCGGTTCCCGAAAAGGCGCTTTTCACAAGGTTCTCGAACGTTTGGGGGTCGAAGGCCAGCGAAAGGAAGAAGCCACTCATGACCAGCAACAGCACCTGGATCCACACGTTGTACTTGCGTTCCCCTTTCGGGCGTAGGAAGGAACGGCGGGGAAGGGGAAGCAGAACCGAGGCTTTCAACTGGCTGACCCCGGCAAGGAGCAAGCATACCAGCCCGAAATCGAACACCAGCAGCAGCGGAATGCTCACCAGGTACGAGGCCCAACCGGAAACGCCGTTGAAGAAAAAGGGGAAGATGAAACCATCGGAGTGTAACCCGAAAGCCAACCCGTTGAGCCCCAGGTGCACGAGGAACAACACCCCGGTGTAAAACCACAGCACCTTCTTCAAGAAAACCGGGATCAGCGGTTCGCCACTGGAATACTCCTTGGCCACGTCGATGGCTTTTCCAAAGGTCGCAAGCGTCTTCTCAATGTTTTCGTCGCTGCACTCCCCGTACTGCGCCTGGCACTTCTCCAGGATGTTGCTTTCGATTTCTTTCAGCACATCCGCAGCGTCCTCATCCGTCACCAGGTAATCCCGCACCTCGTCCAAGTATTTTTCCAACTTCTTACGCATCTTTCGCACCTTCCTTTACCCTATTCAAGATTTGGTTTTGCTTTTCCCACACCGCATTGATCTCTTCCCGTACCTGCTTGCCCTCCTTGGAAATCACGTAGTACTTTCGTGGCTTGTTTTCCACCACCTGCCAGTCGCTTTCCAGCAATCCCTTGGAAGCCAACCGGCGCAACAACGGGTACAGCGAACTTTCCTCGATGCAGTAGCCCATCTTTTCCATCCTCTGCACGATCTCGTAGCCGTACAGCTTCTCTTCGAGCAGATGCAGTGTGAGCAACTGCAAGAAGCCCCTGTTCATTTCCGACTCGAATTGATCTCGCCCCATACTGTGCACCTCCTTTAATTGTTTTACGTATTATACTATACAACACACAGTATGTCAACCCCCAAAAAGGTGTATGCTTGTGCGGGAAAAAAAGAAGGGGGATGGATGGATTGAACAGCCTTGTATTGCTGCTTCTTGTCTTCGTGGGGTACATCGTGGCCTACAACACCTACGGGCGCTGGTTGGCCCACAAGATCTTCGGTTTGCGGAAAGATACGCGCACGCCCGCGCACGAGTTCGCGGACCGGGTGGATTTCGTGCCCACTTCCCGGCGCATCCTTTTTGGTCACCACTTCACCAGCATCGCGGGGAGTGGCCCCATCGTGGGTCCGGCGCTGGCGGTGATCTGGGGTTGGCTCCCCGCTACGCTGTGGGTGGTTTTCGGCTCCATCTTCATGGGGGCGCTGCAAGACTTCGCGGTGCTGTTGATTTCCGCGCGCAACAAGGGAGCTTCCGTGGGAGAACTCACCCGGAAATTCCTGAACCCCCACCTGGGACGCGCGTTTCACCTGCTCATCCAGGCGTACCTGTGGACGCTGCTGGCGGTGTTCACCATGATCATGGCCATCCTGTTCAACCTCTACCCGCAGGCGGTTCTCCCCATCTGGTTGGAAATCCCCATCGCGCTTTTTCTGGCCTACCAGGTGCACACCAAGAAAAGAAGCGCCCGGGTATGGGCGCTTGTGAGTATTGGCTTGATGTTCTTGTCCATCTGGCTGGGGCAACTGTTTCCCATCGCCATCTTTTCCACCGCGGGGTCCCAGGTAATCTCCTGGGCGTGGATCCTTTTCGTGTACCTTTTCTTCGCCTCCATCACCCCGGTGCACTGGTTGCTGCAACCCCGGGATTTCATCAACTCCCACGAGCTGTTGATTCTCATGGCTTTTTTGGTTGGGGGGATCCTTTTCAGCCAACCCCAGATCGTGGCACCGGCCATTCAAAAGGTATCCGATGCCCCCGACCTCTTTCCGCTTCTCTTTTTGACGCTCTCCTGCGGGGCCATCTCCGGGTTCCATTCCACGGTCTCCACGGGAACCACGGTGCGCCAGCTCAACCGCGAAACCGACAGTCTTTTCATCGGGTACGGAAGCATGCTTCTGGAAGGTTTCCTTGCCATCCTGGTGATTATCGCGGTAAGCGCGGGCTTGGGCATGAACGGCACAGGGGTGCAAGCCTTCAACCAGCACTACGCCAGCTGGAGCGCTGCATCGGGTCTATCGGCGAAGCTTGCGGCGGTGGTAGAAGGCAGTGCGAACCTGCTGGGACCCATCGGGATCCCACGCTCGTTTGCGGTGAGCCTGATCAGCGTGTTCATCGTTTCCTTCGTGGGAACCTCGCTGGACACGGCGACACGCGTGCAACGCTTTTCGCTGCAAGAATTGCTCAGGAAGAGCGACGGAAAGGTCATCCGCCCGTTCAACAACCGGGCCTTTTCCACGGCGCTGGTTCTGGCAGCGGCGGGAGTCCTCGTGTTTCAAAAACCCGACGGTTCGGGAGCACTTCTTCTCTGGCCCATCTTCGGCGCGCTGAACCAGCTCGTTGCCTCCTCCTCGCTGCTCCTGGTTTCGCTGTACCTTCTCAAGAGGAAGAAGCCGGTTTGGATCGCGGCTATCCCGATGGCTTTCATGTACGTCATCACCATTTGGGCCATCCTGCTGGACTGGAAAAAGTTCCTGGAAACGGGAAACGCCTTCTACCTACTCGTACTTTCGGGTATGCTGGCACTGGCGCTCTGGATGATACTCGGGAGCGCTTTCCAAATTCGGAAAAATGCCCAACTGCAAAGGCAGAGCCCTTGATGCTTACTCCGTGGCAAAAAGGTGGTCGATGAAGAATTCCTGTCCACCCACGGAAAAAGCGTTGATGTTCCCCGTGAGGGTCACCTGGTACAGGTTGGGAGCCGTCAATACCACTTGCACGTTTACCCCGCCAAGAACCAGGCCATTGAACGTGATGAGGTCGGGATGGTTACCCAAGAAACCGTTCACCCGCATGTTGACGTTTCCCCCGTAGTACCCGGCGTAGAAAGTGATCTTCACCACCATGGTGTGGAAATCGAACGCCATGTTGATGTTGTTCAAGAATAGGTCATTCCCGATGTGCCCCGCCTTGTTCAGCGTTTGCACTTCGGCGTACCCGTTCGTGGTGGAGCCCCCGGGGAACCAGTAGAAAATCTCGAATTTCATGTCCACGCCATCCTCGACGATGGCGTCCCCCACGTGGTACTGGGTGAGTGGAATCAACGCTTCGAAATCGATCCAGAACGTCAAGATTCCCCCCCCGTTACAGCTCGGTAGAAAAACGAGCCCGACAAGCAGAAATAGCCAAAGCCACTTCTTCTTTCGCAGCATATCTTTCACCTCCTTGTATGAAATAATTATAGCACAAATCCCTCCCCACCTGGGACCCCCGCACCCCAGTGCGGCTCTTTTCGTCCTTTGGGTACGCCGCACCCCAGTGCGGCATCTTTTTGCTCTACCTTCCAAAACCCAAGCCGCAGTGGGCTGCGGTGCTCCCAAAGTGCAAGTCCGCCGATATGACCCTTCGGAGATCCTTCCCTTCCCTGCTTCCACGCCAGGCAAACGGTTGCCAAATGCTTTTCTCTCCTGGGACCGCCGCACCCCAGTGCGGCTCTTTTCGCCTTTTGGGTACGCCACACCCCAGTGCGGCATCTTTTCGTCCCCCTTCACAAAACGTACAAATTCTTCCGGTACCATGGCTTCATCCCGAGGAAAGGAGATTGGCCATGGAAACCATCCAGTACCGCCACGAGCACAAGTACCTGCTAAATGACTTCCAGAAGATGCTGCTCGAGTCACGGTTGCAGGCCATGCTTCGCCACGACCCCCATTCGAAGGGATACTGGATTCGATCGCTATATTTCGATGATTGCAACAGCAATGGGTTGTTCGAGAAAAGTGCCGGGGTGGGGGTGCGGGGCAAGTTTCGCATCCGGGCGTACGACGATTCCAAGGATTTCATCCGCCTGGAACGCAAGTGCCGCAGTGCACACCTCACGCGCAAGATGTCCAGAAGGTTGTCCTTCGAGGAATACTCTTCTGTCTTGCGGAGGGACATCGACTTCTTGACCCAAGAGCCGGATTTCCTATCCATGGATTTCGTGCACCGCACCCGCCACGTGCTGCTGCGCCCCGTTGTCATCGTGAGCTACTTCCGAAAAGCCTTTGTGTTCCCCGCTGGCAACGTGCGCGTGACGTTCGATTCGCAGCTACGAGCCGCCTGGAACGTGGTGGACATGTTCGACCCCGCTCGCGTGGAAGTGCCTGTACTGGACACGGGGGTATCCATCCTGGAAGTGAAGTTCGACGCCTACTTCCCCGATTTCCTCCGGCCACTGCTGGCTCCGGCACCCGGCAATGCCATTTCCGTTTCCAAGTACGTGCTCTGTCGCAAGTACATCAAGCAGAATGACTGGGAGGACGCGTGATGTTCGATTCTTTCTTTCGAGATGCCACTTTTTACCTGAACCTTTGGGATATCGTGTTGGCGCTGTTGTTATCCACGGCGCAAGGCATGGTGATCTGGGGGGTATACCGATTCTCGTTCCGCGGTGTGCTCTACACCCGGAATTTCAACCTGTCTCTGGTGCTGATGGCCGTGATCACCAGCATCCTGATCATGGCGGTGGCTTCCAACGTGGTGCTTTCGCTGGGCATGGTGGGCGCGCTCAGCATCGTGCGCTTCCGAACGGCCATCAAGGACCCATTGGACGTGGTGTTCCTTTTCTGGTCCATCAGCGTGGGCATCGTCACCGGCGCGGGATTGTTCTTTTTGTCCATCGTGGGCTCCGGGGTCATCGCACTCATCCTGCTGGTGCTCACCCGGCGAGCCTCTTCCAGCAACCCGTACCTGCTCACGCTGCAATGCTCCTTCGACCGGCGAACGGGTGACGAAAGGCAACTGGAACACCAGGTGGCTTCGTTGCTGCGCCAACGCACCCAGCGATTCCACCTCAAGTCCAGCATGGTTTCCGACGGAAGCTCGGAGATGATCTTTGAGCTGCGGCTGAAAGGCCCTGCGGGACCACTGGCATCGGAAATGTCCGCTCTCCAAGGGGTGGACAACGCCATCCTGATACGGTACAACGGTGATTACATTTCATAAGCAGAATAAAGGAGGCAAGAAAATGAAAAAGGCAAACCTGGTATTGATCGTGTGCATGATGGCACTGCTGGTTTTCGCGTTCAGCGGTTTCACCGGGCAAACCGGGGGGACGCGGCTGGTAATCAACGAGATCGTGACAAAGGACCCGGATGGAGGCCCAGACTGGGTTGAACTGCTCGTTTTGGGCGAAGAAGGGGGAGAAGTCTTGGAACTCGAAGGCTTTTTCCTGGTCGATGACAAGATCGGACGAATTCCCGAAGCCTTGGGAGAGGAGACGCTGGCACCCGGGGACCTGCTGGTGCTCACTGCGGGGCAGGAAGATGGCAGCGGGGTTTCGTTCAAGATTGGCAGCGACGATGCGCTCACCCTCCTGTTCAAGGGAAACATCGTGCAAACCGTGGACTGGGAAGAAGGGGAAATTCCCGATGGCATGAGCCTTTGCCGAATCGTGGACGAGCAAGGCAACGTGAGCTACCAGCCGGGAACACCCACACCCGGGCAACCCAACCAGTTGGCTACACAGGCGGTGGAAGAACAAGAGGTCCCAGGTCCCAGCGCGGAGGAAGTTGAAGGCAAGGTTTTCGCATCGGATGCCCAATCCACCCCCACGGTGGTTCCGGTGGAATTCTCGTTGGCACCAGAAGACTGGGAAGCCATCCTTGCCGACCCCATGGCGGAGGAATACTACCCCGCCACGGTGACCTACAACGGCATCACGGTGGCCAACGTGGGACTCCGCACCAAGGGAAATTCCTCGCTTTTCTCCGTGGCCTCCAGCGAGTCCGACCGCTACAGCTTCAAGGTGGATTTCAACTACTACCTGTCGGATCAAACACTGGGAGGATGGAAGAAGATCAACTTCAACAACGGCTTCTCCGACGCATCGTCCATGCGCGAAATCCTCTCCTACGAGATCTTCGATGCCGCTGGGGTTCCCACACCGGAACGCGAATACGTCTTCCTCACCATCAACGGCCAACCCTGGGGATTGTACCTGGCCATAGAACAGGTGGACGACTTCTTCCTGGAACGAAACTTCCCCGGGACGGATGGAGACCTGTACAAGCCCTCCGGCAGAGGGTGTAACCTGGTCGTGGATACATCCGCCACTCCGCTGGACACCGAAGCGTTGGCCAACCAGATGCCGGGCTTGTTTGGCACGCTCAAAACCAACGAATCGACCTCGGACCACTCTGCGCTGGTCCATTTCCTGGACGTTTTGAACAACGGTGGAGATCTCGACGAGGTGCTGGACGTGGAGGGGGCACTGGCCTACCTGGCGGTGAGCACCCTGATGAGCAACCTGGACAGCTACCAGGGAACCACGGGGCACAACTACTACCTGTACGAGGTGGACGGGGTGTTCCACGTCATCCCCTGGGACTTGAACATGTCGTTCGCGGGTTTTGGCGCCGGAGGGAGTTCCGATTCCGCCCTCACCCTAATGATCGATGAACCCACCGCAGTGGCAATGCAAGATCGCATCCTGGTGGCGCGGCTGCTGGAAAGCGAGGAAAACTTGGAGAAGTACCACGCCATTTTCCAACAGCTGATCGATGGGACGTTCTCCGAGGAAAACACCATCGCGCGCATCTGGCAGATCGCCGATGGCATCCGACCGTACGTGGCGGAGGATCCCACCGCTTTCTTCACGATCGAGGAATTCGAAGCCGCTCTCACGGAGAACGCAACGGGAACGCAAGAATTCGAGCACCCGGACCGGCCTGCCCCTGGGACATTTCAACCCCCGGAAGGATTCCAACCTCCCGAAGGATACCAGCCCCCTGAGGGATTCCAACCTCCGGAAGGTTTCGCGCCCCCTCAAGGGTTTCAACCTCCTGAAGGGTTTCAACCCCCCGAGGGATTTCCCCAACGGGGCGCTCCCGGCAATGGCGGCGGAGGTTTGGCACTCGGAAGCCGCTACGGCCTCATCCCCTTCGTGCAGCAACGCTGGCAAAACGTACGCGACCAACTGTCTGGGGTCCTACCTTCCAGTGGAGATGGAAGCGGACTGGGACAAACCGACATGCGCGAAAAACCGCAAGGCTAACGAAGAAGGATCAACAAAAAAAGCACCCCTCGGGTGCTTTTTTTGGTTGAGAGTGTTTCCCTGGGACCGCCGCAGCCCACTGCGGCTCTTTTGCTCCTTGGGTACGCCGCACCCCAGTGCGGCCTCTTTTTTCTCTACCTTCCAAAACCCAAGCCGCAGTGGGCTGCGGCGTACCCAGTTCACTCTCCTGCCTTCTCCAGCTCGAACCAGAAGCACACCCCATCGTTCCCGGGATCCTCCGGGTCGTGGAGCACCCGCACTCCCCCGTCCGTTCCATGCGCCCGAATGATGCCTTTCACGATGGACAACCCGATTCCCTCGGGAAACTCAGCCCCCCGCACGCTGGCATCCTCCCTTCCCTTTGGCCTGCCAGAGTTGAAAACCTCCACGCGCACCCGATTCTCTTGCCCTTCCCCCGGCGACGGCACCACGGACACTTCCAGCCGCTTCTTCTCTCCCATGTTCTGGATGGCGTTGGTGAACAGGTTGGAAAGAACCTGCTCGATGCGAAAGGGGTCGCCCCAAACCATCCAGGCTTTTCCTTGTTCCCCCAACCCTTCCACGTGCGGGGAAACCCCTTTTTCCTTGAAAAACGGGGCGAACTTTTCCAACGTGGAAAGCAGCAGTTCCTCCAACGAGAAAACCCGGGGTTTTACCTGGAACAACCCCGATTCCATCTGGGACAGGTCGAGCACCGAGCGCACCAGCTGGTCCATTTTCCGGGATTCCTCCAGGATGATAGTGGCGTAACGGTTTCGCTTCTGGGCATCCTTTGCCACGTTTTGGATCAACCCCTGCGCATGCCCCATGATCAGGGTAAGTGGAGCCTTGAGCTCGTGCGACACGTGGGAGATGAAATTCTTGCGCATGTTGTCGATCTTCTTGCGGTTTTCCACGTCACGCTCCAGAACCTGGTTGGCCAGGATCAACCGATCCATCGCCTGGCGCAACTCGTTTGAGAGCGTGTTGATGGACTCCCCCAGCACCCCGATCTCGTCGCTTCGCTTCCCCTGGTACGTGTGCGAAAAGTCCAACCGTGCGATGTGCCCCGCCAGGGTGTTGAGTTCCAAGATGGGGCGGGTAAATCGTCGCGAAAAGAAAAAAGCAAGGGGAATCCCGATGGCGAGCATGGCCAGCCCCAGGAAAAGGAAGTAGTTGCCCGCAAGCCGGGCTTCCTCGTGGATAGCGGGCAAGGGAACGCTGATAACCAGTACGCGGGATCCTTCCAGGGGTTGCACCAGGCTGAGCACGTCCATGTTGATACGTGGGTCAAACACCTGGTCCACGAATCGCGCTTCCGTGAGATTCCCTTCCACCACCTCCCGGGGAACCATGGGCTGCCCTCTCGGCGGAGCCAACCCCGGGGGAGGTTGAACGTTTCCTTCCGTTTCCGGCGGTACTCCCACCCTTTGCGTGGGGGTTCCGGAAGCTTCCGGGGAAAACCCCCACGCGCTGGGGAAAAGGTATTCCTTCTTCTCGGTATCGTACACCACCACATGCATGCCCGTGGTGCGCATCAAACGCTCGATTTCCAGGTCCACCTGGAGCGTGGTCACATCGGACGCGGAATTTGAAGGCTGCAAAAGCCCAACGAAGTGCTTGGAGGCATCCAACAATTCCCCCTTCTTGCGTGCCATGTAGTATCCCTGGATCCAAAAAAGGTTCCCGATGATGGCCACAAAAAGGAACAACGCGATCAGAAGCGCGGTAAACCCGAAGAGCTTCCAGCGGATAGACATGTTCATTCCCCCTCGAAGCGGTAGCCCAGGCTGCGCACCGTTACGATGCGCGACTTGTACTCTCCCAGCTTCAGCCGGATGTTCTTGATATGCGTATCCACCACGCGTTCGTCCCCCTCGAAATCCAACCCCCACACGCGTTCCAAGATCTGCTCGCGGGACAACGCATACCCCCGGTTTTCCACCAAAAGCTCCAGCAACTCGAATTCCCGGGGAGAAAGGGGTATCTCCTTTCCCGACACCAACACCTGGTGGCTCGAGAAATCCAGCACCAGTTCCCCGCAAACTAAAGGTTCCCTTGTTTCCACCTTTCCCTCGCCACCGCCTTCGTTCCGCCGCAGCAAGGCCTTTACCCGTGCAAGCAACACCTCCAGGTGGAAGGGTTTTGCCACGTAATCGTCGGCCCCCAATCCCAAGCCTTCCACCTCGTCGTAGGGTTGGTCGCGCGCTGTCAAGAACAAGATGGGCACGCGCGAATGCTGGCGAACCATTTGACACACTTCCAGCCCATCCATCCCCGGCATCATCACGTCCAGGATCACCAGGTCCACCCCCGGGGGTTGGTTCCCTTCTTCCTTCCCGAACAACACGTCGATGGCCTCCAGCCCGTCGTTTGCCAGCAGTGTCTGGTAGCCCTCCCCCTGCAAGAAATCCGAAAGCAACTCGCAGAGCTTGTTCTCGTCGTCCACGATCAAGATCGTTTTTGCCTTTAGCGCCACGCTTACATCCCTCCCCTTCCACTGTGCACCAAATCATAGCACAGTTTCTTGTGGGTTCCGTGTTATACTGGAGGAAGTTTCCTCGGGGAGGTCTCCGGGGGTCGAGGAGAGTGGTGCGCGTGCAACAACGTATCGTATCTTTCCTGCGCCAAACGATCGAAGAGTGGGGTTACCAAGGGGCGGTGGTGGGTATCAGCGGGGGCATCGATTCCGCCGTGGTTGCGGCACTGGCAGTACAGGCCCTGGGCAAGCAAAAGGTAATCGGCCTGTTGCTCCCCGAACGCGATTCGGCGCCTTCCACCCTCGCGGACAGCCTACTGGTATGTAACCACCTGGGCATCGCGCACCAAACCCACCGCTTGTCGGGCATCCTGCGCCGCATGGGAGCCTACAGCCTACAACCTCCCGCGGGATTGTTCCCCCGTGCGTTCCAAGAGAAATGGGTACGGGGAAAGTGGGACAACGTGGCGCGAGAAGACCCATTCCTGGACGACTTGCAAAGCCAAGGCAGCGAAGAGTTCTTGAAAGGGCTTGCCTTCTACCGTGCCAAGCACCGCGTGCGGCTGTGCATGCTCTACCTGCACGCGGAACAACGGGGATACGCCGTGCTGGGCACCACCAACCGCACCGAGCTGCGCACGGGCTTCTACGTGAAATGGGGCGACGACTCCTCGGACATCGAACCCATCCTTCACCTCTACAAGACCCAAGTTTTTGCGCTGGCGCGAGCGTTGCAGATCCCCGAATCGATCATCCAGAAATCCCCTTCGCCCGACCTCATCCCCGGCATCACCGACGAATTCGCGCTCAAGCTCTCCTACGAGCAGCTCGACGACATACTGATCGCCATGGACGAGGGAAAAGACCTGTCCCATTTCGATTCCGTGCACGTGCAACGCGTACGTTCCATCCTACAAGCCGCCCGCCACCGCTCGGTACGCAACCTGCACCTTGAAGTCCCGGGCAACGACCAAAAATCCCCCCCCTAAAACCAACCCCTCGCACCGTGGGACCGCCGCACCCCAGTGCGGCTGTTTGGACCTGCGTTCCGGGAAAAGAGCCGCAGTGGGCTGCAGCGGTCCCAAAGTGCGATAAACGGTGCAACTTGGTCTAATGCAAGGGGAAATCGA
>DAOPKN010000009.1:0-32329 GCA_035391225.1 Thermotogota bacterium
CCCAGTGCTTTCTCCGCTTGCCGCACCGCTTGCACCATTTGCGTGAACTCATCCGGTTCCAGCGAGAACGCAGCATCCACCCCTCCAGAGGCTCGGTCCAGCGTGAAGTGCTTTTCGATCATTCTCGCGCCCAAGCCCACGGATAGGATGGGAACGGTTGTTCCCGGGGTGTGGTCGGATAGGCCTGCAAGCACCCCAAAGGTTTCCTGGAAGAGGGGGATGTGCAGCACGTTGGCCTCTTCGATGGGAGCGGGGTAGGCGCTGGTGCACTTGAGCAGGATGAGGTTGTTGTTCCCCGCCTTCCTGCAGGTTTCCACGGCGAGTTCGATATCCGAAAGGCTGGCGATGCCCGTGGAGATGATCATGGGCTTGCCTGTCTTTGCCATCTTTTCCACGAGTGCCACATCGGTGATTTCAAAGGATGCCACCTTGTGAAACGGAACGCCCAACTCTTCCAGGAAGTCCACGGCAGTTGGGTCGAAAGCGGCGGAAAAGAATACCAGCCCCTCTTCTTGGGCAACGCGTTGCAATTCCGGGAACCATTCCCAAGGCGTGTAGGCCTGCTGGTAGAGTTTGTACAACGTGGTGCCATCCCACAGCGTTCCTTGCTTGATCTGGAAGTACTCGTTGTTACAATCCAACGTCATGGTGCCGGGAGTGTAGGTCTGCAGCTTAATGGCATCTGCCCCCGCTTTTTTCGCGGCGCGGATGATGGCAACCGCCCTGTCAAAGTTTTGCAGGTGGTTCGCGGACATCTCGGCAACGAGGAAAATGGGGTGACCTTCGCCGATGGTGTGGCCGGGAATGTTCAATTGCATGGCTCATTCCTCCTTCCGGAATGCGGGGTGGTCTACCCACTCGAGCGTGAGGTCGATGACTTTTTGCTGCTCGTCGTCGGTAAGGCCAGGAAACATGGGGATGGAGATTTCCCGGGAGTAGTACTCTTCCGCTTGGGGAAAATCCCCGGGCTGGAAGCCGAAGTGCTTTTGGTAGTAGGGTTGCAGGTGTACGGGAATGTAGTGGACCTGGGGCCGCACTTCGTGGTCGAGGAGGTACTGGAAAAAGGCTTTTCGGTCCAGTTTTTCGTCCAAAAGAAGCGGGTACAGGTGAAAGGCGTGCCTTCCGTCTTCGGGGCGCTTGGGAACCCGGAGCAATGGGTGGCTTCCAAGTGCCAGGTCGTAGCGGTTTGCAATTTGGTTCCGCTTTTCCAGGAAGGTTTCCAGCTTTTCCATCTGGGAAATCCCCAGGGCACAGGCCATGTCGGTGAGGCGGTAGTTGAAGCCCAACTGTTGCATCTCGTAGTACCATGGTCCCTCGTTCTTTTGCATCTTTCCGGGGCTTTTCGTGATTCCGTGGGTTCGGAAGATGCGTAGGTTCTGGGCGAATGCGGCATCATCTGTCACGATGGCCCCGCCTTCCCCAGTGGTGATGTGCTTCACCGGGTGGAAACTGAACATGGTCATGTCTGCTTCCAAGCCGACCTTTTTCCCCTGGCGAATGCCACCCAGTGCGTGCGCCGCGTCTTCGATCACCGTGATTCCAAGGGCACGAGCTTTTTGTAGCAAGGGTTGGAGGTCCACGGGGTATCCTGCGAGGTCTACCGGAACGATGGCCTTCAGGTTGTGCTTGCGCTGCAGGCTTTCCAGCTGGGGAAGGAGTGCGGGAATATCCAGGCAACCCGTGGAAAGGTCGATGTCGGCGAATAGGGGTTTTGCGCCGCAGTACAATGCGCTGTTCATGGAAGCCACGAAGGTGATCGGGGACGTGAGCACAGTATCTCCCGGTCCGACCCCGCAGACGAACATGGCACCGTGAAGCGCGGAAGTTCCCGAGTTGAATGCCACGGCAAATTGGTTTCCCGTGTACTCCGCGAGCTTGTTCTCGAACGCTTCTACCGCGGGGCCTTGCGTGAGCCAATCGCCCTGAAGTACGGCTTCCACCGCCTGGATATCCTCCGGATCGATCCACTGGTGCCCGTAGGGAATGGCCAATCGAATCACTTCCCCCCGTTTTGCAGGAAGGGCTTGACCATTTCGTTGAGTTCCTCCGAGGTGAGCCACCAGTCGTTGGAATCGCTGCGGTAGCAGAAGCGGGCAGGCATCCGTTCGTAGGAAGCGTACTTGTTGAACCGGCTTTGCCGCACGTCGAACTGGGGAAGGATGACGAAGACCGATTGCCCGTTCTTCTGCAGCAAAAGCACTTCTCTTCCTTCGTCCTCGGAAATCAACGTTTCGTGGATCTTTTCACCGGGGCGAATCCCGATGAATTTTACGCGGATGTCTTCCTTGAGCGCGCGCGCAAGGTCCGTGAGCTTCATGCTGGGGATCTTGGGCACGAAAATTTCTCCTCCCACCGATTCTTCGAGAGCGGTAATCACCAGCTGCACCCCTTGCTCGATGGTGATCCAGAAACGGGTCATTTCCTCGTGGGTCACGGGAAGCTCGTTTGCCCCGTTCAACACCAGGTCGGCAAAGAAGGGGATCACGCTTCCCCGGCTTCCCACGACGTTTCCGTAACGAACAGCGGAAAACAGGGTATCCTTGTCTCCCACGTAGGCGTTTCCCGCCAGCATGAGCTTTTCCATCACCATCTTGGTTCCGCCGTAGAGGTTGATGGGGTTCACTGCCTTGTCGGTGGACAGTGCGATGACTTTCTTTACCCCCTTGTTGATGGCGGCATCCACGATGTTCTGGGCACCCAGCACGTTTGTTTTCACCGCTTCGAATGGGTTATACTCGGAGGCTGGGACTTGTTTCATCGCGGCGGCGTGCACCACGTAGTCCACGCCGTCGAATGCACGCAGCAGACGGTCCCGGTCGCGGATGTCCCCGATGAAGTAGCGCAGGGGGTATTTCTGGTCGGGGAATTTCTTTGCCATTTCGTATTGCTTAAACTCGTCCCGGCTGAAGATGATGATTTTCTTGGGGTTGTGGTTCTTCAACACGAAATCCGTGAAGGCTTTGCCGAAGGTTCCGGTTCCACCGGTGATGAGTATGGTTTTGTTGTCGAGCATGGACACGATTCCACCGCCTGTTCTTTGTTTTGGTTTTATCGGAAGAAATGGGGGAAAGGAAAACCCCTAAAGGATTTTTCTTCTTTCCTTTGGGATTTGCCTAAAAAATGATAAAGAGGCCGCACTGGGGTGCGGCGTTCCCAGGAGAAAATTATTGGAGGTGTGATGGTGGGAAACTTGGGGTTGTACCATTCCATTTACGAGTTGGTGCGAATGGTTCCGGCGGGAAAGGTGGCGACCTACGGGCTCATCGCCAAGCTGGTGGGATGTGGTCCGCGCCAGGTGGGGTATGCCATGTTTCACATTCCGCACGGAACCGACATTCCCTGGCACCGGGTGGTGAACGCCAAGGGAGAGGTGAGCTTGAAGGAGGAACAATCGGCGCGGTACCAGTTGGAGCTGTTGCGTGCGGAAGGAGTGCCCATTTCCGAGCAAGGCAAAATCCCTCTCCGCGAGTGCCTGTGGGACGGTCCGGGAGAGGGATGGTTGTTCGAAAGGGAGGACGGGTCCGGTTAGCTTTCCTGCGAGCAACGCTTGGGTACTTCCACGAAGTGCAACCGGGCGTGCTGCGGAATGCCGTTGAGGAACAAGTTTGGAGCTTCGCCTTCCATCAGAGGGCGGGCATAGGAAAAGAACTTGTCACTCACGTAGAAGCCATCCGGGGACAGGTATTCGTCGGGTACGTAGCGCACCGCGGCAGCAATTCCGTCCAGGGGCTTGGCAACGTACGTTTTGAGGTAGGGGCGGTCCATGATGCGTTGGATGGAAACCATCACCCCGGTCTTTCCCTCTTCCAGGGCGTAATGCACCCCCATCGCTCCCACTTCGATGGCTTCCTGCCAGTCCGTGAAACTGGAAATGTGGCGGGAGGAGCGTTGCAGGTAATCGGGGAGCGAAACGTGGATGCCCAGGTTGAAATTCTTCTTCACCAGCTTTTCGATGGTTAGTCCCACCTTGCCCAGCTTCAAGTTGCCAAATAAATCCAATTCGCTGCTGGCAGAAAGGACTTCTCCCGTTTTGTCTTTCAAGCCTTCCGCGGCAACGATGGAGCAAAAGCCTTGCTGCGAAAGGATGTCTTCCAGGCGATGCGAAAATTTTTCCGGGTCGAAACGCACCTCGGGAAACAGGATGATGTCTGGGCCTTGTTCCCCGTTGATGGAAGCCAGCGCACCACTTGCCGCGAGCCATCCCGCGTGCCTTCCCATGGATTCTAAGATGAACACCCGTGTGGAGGAAATGTACATGGAGCGGAGGTCGCGGATGGCTTCCAGCATACCGAGTGCGGTGAACTTGGCAGCGGAGCCAAATCCCGGGCAGTGGTCGGTTCCCAGCAGGTCGTTGTCCACGGTTTTGGGAATCCCGATTGCCTTTAGGGGGTAGCCCGTCTCCCGGGCATGCTTGGACACCTGGAAAATGGTGTGCATGGAATCGTTGCCCCCGTTGTAGAAGAAGTAGCCGATATCGTGGGCGGCAAACACCTCGAAGATGCGATCCAGTTGCTGCTTTTCCTTGATCTTCGTGCGGCACGAGCCAAAGATGGCTCCCGGGGTGTAGGCGATTTTTTCGATTTCGGTGCTGTCTTCCACGGACAGATCCAGCAGGTTTTCGTCGAGCACGCCCTGTATGCCGTTGCGTGCAACGTACACCGATTTCACGCTCTTGTGGCTGAGCGCGGCGCGAATCACACCGAAAGCCGAAGCGTTGATCACGGAGGTGACACCACCGGATTGGGCGTATAGCACATTATGCAAGTTTTGCATGGGCCTCACTTCCTTTCCATAATCCGAATAATCAGGTATAATCCTACCCCAATCATACACGATTTTCGTGCAGGAGGAAATATGTTACCCGAAAAACCGAGGATCTTGGATTTTTTTGGCTCCCGGGAATGGGAGCAATTGTTGGAGTGGGCCACGGCAAGCCTTTTCCATTGCCAGCTGTGTCCCTGGGAATGCGGGGTGGACAGGCGAAAGCAAACCGGGGTTTGTGGGCAGGGGGTGGGGGCGAAGTTCACGAACGCGGTGGTGCATCGTGGCGAGGAGCCTCCGCTCATCGAGGGGGCGGGAGCAGGAACGGTGTTCTTCTCCGGCTGCAACATGAAATGCGTGTACTGCCAGAACTTCGGGTTCAGCCAGCTGGGGAATGGAAAAGATGTGCCCCCGGAGCAGCTTGCCGATGCGTTCCTAAAGCTCCAAGAAAAAGGGGTGTGCAACCTCGACCTGGTCACTCCTACGCCCCACCTTCCCGCGATCTTGCAAGCGCTTTCGCTGGCCATTCCGCGGGGTTTTCACCTTCCCATCGTGTGGAACACGAGTTCCTACGAGTCGCTGGAGGTGCTCAAGCGCCTGGAGCCCGTGGTGGACCTCTACTTGGCGGATATCCGCTACACCGACGACGCATTGGGCAAACGGTACTCCGGGGTGCCCGATTACTGGACGCGGGCCCGCATCGCAATCCGCGAGATGTTTCGCCAGCGGGGGAGCAGGGGGTTGATCATCCGCCACCTGGTGATGCCCGGGGGGATTTCGGGAACAGCCAGCGCGCTTTCGTTCGTTGCGGAAGAATTGTCCACGTCCGTGCCCGTTTCGCTGATGTCGCAGTACTTCCCCACGTTCCGCGCCCGGGAATTTGCGCAGATCAACCGGCGCATCACTCCCGAAGAGTACCAGCAAGCGGTTCAGCTGCTGGAAGACAACCTGCTCTGGAACGGGTGGGTGCAGGAATTGGAGAAGCGATGAGGAGGAAAAGATGAAACCGTTCTTGGAAAAGAGTTTAGACCAATTGAATGCCCATTTTCCCGCGCAATGGAGCCCCCACTTTCCGCGGAAGGTTTACCTGGACCTCACGCAGGATTGCAACATGTTTTGCATCATGTGCCGCGATTCCATCCAGCGCGAAGGCAAGAGCATGGATTTCTCCTTGTTCCAGCGTGTGGTAAAGCAGACGCGTGATGGAGCTGGCTCGTACTCGCTTTTCAATTGGGGAGAACCTCTTTTGTTGGAGGATTTCCGCCAGCGGGTGCTGTACGTGAACGCCGTGAAGCGACCAGAAACAAAGCTGGATATTTCCACCAACGGCATGCTGTTGGACTTGGAAACCATTGCCTTCCTCGTGGAAAACGACGTGCAAGTGACGGTATCGTTCGATGCCGCGGACAAGGAGACGTTCGAGTCCATTCGAAGGGGAAGCCATTTTGAAACGGTGTGCGAAAACCTCCGGGCGCTGTGCAACTACAGTACTTCCTTCGAACGCTGGAGGGTCCCGGGCATCTACGTCTCCATGCAGAAGATGAACTGGAAGCAAGTGGGTCGTATCGTGCGGTTGGCCCACCAACTTGGAGTACAAAGGATCGGGTTTGGCCCCGTGGTAGGACCGGTGGAATACCGGTATCCCCGTACTCCGGAGGCTTTATCCGAGTTGGAAAGGGCGCTGCAACTCTCCGAGGAACTGGGGATGTACATCGACCTTTTCCCCACGTGCCTGGGAGACAAGGTGCTGGTGGGAAACCACTTCGTTTCGCACGAGAATTTCGTGGTGGATCGGAGTTGCGATGCCCCGTTGCACTCGGTTTCCGTGGCCTGGAATGGAGACGTGTTCCTGTGCTGCAACGTGGGGGCAAAGGTGGGCAACCTGAACGAGACGTCTTTCCAAGAGTTGTGGAATGGTCCCGCGTACGACCGGTTGCGCAAGCAGGTCAACGATGCACACGACGCGCCGAGTTTTTGCCGGGAATGTGCTTGGGTCAACCGGTTTTAGCGAGTTTTCTTTGGTGTTCGATCCAGGAGCAGGAAAAGGATCACGAAGAGCAGCGAGTAGCCGAATAAAACCCAGCGACCTGCGTTCACTTGCCAAACGGGGAACATCCACGCGGAAAGGTTACCGGTTGTGTGGAAACCAAGGGCTACCCAAAGCGAACCGTTGCTTTTTTGGAAGAGAATCGTGTAGATGAAGGTGTTCACGACGATGATGGCCAGGAATTGCCAGAAGGGAAGGAAGGATTGGGTGGTTCCCGCCATGAAGAAAAGCGGCAAGTGCCACAACGCGTGGAGGAATCCCAGCAGGAAAGACGCTTGGACCATGGGAACGGCTTTCAGCAGCCTGGGAAGCGCGAAACCCCTCCAACCGGGCTCTTCACCAAGGGCTCCGCTGGCGAAAAACATGAAGAAAAACTGGGGTACGATCGACCAGGGGTTGGAAAGGAACGGCAATTCCGGAAGAGGGGTGAACAACCCCACGGTCAGGTAGGTGACCCCACCGATGGCGGGTGCGAGAAACAGCGATAGCCATAACCAGCGCAACGGGAAACGAAGATGGAAGTTCTGCCGGAAAAAGGTACGCAACCCCTGTTTTTCCTTGGAAAGGACTACGAGGATTACTGCAGCCAGGAAAGGACCGAAGTTCGCCCCCATGGAAAGGGCCAACAGGAACTGGGGGACCCGAATGCCAAGGTTTTCCAAAACGGGTGCCGCCCACAGTACCCAGGAAATGGCAAAAGAGAGCAGGAAAAAAGCAAGGGTTTTCTTGTCGGAGGACAATGGACAGGTAACCCCCCACTTCCTGGTGGGTACCACGGGTTTTTTCAGGGAAGTGACGGGTTTCTTAAAGGACGACGACACGGTTTCTTCCTCCTTTTTTGGCTGCGTACAGGTTTTCGTCCACTTTCTTGATGATCTCGCTTTCGGACTGGCCAGATTGGAAACTCGCAACCCCAAAGCTTGCGGTGATGGTGGGAATGCCTTCGATTTTCAGGGTTTCGAAAGCCGTGCGCAGCCGTTCTGCCACGATTTGCCCAAACTCACCGGAGGTTTCGGGAAGCAGCACGAGGAATTCTTCTCCCCCCCAGCGAATGAAGTAGTCAACCTCCCGGATGGCTTCCTTCGTAGCCTTCGCAACACTTTGCAGCACAAGATCTCCCACGTCATGCCCGTAGTTGTCGTTGACTTCCTTGAAATGGTCCAGGTCGAACATGATGCAGGAAAAAGGTTTGTTGTACCGCTTGGAGCGGGCCACTTCTTCTTGCAAAAGCTGGTTCCCTTTTCGGCGGTTCAAGCACCCGGTCAACGGGTCCGTAATGGAAAGGATTTCCATTTCTTCTTCTTTTTGTTTCTCCGTGAGAAGGTTGCCGAAAATGAAGGAGAGAGTTCGGATCGCTTCAATTTCTTCTTCCCTCCAGGAGGGTTTGGAATCGCCACGGTCCAATTCCAAGAAACCCACTAATGCGTTACCGGAAAACAAGGGTGCGATTACAACGGAGCGAATCTGTGCATCTTCCCATGCCTGAAGATCTATTTCAGATACACCGGGGATCCCTTGCTCCACGTTTTGCAGAACGAGGGATTCCTTTTCCCGGTTGTTCCTTTGCTGGTACCCGAGGAGGTCCTGCGAAAGCGCAAAGAGCTTCTCTTCCCGTTCGTGGGAGGAAAAGGGATGGGAAAGGCGCACTCCCTTTTTTCCCAGGGCGAACTGGTTGGAAATACTGACCCGATCGGCCACGAGAAACTGGCTGCACTTTTCCAATCCCCTTTGGATTTCGGATTCGAAATCGGGCACATCCAGGCTGATGAAGGAAGATGCCACCTGGGAAATCGCTGTCTCCAGTTCCAGCAAGCGTTGGAGGCGTTTCTCGCTGTTTTTTAACCGCTCCAGGATGTCGAGTTGCTCCATTTCGCTGGTGACCATGCGCAGCCCCACGTTCAGGCGTGCGAGCAATTCGTCCTTGTCGTAGGGTTTGGAAACGAAATCGTCCGCCCCTGACTCCAGGGCCTCCACGAGGTCTTTCTTGTCTCCCCGCGAAGTGAGAAGGATAAGGTACAATGGGGCTTTTGCCTCCCTTTCTCGCAAGATGCGGCACACCTCAGGGCCTTTCAAGCCAGGCATCACCCAGTCGATGATAGCCAGCGACGGAGGGGCTGGGCGCTCGAACAGCTGGAGGGCTTCTTCCCCGCTTTGCGCTTCCACCACATCGTATCCCCAGTGGGTGAGAAGCCCTTTCAACATTAATCGGGTAGTGATATCATCGTCCGCGATCAGGATTTTCATGGGTATCACCTCGAAGGATTGTGGAAAATTCCTCGAATTGGGTTTGCAGCTGTTGCTGCAAAAGGAGCACCAGCTTGGTTTCCTGTTTTTGGGCTGCCTCTTCCAGGCGTATGGCAGTTTTTTGGAGCGCTTTGGCCGAAAGGTTGGCACACACTCCCTTGAGTTGGTGCGCCCTTTGGGCAACCGCTTGGAAATCTTGGTTTTCCATCTCGTGCTCAAGGTTTTGCAGTTTCTTGGGAAAGTCTTCCAGGAAGCTATTGAGGATGAGCTTTGCCAACTCTTCATCGTTTTCGATGCGCCGCAGGAATTCCTTTCGGTCAAAGATGCTTGCTTCCCCCTCCAATGGAGGGGATTCGGATGGCGGGGTGGAGGTTGCCTTCCGTTCCCGATCTTTTTCCATCAGCCAGTTCCCCAAAACACGCCCCATGTCGGCGATGTGGAACGGTTTGGGAAGGTAATCGTTCATGCCGCAAAGCAAGCATTTCTCCCGGTCGCCTTTCATCGCAAATGCCGTCAGCGCAATGATAGGGATTTGGGGGTTCTTGACGCCGGTTTTCGGGTCCCGGATTTTCCGGGTGGCCTCGAACCCGTCCATGACCGGCATTTGGCAGTCCATGAAAACCAGGTCAAATTCCTCCTTCTTGAGGATTTCGATTGCCTGCACCCCATTCTCCACCACGGTGGCCGAGAAACCCAGGTTCTGCAAGATTCCCAACGCAACGAGTTGGTTTGTCTTGTTGTCTTCTGCCAGGAGAATGCGGAAGCTCCCCGGGTGAACCCACTGGGTTTTGTTGGCATTCTCGGATCCGGAAGTGGGAGAAGCTGGCGTGCCCGATTCCGGGAAGAGAGTGGATACCACCGCAAAAACCTGGTTCCTCCCTGCTCCGTGGGGCAAAAAAGCATCAAACGGAGACAGTTCTTCTCGTTTCAGTTTTTCCAGGGGTACGGTGGAAAGAAGGATTTTTTTCCGCGCCAGTTTCGGTGTAGGGCCAAGCACGGAAAACTCACGATCGTGCAGGAAAAGGAGATCAAACTCCACCCATTTCCCCTTTTGGTTTTCTACGAGTTGCTGCACATCTGCGCAAAGCGATACCCCGGTTGCCTGGATCTGCATTTTGCCAAGAACCTGGAGTAGGGATTGACGGCTCAACGGGTTGGGGTCCACAACAAGTGCGCGCATGGAAGGGAAGTGGCGCGGGGGGAAAACCTCCGGACTGGTATCCCGGGCATCGATTCTCGCGGGAATGGAAAAGGAAAAGGTAGACCCCCTGCCTTCTTCGCTTACGGCATGGATCTCACCACCCAGGCGGTGTACCAGTTTCTTGGAAATGGCAAGCCCCAACCCCGTTCCCCCGAATCGGCGGGTTGTGGAGGAATCTGCCTGCGAGAATGGTTTGAACAGCATTTCCAGCTTGTCTGGGGAGATTCCAATACCCGTATCTTCCACGCTGAAGAAGAGTTCCACGTGCCCGGGGACTTGGCTTTGCTTGCATTGCACCTGAAGCGAAATTTCCCCTCTCTCCGTAAACTTGAGTGCATTTCCGATGAGGTTGGTGAGGACCTGGCGAACCCGCGTGGGGTCCGAAACAATCATTTCGGGTAGGGTGGGGTCAAACCAGTGCGAAAAGAGAAGGGATTTCTCCAGTGCCATTCGTGCGAAAAGCGTGCAAAGCTCTTCCAAAAGCTCGGGAAGGCAAAAGGGGGTTTCCTCCAGCTCCAATTTCCCCGCTTCGATCTTGGAAAAGTCGAGGATGTCGTTGATGAGCGACAATAGGGTGTTGGTGCTGGATTGGATCGTTTTCAGGTATTCCCGCTGCACCGGGTCCAGGTGGGTCTGTTCCAACAATTCGATCATTCCGATCACGCCGTTCATGGGAGTTCGGATTTCATGGCTCATATTGGCCAAGAAGTCGCTTTTGGCCTCGCTGGCGAGTTCGGCTTGTGCAGCCATTTCGTTGGATTGGGCGATGGCAAATTCCAGTTGTTGGTTCATGCTTTCCAGTTCCTGGCGGTTTCGTTGCAGCAACGTGGTATCTTGCACGTATGCCGTGATGGAGAGTAGCTCGGCAGATGTGCCCCGGTTCATGGTGGTGAAGGAGGAAACCCATGCCATCAACCCGTCTTTGCGGAACACGCGAAAATCCTGTTCCAAATGAAGTGCCCCGCGGGAAAAGGCTTGGTGGATCTCTTTCCAGACGTTTTCCCGATCCAAGGGATGGACAAGTTGCAGGAAGCCCTTTTGGGAGGTCATCAATTCCTGGTCGGAGTACCCCAACAATTTTTCCACATTCGGGGAAACGTATTCCACAGGAAGATGGGACAAAGGTTTCCACTGCAGCACCACCATGGGTCCGGACACGAAGAGGTCGCGCTCCATGTGTTGCGCGGTTTCCAGCAACTTTTGCGCGGTGATGTCGCGTCCCACCGCTTGTATTTCCACGGTTTGTCCCTTTTCGTTTCGGATCGCACTGTCTTCCCAATGCAGCCAATGCCACTTGCCCTCTTTTTGTACCCTTTGGTCCACGCTCATGCGGTAGGGCGGGACTTGGAGTTTTTGCATCTCGTGCAAGGTTTTCTCGACGTCATCGGGGTGGATCAGGGGTTGGAAGCTTTTTCCCAGGAGCTCCTCCCTTTTTTTGCCAAAAAACGCGCAGTAGGCATGGTTGACAAAGGTAAACAAGCCCTGTGGGGTAACCCGCACGATGAGGTCCGTTTGCGACTCGATGAGACCCCGGTAACGGCGTTCGCTCTCTTCCAGCGCCAGTTCCACTTTCTTCTTTTCGGTGATATCTAACAGGATTCCCACGAAATGCACCGCGCCGGTGGCGGGGTTGAAGTACACCACTTTGCGGAAATCCAGAAGCCAGGCATATTCACCGGAGCTTTTCCGCACGCGGTATTCCTGGGAAGTTTCGGATTCTTTCCCGCTCTCGAAAAGGGGGGGTTTGAACCTTGGGCGATCCTCCGGATGGATCTTTTGCATCCAGGTATCCGGGTCGCGCAACATGGCAGCCAGGGGGAGCCCGGTGTTTTTTTGGAAACTGTGTCCGATGAAATCCACTTCCAAGGAATCTCCGCTTTGGCGCATGGAATAAAGCACTGCCGGGATATTATCCATGAGCAGCGCCAGGGTGCGCTCGTCCATTCCTTTTTCGTGGCCGGTGCTTTTCACAATGTTTTCAACCTCCCGTTTCCTTTGAAAATTATAGCATTATTTGCCGGATTTGAAAACCCTTTCTCGGGGTTTTTTCTCCGCTTTTTCGGGGAGCTTTGTGGTAAAATAAACCATCAACGGGCACCAAGCCAGGAGTGGGGAAATGCAAGAAGGGAACACGTGCGGTCTTCCAAGCCACCTCCTTTTTTTGCAACCTGTTTTGTCGGAGCTGGAAGAGGAAGAAAGAAGAGCGAGACCGGAAGCCGAAGGTAGGGAAGGCGCAAGAATCCAAACCATTGCGCAGGTTTTTGATTGCTTTCGTGAACCGCTTTCCCGGAAAGAACGTGGTCAAATCTTGGTGCTTTTGCAGGTGATATACCCTCTTTGCGATTTTTACCCTCCGGAGGAAATTGCCAGGGTAGTGGATGCCTACCAGTTCGCAGCGTACTTCCACCTTGGGCAGAACAGGGTAAGTGGTGAGCCGTTCATCATGCACCCATTGAACGTTGCCCGCATCCTCTGCCACTTCAATCGGGACCTTACTTCCATTATCCCCGCCCTTTTGCACGACGTGGCGGAAGACACCGAAGGCAACCTGGACGAAATTGAAGCCCACTTTGGCAAAGATATAGCCGAAATCGTGGATGGCGTAACCAAGGTAAAGAGTTTCCAAGACAAGCAGAACTTCCGGGAACAAGAGAAAATGACGAAGGTCAAGATGTTTTTGGCGATGGCCAAGGATATTCGCGTGGTGATCGTGAAACTTGCCGATCGCCTTCACAATATGCAAACGTTGGAATCCTTGTCGGAACACACGCAAATGGAAAAAGCCAAAGAGACCCTCCAACTCTACGCCCCCCTCGCCAACCAATTGGGGATCTATTGGATCCGCTGGCAATTGGAAGACCTGGCTTTCAAGTTCCTCTACCCCCAGGATTACAAGACCATCAAGGAGAAGGTGGCTTCCAAGAGGGACATTCGCGAGCAAACCACGCGCAAGTACATCAAGATCCTGGAAGAGAGGTTCCGGGAGCGCAACATCCATGCAGATGTGAAAGGAAGGGAAAAACACTTCTACAGCATTTGGAGAAAGATGAACTCCAAGTTCAAGAGCTTCGATGAGATTTACGATTTGCTTGGATTGCGCGTGATAACCCACTCCCCCGATGAGGTGTACTTTGCGCTGGGTGCGGTGCACGATTTATGGACCCCGGTCCCTGGCAGAGTCAAGGATTTCGTGGCCATTCCTTTGTCAAATGGATACCGCTCGCTGCATACCACCGTGCATGCCGGCACGGACTTCTTGGAAATCCAAATTCGGGACCGGAAAATGGATTACACCGATGAATTTGGGTGCATCAACAACCTCCCCGCGAAAGATGCTTCCGGTTTTGCCGTCGCACACTTGGCGTACAAGGAAGGGATTTCACAAAAGGAATGGAAGCCCTGGCAAAAGAACTTGCTCGAGCTCGGGAAAAATATCCAAGATGGTTTGGTCAGCTTGTCCGAAGCCCATTACGAGTTTGGGTTGGAAGAAGTGTTCGTGTATACCCCAAAGGGAGAAGTGAAGCATCCGCCAAAGGGCTCTACAACGATTGACTTTGCCTACTGCATTCACACGGAGGTAGGGCACCATTATTCCGGTGCCAAGGTCAATGGCAAAATCGTGCCCATCGAGTACGTCCTTCAAAGCGGGGACACGGTGGAAATCCTGGTGAACAAAAACAGTGCGGGCCCGAGCCTGGACTGGTTGAAGTTTGCACGTTCCTCCAGCGCGCGCGCGAAAATCCGCAAGTTCTTTCGGGAAAAGGGTTCCCAGGAGTTGCTGGAAAAGGGTAAGGAGATCCTCCGAAAGGCTTCCAAGAAACTGCATAAATCCATGGACGAAATCCTATCCGCGGAAGCTTTCGCCCAGATGGTTTCCCGGGATAACCCGCTACAGGGAAAGGATCTGTTGATGCGCCTCGGGGAGGGGGAATTTGGCCCGGAGGATATCGTTGCGCTCTTCCAGGAAGAAAAACCCGATGAGCCCCTGGTGCTTCCCACGGGGAAAAAAATCCATGGCTTTGGGAGCACCGTTCGGGTAAACGGGGAATCGGGAATCGATGTGCGGATCGCCAAATGCTGTTCCCCGCTTCCCGGGGAAGAAATCGTGGGGATCTTGAGCCCAAGGGGGATAACCGTTCACCATGTGAACTGCCCGCACGTGAAGAAAATCGAGCAAGGGCAATTGGTTTCTGTTGCATGGGGGGAGGAGGATACCCAATCCTACCTCGCCCATTTCCTGGTGGAAACCGCCGAAAAAGGGGAAAAGGTGCTCAAGAATATCGTGAACTATGCCAAGGAAAGGAACTTGGGCATCGATGAGATCGCGACCAAGTTCAACCGCTGGGAGGAATCGGTGTACCGGATAAGCTTGAAAGTGACTTCCGAAAAGCAATTGCAAAATGTTTTGGAAGCCATACGAAAAATGCAGGGCATCGTGAGCGTGGCTCGTGTTCGGGGGAAAAAGTGAAGGCGGTGGTTCAAAGAGTGCGCCATGCTTGCGTCTCGGTGGGTGGCGAACGTATCGCCCAAATCGGAGCGGGAATGGTGGTATTACTGGGCGTGGCAGAGGGTGATTCCGAGAAACAAGCGCGCTGGATGGCCGACAAGCTCGCCTCTTTGCGCTTTTTCGAGGACGAGCAGGGAAAGATGAACCTTTCCATCCAGGAGACGGGTGGGAGTGCGTTGTGCATCTCTCAGTTTACCCTTTTGGGAGCCTGTCGAAAAGGGCGAAGGCCTTCTTTTTCCGCCGCTGCTTCCCCCGATTTGGCGGAACCACTGTACGATACGTTTTGCGAGCTGCTGCAGGAAAGGGGGATCGGGGTTTTTCGGGGGATTTTCGGTGCCCACATGCAAGTGGAGTTGTGCAATGATGGGCCCGTAACCTTGATCGTGGATACCCCGGATGGGCTTTGAATTCCCTGTTGCTCCACGTTTGTTGCGCCCCGGATGCGACAACCGCCTTTCGGAGACTGGCTGCCCGTTTTCGTATCGTGGGTTTTTTCTTCAATCCCAACATTTTTCCCAAAAGGGAATACGAGCTGCGCTGGGCAAGCGTGGAGGTTCTCAGCCAGCGTTGGATGTTTCCCGTGATGGATGGAGGATATGCGTATCCCAGTTGGGAAAAGAAGATGCGCGGGTTGGAAGCGCTTCCGGAAAACGGTGCGCGTTGCCGGAAATGCATTTTCCTGAACTTGGAACAGACTGCCATCGAAGCGAAGGCTCTTGGGTTCGATGCGTTTTCCACCAGCCTCACGACCAGCCCCAAAAAAGACGTTTCTTGGATTCAATCGGCGGGGGAAGCAGCGGGAAAACGGATCGGTATCCCCTTCGTGTTCGAGGTTTTCCGAAAAAAGAACGGTTTTCTGCAAAGCTTGGAGGATTCGAAGGTGTTGGGTTTGTACCGCCAGAATTACTGCGGGTGCCAATTCTCCATTCGTTCGGGGGGGAGTGGTAGGTGATCCAGCGCTTCCAACTCCCTGTTTGGGTTCCCCTTGATTTGGATGCCACCTTGGGTTGCGGGCAGACGTTTCGCTGGAAAAAGGTTGCTGACCGCTGGGTGGGGGTGGTGAACCGTCACCCGTTGTCCCTGCGACATGACCTGCAAAACGGTGTCCTGGAAGTGGAAGCAGAGCAAGGGGTTTTCCTGGGAAAGGATTTGGAGGAAGGGGTTCGATTCTACCTGGGGTTGTCTGATCCCCTTTCCACGATCTTGGAGAGCACCCAACAGTTTTTTTCACGGAATGGTTTTGCCACCGCGTTGGACCTTTCCGGTATTTTTTCCGAGCACAAGGGGTTGCGGATCTTGCACCAGGATCCGTTTGAAATGCTTGTCGAGTTTCTTTTATCGACGCAAACATCGATCCCCGCTTTACAGGGCAAGCTGGAGAAGATGTGCTCAAAATTTCCGGAAAACAGGTGCGAGTTTCCACGTGGTACGTTGTACCGCTTCCCCACGTGGGAACAACTTTCGCAGCTTCCCGAAAGCGATTTTCAGCAACTGGGCTTTGGGTACCGCTCGCGTTGGTTAACCGCGTTGCTGCATTCCGTGCACCCACGAGAGTTGGTTTCCGTGCAAGCACTCCCTTTTGGTGAGAAGCTGGAGTACTTGCTGGGTTTCGAGGGAATTGGGTACAAGGTTGCCAATTGCGTGTTGCTTTTCGGTTTTGGAGAATTTTCTGCATTTCCGGTAGATGTATGGATTTCCCGCGTGTTGCAGGAACACTGGCATATCGTCGGGAACCCCGCGGAATTGATGGAATGCGGGCAAAGGTTGTTTGGACCCTACTGTGGGTATGCGCAGCAATACTTGTTTCACCACTTCCGAAACTCCCGAAAAGGGGGGAAGGCATCTTGATAGAGCGGCTCTCTTTCGATTTTTCCTCCAAAGTGGATAACATTCGGGTTGTGCGCGCTGCGTTGCGTGCTTTTTTGAAGAATCGCAAGGTCCCGGAAGCGGAAATCTTCGACACCGAGCTTGCCTTGAACGAGGCGGTGGCGAACGTGATTGAACATACCTACCAGTTTGCGGAGTCGAAGCGCATTTCCATCGATTTTTTCTGGGTGGAGGAAGAAAACACGTTGGAAGTTGTGATCCAAGATTTCGGGCAAAAGGTGGAAATGAACCACCTGGTTTCCCGAGATCTCGAAAAGGTTGATGATCACGGGTTGGGGGTGTACTTGATCAAAAGCATCATGGATAACATGGAATTCGTGGATGTCCCCGACGAGGTGGGGAATCGCCTTCGCTTGGTCAAGAAGTTTTCTTTGCGCATGGAAGAACCATGAAGACGGTGCAAATCATCGGGGGAGGATTCGCGGGAACCGAGGCCGCGCTTTTCCTGGCTTCCCGGGGCTACGAGGTTGTGCTGTTCGAGATGCGCCCGGGTACATCCACGCCTGTACACCTCACGGCGGATCTGGCGGAGCCGGTCTGTTCCAATTCTTTCAAATCCCTGGAACTGGAGAATGCCTCTGGCTTGCTCAAGGAGGAACTGCTGTTGATGGGGTCTTCGCTGGTCCCGCTCGCCATGGAGCAGAGGGTTCCAGCGGGAAAAGCCTTGGCGGTGGATCGCCAGGCATTTTCCCGGGCGGCTACGCAACTGGCTGAACAGCGTGGCGTGCGTATCCGACGGGAAGAAGTGACCTCTCTTCTGCCTTTTTTGCAAGGGGAGGCCCCGGTTTTGGTGTGCACGGGCCCGTTGACCACGGACGGCTTGCTCCAGGAGTTCGGTGCTTTGTGGAACACGGAGAATGCGCATTTTTTCGATGCCATTGCTCCCATCGTGGAAGCGCAGAGTATCAACCGTTCCCGCTCTTTCTGGATGGACAGGTATGGCACACCCGGTGAAGGGGACTACCTGAATTGCCCCTTGACGGAGCCAGAGTACCGATCGTTTTGGGAAGAGGTGGTGGAAGCGCCGGTGGCTCCCGTGGAGGCCTTTGATCGGAAAGACTTGTTCGAGCGTTGCCAACCATTCGAGGAAATCGCCCGGTCGGGGTTCGATGCACTGCGTTTTGGTCCCATGAAACCCGTGGGGTTGGTCGACCCCGCCACGGGGAAACAACCGTATGCCGTGGTGCAATTGCGCCAGGACAACCACCAGAAGAATTTTTTTAGCCCGGTTGGATTCCAAACACGCTTGAAATGGGGTGCTCAGAAGAAGGTGCTGCAAATGATCCCCGCGCTTGAGGAGGTGAACATCGTTCGTTACGGGGTTATGCACAAGAATGTCTACCTGGAAAGCGCCCGCATCTTGGATGCATTTTTCCGGGTGCAACCATGCCTGCTTCCTCCCCAAGCCCCTCCCGTTTTTTTCGCGGGGCAAATCACGGGCTTGGAGGGGTACGTGGAAAGCATGGCGGGGGGATTGTACGTGGCGCGAAACCTGGATCGCTTTTTCCGGGGGCTTCCTCTCGAGCGTTTCCCCGAGGACACGATGTGTGGCGCCCTATTTTCCTACGTGAGCAGTACCCTTCCCTTGAAACCCATGTATGCCAATTTTGGATTGCTTCCGGATATCTCGGGAAAGAAAAGGGAACGACGCCGGAAGAAGGCCATTCGTGCGCTGGATTCGGTGAGAAGATTTCTGCAACAGGAGGAAGAAAACGTTGATGCGCTTTGAGATACTGGACCATGGCTACCTTGAGTTGGTTGACAAAATGGGGGATGATTTCCGGGCGGTGGAAGCAGCTCGTGTTTCTTTTCAACAAGGTTTGAAGGAGGAAAAGAAAGACAGGGCATTGCTTTTTTTCCTGATGGAGCATGGCCACCTCTCCCCCTTCGAGCACATCGTGTTCACCTTTCGGGTGAAAGCTCCGCTGTTCGTGGCCCGCCAATGGTTTCGGCACCGCATCGGTTCCTTCAACGAAATGAGCGGGCGGTATTCGGAAATCCAGGAGGAATTCTACCTTCCTTCCGAGATCCGGGGGAGGGGGGGAGAAGCCGAACTGCACACCATGGAAAAAGTGAGCAAGGAGTGTTTCCATGCCTACCATGCTTTGCTGGATTCGGGTGTTGCCCGGGAAATGGCGCGCATGATCCTTCCCGTGAATCTCTACACGCAGTGGTTCTGGACGGTGAACGCCCGCAGCCTCATGAATTTCCTTTGCTTGCGCGCCGATCGTCATGCCCAGTGGGAAATCCAGCAATACGCCCTCGCAGTAGCAAGGGTGTTCCAATCCGTGTGCCCCGTAACGTATGATGCCTTTGTTTCGCTGGAATATTCCGGCGATCTTTTGGGTTAAGAACCGGACAATAAACGGGAGAGTGATTGTTTTGAATCTTGGAAAAGTCGTCGAAATCCTGGAGGCCAAGGTCTTTTCGGGCGAGGAAAAGCTGGGCGACCTGGAAATCGAACGGGTTGGTGCCGCGGACATGATGAGTGATGTGCTTGCGTTCGCGAAACCAGGGATGCTACTTATCACCGGCTTGAACACTCCACAGGTGGTGCGTACCGCGAGCATCGTGGGCATCGCCGCCGTGGTGGTTGTCCGGAAAAAAACCATACCGGATGAAACCGTGCAAGCGGGAAAAATGTTTGGCATTCCCCTGTTGCATTCTCCGCTGGCGATGTACACGGCTTGCGGAAGGTTGTACCGGGAATCGTTGAAGGATATCAACTCGTTTTAGTTGCGATCACCCACTCTTTTTGAGGGAGGTACACTGTTGAAGCCCACCGTGGATAAGTTAATCGACCAAATGCAAAGCTTGTTCAAGGATCTCGTTGCGGGCGATATCATGGTTCCCAACGTGGTCTCCATTTCCCCGGATCGGACAATGGAGCAAGCCAAGGAGCTGATGCGCCTAAAGAAGATCTCAGGCTTGCCGGTCGTGGATGCCGAAAAATTGGTCGGATTGGTGAGTATCGAAGATATTATCAAGGCACTGGAACAACACAAGATCTTGGAAAAAATTGCCCATCACATGAGTTGCCGATTGGTGGTGATTCACCCCGAGGAAAACCTTCCCCAAATCTTTGAAAAGTTTACGCGCCATGGATTTGGCCGTTTTCCCGTGGTGGATAGTCAGCAGAAGCTTGTGGGGATCATCACCAAAGAGGATATCTTGCGTTCCATCTTGGAGGAGTTCCGGGTATTGTACGTGCGTGACAAGCGGCGCACGGACGTGTTGGATGGCGATGATGTCCATCGCTCACTGATCACGGGCGAAGAGATCAACAAGCTGGGGGCGGATTTCGCGTTTGCCGTGGACTACGTCGAAGTGAGCCTTTCGGGAATCGGTGCCGCGCGCTTGAAAGAGTTCTTGCTCTCGAAGAACCTGGGAGAGGAGATAGCCCGAAAAGTTGCCATCGCAACCTACGAAGCGGAGACCAACGTGGTGATCCATTCGGGGAGCCCGGGGAACATTTACTGCTTCCTGTACCCCGATTCGGTGCGGGTGCGGGTGGAAGACCATGGAAAGGGAATCGAAGACCTGGAGATTGCCATGCAGGAAGGCTACTCAACGGCTTCGGACCAGGTGCGCGAAATGGGATTCGGGGCGGGAATGGGAATTTCCAACATGCGCCGCTATTCGGACAAGATGGTCATGGTGTCGGAAGTGGGCAAAGGCGTTATCCTCGAAATGGAGTTTTTCCGAACCCAACCCACAGCATGAAGAGAAGGGAGAAATGCCAATGAAGTGCAAGGATTTTGGGAAAGATTTCCTTTGGGGTGCCGCGACGGCATCGTACCAAATCGAAGGAGCAGATGCGGAACAGGGCAAAGGCCCATCCATTTGGACCGCTTTTTCACACACTCCCGGAAGGACATTTCGCGGGCAGACGGGTGACGTTGCGTGTGACCATGTTCACCGCTTGCAGGAGGACCTCGAGTGGATGGAGAAGTTGCATTGCAACACCTATCGCTTTTCGATCAGCTGGCCCCGTGTTCTTCCGCAAGGCAAAGGAGCCCTTAACGAAGCAGGGATGGATTTTTACCGGCGGCTGGTAGATGGGTTGCTTGCCCGGGGTATCACTCCTTTCGTTACGCTGTACCACTGGGACCTCCCGTGGGCGCTGCAGGAGAAGATGAGCGGTTGGGAATCGCGGGAACTTCCCTCGTTGTTCGGGGAGTATGCCGAACGGATGTTTCGCGAACTGGGAGACCGCGTGAAAAATTGGATTACCCTGAACGAGCCGTTTTGTTCCTCCCACGTGAGTTATTTCTTCGGAGAACACGCCCCGGGCGTGAAGGATCTCAAGCGTTCGCTGCAAGTTGCGCATCACCTTCTGATGGCACATGGCGAGGGGGTATTGCGTTTCCGGGAATGGGTGAAGGGGGGGAAAATTGGTCTGACAAACGTTTCGAGCCAGGTGGAACCTGCAACGGACGCGGAGCAGGATCGCCAAGCAGCCTTCCTCGTGGACCAGTTCAACAACGGGTGGTTTTTCCTTCCACCGCTCACCGGGGAATACCCGCGCGAAGCCATGGGAGTACTGGAGCAAATGGGTGTTGCACCACGGGTGGAACCGGGTGACATGGAATTGATCCATAATCCCCCGGATTTTTGGGGAATCAACTATTACTCGCGCAACCGCGTGCGTTTCGACCCTTCCGCGCCGTTGCAATTTGCCTTGGAACCGGGAGATTTGCCCCGTACGGAAATGGGGTGGGAAATTTACCCCTTTGGGCTGCAGGCTTTCCTGGAGAAGGCCCATCGCGAGTACGGTGGTCTTGACCAATACATCACGGAAAACGGGATGGCCGATAAGGACGTTCTGGAAAATGGAAAAGTGGAAGATATCGCCCGCATCGAGTACCTGAAAACGCACTTTGCCGCGGCGTACCGCGCCATGCAAAACGGGGTGCCGCTGAAAGGCTATTTCATTTGGTCACTCATGGACAACTTCGAGTGGGCACATGGGTTCAGCAAGCGGTTTGGGTTGCTGTACGTGGATTACGAAAACAAGCAGCAACGTATTCCCAAGGCCAGTTTTTCTTGGTTCTCCCATTTCTTGCGCAATGAAAGAGAGTTGTAATTTGGCATTCTTGCGGGAAAGAAATTCGTCTTTGCATTGAGGAGGTGGATGGAAATGAAGCATCCCTTTTTCAAGAGGCAATGGGTGTGGCTGGCAACCATCGTTTTGCTATTGTTGGTTTTCTTGAGTGGCTGCCTGTATGTACCCCAGGAATCGTTCGAACTGACGAGTTTCGTGGATATGCGTTTGAACGGATTTTCCATGGACTCTTTCCGTTTTTCCACGTTGGGGCAAGCCCTCAACAAGGAAGAGGAATACCTGGGAACCGTCTTCCAGGCATCTTTTTTCGTGGATTCCGGGGAAGTACTCACGTTTGTCGCATCCCAAGGAGAGAAGCGCTCTGCGATCCAGAGCCTGTGGTTCCAATATCGGAAAAGCGACGAAGCTGGTTTGGGAAGCCTGTTTCGCTACGTCCCCTACTACTACGGTGAGTACGAAGCTTCACAGGAAATGGTGTTTACCCGCAGCTGGTTTTTCCGGGATTGGTTTTTCCGCATTTCCGGCGAAACGGAAGAAGCCGTGCAGGAATTTTACGGGAAGGTCCAGGTTTTCATGGAACGCAATTTCGTGGTCAATCGGAGCGTGGAGCAAATTTGACACCCCACGAACCCTTTCGCAGGGTTAGTGCCTTTTTCAAGGAACGTTACGGCTACCGCGTGCAACGTATCCCCCTTTCCATCGGTTTGGGATGTCCAAACCGGAATGCAGCCGATGGCAAAGGGGGATGCATTTTTTGTGATCCAAAGGGAAGCGGCTTCGCTGCCCTTTCCCCCGACACCCCTCTTTCCGAACAGTTTTCCTTTTTTCGGCAGAGAGCTGTTTCCAAGTACGGGGACCAAGTACGTTTCCTGGCGTATTTCCAGTCTTTTTCCAACACGTATGCCCCGGTAGAAACGCTCCGGGCTTTCTACGATCAAGCTATCGCGAACGAAAAGGTTGTGGCACTGGACGTTTCGACACGCCCGGACTGTGTTCCGGAAGAGGTGCTGCAGTTGCTGCAAGGCTACCGTGATCGGGTGGATGTCTACTTGGAGTTGGGGCTGCAAACGGCGAACAACGCTACCCTGAAGCTTTTGCGGCGGGGGCATTCGCTCGCCCAGTTCGTGGACGCCACGCTTCGCGCCCACGCGCATGGACTTCAAGTCGTGGCGCATGTTATCCTGGATCTGCCCTGGGATAACAAGGCAGATGTGGTGGAAACCGCCCGGGTCCTGAGTGCGTTGCAAGTGGAGGGAGTGAAGTGCCACTCTCTGTACCGTGTGCAGGATACCCCCTTGGATGAGATGGTTCGTTCCGGACAGCTGCAGATGCTTTCCAAGGAAGAGTTCCTCGACCGTACGGTAGCCTTTTTGTCGAACTTGGACCCGAACATGGTGATTCATCGCTTGGTATCAGACCCCCCTATGGTCGGGGCAACGGGCAACTGGGGGATGACCAAAATCTCCTTGTTAAACGAGATTGAGAAGGAACTCAGAAGGCGTGAGCAATGGCAAGGAAAAGCTTTCCACTACCTGAATCGCTGAAACACGACTTGTACCTATCACTGTACTTGGCGGGGTGCGTGCTGCGCGAAAACGAGCCGCTTTCTGCGCATACTACGATGGGCATCGGGGGAAGTACCCCGCTCTGGGTACAGCCGGTTTCCAAGGGTGCGCTTTCGCAATCCTTGGGGCTTTTGGAGCAAGCCGGGGTTCCCTACCGGCTCATCGGCAATGGTTCCAACCTTTTGGTGAAGGAGGAACCTTTGCCCTTTGCGGTGTTGGATACCACCCGGGTGCAACATGTCTTTTTTTCCGGCAATCGCGTGGTGGTTGCCGCGGGGGTTCTCCTTCGCAGCTTGGGAAGGCTTTGCCAAGAAATGGGGCTTTCCGGGTTGGAGAATCTTTCGGGAATCCCGGGCACAGTGGGGGGCGCGATTCGCACGAATGCGGGGGCCTACGGGAGCCATTTCGGGGATTTGGTACGGGAGCTGTGCCTTTTTGACCGCAACGCCGGGAAACACATCCGTTTTTCTCCGGGGGAGGGCTTTTTCCAGTACCGCCGTAGTGCCCTTGATCCCGCCGTGCAGGTAGTGACCGAGGTGGTATTGGAGCTTTCTCCCGGAGCCCCGCAATACATCGCCCAGAAGACGCGCGATGTGGAGCAAAAGCGCTTTTGCATCCAACCCCTTTGCTTTCCGAGTGCGGGGAGTGTTTTCAAGAAGCCCTTTGCCGACTTCCACGTGGGAAAAGTGGTGGAAGAATTGGGTTTGAAGGGGAAGCGAGTGGGGGGAGCGCAAGTTTCCGAGAAACATGCGGGATTCATCGTGAACCGGGGACACGCGACATTCGCCGATGTGTTCCAGCTGATTCGATTGGTGCAAGGTACGGTACAGAAGAGTTGGGGGCTTTTATTGGAACTTGAAGTGGAAGTTTGGCCATGATGGGGGGAGAAGAAGATGTGTGGCATTTTTGGATTGATCGGGAAGGGGAATCGCCTCGGGGACCTGGTGGAAGGTTTGCGCAAGTTGGAGTACCGGGGATACGACTCCGCTGGGATCGCGTACATCTCGGGAAACCGCGTGGAAGTGGGAAAGAAAAGTGGGCGCGTGTCGGTTTTGGAAGAAATGTATGCCCAGCGACTACAAACGTTCGTGAATGCGGGGATTGCGCACACGCGTTGGGCAACGCACGGCAATCCCAATGATGTCAACGCGCATCCGCACACCGATTGTTCGGGAAAGATCGCAGTGGTCCACAACGGTATCATTGAAAACTTTTCCGAGCTCAAGAACGAGTTGCTTTCCCGAGGGCATCGGTTGCACAGTGATACGGACACGGAACTCATAGCCCACCTGGTGGAAGAGTACTACGGGGGCGACTTGCTGGAAGCGGTTTTGGCGGCGTCCAAGCGGCTTCGGGGCGCCTTTGCCATCGGTGTTCTGCATGCGGATTGCCCCGAACAACTGGTCATCGCGCGCGAAGGAAGTCCCCTGGTGGTGGGAAAAACCCCCGCTGGTGCGGTGATGGGTTCGGATGTGACCCCGTTGCTGAAGTACACGCGTGATGTTTTTTTCGTGGAAGATGGGGAATTCGTGTTGCTTTCTCCGCAGGGCATCCAGTTCTTCACGTCGGATGGCCGGTGGAAGAAACACGACCCGGTTCGGGTGGATTGGGAGGAGGAAGCCGCCGAAAAGGGGGGCTTCAAGTTCTTCATGGAAAAGGAAATCTCCGAGGAACCCCGCGTCATCCAGCAAGCCCTTTCGGGACGCCTGGTGGGGGAGAAGGTACATTTCCCAGAGTTACAAGAGTGGGAGAGCTTTTTGCAAGGGCTGGAAGGGATCACCCTGGTGGCCGCGGGGACTTCTTGGCATGCTTCGCTGGTTTTCCAGGCACTCGTGCGTGAAGCACTGCAATTGCGTTGCGACGTGGAAATCGCTTCGGAGTTTCGCTTTCGCAAGATTTTCGGGAACCCCCAGAAAGAACTGTTCCTGTTCATCTCCCAATCCGGTGAAACCACCGATACGTTGGAAAGCCTTCGGCTCGCCAAGAAGGAAGGTTTTCGAACCCTCGCGATCACCAATGTCATCGGCTCAACCATCACCCGGGAGGCGGAGAAGACGTTGTTTCTCCATGCGGGACCGGAAATTGGCGTGGCCTCCACAAAGGCGTACGTGGGGCAGCTGGTGGTATTGTACTTGCTGCTGGCTTTTTTGATCCAAAACCGGGGACTGGCCTTGGAAGAAGGTTTCCTGGAAGACCTTTCCATCATGCCGTCCCTTTTCCAAAACCAGTTGTCGCAAAAGCAGAAGTTGGCAGAATTGGCCCGCCGGTACGCTTTCTTTCACCATTTCATGTACATCGGCAGGGGTTTGCATTATCCTACCGCGTTGGAAGGAGCGCTGAAGATCAAGGAGATCTCCTACATCCACGCTACGGCCTATCCCGGGGGGGAACTCAAGCACGGCCCGATTGCCCTTCTCGACGAGGGTTTCCCTGTTTTTGCCATCGCGCCGCACGACCGCTACTTCGCCAAGATGAAAAGCAACATCCTGGAAACACAGGCCCGGAATGCGCGCGTGATTTGCCTGGTGTCGGAGGATTTACCCCAAGAAAGTCGCGTACAGGCAGACACGATCGAAATGCCGCGGGTTCACCCCTGGCTTTTCCCACTGGTGAGTGCCCCGGTGATCCAGCTTTTTTCGTACTTCGTTGCCGACCTGCGCGGACTGGACGTGGATAAACCGCGAAACCTGGCAAAAAGCGTCACGGTGGAGTAGTCTCTTCGCCTTTCAGTATGGAAGGGTCTTCCCAGGAAACGGGGCCAAGGGTTCCATCCGCGAAGCTTTTCCACAGGAAGGAACGCGCCCTTTCCAGGTTCTTTTTTCCTCCCTTTTCCAGGAATCCAAACCGTATGCAGAGGATCTCGAGCAATTCCTTGATTTCCCCGGAAGGGGGGGGCGAGATCTGCAGCTGGTTCATCCACTTCTCCAAAATGTTGGGGAAGTTCTGGCGGGCATACTCCACACCAAATTCCAGAGCATTTTCCACCTGGTTTTCTTCGCCAAGGATGGAACCGGTGAGCAGAAGTTTGAAGCGTACGTGGGAACTGTACAGGTTCTTGAAGAGAATACCTGGTGAGTCCATCAGGAAGAACGTGTCGCTCACGTGGATCCACTGGACGCCACGCGTCACGCCGGGAGTGTTCCCCGTGACCAATCTTTTCTTTCCCAGCAACGCGTTGATCAGCGTGGATTTGCCCACGTTGGGGATGCCCACTACCAGGGCGCGTTTCAATGCCTTACGCGAAGGGAGCCTCTTTTCCAGCAGTTGTAGGTCCTTTCGAATCTGTGCGGGGCTTTTTTTCAGGCTGGTGGGAAGGACTTCTTGGCCTTGCTGCTGGTAGTACGCGATCCAGCGCTTGGTGGTGGAGGCATCTGCCAGGTCCGCTTTCGTGAGGAGGATAAGGGTTTTCTTGTTGTGGAACATTTCTTTCCACTCGTAAGCCCTTCCCGAATAGGGGATGCGGGCATCCACCAGTTCGAGCACCGCATCCACCGCGGAGATATTCCTTTTGATTTGTCGCCGGGCTTTTTCCATGTGCCCGGGGTACCAGGTTGCCATTAGTGTCGGTGCATCGGCCCGAAGCGATCCAGTGGCCAAATCCGCAGTAAGGGGCCTCCCACCACGTTTTCCACTGGAACGAACCCGAAGAAACGACTATCGAAGCTCTCGTCGGAATTGTCCCCCATGAAGAAGTAGCACCCTTCGGGCACGGTCACTTGGATGGAACCGGAAGCATCTTTTTTCGCGTACTCGTCTACCTCGAGGTCACCGAAAACTTCTTCGTAGGAGTCGGTGTAATCGAGCATCTCGTTCAAGTTGCGGAACTGTGCCACCGTGCCGGAGGACAGGTACTGGTATGCATCGGGGTAGGCCATTTTGTGGTAGAAGGAAGGATCGGAAAAAACACCCTCACGCGTGTAGGCAATACCCGTCAAACCGGCGGGTGTTTTGCCGTTCACCAGGATGCGATAGGTGCCCGGGTTGTCCAGGTTGGGCACCAGCTGCAATACATCCCCCGGTTTCCCAATGAGCCGCTTGACGTACTTCACATGCCCCTTGTAGCGGGCGGGAGAGAAAAGATCCATGAACTTGTCGAAAAAGCGCAGCATCTCTTGGGCACTCTTGTCGATAAAGGGTGTCCAGAACACCACGATATCTCCGTATTCGGGGGGGCTTGCTTGGTAGGTGATGCGTTCGATGAACAAGCGGTCTTGGGGAGCGATAGTGGGATCCATGGAGGGAGTCGGAACCATCATGGTTTCAAAGACAAACAACCGGATGATCACCACTGCCACCGCGGCATATGCGAAGGCTTTGATCCATTCCACGGTTTCTTTCTTGGCTTTTTCTTTGAAAGTTGCTTTTTTCGCTTTTTTCTGTGGCAAAGGAATCATCTCCCAAAAAAAGACATCCGGGAAAGATCTCCCGGTACGAAAGAAAACCGGGCAATACAGGGATTGCCCGGTTGCTTTGCGGGGATCAGTTCCAATCCCGGCGTTCCTTGATCTTGACCACTCCGACGATCTTGCGGATGTAGAACAGCTTGGCGCGTCGCACTTTCCCTTTTTTCAACACTTCCACGTTTTGGATGGAAGGACAATGGTAGGGAAAGATCTTTTCGACTCCCACACCGTTGGCACCGATCTTTCGCACGGTGAATGTCTTTCCCATTCCACCGCCTCTTTTTTGAATGACGATACCTTCGAACTTCTGGATCCTTTCCTTGTTTCCTTCCACGATTTTCAAGGAAACCCGAATGGTGTCTCCCACGCGGAAAGGAGGAACCTCACGGTACTGGCTCTGTTCAAGGGCTTTAATCAGGGCATCGGACATTTTTCTTACCTCCTTGGCTTATTCTTTTGTTACTTGTTCTCCGATCAAGCGATCGAGAATGATGGCGATCGCGCTTCGCACGGATAAATGGTTGAAACTTGCATTTTCCCGCACCGGTCCCAATCGTACGTCGCAAAGGGATAGGATTTCGGGGGGAAGTCCCCAGCCCGTTCCAAAAAGCAACAAGATGGGACGCGTTTCGGAAACGATGCTTTCCCGCATCTGTTCGTACGTGGTAATGCCCGGTCCGGACTTGGCGGAGGTGAAAACCAACAAGGGTTCTTGCCCTTCCGCGCACCGAATCTCTTCCAGGGTATCTTCCAGGTAGGGCTTGAGCGACACGATTTCCAACGCATCGCTGCGATTGGGGTTGTGCGGTCTACCCGCACCCTGGAGCCAGAAGCGCAGCACGCGCTGCACGATTTGTTGCTGTGCGGGCAAGTTGGTCACCATGTAGTACCGCTTGAGGTGATAGGTACGACAGGTTCGGGCAATATCGTGGATATCGATATTGGTGATTGCGGTGGAAATGATTTGCCCGTCCTTTCCAAGGCAGGGGTAATGGATCAAGGCTGCGTAGAGTTTATTCAGCATCGGAAAAACACTCCTTGAACAGTTCTACGAGGGCTTTCTTCTCCGAGGGAGAAAGCTCCTTCTTTAGGAACAGATCTGGCCTTTTGCGCAGCGTATTCCGCAGGGAGCTTTTCATCCTTTCCCTTTCGATACGTGCGTGGTTCCCACTGGTGAGCACCTCGGGCACATCCATCCCACGGAAGGTGGCGGGCCGGGTGTAGTTGTCGTGGTCCAATAGCCCCGCGAAAAAAGAATCGTTGGACACAGAATCGCTGTTCCCCACCACACCAGGGACGAAACGGCTGGTCGCATCGAGCATCACCAATAGGGGAAGCTCTGCGCCGGTGGTGACGAAATCACCCAGGGATACCTCGCAATCCACGAGCGACAAGATTCTTTGGTCAAGGCCTTCGTAGCGCCCGCAAAAGAACACCATGCTTGATTCCAGTGCCCATTGCTTGGCGGTTTCGGACGTAAACCTCTCCCCTTGGGGCGAAGGATACACCACGTAGGGTTTCGGTTCCGCTTCGGGCAAAGAATCCCAGAATTCGAAAAAGGGTTCCGGCTTCATCACCATTCCGCCTCCTCCCCCGAAAGCATAATCGTCGGTGGTGCGATGCTGGTCATGCGTGAAATCCCGCAGGTTCACCACTTCGACTTCAATTCGCCCAGAAGAAATGGCTCTTCCCAGCACCCCCCATTGCAAGGCCCCTTGCACGAAATCGGGAAACACCGTAAGGATTCTCCATTTCACGGCTCTTCGGTCCCGGTGGTTGGTGATTCTCCCGAGGCTGCTTCCACGGGAACGCGGACCCAGATTTTCTTGGCTTGCAGGTCCATTTTGACGATGAACTGCGAAACCATGGGCACAAGGAGTTCTTCTTTTCCCGCAAGCCTTTCCTTCAACGAAACTTGTAGTACATCCGCCGATCCCGTCTCGATGATGTCTTTTGCCGTCCCAAGGAAGCGATCGTTTTCGTCGAAAACCTGGCAATCCAATACTTGGTAAAAGTAGTACTCGTTTTGCTTGAGGGGAGGCAAATCTTGCCTGTCTTGCCAAATTTCAAACCCCTGCACCTTCCGGGCATCTTCCAAACTCTTGATTTCTTCGAACCGCACGAAAAGGCGTTGGGGCGTGCCGCGAACGGATTCGAGTGTCACGAAGAGGTGCCGGCGCTTCTGTGGATGGAAAAGGAAATACTCCTTCCCTGGTTGCAAAGGAACCGCTTCGAAATCGCTCGCCCGGGCTTTTACCTCGCCCTCAAGGCCATGGGTACCGAGTACGCGACCCACTGGGATCGAACGATCGAGCAGCATCTTGAGGCTTTGCAGCACTGCAGCTTCACCTCAAGACCCGGAGGATGAACTTCTCGCTCTTCTCACCGGCAAGGGCATTGAGCAAAATGTTGATGGACTTGATGGTACGTCCGTTCTTTCCAATGATCTGCCCCACGTCTTCTTCATCCAGGGAGAGTTCGAACACTTCGTTTCCCTCTTCTTCGCCGTGCGTGATGGTCACACGTTCCGGGTGCTTGACAATGCCCTTCACGATAAACTCGAGTGCTTCTCTCATTCCTGGGATTCAGAACCCTCGGGCACCGGTTGTTCTTCGGCACGGTTTTTCTCACGGTCAAAGCGATCCATGATGCCGTACTTGGAGAAGATATTCCGCACGGTATCCGTTGGTTGTGCACCCTTGAGTAACCACTCGATGGCCCTGTCGATATTGACCTTGGTCAAAGCGGGGTCCTTGATAGGATCGTAGAATCCCAGCGATTCGAGGTATGCCCCATCCCTTCGTTTTTTCGAGTCCATGACAACAACCCTGTAAAAGGGCATTTTCCTTTTTCCCATTCGGGTCAAGCGAATTTTTACCATTGAAAACATCAACCTCCTGAAGTGTATTTCAAAATTATTGTAAGCCGAAAGGCAGGCGGGGGAAACCACGCTTGCCGGGTTTGCTGATTTTTTTCATCATTTTTTTCATTTGGTCGAATTGTTCCAGCAGGCGTGTGACGTCAGAAAGAGGGCGGCCACTTCCCGCGGCGATTCTCTTCTTCCTGCTGTAATTGATGATCTTGGGAGAACTTCGTTCCCGAGGGGTCATGGAATGGATGACGGCCTGGATGTGGCGCAGGCGGTTCTCGTCCACGGTCACATCTTTCAATTTTCCGGCACCGGGAAGCATTTCCAGAATGGAACTGAGGGAACCCATTTTCTTGATCTGCTGGAGTTGGTCGAGGAAGTCATCGAAGGTAAATTCGGCGCGGCGAAACTTGCGTTCCATTTGCTTGGCCTTTTCCTCGTCCATGGTTTGCTCTGCTTTCTCGATCAAGCTGAGGATATCGCCCATGCCCAAGATCCGGCTCGCCATGCGGTCCGGGAAAAAGGCTTCCAACCCGTCGAGCTTCTCGCTCACTCCCACGAACTTGATGGGCTTCCCCGTCACTTTTCGCACGGAAAGGGCAACTCCACCACGGGCATCGCCATCCAGCTTGGTGAGCACAAAGCCGGAGACTTCCAGGCGATCGTTGAAAGCCTGTGCAGTTTGAACCGCATCTTGCCCGATCATGGAATCGATCACCATCAAGATTTCATCGGGGGAAACGATTCTTCGAAGTTGTTCCACTTCGCGCATCATCTTTTCGTCCACGTGCAAGCGTCCGGCAGTGTCCAAAATCATCACGTCAACGTTTTGGGCAATGGCCGCTTTGGAAGCTTCCGTAACGATGGCTTCGGGATTCTTGCGGTCCCCGGTGAACACCGGTACATCCACTTCCCCCCCCAGGATTTCCAACTGGTGGATTGCAGCGGGCCGATACACGTCGGCGGCGACCAACAAAACCTTCTTGCCCTCCGACTTGATCTTCTTGGCGAGCTTGGCAGCTGTTGTGGTCTTCCCGCTTCCCTGGAGGCCAACCATCATCACGCAAGAAGGGCGATGGACAAACTCCAGCTTCTCGCCAGACTTACCCATCAATTCGGTGAGTTCATCCCGAACGATCTTGATGAATTGCTGGTCGGGGGAAAGGCTGTTGAGAACCTCTGCCCCAAGCGCTTTTTGCTTCACGTTCTCGATGAAGTCCTTGACGACCTTGTAATTGACATCCGCTTCCAACAAGGACATTTTGACCATTTTCACCGCATCTTTCACGTTCTTCTCGGTGATCTTTCCTTGTCCCCGCAGGCTTTTAAATGCTTTTTCTAATTTCTGTTGAAGATTATCAAACATCCATGTCACTCCCCTGGAAAATCCGGTAGAGTATACCCGATTCACCCTGTGCCGTCAAGGGACAGCGGGTAACCATCCGAAAAATCTCAAAGAAATTCAAGTAAATAAGATTTGAATAATAAATCGTAGATCGTGTGAATTCATTGAATGATTCCCCGCCCATCCCCCCCCATTCGCAAGGAAAACCCTGGGACCGCCGCACCCCAGTGCGGCTCTCTTTCGGATCGTGGAGCAAAGAGGGGATGTCTCCGCACTCGTAGGGCCGCTGTTGGTTCCCAATCATCTACCCTCTTCGGATTGCCCTACTTTCTATTCGTTTCCGGTCCGTGCCAGGAACACACAGGGAGCCGCACTGGGGGGCGGCGGTCCCAGAAAAAGCATTTTTGGGATAGCTTGGGTTGAATCCCTGGCTTT
>DAOPKN010000009.1:32429-76944 GCA_035391225.1 Thermotogota bacterium
CCGGTTCGCGCCAGGAACACACAGGGAGCCGCACTGGGGTGCGGCGGTCCCAGGGGGGGCATACGGTCTTTGGGGGAGATGGAGGGGTTACTCGGGTTTATTCATTGGACCATCGTGTCTCCGTGCTTTTTTTTGGGTTCACTGGACACGCCAGGGCTCAATTGGCGGAGGAAAGGTGTGTTATAATCACATGGATTTGGAAACACAGCTCTTTTCTTGGAGGGATGCTTGTATGGTTCGTGTGCGCTTTGCCCCCAGTCCGACAGGCTTTTTGCACGTGGGAAATGCCCGGACGGCGTTGTTCAATTTCCTTTTTGCCCGGCACCATGGTGGAACATTGGTGTTGCGGGTGGAGGATACCGACCTGGAAAGATCTAGCAAGGAGTCGGAAAAGCAGCAGTTGGATACGCTGCGTTGGCTTGGTTTCGACTGGGACGAGGGGCCGGAAAAGGGAGGGGATTTTGGACCTTACCGGCAGTCGGAACGCTTGGACCTCTACCGCCAGGTGGCACACCGCTTGGTTGCGCAGGGAAAGGCCTACGAGGCGTTCGTGTACCCGGAGGAGTTGGAGCAAATGCGCCAACAACTCTTGGAAAAAAAGGAATCACCCCATTACTCTTTTGAAATGATGCAGCCATTTGATACCCCGGAGCGGCGAAGGGAGTTTGCATCCCGGGGGATGGAACCGGTGATTTATTTCAAGATGCCCCGCAAGGATTTTCGCTGGGTGGATTTGATCAAGGGGGCCATCACGTTCCAGGAAGGAACGATCGGCGATTTCGTGATCCTGCGTAGCAACGGTATGCCCATCTACAATTTCAGCGTGGTGGTGGATGACGCGTTGATGCAAATTTCGCACGTGATTCGGGGAGATGACCACGTTTCCAATACACTCCGCCAATTGGCACTGTACGAGGCGATGGAGTACCAGGCTCCTTTCTTTGCCCATGTTTCTACCATCCTCGGGCCCGATGGTTCCCGGCTGAGCAAACGCCATGGAGCCACTTCGATCGAATCCTTTCGAGAAGCCGGCTTCCTTCCCCAATGCTTGAACAATTACCTTGCCTTGCTGGGTTGGTCGCATCCGGATGGCGAGGAGCTTTTTTCCATGGAGAAGATGGTCGAGCAGTTCTCACTGGAGCGGGTGAGTTCCAACCCTGCCGTGTTCGACCGGGAAAAACTGACCTGGATGAATGGGGTGTACATTCGCGCAATGGACGAAGAAGCCCTTTTCCACTTTGGCGTACCGTACCTGGAAAAACTGGGGTACATGGACCAGCAAACTTCCCATGCAAACGAGAAATGGGTGAAGGAAGCCCTCAAAGCGGTGCAAAAGGAGATCCGAACCCTGGAAGAGCTTCCCCCGTACCTCCATTTCTTTTTCGACGAACCCGTTCCTACTCCGGACCTTGTTTCGAAGGTCAAGCAACAGGGCTTTTCCCCGGTGTTTTCGCTTTTGGCAGAACGGGTGGAATCCATGGATGATTGGGAATTGGCGTCAATCATGTCGGTTTTCAAGGAGGTTCTCAAGGAAACGGGCTCCAAGCCAAAAGGGTTTTACCCGCTTCTGCGTGAGGTATTAACCGGCCAGGATTTTGGGCCGGAATTGGTGCACGTCGTGCATCTGTTGGGACGCAACAAGGTGCTGCAGCGCGTGGAAAGGTTGGTGAACTTGTTTTGATCATGATCACCGACACTCTTTCGGGGAAAAAGGAAGTGTTCACCCCGCTTCGAGAAGGCGAGGTTTCCATGTACGTTTGCGGTCCCACGGTGTACAACTTGCTGCACATCGGAAACGCACGCCCCGCCGTGGTGTTCGATTCGTTCCGACGATTCCTCGAATTCCGGGGTTTTCGAGTACGTATGGTGCAGAATTTTACCGATATCGACGACAAGATCATCAATCGCATGTCCGAGGAAAAGTGGGACTACGAAACCTTGACCGCTACCTTTATCCGGGAATACCGGCGGGACATGGATGCGCTGGGTGTTCGCCCGCCCAACTTCGCCCCGCGAACAAGTCATTTCCTTCCGCAAACGATCTCGTTTATCGCACGGCTGCTGGAACAGGGTTTTGCCTACGAGGTGGATGGCGAGGTTTTCTTCGATGTGCTTTCTTTCGCTTCCTACGGTGCTCTTTCCCATCGAAAACTGGAGGAAATGCAGGCGGGATCACGGGTGGGAGTTCGCGAACAGAAAAAGAACCCCGCGGATTTTTCCCTGTGGAAACCCGCCAAGGAAGGCGAACCTTCTTGGGAAAGTCCCTGGAGCCGTGGAAGACCTGGATGGCACATCGAGTGTTCCGTGATGGCCACGGAGTTGTTGGGGGAGAGTTTCGACATCCATGCGGGGGGGAATGACCTGATCTTTCCCCACCACGAGAACGAACGCGCCCAAAGCGAGGCATTGAGCAACAAACCCTTTGCCCGTTACTGGATGCACAACGGCATGTTCCAGGTGAACGGTGCGAAAATGGCCAAATCGGTGGGAAACATCGTGTCCATCCGAGAAGCGGTGCACCGTTTCGGTCGGGATGCCGTGCGGCTTTTCATTTTTTCCACGCATTATCGAAGTCCCATCGACTACAGCGAGGAGCATTTCGAGAATTGGGCCAAGGCCGCTGGACGCGTCGCGGATTGCCTGGAAAGGATTTCCGAGGCTTTCCAAGGAGATGTTCCTTTCCAAAAAGGGTTTTCCCCCTGGATGCAGCCAAAAATGGAGCTCTTCTCCGAAGCGCTGGAAGATGATTTCAACACCCCCAAGGTTCTTTCCCTGATTTTCGACACGGTTCGCGAACTGAATGCAACCGAGGATCGGCAAATCCTGCAGCAGGGATATTCCCTGATCCGGGATGTTTTCGGGGATGTGCTGGGGCTTTTCCAGCTGAAGAAGGCCTCCGGACGTAGGGAAGAAGCATTGCACCAGGCATTGGACGGAGTGGTGCGGCTACTGTTGGAGCAACGGGAACAGTATCGCAACCAGAAGGACTTTTCGCGTGCGGACGCCATTCGCGATTCCCTTCGAGAGAAGGGTATCCTGATCAAAGACCACCCGGGAGGATCGAGTTGGGATGTCGAGTAAGTCGTACGATGCAGGAGAGATCGTTTTTTTGCAGGGAGAGCCCGATTCACGGGTTTACCGCCTGGAGAAAGGAAAGGTAATCCTGTTCGTTTCCGGATCCAGCAATTTCCTGTTGGATGTGCTGGATTCCCCGCGTTTTTTTGGGTTTGCCCCTTTCCTGAACGGTGTGCATTCGTTTTGCGCGGAAGCATACCAGCCCTCGGTGGTGGAAATCCTTCCCATCTCCCCCCCCGCCATTCCCGAGGCAGTGCAGGAAAATCTTTTCATGGACATGTCCCAACTGGTAGAAATGATGGTGTTCGAGGAGGAAGATAGCCGCGACAAGCGTCTGCACCAGTTGATGGAGCAGTTGCGCGAGTTTCGCGAACCCTTCTTGTGGCGTTTCTTTTCGCGGGGGTTGGTTTCCCAAAACATCAAGCTGCTGTTGCGCCAGAAGAAAATCAAGGAGACCGGAGCGGGACATTTTCGATTCTATTGAATACACATAATAATGGAGGGAATTTCATGGCCAAATTGCACCCCTTTCAGGCGATTCGTCCAGACCTTTCGAAAGTGGAAAAGGTGGCCTCCAAGCCATACGATGTCTTGGACGCCGACGAAGCACGAGAAGAAGTGAAGGACAATCCCTACTCTTTTCTACACGTGGTGAAACCAGAGGTGGATCTGGATTCCGGCATTGACCCACACGACCCAAGGGTTTACCAAAAAGCCCGTGAAAACTTGGAGCTTTTCCTGGAGAAGAAGTACCTGGTGCAAGACCCGGAAAGCACCTTCTACTTGTATCGCCAGGAATGGAAAGGGCATGTTCAAACGGGAATCGTGGCGTGCTTTTCCGTGGAAGAGTATCAAACTGGGTTGATCAAGAAGCACGAATTCACGCGGAAGCAAAAGGAAGACGATCGCGTGCAAAATATCTTGCACACGAACTGCAATACCGGTCCGGTTTTCTTGACCTTCCGCCAGGTGCCTTCGGTTGCCCAAATCTTGCTTTCGCTGGCCGAGCAGTCCCCTTTGTACGATTTCCTGGACGAAGCGTCGGTGCACCACACGGTATTCCGCGTTTCGGATCCCGAGGTATGCCGTCAGTTGCAACAGCAAATGGAAAAGGTGGAGTGCCTCTACATTGCCGATGGACACCATCGAGCCGCATCCGCAAGCCGCGTTCGGGAAATCAAGAAGGAACAAAACCCAAGCCATTCGGGAACCGAGGAGTACAATTGGTTTCTGGGCGTCCTTTTCCCACACGATCAACTCCAGATCCTGGATTACAACCGGGTTGTTCGTGACCTTGGCACCCTTTCGGAAGACCGGTTTTTGGCCCTTCTTTCCAACCAATTTGAAGTGAAGAAAGCTGCACGCAGCCCGTTCCGGCCAATTGAGAAACATTCCTTTGGGATGTTCCTCGGCGGGACCTGGTACGACCTCACGGCAAAAAGCGGCTCTTTTTCCGCGGAGGATCCCGTGGAGCAGTTGGACGTTTCCATTTTGCAAAAGAACGTGCTTTCCCCGCTTCTGGGAATCGAAGACCCCCGCTCCGACGAACGCATCCATTTCGTGGGGGGAATCCGCGGGCTGGGTGAATTGGAGAAGTTGGTTTTGTCCGGGAAATGGGCGGTGGCTTTTTCCCTTTTCCCCACTTCGATGGAAGACTTGCTCCAGGTTGCGGATGCCGGGAAAGTCATGCCGCCGAAGTCAACCTGGTTCGAACCCAAGCTGAAAAGCGGCCTGTTCCTGCACCGGCTGGATTCTTGATGCCAAGGGGTTTTCGTGCGCTCGGGCTGGTATAACTTGGACATGGGGAGCTGGGAGTTTCGCCTGCGGTCTCCGGGGGGCGAATTGTTCCAGGAACCATGCATGGTGATCTTCGATAGCGTGGGAAACGTGGTTGCTTCCGGCACCAAAGCCTTGGAAATGCGGGGGAAGATTCCCGCGCGTTTCCACCTGGTGCAACCCGTGAAACAGGGAGTGATACACGATTTTGAAGCTCTCCTTTGTTTCGGGGAGCAGCTACGCGAGCGTTTTCCACTGAAAGGGGGCTGGCGCAAGCCCAAGGTCATTTCAAACTGGCCCGTTTCGGCAACCGAAGTGGAAAAGGAAGCCCAGGTGGAATTCTTGCAGGCGCTGGGTTTCGGGAAGGTGGTTTTGCTTCCCACCCCGATTTCCACCGCGTTGGGCGCCGGGTTGGATGTTTTGGAATCCAGGGGGCACATGGTGCTGAACCTCGGGGGAGATCATACGGAAATTTGTATCCTTTCCCTGGCGGAAATGGTGTTTTCGGATGCGATCGACTTTTCCGGGAATGCCCTGAACAACGAATTTACCCGCTTGGTGAAAGACAAACACGGGGTACTTCCGGGTGAGAATTCCATTGAAAAAGCCAAACGGGAGGTCTTGGATTTTTCCCCGGAAGCTTCGGAGACTGCGTTTTCCCTGGTGGGAATCGACTTGAAAAGCGGATTGCCACGGAAGGTGCAACTGGATCCTGCTGCATTCCGGGAAGTGGCCCTTCCCCTCGTCGAAGGATTCGTGCAATCTATCCGCGAGAGTTTGGAAGGTACACCACCGGAACTTGCCAAAGATATCCTGGAAAGGGGTATCGTAATGGCGGGAGGAGGCGCCACGATTCCCGGCTTGGGAAAACTGGTTTCCGATCGGTTGGGGATCCAAATCACTGTTCCGCAATACCCGGTGGAAGTTGTTTTGGAAGGGCAATCACGGTTTCTGGAGCAGGTGGCGTTACGCAAAAAACTCCCTTCGGTAGCGTTTGGGTAATGCGCAAGAAGGCTTTCTTTCCGCTTTTCTCGTTTTCCCTGGTCGTTCTTTTGCTCCCCCTTTTTTTTCCGCAGGGAATGGTTTCTTTTTCCGGGAGCTTGAACGAATGGGTGCGGGGTTTTTTTCCAAACCTTTTCCCATTGCGTACGCGGCTGGAATGGTTCCTACAGGCATGGGAAACCTCCGGGAACGAATCCGAAGGCAAGGATGTGGAATCGCAATTGCTTACCCCGCTCTTTCAAAAGGAGTATGCGGATCTCATGGGCCTTTTGGAACTAGACGAGTTTTGGGAGCTCTCCCGGCAGTATCCCGTGGCGGTACTGGTACGAACCCGCGGAATTGGCAGCAACGAAGTGCTCCTTTTGCAAACCCGCGAGAAGATTCCCCTGGGAGCTTTCCTCGTTTCCCCACGCGATGGGATGATCGTGGGACAGGTTATTCAATCCTTGGAAGGAAGCGTGTGGGTCCTTCCTTTTTGGAATCACCTTTTTTCGCTCCAGGTGCGCATCGAATCGCAGGAAGGAGAGATCCAGGATTTTTCCGCGTTGGAAAAGGGTGTGATCTTTAATTTCAATTCTACCCTTTCTTTTGCCAAGGGAGACAAGGTTTTCGTTTCGGATTCCGAAATGGGGGCGTATTCCCTGCAAAGGTACAACTGGGACCAGTTGGGATATCTTTCCGAAATGGTGAATTTCGAGATCGTGGAGCAATACCGTTGTACGTACCTCCATTCCCGGGAGGATTTGTTGCAAAGACGGTACTTTTTGTTTGTTCGGTAAAGGAGGTTTTTTCATGCATCGAGAGGACGCTCTTGGATTGCTGAAGGAGTACACCACGAAGGAGCAGCTGATCAAGCATGCTTTGGCCGTGGAAGCGTCTATGCGCTTCTACGCAAGGAAATGGGGAGAGGACGAAGAAAGTTGGGGGGTCGTGGGGCTTTTGCATGATTTTGATTACGAACGTTTTCCCACTCCCGAAACACATCCCTACGAGGGGGCAAAAATCCTACGGGAACGTGGATTCCCCGAAGAATGGATCCAAGCCATTTTGTCCCACGCCGAGTACACGGGTGTTCCGCGTGACACGCTCCTGGCGAAAACGCTCTTCGCGGTGGACGAGCTGAGCGGTTTCATCGTGGCAGTCGCTCTTGTCCGCCCCTCGAAAAAGATCGAAGACGTTTCGGTAAAATCCGTCAAAAAGAAAATGAAGGACAAGTCTTTTGCCGCGGCCGTTGACCGCGAAGCCATCGAGAAGGGGGTTCAAGATCTGGGAATTCCCATGGAGGAGCACGTGCAAAACGTGATCGATGCCTTGAAGGAAGCTTCGGATTCCTTGGGGATTTAGCGCAAAGGGAGGTGAGCGAAACGATAGCCGCAGCGGTATCTACCACACCACCGGTATACCCGGTTAAGAAACCGGAAAAGGATTTCTTGTTTCGAAAAGCCCAAAAGCTGTTTTCCGAAATGCTATTGCTGGATCGGGATCTTTCGCATTATTCGGCGTACCAGAAAATGATTTCCTCCCTGGATCGCGGGGACACGCGCACTTTTCACCGGCTTTTTGAAACATTGTCTCGCCAGGTGGAAACAATGCTCTCTCCCTCCGATACTCTTCGTGAAAACATCCCCCCCGTTCCCTCCGCCGTAACGTCGTACATTGCTCCTCCGGGGCAATCAAAGGAAGGGGCGTTCCGAGGATTCCGGAATCCCCAGTTCTTTTCCGCAACCCCAGCGGGTTTGCAAATGCAAAGCGATTTCCGGCAGGAGTTGTTTGCTGCCAGAAGCTGGAACCGGCTGCCCTCTTTCTTGGAAGGGTTCGGCTTCTCCGGTTCGGTTCGGCTTGTGGGCAACAAACCCCGATTGATGTTCTACGACCGTATGTTTGACCCCTTGAAGGGAAAGTGCTTGGAGCGACTTTGTTGAAAACGAGGTGAAATCATGTTGCAAGATCTTTTGAAACTCGCCATTACTTACGAGGAGTCCGGTGTGGCCTTTTACCAGGAGAACCAGGATCGCGTGTCTGACCCGCTGGCGAAGAAAACGTTTGAATGGTTGGCGGGGATGGAAGCGGACCACGTGCGTTTTTTGCAGCAATGGCAACAAAAGGAGGACCTCAACCAGGTGCCACGCCTCGAAGTGGAGGAGATCCCGGAATTCTTCGAGACCAACTTGGAAAAGAAGCACATGGAGAAAAAACCTCCCGCGGGAGACTTCGCGGATTTGAAGATCATCCGCTTAGCCTACTTGATCGAAAAGGATTTCGTCCATTTTTACCGCGAAAACGCGAAGAGGGTTTCCCCGGGTGAGGGGAAGGAAGTCCTTCAAACCCTTGCGAAATGGGAAGAAAAGCACATGCAACTCATGAAACGGTTGATCGATGTCATTTTTCACCGAAACCAGATCGATGGGAAGCTGTATCCGGCTCCCTATTGAACATCGCCCGATACGTTTCTTCGACGTCAGCCGACATGCTCTCGGCAACCATCCCCCGGATGGGTTTCTTTTCCTGGATCCGCCCACGAACCAGGGAAGAGGAAATATCCATCCGGGGGATTTCTACGAAAGAATGCTCTGGGAGAGAATGCTCTGGCGCTTTGCTGGGAGAAAGCCCCTTCCGCGAAAACACGAGAAGGGGGCAGTTTCGACGAAGGAACCCCGCTTCTCGCCACCTATGGAATTCCGAGAAGGCATCCATTCCCAGTATGAGTGTGGGGAAGAACCCACGTTGTCGGAAAAAGGTGCGCATGGTTTCCGCGGTGAAAGAGGGTTTCCCCGCAACCGGTCGTTCCAGGTCAAGCACTTCGAAGCCATCCATCCCCAAAAACGCCTGTTTTGCCCAATGCAGCCTTTTCTCGAAAGGTGCCATCCAGGGGTCACCCTGTTTGAAAGGGGAAATTCCCGCTGGAACGATGCACACTTTTTCCAACCCCGCCCGTTCGCGAATGAACATGGCCGCCAGAAGGTGGCCCACGTGTAGGGGGTTAAATGTGCCTCCAAAAAACCCGGTCTTCTCGGTCATTCCCGGAAAAGCGTTTCGTGTGCCTTTCTGAGCAAACTGGGAATGGCGAGGTTTTGGGGACACTTGCTCTCGCATTGCCCGCATTCCACGCACGAAGTAGCCCTTTGTTCGGGCTTGAGCATCTTGTTGTACGCCCACTGCGATTCCCCAAGAGCATTAAAGAGTTCCACGTTGTTGTAGAAAGAGAAGATTTCCGGAATGGCTACATTTTCCGGGCAAGGCATGCAGTAGCGGCAACCGGTACAATCAATGAGTTTTAGCGAAGCCAGTTTTTCTTGTACCTCCGCGATGGCGTCGTGCTCCGTTTGGGTGAACGGGTGGGTTGTGGCGAAGGTATCCAAGTTTTCCTTCACTTGTGCCATGGTACTCATACCACTCAAGATCGTGGAAACCCCGGGGAGGTTCTGTAACCATTGGAACGCCCAACGCGCGGGGGACCAGTCGGGATGCACCCGTTTGAGAGATTGTTGCGATTGCGGGTGGATATTGGCCAGCTTTCCTCCTTTCAGAGGTTCCATGATCACGATACCCATTCCTTTGCTGCGCGCCGCTTCGTAACCCTTCAACCCCGCCTGGTACTCCGTGTCCATGTAGTTCAACTGGATCTGGCAAAAATCCCAGTCGAAGGCTTCCAAGATGTCCATGAAAACCTCTCTCTCATCGTGGAAGGAAAACCCCGCGTACCGTATCTTTCCTTGCTGGATTTTCTCTTGAAGGAAATCCAGTGCCCCCAGGTTTTGGATTTTCTCCCAGCTTTTCCGATGCAGCGCATGCAAAAGGTACATATCCACCCAGCTGGTTTGCAGCCGTGAAAGTTGTTCGTCCAAGAAACGGTCGAAATCCTCCCTTTTTTCCACTTTCCAAACAGGGCTTTTGGTGGCCAAGAACACTTTCTCCCGGTAGCCATCCGAAAGGGCCCTTCCCACGAATGGCTCGGATTTCTCCTGGTGGTAGGGGTAAGCGGTGTCGATGTAGTTCACCCCGCCATCGATGGCCAAACGCAGCATTTGGGTCGCCAAGGGTTCGTTGATGTTGGATTCCTCACCGTTCAAAATGGGGAGGCGCATGCAGCCAAAACCCAGCAAGGACACCTTTTTTCCGCTTCTTCCAAATTCCTTCTGTTCCATGTTCCTTTCACCATCCTTTTCTTGGTTCCCTGCCAAACAGGGGGAATGCGTTTTTGTGATATCATAGGGTATTTGCAGTGGGCATTTCACATGGAAAAGGGAGAAACGCCATGAAAATCTTGGTAGGGAATGGACCAAATTTGAACTTCCTGGGAAAGCGGGACAGCACGCAGTATGGAACGCATACCTGGCAACAGATCGAAAACTTCTTGGAGGAATTCGCCCGCCCACGGGGAGCATCGCTTGTGTTCTTCCAATCCAACCACGAAGGCCAAATCATCGACTGGCTTCAGCAGTGGTTTGGAAAAGTGGATGGGGTGATTCTCAATCCGGGTGCGTTGAGCCATACCAGTTACGCACTGCGGGATGCCCTGGAAATCTACACCGTGCCCGTGCTCGAGGTCCATCTTTCCAACATCTTCGCCCGAGAAGATTTCCGAAAAACCAGCCTCACCGCGGCCGTTTGCAAGGGCTCCATCTCTGGCCTGGGTTGGAGGGGGTACTTGTTGGCCCTTCAATACCTTCTGGATGTGGCGCAAACCTGAGGCTTCCCCCTTGGTCGATTCCTGGCTTCTTGTATTGGTCCAGGAATTGCAGGATTTTGTGCAACCCGGGAAGATCCCATATGCATGCGTTTTGCTTGTGTTGTTCGAGTAACATTTCTATGCCGAAAATGCGGGTGCAACCTGCTTTTTGGGCGAGTTGCAGGAAAAGGGTATCACGTGGTTTGTACACCACGTCGAAAACGGTCTGCACGTGGCCCAACCCTTCCAGCGAAACGGGAATACATCGTAGTGGATGGGGGTTCATTCCCATCGCCGTGGCCTGCACCAATAGGTCCACGGGTTCTTTTTGGAGGAAGGCATCCAGTTCCTGCAAGGGATGGATTTCCAAACCGGGAAACAAGGGCAACAGTGGCTTTGCCTTGGAGAGGGTGCGGTTGAACACCCAGATTTTTTTGGCGCCCATTTGGCGTAGTCCATAAATCGCCGCACGAGCAGCTCCCCCGGCACCCGCAACGATTGCCCTTTCCACGGGAACACCCGCAGCGTGTAATGGACGGGTGATTCCCAACCAATCGGTGTTGAAGCCCAGCAGTTCCCCTTTTTTGGGGTTGATTCGCACGCAATTCACCGCCCCCGTCGCACGGGCATGTGCATCCGGCCGTGTACGAGGGAATAGGATGGTTTTGTAGGGGATGGTAACGTTGAATCCTCGAATTCCCGGATCGCGGAGGAAACGCGACAGGAGTTTTTGCAGGTAAGGTTCCGGGCAAGCGGCGTTCTCGTACTGCAAATCCAGTTTCCATTTCTCCGCGGCCCCGTTGAAAAGCAACTCGGACATTCCCCGCCCGGGGTTTTTCTTGAGCAAGTAGAGTTTCATGGGGAAGCCTCCCGTTTCTACAATGGTCTGTTATTATAACACGGTGCAAAAAGCACGGAAAGGACGGTTTGAACATGTCAACCTCTTGCCTACCGCTTTTGAAGCGAGAACTCTCTTCGGATTGGCAACTGTTTTCTTCGGATGGCAAAATCACACTGCCTGCACGCGTACCCGCTACCGTACTGGAGTTGCTGGTGGAAAACGGGGTCGTCCCCGATCCCTTCATTGGCTTGCATGAATCGGCTTGTGCCCCCTATTTCCAGCAAAGATGGGAGTTCCGAAGGGAGGTCGCTTTCCAGGAAGAGGAACTTGTTCGGGAAAACGTTCAATTGGTTTTCCACGGGTTGGATACGCTTTGCACGGTTTTCTGGAATGGAGAGGAAGTGCTGCGCACCGAAAACATGCATCGCACGTTCCATTTGATGCTAAAAGGCCCCGGCAGGAACCTTTTGCAGCCTGGGAAGAACCTGCTGCAACTGTTCTTTGATCCCGCCCCCGTGGAAGCCCGACGGCGAATCGTGGAGCTTGGCCTTTCACCTACCAACGAAAAGGCTTTCCTGCCCTTTGCCCTGCCTGGCGTGGAGACCCTGCGAAAAGCGTACTACTCGTTTGGCTGGGATTGGGGTCCCATTCTTCCGGATGCGGGTATATGGAGAAACGTGGAAGTGCACAGTTACGACGTTCCGCCGCTACCACCGTTCTCGGTGAAAACCTCTCTTGATCCCGAATGGTTGGAGAAAATGCGCACCCACCCAAAGCTTTCCCGGGAAACGGAAGGCACACTCAAGGAGGCAAATGTTGCGGTTTCCTTTGCCGAAAGCCCCAGTACCCCTGAAGTGGCTGCCTTCTTTTGTGCACTTCGCGAGAAAGGACTTGCGCTTGAGGCACAGCTTTCTTTCCAAGGAGAAACCATCGCTGCATCTTCCCTGGATCTTTCCTCCACGCCAAAGCAGGTGTGCCTACGGGTTCCCCAACCCAAGCTCTGGTGGACACACGACCTTGGGGCTCCGAAACTCTACCGGCTGCAGCTTCGCGTCCTTTCCCCGCAAGATGGAGCAATCGTGGAAGAAAAGGAAGTGGCAACGGGTCTTCGCAGCATTCGATTGGTGCGAAATCCCGATGCCTGGGGAGAGAGCTTCTTCTTTGAGCTCAACGGTCTTGCCTTGTTTGCGCGTGGGGCAAACTGGGTGCCATCGGATTCCTTTCTCGCGCGAGGAGAACGCAACAACCTTCCGGAAAAACGGTTGTTGGATGCCAAGAATGCCCATTTCAACATGGTGCGCGTTTGGGGGGGCGGCGTGTACGAGTCCGACCATTTCTACGACGTATGCGACCGCGAGGGCCTTTTGGTGTGGCAAGATTTTGCGTTCGCATGCCGCCCCACCCCAAATCGAGAAGCTTTTCGGGAGGAAGTGTGGGAAGAGGCCACCCAAAACGTGCTGCGCCTTCGAAACCATCCGTCGCTTGCCATTTGGGTGGGAAACAACGAGATCGAAGAAGGATGGGTACACTGGGGTTTTGAAAAATTGGTGCCAGGGTTGAAGGATTTTTACCTCCAGCTTTTCGAGAAGGACCTTCCACAAGTTGTCGCGCAACTCGATGGCGAACGCGCCTACTGGCCCAGTTCCCCTTCTTCCGGCGGAGGGTTCCAGGACCCCCAATCGGAGAATTTCGGGGACTCGCATTTTTGGAAGGTATGGCACGACGGGTATCCTTTCTCGTCCTTTCGGGAATTCCCTTCTCGCTTCATGTCGGAGTTTGGCTTTGAATCCTTCCCCGGAATGCAAACCATTGCGGCTTTCTGCCCTCCCGAACAGTGGGACATGTTCAGTCCCGTCATGGAAAACCACCAAAAAAACCCGGCGGGCAACGCCAAGATACTGGAGTACATGAAGAAGCGCTTTTCCATTCCTTGCTCTTTCGCGGATCTGGTGGTGGTCTCCCAACTTACCCAAGCAGAGGCAATCGAGTATGGCGTGGAGTTTTGGAGGAGCAATCGCAATGCAAACCATTGCATGGGAGCGTTGTTCTGGCAGTTGAACGACTGTTGGCCGGTTGCCAGTTGGTCTTCCATAGATTTCTACGGGCAATGGAAAGCATTGCAGTATTTCGCCAAAAGGTTTTTCCATCCCCTCCTGGTGTGCCTTCAGGTGGAAGAGGGGGAACTGCGCTTTTTGGGATGCAACGATACACGGGATCGTTTCGCGGGGGTCTTTCACATCCAAGCCCAGGATGCGGCGGGAAAGGTGCTTTTCCAGCATGCGGAAGAGGTGCACCTGGATCCATTGCACGTTACCCCTCTGCGGGAGCTTTCCCGCAACTCCGAGTGGCTCAAGGGGCGTGAAAACAATGTTGCTTTTGCCTTTTGGTTGGAAAAACCGGGTGGGGAAATGGTCTTCCGCGGAATGAAAATGTTGGCAAAACCCGCGGAATTTCCCCTGCAAGACCCAAGGATCCACCTCGAGGTGCAGAACACGAGTTCCGGTGCGAGCATTACGGTAGGCGCTTCGCGCCCCGCTTTCCATGTATTCCTGCAATCCGAGGCAGAAGGGCGTTTCGAAGACCAGTTCTTCTCGCTGTTGGCCGGGGAAACGAAAACGATTGCATTCCAGGGGAAAAACCCTCCCGCTGGATTTCGCGCGCGCTCCCTTTACGACTTGCTTTTGCGTTCTTCCCGCTGAAGCATTTCGGGGCCCGGCAGGGTAACGCTTTGACCGGGGTGCAAACAAAGGCTCTTTCCTTCGTGCGAAAAGGAAAGAGCCTTTCCGTTTTCCAAGGTGTAGTGCACTTGGCCGTGTTCCACCTGCACCCGTAACTTGCTCCCCTGGAAAAGGAAGGGAAAGGAGAAGCTTTTCCATGTGGCTGGAATGCGGGGAGAAAAAGCGAGCTCCCCATCGCTGGTGCGCGCACCCCCGAATCCAAAGACCACCGCTAACCAGGAGCCTGCCATTGCCGCCGTGTGCACACCGTTTTGCGAATTCTGGTGCCGGTTGTCCAGGTCCATGCGTACGGCATCTTGGAACAACGCGAAAGCCTTTTGGTGGTTTCCGATTTCCGAAGCCAGGATGCTATAAATGCAGGAGGAGAGGGAGGAATCGTGGGTGGTTATTGGCTCGTAGTAGGAGAAATCGCGGTGTTTCTGCTCCGCGGAGAATGCTCCGGGAAACAACCACTGGGCAAGGATGACATCGGCTTGTTTCAACACTTGGTGCCGGTAGATCACCAGGGGGTGGAAATGCAACAAAAGGGGAAACTTCTCGCGAGGAATGCGGGAAAGGTCCCATTTTTTCTTGTACAAAAAGCTGTCGTCTTGGGGGGTTACCCCGAGCGAATCGCTCCGTGGAAAATACATCTTCTGCGCAGCTTGCAGCCATTCTTGGGTTTCGCGTTCCGAGAGCTGGATCCGTGCGCAAATGCTTTCCCATTGCCGCGGGAACTGGGTGCGGAACACTTCGCACAACCGATGGGCGTACCGCAAGTGGTTTTGGGCCATGAGATTGGTGTAGGTATTGTTGTTCACCAGCGCGGTGTACTCGTCGGGGCCGGTAATATCGTCGATGCAGAACGCTCCTCCCCGCGCGGGGGAGAAGTGGCCCACATCCATCCAAATGCGCGCGGTCTCCCAAACCATTTCCGCTCCGCCCTCTTGCAGCAAATCATTGTCCCCCGTTGCTTCCACGTACTTTTGCACCGCAAAGGCAATATCCGCGTTAATGTGGTACTGCGCGGTTCCTGCGGGGAAGTACCCGGAGCATTCCTCCCCGCTAATGGTTCTCCACGGGAAGAGCGCTCCGTTTGGATGGGAAAGGGTGCGTGCTCGCTCGCGGGCCTTGGGAAGGGTGGAAATGCGGTACTCCAAGAGTTTCCGCGCAATGGAGGGCCGGGTATGCAAGAAAAAAGGGAGGATAAAGATCTCCGTGTCCCAGAAGTAGTGCCCTCCGTATCCTTCACCGGTCAACCCCTTGGCACAGGTTCCCGTTTTGCCATCCCTTCCGGCAGCTTGCAGAAGGTGGAATTGGTTGAAAAGAAGCCCCTGTTCCGTGGACTTGTCCCCGGTAATCGAAATGGCAGAATCGTCCCAAAACGCACGCAGGAATTCGGCCTGGGAATCGAGGAAGAAGGAAAAGCCTTTCTTGGAAAGAGCATCCAGGGTTTGGAAAAAGGTTTCCTTTTCGTCCACTTGCCGAACGTTCCCTGGGTTCGCAAGGTGACCAAAGGACTTTTCCAAACGGAAATCGTCTCCTTGCTGTATGTGAAATTCTACTTTTTCCAGGATGGTGTACGGGGTTTTTTCCCACCCGGTTTTCAAAAGCTGTTTGCCATGGAAATGGTGCAAAAAGGCAGAAAGAAGTGTTTGCTCGGATGCAATCGTTTGCATTTCCGTGAACCCGATTTCTCCCCGATGCCCGGTACACCGGGGTTGCAGTCCCAAACCTGTCATCCTTGTTCCGATTCGCGGGTCTTCCTTTGCCTCGACGTTTCGCACGTTCCCCTGGATTCCAGAAAGGATCGTGACGGGTCCATCGTAGTTTTCCGAACGCAGCACCAGGCGGAGGCATCCAAAATCGGGGAGAGCAAGCGACACGATGCGTTGGCTTTCCAGGGAGATCCGTTTTCCCGATGGGCTCTGCCAGCGCAAGTTCCGGGTCAAAACCCCCTGCATAAGGTCAAGGTGGCGCGACTGTTCCCATACTTTACCCGTTTGTACATCCAGCGGCTCCTCTCCCACCCAAAGTTGCAAGAAAAGGCAGTCGGGAATGTTTAGCATGGTTTCGTTGATCCGGGCAAAACCGTAGGCGTCTTCCCCGTACAGTATGGGCACGTTCTCAAAAAACCCGTTGTGGTACGTTCCGCGAATGCTCTTTGCGGGTTCGGGATCCAGCTGGGGGGATTCGGCATAGAAACCTCGGATTCCGAATTTCCCGTTGGAAAGGGAAAAGAGAGTTTCGTGAAGAAGTCCATCGAATGGGCCGGTTTCGTCCATTCGCAGGTGAAAACTTGTGGGATCCAGCCCAATGGGGTTTCGCATTTTTCCTCCTCCTTGCAAATTGGCGTGTACTCGATTCTACCACATGTTTTTCCCGCGTTGGGCTTCTTTCGGACCCGCTTCCTGGAAACCCCGTTTCCCCATCCAGGGGCTGAGGCGCAATGTGTTATAATCAAGCACTTTCAACTGGGGGATACGAGATGATTGATATCCGTTTTGATGGGGAAGAACTTCTTCTTTGGATCGAAAGAAATACCACACCGGAAGAGTTGGAACTTCTATTGAAAAAAAAGGTTGAGAATATCTTTCCGTTCGTGGAGGAAGGAACGCCGTTTTCCATTTTCCTGGATGCAGGGATGGAACAAAAAGACCTACTCCTTCCCGTTTTGGACGGGTTGCAAGCCCTGGGTATCCAGCCACGTTCCATTTTCTTCGAGAAGAAACCCCCGCACCCCCAACCACGGAACGTGCCCGGACAGATCCAAAACATGGTGAAAACCCTTTCGCCGGAAAAACAAACTTGTCCCCCCTCCTTGCTCGTCGAATCCCCCATTCGCTCCGGGCAAGTGGTGGAGCACATGGGAGACCTGATTCTTCTGGGTGATCTGCATCCCGGTGGAGAAATCCAAACAGGCGGCAACCTCATCGTTTTTGGAGATCTTCGGGGAACCGCACGCGTGGGGAAAAATGCTCCCGAATCCGCATTCATCATCGCCACTTCGCTTCACCCTACCTTGCTGCAAATTGGCACGGTCCACAGCAATTCCATTTTCAGTGACCATTTTTCGATGTGTTGCCTCAAAAATGGTCGCCTCACGTTGAAACCAGTTACCGATCTGCAAAATGTTTCCGGTTTATGGAAACCGTGAAAGGACGGATATGATGCAAACCAAAACAAACCTTGAAGCCAAGGAGATGTTGTTCGCGTTATCCCAAGCATTTGGACCCCCGGGGCGGGAAAAGGCGATTCGAGAATTGGTGCGGGGCTTTGTCTCCGGCTTGTGCGACCAAATCGAGGAGGATGCCAGCGGAAACCTTGTTGCCGTGAAGAAAGGTTATTCCACGGAGAAAGTGATGTTTTCTTCGCACATGGACGAAGTGTCCCTGTTGGTTTCCCGGGTGCACCCAGAGGGATACTTGCGCATTCACGGCATCGGCGTCGACCCCAAGATTCTTCCTTCGCAAAGGGTACACATCCACACGCGCTCCGGGGAAGTGCTGCGCGGAGTGGTGGGAATGTTAGCCCCGCACCTCCAAACCGCCGAATCCAGGAAAAAAGTGGCCACCTTCGATGACCTTTTCGTGGATGTCTCCATGGCTGACTTCTCGTCGGTCTCCGTGGGGGATTTCATTACGTTCGATTCCGAACCCTTCGAAATGGAGAACGTGTGGGTGGGGAAAACGTTTGATGATCGAGCCTGTTGCGTGGCCTCTATCCTCGCCTTGCAAAAACTGCAACACGTCGAGCATCCTGCAACGGTGTACGCGGTCTTTTCCTCACGAGAGGAAATTGGCGCCATGGGTGCCAAAACTGCCGCGCATTGGATCCAACCGGATGTAGCCATTGCCCTGGATGCCACGCATGGAAACGATTTCTCCCCGGGTTACGAGAAAATCGAGGTGGGAAAGGGTCCTGCCATCGGGTTTGGCCCCGTTCTTTCCCCCGATATCTTCGCGCAATTGCAATCCGTGGCCAGCCAGAACAATATTCCGTACCAGTTTGAAGCGTGCCCGGGTAGAACCGGTACCGACGCAGACCAGATCCAGTTGGAAGGGATTCGCTGTGGGTTGATCTCCGTCCCCCTCCGATACATGCACACTCCCTTCGAAATGATCCAGGAAAAGGACCTGAAGGAAGCGGCGCGCCTCCTTTCTTCTTGGGTTTCCCAATACCGGAAGGAGAGGTGAGCAACGTGGATTTGCAGGCTTTGTGCGAAATCAATGGCGCATCGGGGAATGAAGAAAAGGTTCGGGAATGGATCCAGAACAGGGTTCAGGGAATGGCAGATCACTTGACCCAAGACCCCGTTGGAAACCTTGTTGCGACAAAGCGGGGAAAGAACCCCGCTGGGAAATCTCTTTTGGTGATGGCCCACATGGACGAAGTGGGGTTGATGGTCACCGGGTACGAGGAAGATGGGCGTCTTTCCGTGATGCCCGTGGGCGGCGTGGATCCAAGAGTCCTTCCGGGAAAGAAAGTGGTTGTGGGAAAAGATGCCTTACCCGGTGTGATTGGGTACAAGGCGATCCACCTGCAGCGGGAGGATTTTTCCACCCCTCCCAAGTGGGAGAACATCCGCGTGGAAATGGGTTTTGGGAAGAAGGAAGATTGCAAGAAAAAGGTGAAGATCGGGGACTACGTACATTTCTACTCGCCCTTTGAGGAACTTCCACGACGCTTCCTTGGCAAAGCCTTCGACGACCGTGGGGGATGCGCCCTTTTGATACATGCCCTGGAAAAGATGTCTCCGGTCGACTACGATGTGCATTTCGCCTTCGTGGTGCAAGAAGAGATCGGATTACGCGGGAGCGGGGCGGTTCTCAAACAATTTCGCCCTACTTGCGCCCTAATCGTGGAGGGAACCACTGCAGGTGATAACCCCGAGCTGGAGAAAGCGAGATGGTCCACGATCCTGGACCAAGGGCCTGCCATCAGTTACCTCCAGGGGGGATACGCGCTCGACACCCGCCTTCTCGACGTTATCCTGGGTACCGCACGCGAACATGCCATTCCTTTCCAAATGAAGGGAAGAACGGTGGGTGGAACTGACGCGTCCCGGCTTGCGCGTACGTACTCGGGAATCCCGGGGGGAGGCATCAACATCCCCTCCCGGTACATCCATTCTCCCGCCAGCGTGATTTCCAAGAAGGACTACGAGAACACGGGAAAATTGTTGCTTGCCCTGGTTCAAAACAAAAAATACCTGGATGTAATGGAGGGATAGAGATATGCTGAAAGAAACCTTGCAAAGACTGACTGCCATTTCCGCTCCAAGTGGCAGGGAAAAACCGGTACAACAAGCCATTTTGCAAGAACTCGAAGGGGTGATTGATGGGCACCGTTTGGACCCGGTGGGCAACTTGGTGGTATGGAAAGAGGGGAAAGGCACGCATCCCAAGAAAATCCTTCTGGACGGGCACTCCGATGAAATCGGGCTTGTCATTACCCGCATCGATGAGAAAGGATTCCTCCGCGTGGACCCCGTGGGTGGTGTGAATCCCTTGACCCTTCTGGGGACAATGGTTCGTTTTGGTGACTACCCTGGCGTGGTGGCCTTCGAGGGAGAAACATCCGAGGAACTCTCCAAGAACTTCAAACACCCTTCTTACGATATCCTTTTCGTGGATATCGGGGCTACCTCAAAGGAGGATGCGGAAAACAAGGTGCAGGTGGGGCAATTCGGAACCTACGTTTCTTCCTTTTGGGAAATGGGTCCCATGTGGGTTTCCAAATCCCAAGATGACCGTGTGGCTTGTGCCATCATCATCGAGGTGTTCCGGGGACTAAAAGCGTGTGAAAATACGGTGTACGGCGTTTTCTCGGTGCAGGAAGAAGTGGGATTGGTAGGTTCCTCCGTTGCCGCTTTTGACATCCATCCGGATATTGCTATTGCAATCGATGTTACCGCCAATTCGGACACCCCCAAAACGTTCAAGCGCATGGATCTCCAACTGGGAAAAGGTCCCACGATCAAGATCAAAGACAGGGCATCGATTTCGGATGCCAAAATCGTGGACTTGCTCGAATCCACCGCAAAGCAAAACCAGATTCCCTTCCAATTCGAGGTTTTGCTGTTCGGCGGAACGAATGCAGCGGGATACCAAGTTACGGGCCCTGGGATTCCATCGGGAACCCTTTCCATTCCCTGCCGGTACGTGCATAGCCCCCATGAAATGGTGCACCAATCCGACGTGGAGAACGCGATTCGTTTGCTGTCAAAGGTGGTTGCGCGAAGCGACTGGTGATGAGCCGGGTTTTCCTAAAGTTTACGACAACCTTGGAAAAAGAAACGCTGTTTCGCTTTTGGGAGGAGGAAACGGAGGATTTCCTGGAAACTTCTCCATTTGAGCGGGGAAGAGACTTTTGGGTTGTGGATACCGCGGTAAAACTCTATTTTCCGGAACTTGAGGGCATCACCGCCAAAGCGTATCCGATCAACGGTGGCGAACGTTGTAAGTCCATTGATCGCGTTTTCGAGCTCATCTCGGTCATTCAGGGTTTGCGACCGTTGCCCAAAAGGGTCCTGGTACTGGGTGGGGGTGCCGTCATTGACTTGGTGGGGTACGCGGTTTCCACTTCGATGCCCAACCTGGAACTGGTGGCCATTCCCACCACCCCTTCCGCGCAGATGAGTGGTTTTTTTTCCGGGAAGTTTTTCCTGGACTTCGACCGAAAAAAGGACGTGTTCTTCGTTTTTTCTCAACCGCGCGAGTACTGGATTTCCCCGCGCTTCTTGAAGAAGTACGAGTTGGATACCATTCGGCAGACCCACCTGTTTTCCCTGGGGGTTTCGTGGGCTTTTGAACCGAAGTTTACTCCCTTGGTGAAGAAATCGCTTTCCCTGCTGGTCAACAACCACGTGGACTGGATCCTGGTAGGGGAGATCATCCGCGAAACACTTCATCTTCGTGCCAAGTACTGTAACCAAACCCCCGCCTTTCCTGGGGAGGTTGCGGCCCGTTTGATCCAAACTGCAAGTGGTTTGCAGCTGGATTGGCTTCCTTCGTTGTACGAGGGGATGCATTTTGAACTTTTCGTTTCCCGAGAACTGGGAATGATCGATGAAGTATGTTATAATCAGCTTTGTGACGATTTGCGCCTAATTGCGGTTCCCCAAAAAACACGCATTGACTTGCAGACGTTGATTTGGGGGATTCGAAACGACGAGAAGTACCAGCTTTGCTTGGTGAAGGCGATTGGTGATTCACAGTTGACAGGGATTTTGGGCACGGAGTTGAAGTTTTTTTTCAAGTCCTTTTTCCCTGGTTTTCATGGGAGGGGTTAATTCCCTTGCGGGAATACAGTGATGGATAACTTGCAACCGGTGCATCGGAAGAAAAGCCAGGGGAGGGAAGTCTCGCGAAAGGAGAACTTCCTTTTTCCCGTTTCGCGCGAGGAAAAAAAGAAAAAACCCGACCCCGTTCCCGGTGAGGTAGGCTTAAGCCGGTGGCAGGTGCAACTCCTTACGATCCTCTTGATTGGACTGTGCCTTTGCGTGGGGCTTCTTGCAGTGTGGATTACCTCCTTGTTGTCGGATATCCAGCAACGTGATTTGAAGATTCAAAACCAAACCCAACAAATCGCGTCGCTCCAACAAAACGATTCCCTTGCTCCTTCTACACCCGTCTCTACCCCGGCTTTTGTGCCCCTTCCCGAAGACCTGGAGCCTGGGATTGCGCAAGGCGTGGAGAACCCACAGGTGGCGGTGAGCGACGCTTTCCATTTCGAGGAATTCTTCCTCAATTCCGTGCTTACCCTGGAAGAGTCCCGTGCACTCACGTATTACATTTGCAACGATAAGGCTGCACTTCGCCTTATCCGGGATAGTGGCTTGCCTTACTTCATTTCCCGCTATTCTACTTCCCAGTACAGCCTGCTTTTGGTGGGGACCTACGAACCTTCCTGGGTAGTGGAACTCGAAAACTTGCGCAAAATACGCCAGGAAATGCTTTTGGAAGCTTCCCAAATTCCAGGAGCCGGGGATACTACCGCGGCCACCTCTGCCAGTGCCATTCCGCAAATCCCCCCAACCTTGGAAGGGCTGGAAGTGCGGCGCGTCAACCTTTTGTACAGTATCCAGGTATTGGCGGAAGCAGATCGCGATCGCGTGGAGCAAAAGGCGGCGGTGCTGCGCAACCAAGGGATTCCCGCGTACGTTTTCAGTTTCCGAACGTCCGGTGCACGTTCTGCCATGAATTCGCTTCGCGTGGGTGTATTTCCCACCGATATCGACGCCAAGAACTATTCCAGTACCATGGATTCGGCGCTGTACCTCGAGCTGATCAACAAGAAAATCGGCGATCGTTTCATCCGCCAGTTGACATTGGAATAGTCTCCGGTGGATTCCAATCGCCGAATTCTCAGCGCGGGAAAACGTTTCTTTTCGCGGAACCCTCTTTTTTTCCTCTTCCTCTCTTTCTGGCTGGGATTGGCCATGTCTGCGTTTTTCGAGCTGCGGGGGTTTTTTGCCTGGGGGTTGCTTTTCGGCTTTGCCGGCTTGTTTGTCCTTTCCATGTTCCGAGCGGTTTCCCGCACCTTCTTGTGGGGGGCTTTCCTTCTTTTCGTGTGCTTCTCCGGTGTGGTAAGCTTGCGGCCTCCCACCTTTTCCACGCAGTACCCCGTTCTGGTGGTGGGAAAAGTGAATCGGCTCACCGACTCGTCCATTCGATTGACCCAAACAAGGGTGTTGCAAGACGCCCAATGGCACAGCAGTGATTTTCCCGTGTACCTTTCCCGCGCGGTGTGTCCATCGGCTCCCTCGGGGAGTTGGGTTGCGCTGGAAGGAAACTTGCTTCCGCTTCCCGGAGCTTTTTTCTTGCAGGCTTCTCCTTTTCGAAACGCCTTTTCCGTCCGCTACCATTCTTCGTGGTTTGCTTCCCTCTTGGAAAAGGGAGCGGAATACTCCACCTCCTTTTCGGTTTTTTCCCGCACGATCCTGGGTGAAGAAACTGCCGGTCTTGCCAGTCAGATGCTTTTCGGCAAAGGAGGAAGCTCCCAAATGCGTGAAGCCCTGAACGATTCGGGTATCGGCCACCTTTTCGTGGTTTCTGGGCTCCACTTCTTCCTGGTTTTCCAAATCAGCTGGACTCTGCTGGGTTTTTTCTTTCCACGTTCTCTTTTGCGCATTCCGATCGTGCTCGTGGCCCTCACTTTTTTCTTCCTCCTATGTGGCTTTTCTCCGTCGGCGTTTCGCGGATTCGTGATGCTCGGTATCTTTCTGCTTTTTCGATCGCTGCAACGAAAATCCTCGCGATGGAACGCCTGGGGTTTGGCGGGATTGTTGCTTTTGATGGGGGATGGTGCCTACGCCTTTGATGCAGGTTTTCAACTCTCCATGTCGGCTTCTGCAGGGTTGCTCCTGTTCGCCTCGTTTCCTTCGCCCCAGCGATGGACATGGATTCGTCCCTTGCTTCCAGCGTTCGGCGCTCTTTTCTTCACCCTTCCCGTGGTATTGCTGCATTTTGGAAGGATCCCCGGCTTGAGCCTGCTGGTGAACGTGTTCCTGGTAAATATCGCGGGTTTTTTTCTGATGACGGGGCTGGTGGTTTCGCTTTTCCTCTTCTTGTGTGGTTTTTCGTGGCTTTCGGGGGTTTTTTTACAGGGGTTGTCCCCTTTCCTTCGGGGGATGGAAGAGTTGGTCAGGTTCCTTTCCAGGGGTCCGGGAACCCTGGCCTTGGATTCACCTCTTGCCGTACTGATACTGGTTGGAGAAATTGCGGGTTGTTTCCTTCTACTGGGGTTTTGTTTCTGGAAAAAGAGGGTTTGCGTGCGGGAATGAATCCTTTCCCGCGTTGGAGCAGAGAACGATGCTGTGGTAGAATACTACAAATGTCGAAAAAGGGAGCGAAAAATGTTCGTACAACAGTTGATTCGAAGATTGGATGTTTTTTGGGAGAAACAGGGCTGTGCTGTTTTCCAACCCTACGATATGGAAATGGGTGCGGGAACGTTTCACCCCGCTACCTTCTTCGGTGTGCTTGGACCATCTCCGTGGAAATGTGCCTTCGTGCAGCCCAGCCGCAGGCCAACCGATGGCAGGTACGGTGAAAACCCCAACCGCATGCAACATTTTTACCAGTACCAGGTGCTTCTCAAACCTTCCCCCCAAGATTCCCAACAATTGTACCTGGAGTCCTTGAAAGCACTGGATATTGATCCGCGTTTGCACGATATTCGTTTCGTGGAGGATAACTGGGAATCTCCCACTTTGGGGGCATGGGGTATCGGCTGGGAGGTGTGGTTGGATGGGATGGAGATCACCCAGTTCACCTATTTCCAGCAGATGGCTGGGATCGATGTAAAGCCCATCACACTCGAAATCACGTATGGCATCGAGCGCATCGGCACCTATCTCCAGGGCGTGGAAAGCGTATACGATCTGCAGTGGAGTGAAAACCTCAAATACGGTTCCTGGTTCCAGCGCAGGGAACAGGAGTTTTCGCGGTATAACTTCGAAGAAGCCGATACCGCCCTTCTTTTTCGGCTTTTCGAGGCACATGGACAGGAGTTCCAAAAACTTCTTTCCCTCGGGTTGGTGCAACCGGCCTACGATCAAATGGTAAAGGCATCCCATTACTTCAACTTGCTGGATGCGCGAAACGCTATCAGTGTTAGCCAAAGGCAAGCGTTCATTGGGACGATTCGCAAAATGGCCAAGCAATGTGCCGGTGAATTCCTCGATCCCAAGGATGAAGCCCTGGGGGAAATAAAGGAAGAGAAACCTTCGTCCATGTAATCAGGTAGAAACAAATCCATGGAGGTTTTGTATGTCACCTGAATCCCAAATCGTGAAAGATTGTCTACATCCAGATGATGCCGCTACCATCCTTGCCGTTTATCGTTCCGGCAACGAAGAGGAGGCATTGCTTCACCTCAAAGCCCATCTCAAAGAGTGTAAGGCTTGCTCCGGAAAAATGCACGAGGTAAACTACATTGAGTCCCTCTTTTCCCGGGAGAATGCACGCCGGGACCACTTGGAGTTCTTGCGGGTGGTGGATCGTATCGAATCCCGGAAAAGGTTGGAAAACGTTTCCCTTTTCTCGGTGTACTGTGATTTCATGGAGAACACGCGTTCGGAAAACTTGCAAAACGAGGCTGCAGAGCATGCGGCGGAAGAACTGGCGCTGGCGCAAGAGTTTTTCGATTTCTTGGACGTACAGGTGGTTTCTTCGGTTCCGAAGAACCCGAGAATCCGTGCAAGGGTAGGATGGTTTGCCGTTTCCATGGCCGCCATCGTTTTCCTGTCTTTCCAGTTTTTTACGGGGTTTCCCTTTTCGGTTTCCCGCGAATCCAATGATCTGGCCCAGGTGAACCAGCTTTTTGACCAACAGGCGGTGTACACTCCCCGAGAACAAGCCGTTTCCTCTGGGAATTTCTCCGCAGGGATGGATTTTGATCTTCCCGTCGACAGGGAGCTCCGGAAGATTTTCCAGGTTGATTTTTCCCTTCCCAGTTCCGGGGGATCAACATCCTCTTCTTCCAACTCTTCCTTCTTTCATCTGACGATGGAAAAATAGAACTCTACTCGTTTCGACCTACATGAATTGGGCATTCGATGCCCAAATTTTTTTTGAAGGGTGAAAAACCATGAAAGGTATCCTGAAGCAAGTCCCGTTTTCTACCACGTTCCGGTACACCCAGTTGGCGCAAAAATTGGGGCAGCAAGGAAAGGACATCGTCCGGTTAACGGCAGGAGAGCCGGATTTCGATACCCCCGGGGAAATCATCGATGCGGGAATATCCGCCCTGAAAAACGGTTTCACGCGCTATACCCCTTCTTCCGGTTTTCCGTCCTTGCGGGAGGGAATCCGCGATTTCTTGGCCAAAGTGTATGGGTTGCACTACTCCTCTTCGGAAATCGTGGTGTCAAACGGGGGAAAACACGCTTTGTTCAACGCTCTGTACGTGTTGACCGACCCGGGAGACGAAGTGCTCCTGGTGACGCCCGATTGGGTGAGCTACGAACCGCAAGTGCGCATTTGCGGCTGCCGCCCAGGGCTGGTGCCTACGACGTTTGCGTGTGCATTCAAACCCACTCGGGAAGACTTGGAGCGCGCTCTTTCTCCGCACAGTAAGGTTTTGGTTGTCAACTCCCCCAATAATCCCACGGGGGCGGTGTACTCGCGTGAGCTCTTGGAAGAAATTGCAGCCTTTGCACGCCAACACGACCTTTGGGTGATTTCGGACGAGGTATACGCTTCCCTCGTGTACAGCGGGGAGCATGTTTCCATAGCTTCGCTACCCGGTATGCGGGAGAGAACCGTCGTGGTAAACGCTTTCTCCAAGTCACACGCCATGACGGGGTGGCGATGTGGGTATTCTGCCTCTCCAGAGGCCTTGGCGGTGGAAATGGGGAAATTGCAGTCCCATATGACGTCCAACGTGAATGCTGCCACGCAAAAAGCGGCCGAACGCGCCCTCGAGGTCGATCCCTTTTCCATGGTTCCCCTTTTCCGCAAACGGCGAGACCTTGTGTGCGATCGTTTGCAGCGTGCAGGGATTCCCTTCGTTTTTCCGGACGGAGCCTTTTACGTCTTCATGGACTTCCGGGCTTTCTTGGGCCCGGAAACGAGTGATGCGGAACTCGTGGAACGTTTCATCCGGGAGTATGGGCTGGCACTTGTTCCGGGAAGTGCATTTCACGCCCCCGGTTTCGTGCGGCTTTCCTACGCCGCTTCGGAAGATGAATTGCTGCGGGCTTGCGATCGCCTGGATGCGTTTGTGCACGGCAATCCCCCCGTGGGAAAAAAGGAGTGAAGGGGATGCCAAGCAACAGGAACGGGGCATTACTCCAAAAAATCCCCCTGATGCTGGGCCCGACCCCGGTGGATTTTTGGCAAGCCTTTTCCCACCAGGTCGGGGTGGAGGTATGGGCGAAACGGGATGATCTGACCCATTTCTTGGCGAGCGGGAACAAGATCCGCAAACTGGAGTACTTGTTCGCGCAAGCGGTGCAACAGGAATGCACTTTTGTGATCACGTGTGGTGGAATCCAATCCAATCATTGCCGGGCAACCGCGGTCATCGCCCGGAACTTGGGCATGCAACCGGTGTTGTTCCTGCGGGGCACACCTCCCTCCAAAAAGGAGGTAGACGGGAACCTTTTCTTGGATACCCTTTGCGGTGCCCAAATCCATTGGATTGATGCCGAGCAATACCAACGGCGTGACGAGTTGATGCTGCAGTTCGCCGATTCCCTCCCCCCAAGCGAGAAGGCGTACATCATTCCGGAGGGTGGATCCAACGCCCTGGGTGCCCTCGGGTACGTTGCTGCAGCCTTCGAGCTTTCGCAACAAGTGAACTTGGCGGATTTCGATGCCCTTTTCCTTGCCATTGGAAGCGGCGGTACGCTTGCGGGCCTTGCCTTCGGGCTGGCGCTTTTGCGATGCAACCTTCCGCTTTTTGGAATCAACGTCACCAAGACCCCCCATGAGCAGTTCACGGTACGGGTGGAACAGATCCTGCAGCAACTTCCGAAACACTTTCCGGGTGCGGAACTTCCAACTCGCCCGGGAAACTTCGAAATCCTCGATGACTTCGTGGGAGAAGGTTACGCCATTCCTACCCCCGCGGGGCTCAACCTGGTTCGCCAGCTGATGCGTTCCCAAGGAGCTCTCCTGGATCCTGTGTACACTGCAAAAGCCTTGGACGGTGCATTGCAACTTTCCCAAGGCAACTTTTCCCGTATTCTTTTCTTGCATTCCGGGGGTGGTTTTTCCAATTTTGCGTACAAAGAATCCATTTTGGACTAAAAAGGATTTCAAGCCGATCCTACAAGGTTATGTGTTATAATTTCGCGGTATCTTGAACGTATATATGTACGAGGAGGAATTTGGATGAGGGACTGGATTTTGAAATGGCAAAAATCCGTTATCTGGGTTATTGCCATTGTTTTTGTGGTGGGAATTGTCTGGTGGAGTGTTGCTTCTTACATTGGAATGAACCAGGCACCTCCCGAAACCAATGGCTCTGCACAGGGAACGCCTTCCCGAACAGAAGCTGCGGTTGTCCTGACGAAAGAGGGAACCGATTTGAGCTACGACTATTGGGTGTTTCCCTACGAGCTCAGCGATAGCCTGCAACAAGAATTAATGAGTTACCGGCAACAGAATGGACAGGAAATTGATGAACTGTTCCAGGAACCCGTTTTTGAGCTCCAGGTAGCAAAGAACCTTGCCGACAGCAAAATCATCCTTTACTACGCGGATCAGCAGGGGATTACACCCAGCGCGCAGACCGTTGCGCAGCGGGTGGATGAATTGATCGGGACCCGATTGGAGGATGCTTCGTATAAAAGTGCTGTGATCTCCCAGTTTGGAACGGTGGAAGCCTTCAAAGAATACCTTTCCCGTCCGATCAAAATCGAACTCACGAACCAATTGGTGCGGGACTCGGTGGCAAAACCGACCATGCAGCAAATGGAAGAGTACTTCAACGAAAACAAGGAAACACTCCAGAAAGAAAATGAGCAGGTGAAAGCGGCCCACATCCTCGTGGAAACCCGCGAGGAGGCAAACGATATCCTGGCCCAAATCCAAGCCGGCACGCTCAGTTTCGACGATGCCGCCAGTTCCTTTTCGCTGGATGAATCGAACAAGGGATCAGGCGGGGATCTTGGTTGGTTCAAGAGAGACCAAATGGTTCCCGAATTCGAGCAAGCTGCCTTCAACGCACCTGTAGGGGAACTGGTGGGCCCCGTGCAAACCGAATTTGGGTACCACCTGATTCGCGTGGACGAAAAGCAAGTGTTCGACACCTTCCAAGATTTCCTGGATCAAGTGGACCTGTACCAACAGACCGCCACAACTCTTCAGGCTTCCTTGTTCCGGGATTGGTTGGATGCGTATAAACAAGACGAAGGGTTCGCCTACCAGTTGAACGATGACGTGCTCCGGATTTTTGACCGCTACCTCGATGCCTTGGAGTCCGGTGAGGAAAAATCGCAGATGGTAGCGTTCCAGGAGTACCTTGAACCCTTTATCTTGGTGGAACAAGACGGCGAAACGCTGTTCGCCGAAGACGTGGACCCCCGAATCATCGCCCTATACTTAAATGTCGTTGAGGGGTTGGACCAAAACCGCGCCGATGAAATCGAAACCCTGACCACGTACCAAGAATTGGGTCCACAGGTTTCCGACCAGATGAAAGCACTTTCACTGGATCAAATTTCCACGGCGATTGAGCAGATTCAGGCTTCCATCGATGCGCTTCCAGAAACAGGGGAAGAGACTGCATTGCAAAACCTGCGGCAAGAAAAGGAGAACTACCAGCAGGCCAAAACCTGGAGAGAAAGCAAGCAGCTAATCGATGCAGACCCCGAGCTTTCCCCGACCAACCTGCAGGGCCAAATCGAGGACCGCGAGCAAACCATGGAAAACAACCAGGATTTGCTCAAAAAAGGGTATCACCTACTGTATGACATGAATACGAGTTCTCCTTACGTGGTGCAACGGTTGTTCCAGTTGGACCCGGGTGATAAAGAAGTGGCCCTTCGCTACTACCAGGGGCAAATCGATTCCTACTTGGTGTACCTGCGGGATGCGCAGTATGGGGAGATTTACCGTACCATCTTGCAGCCGCAGATGGATCAAATCCGCCAGGGGTTGCTGGGAATCGCTCGTGACGAAACGCAGGAAAAAGCGCTGCGCGTGAGCGCATACGAGGTTGTCCTCCAGATGTTGGAATCCTTGGAGGATTACGAGTCGGAACTGGTTTTCCTGAAAGAACTGCGGGAACTTGATCCCGGTTACTCCGACATCGACCAGATCATCGCGCAAATTGAACAAGCGGTAGAAGAGGCCCGGGCACTGGAAAACGCTACCGCAACCACCCAAGACGGAACCCAAACTGCAAATCCATAAAAAAAGAGCCGCTTTGGCGGCTCTTTCCTCTGGCTGGGACGGAGAGATTCGAACTCCCGAATGTCGGTACCAAAAACCGATGCCTTGCCAGCTTGGCTACGTCCCAAATCCGCCGTTATTGTACTATAAAAAACTGGGACTGTCAAGAAGAGCCGACTTTCCGGGAATTCGTGGGAGTAGAAAAGGAGGCAGTGCATGATTCAACTTTCCATTGAGAATACCGGGGAACAATTCTCGGTGCCCAAAGCCACACAATTGGACGTTGTGTTGGACCAAAGCTCCTACTCTCCCCAGCTACCGGTTTTGGGGGCAAGAGTGAACAATCGACTTCGTGAAATGCGCTCCCCGGTTTTCATCGATTCCCACGTGGAATTCATCGATGTTACCAACCCGGACGGCATGCGTATGGTACAGAGGGGCTTGGTGTTTCTGCTGTATATTGCCGCCAAGGAGGCATTCCCCGAGAGGAAACTGAAAGTATTGCACTCGTTGAACAACGCGCTGTACTGTGAACTGGGGGATTGGGTGTCCGAGAACGAGATACGCATCCTCAAGGAGAAGATGCGTGTTTTGGTGGAAGGAGACTTGCTCTTCTGGAAGGAAAAGTTGGACAAAATTGTCGCCCAGCGCCAATTCCAGCATGCCGGCGAATGGGACAAGGTGAAAGTCTTCACGTACCGGAAGAAAAGCACCATCAACATCTATCACTGTGGCGACTCACCGTTCACGAATTACTTCTACGGATATCTGCCCCGTTCCACGGGGCAACTCCGCATTTTCGACTTGCAAACCTACAACCAAGGGTTCTTGTTGGTCCACCCCACTCCGGAATTTCCGGACCGACTTCCGACGTACCGCCCGATTCCCAAGTTTTCCCAGGTTTTCCTCCAGTACCAACGCTGGGGAGAGATCCTGAAAATCGAATCGGTGGGAGATCTGAATGAGCGAATCGCCCAAGGGAAAATCAAGGAAGTCATCCAAATCGCCGAAGCACTGCACGAAAAGAAGATTGCCATGATCGCCGAGGAAATTTCGCGCGTTTCGCGTACCAAGTTGGTGCTGATCGCGGGGCCTTCCTCATCGGGGAAAACCACCACATCCAAGCGGCTCCAACTCCAGATGATGGCAAACGGGTTACGCCCCGTGGCCATCTCCATGGACGATTTTTTCGTGGAGCGCGACCAAACCCCGCGGGACGAGAACGGGCAGTTCGATTTCGAAAGTATCGATGCGATTGACTTGGATTTGTTCAATCGCACGTTGGTGCAGTTGCTGGATGGCCATGAAGTGGAAATGCCGCGTTTCGATTTCCGTTTGGGCAAGAAAGTACCCAGCGGTCACTCTTTCCGGGTGCAAAAAGACCAACCCATCATCGTGGAGGGTATCCATGGATTGAACGAGAGACTCACGGAAAAGATTCCCCGGGAAGTGAAGTTCAAGATATACGTGAGTGCACTGACCCAGCTGAGTATCGATGATGTGAACCGCATCCCTACCACCGATACGCGAATGATTCGCCGGATTGTTCGGGATCACCATTCTCGCGGACACTCCGCCATTCGCACGATTCAAATGTGGGGATCGGTTCGCAGGGGAGAGTCGCGCTTCATTTTCCCCTTCCAAGAGGATGCCGATGTGATGTTCAGCTCGGCGCTCTCCTACGAGCTTTCCATTCTGAAGCTCTTTGCAGAACCTTTACTGGTAATGATCAACGAGGAGGACTACGAGAACACCGAAGCGAAGAGATTGCTCAAATTCTTGGAGTACTTCTTGCCCATCACGAACATTGAAGACGTCCCGCGCAATTCCATCTTGCGGGAGTTCATCGGGGGGAGCATATTTGAGTATTGAAGCTTCCCAAACCCCAGGTTCCCCCCCCGGGAATCTGGAAGAAATCCTCAAACGCTTGAAGCGTGTGGAAGGGCAGATTCGGGGGATTCAAAAGATGTTGGAGGAAAAAAGAAACTGCTCCCAAGTCTTGGTGCAAATTTCTGCGGCGCGTTCCGCTTTGGATTCCATCTCGCGCTTGGTATTGGCAGGCAACGTGAAACGCTGTTTCTCCGAACTTTCCCAGTCGTCGGACCTTCAAAACATCGAAGACCTGGTGCAAAGTATCTCTCTTTTGTTTTCCAAGATCCCTTTTGATACCAACGACACGCAATGAAGGAGGTCTTTTCATGAAAAAAGCTTTGAAAACAACCGTTGTTCTGTTCATGGTTCTTTTTGTCCTCTCCTTCTCTTGGACCCTTTTTGGCAAAAACGAAACGGTGAACGTGTACCAAAAACTACAACCCTTTTTTGAATCCCTGAATTTCATTGAAAAAGAGTACTACGAAAAGGACACACTCGATTTCGATGCGTTGATCGATGCAAGCGTACGCGGTGTCATTGCGGGTTTGGACGATCCTTTCAGTTACTACCTGACACCCAACGACGTGGAAGAGGCGAAAATTGAACAGGAGGGAGAATACGGGGGCCTTGGCATCGAGGTTACCTACGATGCGCAATTCAAGTTGATCCGCGTGGTTGCCCCCATGTTTGGAACACCCGCCTACAAAGCGGGCGTCAAGGCCGGAGACCTCATCCTGACGATCGATGCGAGTCCGGTGGAGGACATGACCTACATGGAAGCCGTGAACAACCTTAGGGGTGTTCCCGGAACCATCGTAACGCTGGAGGTCGCCCGGGAAGAAGTGGGGGTCCTGGAATTCGTGATCGAACGCACCCTTGTGCACCAAGCCATGGTGCAGAACAGTTTCCTCGAGACCTCCGGCAATAAAATCGGCTACGTTCGGATCAACAGTTTCTTCCGAAACACTTCCGAGGAATTGGCGCAGGCCATCAAATCCCTCTTGGGCAAAGGCGCGCAGGGTTTCATTCTTGATTTGCGCGATAACCCGGGAGGATACCTAACCCAAGCCATCATGGTGGCTTCCCAATTCGTGGACTCCGGGGAGGTAATCGTGACCACACGGTCCTCCGATGGGTTCATCAACACGCTTCTATCGATCGGGAACAACAATCCCGACTTTCCCTTGGTAACCCTCATCAACGGGGGAAGCGCCTCGTCTTCGGAAATTCTGGCCGGTGCCTTGCGCGATCATAACTTAACCACTTTGGTGGGAGAAAAAAGTTTCGGGAAAGCAGCGGTTCAAACCCTTTTCCCACTTTCCAACGGGGGCGAATTGTGGCTGACAACCGCGCATTACTTGACACCCAACGGGGCAGATATCCATATGCAGGGGATTGAACCCGACATCCTGGTGGAGCCCGGTGAAGAAATCGAGGAAATCGCCTTGGAAAGCGATAGCACCTTGTATGAGATCCAAATATTCCCGGAGAAAGATTTGCAACTCAAAACGGCGTTGCAACTTCTCGTCGATCAACTCTGAGCCATGTTCTCCGTTTTTCTGCGTTTGTTGTCCATCGTTTTGGCTGTTTTTGCCCTTTTCTTTGGGGTGAGGGCCTTGCTGGATGCAAACCGCATTGCACAACCGGTGGAAAAGGTGCTAACCAACCCACCGGTTGTTTCCTTTTCTTCCCGCCCAAATCCGCTGCTCCAAGCTGGTTTGTTGGAAGAGAAGGCCCCTGCCTTGATCCCGGAAGGATTGCGCCTGTATCCCCGTGCCAACAACCAGTGGGAAGCACTCGATTTTGAAACGTTCGAGTACGCGGTATCTCGTATTTGGGGATCGGGAGCCATTCCCGGTGTGGAAAAAAAGGTGTTTGAACGCAGTTACCTCGGGCAAACGTACGTTTCTCTTGCCTGGGCTCGCGACGGGCAACTGTTGGTATTCTACCGGCCAAAGATCCTGGTGAAAGTCGTGGGGTACGGCAAAGATCCGTTGCTGTTGGACAACGAGAACTTATCGTCCCCCTTGGTGTGTGGGATCTACCCATTTGAAGGGGAATCCGAGCAAACCGCCTCTTTTCTGCGCAACGCCCAATACCCCTACTTTTTGGCTTTTCCTTCCCGCGCGGCTTCGCTGGAAGGGCAAGAAGCTACGCTGGCCCGGCAGGAAACACTGTTCCCGTATTTTGGCCAAACGGTCTCTCCGGATTTCCAACCCAGGTGGTTTTCTGCGCAAATGGAGTTTCCCGAACCCAGCGAAGAGGAGCTTTCCCGCAACCACCCCACGTACTGGAGAATGCGTGCTGCTCTTTTCGAGTCTGTTTTGGCTTCCTTTTCCGAAGGCTATTCCGTGTTCGAGCTACAAGCCACGATCCCCTCCATACAGGTTTTTTTCCAGGTTTTGGAAGAGATGCAACCCTTCCCAGTTGGATTCGTGGATTACCTTTTCTGGGAGCTTTCCCCATGAGCCTTTTCTTTGACGCGCTCTTTTTTCCCAAGTCCCTCCTCAAGCATCCTGCTCCCAACCCGATCCGTTCTTTCCTTGCCTTCGTGATGGTTTTTGGGGTCAATTTGGCAGCGTACTACGGTTCGCCCTTTCGATGGACGGCTTTCTTCCATACTTGGGGTTTGGGTGGGGTAGCATGGTTACTGCTCTTGCCCGTGATCGTTTTTTTCTTCTTGTTTGGGTTGTACTTGCTGCTTTTTTTTGGCCTATTTCGCCGGATCACCCCCAATGATCCGATTCGCTTCAAGAACTGGTTTGGTTTTTCGTACGCGCCGTTCCTGTTTCTCCCGGTATGCCTCGCTTTCTTTCGTGGGTCGTTTCCCGTTCAAGTGGTGCTGGGGGTTCTGATGATGCTTCTTCTGTTGGTGTGGTCATTCATGGTTTTCCTTGCGGTTCGGGTGGGGTTTTTCCAAACCCTTGCCAAATCCCTGGTGGATGGCTTATTATTGGCCCTTTTCTTGGTTTTTTCTTCGTAGTGGATGGGAGTGAAGGTGTTGCACAACGATAAAAAGGGAACGTCTTTCGTTTTTTTCCGTTGGATCGGAACTTTCTCCACGCGGTTTTGGAAAGAAATCCTTCTCATCACCGTTTTGGTTTCCATCCTAATGGGGTACTTGGCCACAAATACCCGCATCGAGACCGACCTTACCGTGCTGCTTCCGGAGGACGATCCCTATTCGCAGAAATACAAGGAACTCTTTTCCTCGGATAGTATTGGCGATTCGCTGGTTATTGTGGTGAAGACGGGGGGAGATCGGAAAGAAGCCTATGCTTGTGCCCAAGAAATCAAGACAGAATTGGAACAGATGGTGGATATCGTGCATTTCTTCCGCAAAACGGATGCCGTGTCCATGATGGGAAGCATGGGTGTTATGCTGACCAACGCAGATGTCTTCACCGATCTTTCGCGAACCCTGGATTTCGTGGATTTTGTGCTCACCGACCCGATGCAAATCGATTTTAAGCTCGTTCGTGAAGCAGGAATTGCCTTCTACAAGATCCAGACCCTGTTCGATGACCTGCAAGACATGGACCAAATCGACAAGTACGCCATGCTCAGCCAAGATGGTGAGGCGATGGTACTCAATGCCGTACTGACGAAAAGCGCCGTGGATTTCGATTTTACCGTTTCCGCCATTTCCACTCTCCGAAAGAAGGTGGAGGAAATCACGTCCCGGTACGGTTTCTCCTTTGGTTTTTCCGGGAATTACCAGGTCGGGATTGACACCCAAAAAGTTGTGGGGAAGGATTTCCAGCTTACCACCCTTTTCGCGTTGGTCACGATTACCATCTTGTTCTTCCTGGTATACGGGAACCTTTTCATCACCATTGCCGTCTTTCTTTCGCTCGTCACCGCCGGGTTGTTTTCGCTGGGGGTTTTTTACCTGCTCTTTGGTACCCTGGAATTTACCTCCAGCTTCGTGTTGGCCCTTTTGTTTGGCCTGGGTATTGATTTTGCCATTCACATGGCGAACCGCACCAACGAGTATATTTCGCAACATAATCCGTCGTTCAATACGTGCCCTGGAAAGCAAAAAAGGGGCTGGACGGCCAGAGCACTGCGGGAAGCCATCCAAAGTTCGGGGAAGAGTGTTTTCATTGGTGCATTAACCACGATTGCGGCTTTTTTTTCGCTGGTACTCGTAGACTCCCCCGGATTACAGCGGATAGGTCTTTTGGCCGGGGTGGGGATCTTCATTTACTGGGTGGTCATGGTATTCATTTTGCCCGCGTGGCTCTTACTCTTCGCGCCGTTTCTCCGTTTTTTCCCGACGCGACGGCGAATGGAAAAACACCTTGCCGGACTTGCCCTTTTCTTCCGCTCGAAAAAATCCATTTGGCTTCCCATTTGTATCGTGGTGCTTTGCATTCCCGCGCTTTTTTTCATGGTGCAAAATTTCTTGGGGTTTGATTTTACACCCGCCTCCATCGTTCCCGAGGACTTGGAAAGCAAGCAAATGTTGGACCTGATGAGTGAGAAGGATCTCTCCTTTTCGGTCGACGATTCGGTGGTAGCATTCCTGGATGATCCCACTAAGCTTCCAGACGCGGAGAAAAGGATCTTCGAGGAGTGTTCCCACCTGGACAGAATCATCTCGCTGGGAACCACGATTCCCGCTTCGCTGGTGAGCGATTATTCCTCTTTCAAGGAGAAGGCAACCAAATTGATGGACGAGTCCCAGAACGCTTTCACACTGGTTCTGCTCAAGAAGCTCAGGGCATACGATGACATGAAAGCATGGCTTGACCTGCTGGTGGAAAGTCCCGATTTTTCGGGTTTTTCCCAGAGAATGTTTTCTTCCACTCTCCTTCCCAAGGAGGCCTCCCAGTTTTTTACCGGTGAGCTGGATGGCAAAATGCAGCTCAAAATGTATATCATCAGTTCGGAAGATATTTGGAGAGAGAACCGTTTGAAAGTATTCCTGCAGGAACTCAACCAAACGGAGTTTTCCTTCTTTGGTTACCCCGTGATTTACTACCGGGTGATGCAGCAAGTGATTTCCGCGATCACCATCTCCATTTTGATTGCAAGCGTGATCATCGGGATAACCGTGGTCCTGGGGCTCAAGAATTTTTCGGATTCGCTGTTCGTGATTTCCGCGCTTGGGTTAACCATTGTTTTCTTCTACGGGCTTTCCTACCTCTTGGGGTTCCATGTCAATTTCATGACCTTCCTGGCGCTACCTCTCCTCATGGGGATTGGAATCGATGGACCGGTTCACTTGTTGCATCGGATCCAAGAAGAGAACAAGAAAAACCAATCCTCCACTGCGCTTTCTTTCTCCCAGATGTTGAAAGAGGTGGTTTTTGGGACGGGGCTTGCCGTTACCCTGAGTGCTTTCACCACCGCCGTAGCCTTTTTCAGCTTTTCCCTTGCCAGTTCGCCTCTTTTGCGGGAATTCGGGATTTCCCTTGGAATCGGCGTTCTCGTGAACTGGGCCATCTCCCTGGGGTGGGTGCTGGTTCTCAAGTTGCGCATGCTTCGACATCCCGATCAAACGCCAGCGGAGGCACCCATTCCAAACCGGGAGGACCCAAAATGAACCATCCTTCTTCTGCTTCCCCTTTGAAATTGGCCTTTTTGCAAACCGCGGAAAAGGGGGTTGCGAGTTTTGTGGATCCATTGCCTTTTGCACTGGAGCAACTTCGCTTCCAGCTGCTCCTTGGATCCGGGGGAAAAATGGAGATCACGGAGTTTGTGGCACTTTCTTCTCCCCCCCCTGGAGAAAACCTTTTCCACTCGCCGGGAACCGTACTGTTTTCTTTTGGGTTGGCTTCCCCACTTTCCCTGGAGCAATGCAGTGATCGTATCGAAATGGTGGGGTACTGGAAAAAAAGCAACCTGGAAGTAACCCGGGTCCGCGTCAAGAAAACGGGTATCGTGGATGTGCTCTTCCCGCAGCGCTGTGGGCCCCTCTTCCCGCAATTCACCCCGGAACATACCCTCTTTCGCGTTTTTGCACCGCTTGCCCAAGCAGTGAACTTGGGAATTTTCGCGGAGCCGGATGCTTTCGCGCCATCCATGGTCATCCCCATGCAACGAAACGCGAATGGCACCTGGAGCGTGCAATTGGAAGGAAACCACCACGGAACTTTTTACCGCTATTTCCTACAACAGGAAGGAGAAATGGTGTCCACCATTGATCCGTACTCGCATGGCTTGAGCGTCAACTCCCAAAAATCGGTCATCCTGGATCCCGAGTTTTGCCAGGTTCCAGGCTGGGAAACGGATAGGCGTGTTCGCCTGGAAAACCCCGTGGATGCGGTCGTGTATGAAACCCATGTGCGCGATTTCACCGCTGGTCTGCAGTCCTGGGGATGCGCGGTGGGAAAATTCCTTTCCACCTGCAAACAGGGGCTTTCCCTTCCTTCTGGTGAAAGCGTGGGGTTTGACCATCTCCTGGACTTGGGAGTCACACACGTGCATTTTCTCCCCTTACAAGATTTTGGCTCCGTGGACGAGACGCACCCTTCGGATTACAACTGGGGATACGATCCCGTGTGCTTCACCGTGCCAGAAGGCTCCTACTCCAGTGATCCCCATGATCCCGTGTGCCGGATTCGGGAAATGAAGAGCATGATCCACTCGTTTCACCGGGCCGGGATCGGGGTAATCCTCGACGTGGTCTACAACCACACCTACCAGGTGCAGGAAAGCCACTTCCAAAAAACCGTTCCGGATTACTTCTACCGGTTTTGTTCGGACGGATCGTTTTCCAACGGTTCCGGATGTGGAAACGAAGTGGCCACGGAACGGATCCACGTCCGGGATTTTTTGTACCAAACCCTTCGCTTCTGGCTCGAACAATACCACGTGGATGGGTTCCGGTTCGACTTGATGGGCCTTTTTGACCGGGATGGCATGGAAGAAATTGCGCAGAAGCTGCACGAAGATTTTCCCGGAATGCTTGCCTACGGGGAACCCTGGACCGGGGGACAAGCAGCTATCCCGGACGAGAAGAGGTGTAGCCTGGGTTTCCAAAAGAACACCCAGCTTGCCGTGTTTGGAGATCGATTCCGTGACGCGCTAAAGGGAAGGCCCGACGATGGTAGCCCTGGGTTCATCCAGGGGGACCTTTCCCGAACATGGGATGTTGCCCGGGGGCTTCTTGGAGACACCCTTGCCCTTGTTTCGCACGAGAACCCAGTAGCAAGCGCCCCCGCAGAGATGGTTCATTACGTTTCCTGCCATGACAACCTATCCCTTCGCGACAAGTTGCAGAAGGTGCAACCCGGAAGGGACATCTTTTCTTATTTGCAAGCTGCAAAGGCAGCCTTTTTCCTGCTTTTTCTTTCCCAGGGGATTCCATTTCTGCAAGCCGGGAGCGAGTTTTTCCGCACGAAAATGGGACACGCCAATCCCTACAACGCTTCGGATTTCGTGAACGCGATACGTTGGGAACAAAAACATGTTTTTCAGGACCTAACGGCGTACGTGAAAGGATTGATTTCCCTTCGCAAGCAACATTCCCTGTTTCGCATGCGTACCGGGAAAGAGGTTGCGAAACGAATGCGCCTTGTGCAAGCCTCGGAGGGCATCATCCAGTTGGCGTTGAAAGGATCGAACGGGGATGACTGGCAAAGAGTTCAGATCATCGTGAACTTCTCCTTGCAGGATGTTTCCTTTTCACTTGCATCCGGGGAATGGCGCATTTTCGCGAATCCTCTCGTGGCGGGAAGCCTTTGTGGCATCGTGCGGAAGCATCTTGTGGCATCCCCTGCCAGTTGGTATTTGTGTGCGATGTAGCGCTAGCTCGTGATAGAAGGGTTGAAACTTTCCTTGGAAAATGGTATGTTGACCTGGGCTCATTTTTCGCAGCGGAGGGACACCATGTTTTTTTTCATCGAAGGAACGGTAGTGGGAAAGGACGAAAGCGCGCAAACGATTTTCTTGGACTGTGCACCATTTGGATTTGAACTGTACGTGGATACCGATCTTCTTTCGCGGGCGAACGGGGAAAAAGTCCGCGTGTACACCGTTTTCGTACCGAGCGAAGAGGAATTTCGATTGTACGGCTTTTCCGAAGCCAGGAAAAGATACTTGTTCCGTGCGCTTCGATCGATCTCGGGGTTTGGCGCCAAATCTGCCCTGAAGGTACTCTCCGCGGCAACCCCGGAAGATTTGGTGCAGGCTGTGCTCGAAAAAGACATTTCCTTCCTAACCTCGCTTCCCGGGGTGGGGAAGAAAACCGCGGAACGGATGGTTTTGGAACTGTCCACGAAATTGGATGCGCTTTCTGTCACCTTACCCGAGAAAGGAATGGATCATGGCGAGCTGGGTCTTTTCCAACAAGCCCTACAAGGTCTGGAAGCACTGGGATACACGGGGAATCAAGCCCGGGATGTGCTTCGGGGTTTGCTCGCCGAGAAGAAAACCCAAACGGTGGAGGAATTGATCCGGGAGGCATTGAAAAAGTTCTTGGAGAGAAAAAGTTGAAGCACATTTTTTCTTTTTTTGGTATAATAGGCGCGAAAAAGGGGGAAACGTTTTGATTGGCATTATTTTAGCGGCAGGAATGGGGAAGCGGATGAATTCATCTCTTCCTAAGGTTCTTCATGGCGTCGCATTCAAGCCCATGATCGATTGGGTTCTGGATGCGTTCCCCGGCAAAAAGGCCGTGGTCGTGAACCCGGAAATGCGAGAATTGATCGTGCATCTGGAAAAGCGCGGGGAGCCAATCTCCCTTTTTTTGCAAGACAAGCCCCTTGGGTCGGGACATGCGTTGCAGCAAGCCGCCTCTTTTTTTGCACAAGTACCCCACGATGAAGTCGTCGTGGTTGGAAACGGGGATGTTCCGCTGATTTCCTCCGGAACCATCCAGCGGTTGTTCCAGGCTTGTGAAACGTTCGGGGGTGCGCTATTAACCGTGGAGGTGGACGACCCCACGGGTTACGGTCGGATTTTCCGAGATGAGCTGGGGCGGGTTCGGGCCATTGTCGAAGAAAAGGATTGTACCCCCGTGCAGCGGTACATTCGCGAGATAAACGTGGGTTTTTACGCTTTCAAAGCGGGTTTTTTGCGAAAATACCTGCACCGCTTGCAGAACCAAAACACCCAGGGGGAGTATTACCTGACCGATTTGGTGCACATCCTGTACACGGAAAATGCACCCTTGATGCCCATCCCACCTTGCCATGCCTGGGAAAGCAACGGGGTGAACGACCGCCAACAGCTGGCTACCATCAACCAACTTGCCTTTCGGAAGATCAACGAGGGCTTGATGGAAGCAGGGGTTACCATTCTCGACCCAGCTTCCACGTACATCGGCCCAGAGGTTGTTGTGGGGCAAGACACCGTGATTTGGCCGCAGACATTTGTCCAAGGAAAAACGACTATCGGAAAAGAATGTTCCATAGGCCCCATGAGCCAACTCTCGAATTGCCACATCGGGGACAGGGTGCGGGTAGAACGGTCACATCTGGAAGAGGTGCAGGTTGCCGAAGATGTCCAAGTTGGCCCTTTCGCCCGGTTACGCAAGGGAACGGAGTTACAACGAGGGGTGAAAATCGGGGATTTCGTGGAAATCAAGAATAGCGTGGTGGGAGAAGGATCGAAAGCACAGCACTTGAGTTACCTCGGAGATTGCGTGATCGAAGAGGATGTGAACATCGGTGCGGGTACCATCACGTGTAACTACGATGGCTTTTTCAAGCATCCAACATGGATTGGGAAAGGTGCATTCATTGGCAGCAATACCTCGCTTGTGGCCCCGGTTCGTATCGGGGCGGGGGCGCTGGTAGGGGCGGGATCGGTTATCGTACGCGATGTGGCGAGTGATGCGCTGGCCCTCGCAAGAGGAAACCAAGTGGAAAAAAAGGATTACGCGAAGCGAATTCGGGAAAAATTGGCGGAGCAGAAGAAAAAGAGGGAGGAAAATGCCGTTTAACCGACCGGAAATGAAGTTCTTCGCCGGCAGCTCAAATCCGGATCTCGCCGGCAAAATGGCGGACTACATGAACTTACGCCTGGGCCAGATGGAACTGGGTACTTTTGCAGATGGGGAAATCAAGCTGCGTATCGGGGAAACGGTGCGGGGACACGACGTTTTCTTGATGCAATGCACCTGCGCCCCGGTAAACGATACCATCATGGAATTGCTGATCATGATCGATGCCTTCAAGCGAGCTTCTTCCAATTCCATCACGGTTATCATTCCTTACTACGGCTATGCACGTCAGGACCGAAAAGCAAAGGGCCGCGATCCCATCAGTGCCAAGCTCGTCGCAAACTTGCTTACGGTAGCCGGTGCAAATCGCATCATGACGGTGGACCTGCATGCCGACCAGATCCAGGCCTATTTCGATATCCCCTTGGACAACCTCCAGTCTTTCCCGGTGTTTTTGCACCGTTTCCGCTCCACCCCCGGGTTCAGCCCGGAGGATTACGTGGTCGTTTCCCCGGATGTGGGTGGGGTGAAACGCGCCCGGAAGTTTGCCGAAAAACTGAAGGTTCCACTGGCGATCTTGGATAAGCGGAGACCCCAGGATAACGTTGCAGAGATCGTGAATGTCGTCGGTGAAGTCGAAGGCAAGAAAGCCATCCTTTTTGACGATATCATCGATACGGGGCGTTCCCTTGTGGGTGCTGCAGAAGCGATTCTTCAAAAGGGAGCCAGGAGCGTTGTGGCCTGCGCACCACACGGTACCCTTTCCCAGGGAGGAGCCGAGCGTTTGCAAGATTCGCCGATCGAGGAAGTGTTCATCACCAATACCATACCCCACACGCAGCTTCCCCCAAAGATCCAGGTTCTGGATATTTCCCCGTTACTGGGTGAAGCGGTAATCCGCGTGCGGAAGAACCTATCGGTTACAATTTTGTTTAGATAGAAAACTGAAGGAGGATACACCATGCAAAACATCAAGATTGAAGCTCAGGAACGTTCCCGTTCCAAAACGTCCGGTGCCCGAAAGATCCGCCGCGACGCACTTTTACCCGGTGTTGTGTACGGCCCGGATTTCCAACCGGTCAGCGTGCAAATCGATCGCCGGAACTTTGAAGCACTTTCCCACCATATCAGTTCCACCACCGCGATTGCCTTGAACATCCAAAAACAAGATGGGAGTTCCTTGGAAAAAAGGACCTACCTCAAGTCTGTGCAAAGGCACAAGGTGCACGATCATCCGGTTCACCTGGATTTTTACGTGCCTTCCGCAGGTCACAAGATGCGCATCGAAGTCCCCATAGAATACCTGAACAAGCCCCAGGGCGTCGAAAAGGGTGGCATTTTGGAGTTCATGTACGAGAGCATTTTGATCGAGGCACTTCCCAAGGATATACCGGAAAAGATCCAAATTGACATTGCGGGAATCGACCTGGGAGAATCGCTGAAGCTCCAGGATGTGGACCTTCCCGAAGGTATCAAAGCACTCATGCACGCGGATGACATCCTTCTGACCGTTCTGGAACCACGTGGAGCTGCCGCCGAAGAGGGAGAGGAAGCCGAGGAAGAAGGCGAAGAAATGGCCCAACCCGAGGTTATCAAGGAGAAAAAGGAAGAAGACTAACTGGATGCATACGACCGCTTTCATCGGTCTGGGTAATCCTGGCCCGCGTTATGAACGGAACTGGCATAACGCGGGCTTTTTGGCGATCGATCGCTTCGTCCAAAACACGTGGAAGGATCGTGCCTGGCTTTTCCAGAAAAAACGCACGTTCGAGGCCTGGTATACAACCAATGGGGATACCAAGCTCATCCTTGTGAAACCCCAAACGTACATGAACCTGAGCGGTGTGGCGTTCCAGCAAGTAAAAGGTTCTTTTGCGGTCTCGCCGGAAGAGATGATCGTGGTGTTCGATGACTTCTCGCTTCCGCTCGGGAAAATTCGTTTGCGCTTCGAGGGTTCCGCGGGTGGGCAGAAAGGAATGCTGTCCATTATCCATCAGGAGCAATCGTCACAAATCAAGAGAATCCGCATCGGTATTGGCCCCAAGCCGGAGGGAATTCCCCCACCACAATACGTTCTCTCGGATATCCCCCCCCAAAAGCGCGACATCTTTCAAAAGGTCTTGGAGGAAGTGAACCGATGCATGCTGTTCCTGGTAGAGAACCCCTTCGAAGAAGCCATGAACCGCTTCAATTCCTTGGACTTGGGGGTGGAAGATGCGTTGTAATCGATGCCACAAGAAGGAAGCAACCCTTCAACAGGTGTTCTTTGGCCATGGCTTGAAGCAAACGATTTCTCTGTGCGCATCCTGCTTCGCACAAGCTCAACAAAACGAGTGGCAACCCATTTCCCGTTTCTTTCTCCGGGAAATGGTAGAGCGCTCGCGCCTGATGGAAGATACCCAAATTCCCCAAAGCACGTTGGAGCGCGACCCCAATTTTCCATTTCTTTTTCCCCTGACGTACCAGGCGCATTTCACGGCTTCCCCCGCTGACCCGGTGGACGCCCTTGTGCTCAAAAAAATGGTCCTCCAATTCCGCATCCAACTGTTGGATTTCCAAATACAGCGCTTGCTGGAAAAGGACGAAAAGATTCGCGCCCGCAACCTGTCCCATTTTCGTTTGCTGCTGCAACGGGAGTTGATGCGGATGATCAATCCCCCCCGCTAAGCTTCCGGATACGAAGGAGAAAATGTGTTATAATTCAGAAAATACCGATGTGGAGGTGTACGAGTTGAAAAAAGTATTCTTATTGGTTTCCTTTTTGGCTGTTGTGCTTCTTCTGAGTTCGTGTATCATCTTTAAACCGGTGAAGATCCCGAA